>NZ_JBJDRG010000026.1:0-41104 GCF_044987325.1 Rhizobium sp. ZW T2_16
GACCGCAGCAGATCATCGAAAGCTTCGCTCTCACGCTATCGCGGCATGGCGAGATATCACCATGTCGATCAGCGCCTGAAACCTGGCCGATGTCGATCACCGTGCCATAGCCAAACTTAAGGCGACGACGCCATCACGGCTGAAGCGCTCCAGGCTTCCGCGCCCCGTCCCGGAGTAGCTGCCGCAATGATCTGAGGCCAGCCTAGCGCGGTGTAAAGCTTCATCCTGCTAGCCTCATCGATATCGGGATTTGCATTGAGGAATTCGATCGATGCGGTGACGACCGAGATGCATTCGTCGTAAAGCGACAGCTTGAAGAATAGCGGCAAGGCCGCAACGGTCAGCCGGGCACCGACCAGACTGTCTCCATGACCGGCCAGGGCCCAGTCCAGGCATGAGCGCAGGCCCGGCAAAAGATGGCCGAAATCGCGCACGGCCTCCTCGGTGGGCTGGACGTGGATTTTTGCCGAGGCTGTATCGAGCAACCGCCAGAGGTAGCGCGCGAACCGTTCCATCGCTGCGTCATATCCTCCTGACGCCGCGAGCTTTTCCGCACCATAGATCCGGGTTGTGTCCAACAGGCGGTAGAACTCATCGGTCGTCGATGTTTCCGCGACGACGAGCGACTTGGCGACGAGCGCGGCAACAAGGTCATAGGCATCGCCGGTCAGGACGGCGGCTGCGGCCGATATGGTGAAACGCCCGCGAAAAATCGACAGCTCGTCCAGGCCGCGCCGTTCAGGTTCCGAGAGCAGGACATAGCTCCAGTCCAGCGCCGCGCGCAGTGTCTGGTGCCGTGGCAGCGCGGTTCGCCTTCCACGGCTGAGAACCCGAAAGCAATCGTTGAGCGATGCCGCCAGGGTGGACAGGCTCATCGCCTCAAGCCGGCCTGCGGCGAGTTCGATGGCGAGCGCGATCCCGTCCAGCCGCATGCAGATGTCGATAACAACCGGTGTATCGGCAAGCGTCAGGCGATAACCGCCAAGGCAAGCATCGGCGCGTTCCACGAACAGCTGCACCGCAGAGAAGTTTAGTGCGTCCTCGACATCGGCTTGCGCATTCGGGATTTCGAGAGGTAGCAGACGATGGACGCGTTCGTCTCCCGCGCGAAGCGGCTCCCGGCTGGTCGCCAGAAAGCGGACTTTCGAAGTGCGTTGGAGCAAGGTTTCGACCAGTTTGGCAACGTCATCGATGACGTGTTCACAGCCGTCCAGGATGATCGTAGCCTCGCTGTTTTCCAGAGAGGCGCAAATAACCGCCAGCACGTTCTCTGCGCGATATTTGAGACCAAGGCTCGCGGCAACTGCGGCCGGTACAAGATCTCCCGACGCGAGGTCCGAAAATGCAACACTGATTACCTCTGCGCGGCTGCTCAGCCGCTCGGCTACTGCCCTTGCAACGGTAGATTTTCCGATCCCTCCCGGCCCGGTCACGGTAACCAGTCTGCCTTTCTGCAATTGAGCAAGGATGATCTCTATGTTTTCGCTGCGACCGAATACGTTAGGCCGAGAGCCGCGAAATTGGTCGAAATCCGCTTGCGGCATGCTCGGAGCCTGCGAGCTTGTGGAAACCTGGCCGATGAAGGCATAGCCTCTGCCCGGGATATTGGTGATGAACCTAGGTTCGCCTTTCGTGTCTCCCAGAGCTTTCCTCAAAGCAGAGATATGAACGCGCAAGTTCGCTTCATCGACGAATGTGCTTGGCCAGACATGCCTGATGATTTCATCATTGGTTTTCAGTTCACCGGGACGGGAAAGCAACAGAAGGAGTATGTCAGTGGCGCGGCTTCCTAAAGGGATGCTTGCGCCAACCCGCTTGAGGTTACGCCTCGCTGGAGAGATAGAAAATGAATCGAAGCGCAGTTCCACGTCCACCGTAACGCCTTTGTAAAGGATCAATCACCCGACCTGATACAATCTTACGTTAACACGAGATGTTCGCTCGGATAGCAGGTCTTTCAAAATTCTCGGCGACGACGATTGAAGCATTTAGAGTAAGAAAGGTCTTCTCTACTTGTGCCCAAGTTCTTACCCAAAATGCTATATGTTGATTTCCGTGCAAAGCGCGTAAAACAGACTGCCTAGAGATGGTCGCAACGGATAGTCACTTTATGAACATGGGGTGCAGAAGTTTCCTGATGCAGGACTGCTTTTCACTTCGCAGGCAAGAGGATGGACTGGAGTAGCGGCTGAGATACGCTCGCACCCGGCCGGACGCATACCCGACATCTGTTCATCGAAGACAGAAATCACGCTTGCTTTGCGAGGTACCTTGCATGGGCGGGTAGAGAGGAGAGGCAATGGCAACTTCCAGACCGCCGCCAGCCGAACCGGCACAGTCTGGTTTTCGCCGATCGGTGTGCTTGAAGACAAGATCATGATCAGCGAGACGATACCGGAAGTTCTGCATATCTACCTCGGTGACGAGCAGATCAATGCATTTTCAGAGGTGGTTGCACGCCCGATTTTACTGGACGATCGCTTGTACCGCTCAGGGCTTGAAGATGAATTTGTTCGCCAAGTCTGCATTCGCATAGCAAGCGAGTTGAAAAGCGAAACCGCCGGTGGGGCACTTTTGGTTGAGCAGCTTTCGACTGCTCTGATCGCGCATCTTTGCGGGCGTTATCACGATGACTGCCACACAGCGTCAGAGCACGTCAGTCACGCAACTCGATTGGACAACAGAAGGTTACGACGTGTTCTCGACTACGTGGAGGCCAACCTTGATTCTGATATTACGATTTCTGACATCGCCTCAATCGCATGTCTCAGCCGGTTTCACTTTTCGAGAGCTTTCAAGGCTTCCGTAGGTGAGAGCCCAAGTCGGTACATCGGCAAGAGGCGACTTGATCGTGCGCGTGAGCTCATTGAGAATACGGAGATGGCGCTCGCGGAAATCGCATTTGCTTGCTCATTCTCGTCTCAACAGGCATTCATCCGGGCGTTCCAACGACAGTTTGGGGAAACCCCGGGAGCTTGCCGCCGGCCTGAGTTTCTCAACGAGTAAGTATGTATTGCAGCATTTGAACTTCCGCCTCGGTCGCCCATGATAATTTCATGAGAAGTATCATATTGTTAGAGTTTCAAGGTAGATCGTAGGTTCGGATCCTTTCAAGAGCGAAACGACGAGGTCGGCTCGGACGTAGGCTGTCGCCACCATCCAAGCCGAGCATCTCATTCGATTTTATGCAGCTTCCCAAACCTGATTGAGGATCTTGGCCGCCAGCGCGGCCCTGTCTTGCGGCAGGAAGCGACCATAGTGCTGTTGCACGACATCGGGCGTGTCCTGAATAGCGTAGCTCGCCTGCTCGTATGATCCTGTCTGCTTCAGAATATGTGTCGCGGAATGTCGCGCAGGTTATGCGGACCATGCGGCAGCAAGCCCTTGATCGCACCACGCCCGGTGTATGGGTTGTAGATCCCGTAGCGCTGAATAACCGTCCGCCACGCCTCGTAGAACGTGGTGGAGTTGTAGGCTGCATCGATGCTGGTCGTCTTCACCGTCTTGACGAAGAACGTTCCAGGGTCTCTGGCACCACCAAGCAGAACGCCGCGATGGCGGTCGATGTACGCATCGAGGTATTTGTAGAGATCGAGCAAGTCCGGCAGGATCAGACGGAACGGCTTTTGACCGAAGAAAGATGAGCCGGAGTTCTTGAATGCGACCGACGGGATAAGGACCTCCCACCCATGGTCGCGATCACTCCAGCGCAACTCCCCGCATTTCATGTCCTCAAGCCGGCGTTCCGATGTCGGATAATGTCCGCGCGGACAAACACGCAGTAGACGAAGGTTTTCTGCCGCAGTCCGAGGTGCAGGCCGAGCCGAAGCAGCAGGAATGATCTGACGGCCTCAGCCGCTGGCCGTGGATATCTTCTTTCATCCGGCATGCGTGAGAGAATTTCGTCCGTGATCTTACGATATTCCGCCAATGGGCTTTCGGCCTTGAGGACGCACATGATCGGCTCGAACGGGTCGCGGTGAACACGCATGACGCGTTGAATTTCCTTGGAACGATTTGCGGCATGTCGGTGAAAGGCGTCGCAGGCGCCGTTCCAGTCGCGGGCTGCGAAGTCGATTTCTTCCTGCTCAATCAAGCCCGAGATCGGCCTGACGTTTTGAAGCAGCTCCGGGTGCTGCCGTATCCAACCGACATCCGCGCGAGTGAGGGCCTGGGCAACCATCAGCATGTCCTCTTCCCATTTGGTATAGAAGCCACGGCGCTGTTCCCGCCACTGCAGATACCACTCCCACACGCCAGGAAAGATTAGAAGACCAAAACTCAAATGACTGAGCGGAACGCCAAAACCTTTTACTGAACCGTTTGGTGAAGCGGCCAGCGCCCCAAACATCAGGCCAAGGTGTTCGATCTTTTGCGAAGCCGTTTCCTCTCCCCAAACGCCATTCCGCTGAAATCCAATCGCGGTCAGTGTCGAGGTCTTGAAACGAACGAGATCTGCCATTTCCATGGCAAGCCGTGGCGGCGCGTCCATAACGCCTGACAGCAAATCGGGATCATCACACTCGGCCACGACATTCTGATTGGCGCCAACCGCGGGTACCAAGGATCTCAGTGATAAAGTGCTTCGGCCATAGGTGACGCCGGGAAAGCGGATTGCGTATCGTTGCTTGCTGGCCGCCGCCTGGTATCGACGATACTCTGTCGATCCGGAGATGATCACGCGGCGATCCCAATCAAGGATCTCTTCGCGCTTGCTGAAGGGCAGATTGCTGAAATCATCCGGAAGATGCAGCGAGATCCTGCGCCGTTCAGCCGGGCTGATCTCACCGAGTTCGTGGCCATAAAGTGAGCGCGCCTGATGCGGCAGTTTCTCTTTGAAATATTCCTCCGAAAGTCCGTACCGTCGCTCAATCCGGCGGAGGATGTCGAAACTCGCAACAGAGCGTGGAACGCGCTCTCCTGTATCCATGACAGAAGCGTCTTGTTGTCGAAGGTCTCATTGAGATGAACAACGGCGCGGTAGAGCTGCCAATACGTGTCGCCGAACCGCCTCATATGATAAGTCAGCGCTTCCTGAAAGCTCGCTGGATCTTCTGTCGCTTCGAAAAGCGGCTCGGGGTTAGGGCTGATCTGCTTCGGTGCAGGCCCAGGCCGTACCGCAGCAGACCGGTCAACGGAACCGTCGGCCGCTGTGCGTTGCGGCTTTCTGGGGGAGGATACGGAACTTGCCTTTTTGGTGGGCACCGTTTTGCGCGGGCTAACTGTCGGCTTTGGTGACCGTCGTCCTTCGGCTGCCGGTGGTGCCTCGAGCCATCGGATGATTGAATCCAAGCCTGGCCGAAGCTGCTTTTTCAGTTCTAGCGTCAGTTCGGCTTCGATTCCACATGCCTGACCAATCGTCATCCAGTCGATATGGCCATTCAGTCGCGGTGGCGATTTCCGGTAGATGATCAAACTGATCAGGTAAGGCCGGATATTCTCCATCACCCGCCAGGATGCGATTGGCGCGATACGCAACTCGCAGAACTCGGATATCTTTCGCTGAAAATGACGTCATGAAATGTCGTTTTTGTCATGCCCATTCCGTTTCTCTCGGCGCCAATGCCGAGGGCGAGCGGGAGTAGAGTGTCGCATTTAATAAAATTATACCTATTGCTGTGCAGGTGAGGACGTCAACTTTTTGGTCGGTGCCTTGCCATAGTGATCTCTTGAGGGCTCATTTTGAATTAGGAGATATGTCAACAGATCATTTTGATAACTGAGCGCTTGACAAAAGATCCGCATACATTCCTTCTAGAAGAGAATGATCTGTCGGAGTATCAACGTGGGCCATTTGTCAAACCCTTTGCTGGAAGTTGGTAGCGTGTTAAAGGCGGCCCGCAAGGACCTCCAACTCACGCAGGAACAAGTTGCAGATATGGCGGGCATCTCGCGCCCGAGGTATCGCGAAATCGAGGTCGGCAGCGCTGCTGCCCGCGTTACGACACTGATCAACATCGCGCGCGCACTTGGTCTCGAACTGATGCTCATCCCGAAAGCTATCGCCCCGGCAGTCGATGCTCTCCTGAAGCCTCATGGTGACGAAGATGATCTGCCAGCCTTCGTTGTCAGCCGGGAGAGCGACGATCATGACTGATGTTCCGCTTCATCCGAGATCAATTTCGTCTCTCGAGGTATTCCTGAATGATCTCAAAGTTGGGACGATCGTCAGGACGCCGGGCGACTTTACCGCATTCAGCTTCGAGGACAGCTATCGTGCGACCGGCGGGTTCCCTGTGCTCAGCCTGTCTTTTCGTTCGGCCGCCGGTGGTCTCCGCAAAGATCCGAAGCCCGTAGCAAGAGCACTGCCGGCGTTTTTTGCCAATCTTCTGCCGGAAGACAAGCTGCGCGAAGCGATGGAGAAGCACCACGTAGACAGCGTCCGGGCCGGAAACGACTTCGATATCCTTGTCGCGCTTGGTTCGGATCTGCCAGGAGCTGTTCGTGTCGCGCCGAGCGGAGGTGCTGTGGCTTCTGTCGAGGCGCGTTCGCGCCCCAGACCAAAAGCCCGCTTTTCTCTGGCTGGTGTCCAGATGAAGCTCTCTGTCATCAAGAACACAGGCAAGGGTGGAGGACTGACCATCCCGCTCGGTGACGAGCAGGGTTCGTACATTGCCAAGTTCCCCTCGACATCTTTCCCCGGCGTCTCCGAGAACGAATACGCTCAACTCGCCTTGGCCGAAGCCATAGGGATGGACGTACCAGAGCGTGAACTCGTCGACCAAGCAGATTTTGAGGGCATTCCGGAGGAATTTGCGACGCTGTCAGATGGCAAAGTCCTATTGGTCAAGCGGTTCGATCGTAAGGCAAACGGTGAGCGGATCCACATGGAGGATTTCGCCCAGGTATTTGGTATTTATCCTTCCCGAAAATACGAAGGGGCAGCGTATCATGACATCGCCAGAGCGCTCGCAATAGCGGTCTCAACTACTACCTCGCTCGAATTCGTACGACGGCTGGCTTTCGCCGTCATGACTGGTAACGGCGACATGCATCTCAAAAACTGGTCAGTTGCCTATGATGGTGTGGGTGACAAACCGGCGATCGCACCAGTTTACGACGTACTTTCAACAATCCCGTATATTCCAGCTGACGGAATGGCACTGTCGCTTGCTGGCGAGCGCTCATTCAAAGCGATGAATGCGCAGAGATGGAAAGCATTCGCCAATCGGGCACAACTGCCGGAAGCTGCAGTCCTCGGAGCGGTGACCGAAATTGTGGGCCAGGTCGACAGGTTCTGGTGGTCCTTGCCAGAGCGGGCTTATGTTCCCCCAAAAGTGCTGGAACGCATCGACGGGCACATCAACGCGATGATGCCTATCCTTGGCACATGCGCCGAGTAGCGCTGGCTTCGGACCGCTAGCATCCCCCTGCGAGAGTATCCACCAGCAAATCATGAATAGGTGCCAACTGGGTCGTTGGTTTGAGTTCCTTCAAAAGTTAACCTGTGGATACTGAGTTCAGAGGACAATCAGTTGGATCGTCACATTTTCGGTTTTGCGGTCCTGTCAAGCTCGGTCAATGAGCGCTGTACGCGCCATCGACAAGATGACAGCTTCCGGTAATGAAGCTTGCCTGATCTGACAATAGGAAGCAAACGAGGGCGGCTACTTCATTTGGCGTTCCACAGCGCCCCATTGGCTGTAATGCCTCCATGCGCCGGTTGTTGGAAAAATTCTTGTAAGCGGCCTCGAGGAGCGGTGTCTCAATCCAACCTGGACAAACGGCATTGATGCGAATGCCGCGCTTCGCATATTCGATCGCCGCAACCTTGGTCAGCCCGATAACTCCGTGCTTGCTTGCGGTATATGCCGCAGTTGCTGGCAGTGCTACCGAGCCAAGCACGGAAGCGACATTGACAATCGCTCCTTGGCCGAACTTAAGCATTGCAGCAATTTCGTATTTCATGCAATAGAAAACGGCGTTGAGATTGACATCCATCACCCGATGCCACTCATCGAGCGAATAGCCAGCGGTGTCGACCTGACCGCCATAGCTGCCGGCATTGTTGATTGCCAGATGAAGACCGCCAAATCTCATGGTAACATCATAAATCATGGCCTCGACAGCTTCCGGGTTCGTAACATCGACAGCCATGTCGTGGGCGAGATGTCCGCAAGCGGAAATTTCAGACGCAATCCTGCGCGCCGCGTCATCGTTCACATCCGCTACGATGATTTCAGCGCCTTCCTCTGCCAGACGCCGGCATATGGCCGCACCGATGCCAGAACCGCCGCCAGTCACGATCGCGATCTTCCCCCGCATATCAGCTTTCACCTGATCGTCCCCCAAGTTAACACACGATCCGAAGCAGGATGTTTGGGTAGATAACTCTTTGTCGAAGCCTAAAGCAGTCTTGTGCCCTGCTTACGGAATCACGGTTTACTTTCCATAGCGTACCGGTAAGGTTGCAGAGACGGAAGAAAAAGCAATCACTAACTTTGCTTGTCGGATTGGTGGCAAAAGCTTTGCTGTAATAGAGTGGAAGTCCCGCGACCCGACCTTACAAAAGACTGGCATCGCATCGAGACAGATTTTCAACGAACGCGATAGGTAGGCATGAGCACGATCCTCATGACGCGCCGACGCTTTATGCTCTTCAGTTTGAGCGGTTCGGCATCCGGTTGTACTTCAATGGCTTGGTCGCCGTTCGCCGTTACGAGTTATCGGCTGCCTGCCGAATACCGACGTCGACGCGTTCCCTATGATGGCGGCGAGGCGCCTGGCACGATCATCGTCGATACGGCCGAGCGGTACCTCTATCACGTCGAATATGGCGGTCGAGCAACGCGATATGGTGTCGCCGTCGGAGAGGCCGGCCTCTCGCTGAAGGGGCGAGCGACAGTGGGTCGAAAGGCGGAGTGGCCGTCGTGGACACCGACTGCCAGCATGATCCAGCGCAAGCCGCGTCTGCAGCAATATGCGGGAGGCGTGGAGGGCGGCCTTCATAACCCGCTTGGAGCCGCTGCACTTTACCTCTATCGGGACGGCGAGGACACGATGTACCGTCTTCATGGCACAAACGAACCCTGGTCGATAGGACATGCGGTTTCGAATGGCTGCGTGCGGCTGACCAACAACGACATCGTCCATCTATACTCACTGACACCTCTCGGGACGCAGGTCTTGATTATCTGATGACGCAGATTTGCGAGGACTGCACCGGGCTGGTTTCACATAGCGCGCTGACCGAAACGAGAACACCGTTCAACGAATGAAAAGGTTGTGTGACATTTATATGCTATTCGTGGTAGTTTTTTACGGTTATGAAATAAAGCGTTGCCTGAAAGACCCGATTCCGAAACAGGAGAGGACATCTTTATGAGCAGACTTATGATTATCGCAGTCGCAATCGTGTCAGTCGCCAGCCTGAGCGGATGCGGGATGATTGGTAAGGGCAAGGGGAAGGCCCCGCCGCCTGCAGCGCAGACAGCCGTGTACAAGTAGCTTTCGAGATCGACGGGGAGCATCCGCCGATGCTCCCCGTCATATGAATTATGTCAATTTCTTCCAATCATTCGCGTTCGAATTGAGAAGCTGGCAGCTCTCACTCGAATTCTGGCGTCCAAGGGAAAGAGCAGGTTGATGCCGGGTAGAAAGTACTTCGCGTCCCTCATGGTCTGCCTGTCTCTGTTTATGGTTTCCTGCCAAGGTGACGACAAACCGCCGCTACCGCGTTACATATCGACTTACCACAACAGCTCCGATTCACCCACCATCGCCTCTCGACGTGCCGAACGTCGGTATTTCATTGAATTTCGTTCACGCTATGCGCTGACTTATGGGCATTCCTATGTCATTTTTGGACAATCGGGAGCCAATGGCCAGACGATTACTCGCGAGGTGGCCGGGTTAGCACCAGCTACAAACGATCCGCTCCCCTACGTCCTTGGTCACTTGATTCCGGTACCTGCCGAGACGGGTGAAAGTGATGGCGATCTGGAGGAGGAATATCGTTCGGCAAGTTGGCGCGTCGTGCTGACCAGGGCTGAGTATGAGAAAGTCGTAGCCCATATCCGCATGCTCAAAGCCAAATCAAAAGTCTGGCTGGCGTCCGTGAGCAACTGCAATGCTTTCGTGGCAGATATTGCGCGTTCCATGGGTTACAAAGCACCTTCGATTTATCTTAGACCTCAACAGTTCATCACGAAGCTTCGCGAGCTGAACGGGGGATGAGAATGGATAGAAAGAGCGCTGGACCGAGAAAACCGCCACTAGCCGATCTTCCTGGGTGCCTTAGATGAATGCATCCTCAGCCATTATCGGCGAGTCCATTTGGGTCGCCGGCATCATAGGTTGGTATATTATTCGCCGCCCTTTCGAACGGCGGGCCAAGGCCATTCGCGTTATCGATAATCGTCGTTCGGTCGTCGATAGAATTGGCTTGTGGGCGGCAGTCCTAGGGCAAGGTCTTGTCCCGGGTGTTTATATAGCGACAGGCATGCCGGCCGTTGCGGACTTTCCTGCCCACATATGGGCCACCGCCTTGGGCACTGTCCTGTTGTTTTCCGGTCTGTGGCTTTTCCGAAAAACTCATAAGGAACTCGGCAAGAACTGGTCCATCAGCTTGGAGATACGTGACAAGCACAGGCTGGTGGACACCGGCCCTTATTCACGCGTCCGTCACCCGATGTACAGCTCATTTCTGTTGTTGGCACTCGGGCAGATGTTCTTGCTGCCCAACTGGGCTGTCGGACTGGCAGGGCTTCTGGGATTCTCTATTCTATTTTTCCTCCGGGTAGGAAAAGAGGAACACATGATGATGGAAACCTTTGGCACTGATTATCTAAACTACGCGAACACAACGAAGCGGATCATTCCCTATTTCTATTGAGGCGCATATGCGAGGCCGTGCCCTTAAAATATCTGCATCCCGCCGGCTCGTCGGAGATCTGATGCGATTTTCGATTGGGATACCCAGGGTCACTGTCCAAAGAAGAATGGATCTCAGACATCTTTTGGCGGCACGGAACTCGCGGACCCGACGCCCCTCCTGGACAGTACTTTTCTTAAGGGGATATGGAGCCCTTGCTCAGGAGATACCTGAACTTCGCCGCGCGTACGTCAAACTCCCCTGGCCGCATTTCTACGAATATTCGAAGAGTGTTGCATCTGTCGCTTACGAGCGCGAGTATCAAGGCGAGCGTGCTGTTTTGCTTGCTACCATCAAGCATCCTGAGAGCCGTTCGATATCCTCGATCCAACAGATCGTCGAAGCGACGCGCTCAGAGCCTGTCCTGACGATCAAACAATTCCGGCGCGCTTTGCGGTTCGCCAAACTGCCCGGGCCCGTCAGGTGGCTATTAATGTGGTTTGGTCTCAATCTCGCAAGACAGCGCGAACGATTTTTCGGAACGTTTCAGCTTTCGGTTTATTCAGGCCTGGGCGCGGAATCATTGAACCCACTGACGCCGCTCACAACGCTACTCAACTGGGGACAGATCGACGAAGATGGAAACATCAGCGTTCGAATTCTTTACGATCACCGAGTAATGGACGGCGCAACCGTCGCGCGCGCGCTAGCGCGTTTCGAGGCGATCTTGAACGATGATGTCGCATCGGAAGTCAAGCAGCTTCCCGGCGAAGAAACAATCATGACAACATCCAAAACCGGCACAACGGAATGATTGATGAAACAGCAGCCAGACGTGCCGTTGTGGTCGTCGGCGGGTCACGCGGGATTGGGAAAGCAATCGCCAAGGTTGCTGCCAGCGAGGGTCGTCCCGTCGTACTCGTTGCTCGCTCGCTCGACCATCTCGCTGAGGCTGCCAGCGAGATTCGCATGGCGGGGGGCGAGGCGTTTATTCTGGATCTGGACCTCTGTTTGGCCGGTGCCGCAGCGCGTGTGGAAGAGTTCCTTACCGAGAAGGGGCTTCTCTGTGATGTGCTTGTCAATAGCGCCGGATACGGGTTGCGCGGCGCGGCGAGCGTCATGCAGATCGACAAGCAGATCGGTATCATTGACGTCAATATTCGGGCGTTAAGTGAGCTGACGCTCCATTTCCTGCCAGGAATGTTGAGGCGAAGGCAAGGTGGTGTGATCAATCTGGCATCTGTTGCGAGCTTCCTTCCAGGCCCCAATATGGCAATGTACTACGCGAGCAAGAACTTCGTGCGTTCGTTTTCCGAAGCTCTGAATGCCGAGCTTCGCTTTACGGGTGTGACCGTAACCTGCGCCGCGCCAGGACCTGTCGCTACTGAATTCCTAGATCACTCTGGAGCTGGAAGAGTACCGTTGTTCAAAATTCTTCCCAGATACCCGGCTCCCTACGTAGCTGAGCACGTCTGGCACGGTTTCAAGTCAGGACGTCGACTTGTAATTCCAGGGTTTTGGGCGAAAATCGCAGCCGCGACTGCAAGAATGTTACCGACAGGTTTTCTGCTGTTTGTAGTTGGCCGGTTGCAGCGCCGGAGTAGCGACCTC
This sequence comes from Rhizobium sp. ZW T2_16, assembly GCF_044987325.1. NCBI lineage: Bacteria > Pseudomonadati > Pseudomonadota > Alphaproteobacteria > Hyphomicrobiales > Rhizobiaceae > Rhizobium > Rhizobium sp. ZW T2_16. The sequence continues at coordinate 12,425 of NZ_JBJDRG010000026.1, forward strand.
TGCCCTTGCGGCTCAGGCCTTCGGTACAAAGCTTGCTGCCGTGCCACATATAGTGCCAACGGTCGCAAATCAGGCACCGGATGAACGGAATAGTACCGCAGTGAGATGCATTCGGTCTACGCGAGCTGCGTATCACTAACTGCGAAAGCGTATGGCTGGCGAGCTAAAAGCCCCACTGTAATAAAGTGGCTGACGATACCGTGGCGTAGTTTCAACTCTGATTTTCATGTCGCGATTTTTTAGGTCGCATTCTCGAGCCATGCTTTCGAGGCTGCGCGTGTCAGCACACTCCAGCTTTGTCGCCGGCAGGTTCCTTGAACGGCTCATACTATCTGCGCCATCTTGCCCACGGCTACAAAATGGGTGGATCCCAAGTAAGGAAGAGGCCTACATCTCCCGGCATACCCGCCGGGAAATTGATGATTACTCCTTTGAGACCTTAGCCCTTGGGCTCGGCAACTTGTCGGAATAATTCAAGGACTTCCAATTTCAATCCGTGATAAACCATTCCAAATGGAGTCACCGAGCGGGCGTGTAAAAGCAGCTGGGCTCGCCCCTGGTGGCTGATCTCAGGTGGCGGCCAACCAGTGATCGTTCTAGGATTGATGCTCGGCAATCTTGCCTCTGATTATGCTTGTTGCAATCTTCGAGACTACGTTCAGACGCTGCTCAGTGTCAGAATCTTGGAAGGCCTTGTCGAGCATATCAACGTAGCTCTGAAAACGTTCGAGTTCCTGCTCGAATACACTCGCATAAGACCCCCCGTCGTAATGCAGATCGCCGAACTCCTGCGCTGCAGTCGCAAGAATAAAATAGCCAGCGGCTCGATCCGGTTCCGCCAGGGCTGCCTGCCGTGCTGCAACTGCCGCTGCCTGATAGGCACGTGCACCATTGCCCTTCTCGCGGATGATATCGGTGATGCTGCTGAACATGGAAACTTTCGCCTTTCCTGTCTGGTTTGAAACTGTTGCCCGCTCGGCTGTTCCTGTGAAGCCGCCGAGGAATTGATAAAGAATGCCGGTTGCGAGGCCGAAGTCGTCGATCTCCATCGCTTCCTGCGGATTGTGCGAGCCGTTGCGGTTGCGAATGAAGATCATCGCCGAGGGAATGCCGGCCTTGGAAAACACGGCCGCGTCATGGCCGCCGCCCGAGGGAATGGCCGATGCCGGCACGCCGGTGGTCTCCGATGCCGTTTGCAGCATGGCGATCAACCTTTCGTCGCAGAGCGCGGGGCTGGTCCACAGCGCCTGGCCGAGGTCGAAACGGACGGCACGTTCACGCTCGATGCGCCCGACATGGGAGAGCACGAGCGCGTGCATCGTCTCCAGCATCGCGCTGTCCTGACTGCGAATGTCGAGGCTGAATTCGACACTGTCGGGAATGCGGGAAAGAGCGTGTTTCTGCTGGTCGGTAGAAACCATGCCGCTGGTCACGACGAGGTCGCGGCCCTTGGCGACGAAATCGTGCCAGGCGGCATCGAGCACATTGAGGAGTTCCGCCATGGCCAGAACTGGGTCATGCCGGTAGGCCAGCGGAACGGCGCCGGAATGGCCGGCCTCTCCGAAGCAGGCGATCTTCCTGTAGCGGAAATTGCCGCGGATGCCCGAAACGATCGCCGCCGGCAGATTGCGCTCGATCAGCACCGGGCCCTGTTCGATATGAACTTCCAGATAGGCGCTGACCGTCGCGCCATCGAGAAGCGGTTTGCCTGCGCGCACCGGCGCCATGTCGATGCCGGTCGCCTGCATGTGTTCGTCGAGCGTGCGGCCGTCGGCCCGGTGGCGTGCTGCAAGTTCATCGGCAAAAAGAGCGCCGACCAGCGCCTTCGAGCCGATATAGCAGGGGCCGAACCAGGCGCTTTCCTCGCCGCGCATGGCAATCACCTTGACGGGAGCGGGAAAGACAAATCCTTCCCGGCAAGCGCGCACCAGGCACAGAAGGCCAGAGAGAACGCCGGCGAGACCATCGAAATTGCCGCCGCGCGGCACGCTGTCCACATGTGAGCCAATTAGCGTGAAACGCGGAGTTCTCCGGTGTTCGGGCAGGCTGAAGACGACGTTGCTGCCGGCATCCCATTCCGCCACCAGGCCTTCCGATTGTGCGAAATCGATCAGGTATTCCAGCGTCGCCGTTTCGATCTCGGAAAAAGCCGGGCGGCTGACACCGTCGACATCGGCGGTGCGGGCGGCGATCTCGGCAAACAGACGTTCGGCCGTGGCGGTCAGGTCGAAGACTTCCGCTGTCTTGAGAAGGGCGGCAGGCATCAGGCATACTCCGCAAGGGTGATGGTTTCGTCGGCAAGTCGTGCCGAGCCGATCAGGGCGTCGAGCGAGGCGAGGCCACGTACGGCAAGCGTTGCCTCAAGCTCTGCTACCAGACGCGGCATGGTGTTGGGGCTGATGAAGGTGGCGGTGCCCACCTGCACGGCGCGGGCACCGGCCATCAGGTATTCGATCACATCATCGACGCTGGAAATGCCGCCGCAGCCGATCACCGGGATGGCAACGGCCTTGGCGCATTGATAGGTCATGCGTAGCGTGATCGGCTTCAGTGCCGGGCCGGACAGGCCGCCCATGACATTGCCGAGCTTGATTTCGCCGCTGCGGCTGTCGATCGCCATGGCCAGCATGGTGTTGGCCGTCACCAGCGCATCGGCACCGGCGGCTTCCGCCGCCAGCGCTACGTCCACCACTTCGCCTGTATTGGGAGACAGCTTTGCCCAGATCGGCAGGTAGGTGGCGGACCGGATCTTGCGGATGACGTCCTCGGTGGAGCCGGGGCGCATTGCAAAGGCCTTGCCATGGTCCTCGAGATTCGGGCAGGAAATGTTGACCTCGATCGCCGCCACGCCCAGCACACTCACCTCTTCGGCAAAACGGGCAAAGTCGTCGGCGGTATTGGCGGAGATGCTGATCACCAGCGGAGCCTCGTAAGCGGCATAGAAGGGAATGGTGTTCTTCACGAACCATTCGGCGCCCTTGCTCGGAATGCCGATCGAATTCAGCATCGCGCCATTGACCTCGCAGACGCGCGGCACCGGATTGCCGGAGCGTTTTTCGCGGGTGATCGTCTTGGTGACATGCGCGCCGATGCAGTCGAGATCGAAGACCTCGGCCAGTTCCTCGGAAAACGTCCCGGAGGCCGGCATGATCGGGTTTTTCAGCGTCAATGCGCCGATCCGGGTGGAAAGGTCGGCCATCACATCGCCTCCTGCAGATCGAAAACCGGGCCTTCGCGGCAAACCCGCAAGTTCACCGCGCCATCGGCGCGCCGGAAGGGGCGCACGCAGGCCTGGCACATGCCAATACCGCAGGCCATGTGCTGTTCGAGCGCCACCTGTCCACCGATGCCGTGGCGCGTGCCGATATCTTGCAGCATGCGCATCAAGCGCGAGGAACCGCAGGTGAAGAAGGCATCGATGCCGCGCGTTGCGATCAGCCCTTCGATCAAGGCCGTCAGGCTTTCGACGCCGGAATTGCCTTCTTCGTCGGTGACGGTGATGACCTCGGCGCCGCAGTCTCGAAAAAGGTCGGTCGACATCAGCAATTCGGGAAAGCGGGCGCTACAGATCGCCGTCAATGGCCGGCCGAGGCTGGCGCATTCCTTTGCCAACGGCGCAAGCGTTGCCAGTCCGACGCCACGGGCCAGCAGCAGCGGCCTTTGCCATTCCGGCCGGATCTCGAAACCTTGGCCGATCGGGCCGACGATATTCAGTGTGCCGCCCGCCTCGAGTTCGGCCAGCGCACCGGTTCCGGTGCCTGCGACCTTGTAGAGAAAGGACAGTTCGCCCCTTTCCCGGTCATAGCCGTAGATGCTCATCGGCCGGCGGAAATAGGGCTGGAAACGATCCGTCTGCGGGCAGAGCAGGTGGAAGAACTGGCCGGGCCGGCAATCGAGCACGCAATCGGGCGCGGCAAGAACCATCAAGCGGTACTGGCCGTTCACCCATTCGTGGCTTTTGATGCGGGCCTCCAGCTCATGAATGGAAGGCTGCCGCAGAAGGGCAGCGGGCGCAAAGGCTGAATCGGAAATGGCACGGAGGCTGGCTGACATGGCGGTTCCGGAAGGAAAAGGGGAAATGGGATGCCCGGCAGCGGTTGACCGCTGCTCAAGGACGTTTCTGTAATCGAAAGAGGCTTGCGACAGCTGAGGCATCCCCGTCGTCGCGCGCGGCCGTTGGCTGAGGATCAGCGTCGGGCGAAAAGGCGATCGGACGTCATAGGGCTCTCCATGCGTTCAAAAACAAAGCCTATTTTGGAACCGCGAATACTGTCAAGACGATTCTCAAAAATGAGATTGTTCGCATGAAAAATATCCGCATTGCGAATTATCCCGAGTTTGTTTAGGCATTCGAAGGTTTATCAATCCGCGAACGGGGGAATCGCCATGGACTTTGTGAGTTCCACCGAGGATGTCGGCCGTCGCCTGCGCGCCTTTCGTATGGGGGCCGGCCTCACGCCCGAAGATTTGGCAATCAGGGCAGGCGTGTCACGCGCTGCCATCTATCGATACGAATCCGGAAAACCTCCGAAGGTCGATACACTTGGCAAGATTGCCGATCTCCTCGGTGTTTCCCTGCCGACATTGCTGGGCGTCGGGGTTGAATATATCGCATCCGCCATCAGCTTCTTCGAGCGCATGCGCCAGATGGAAGAGGATGTCGACCAGATCACCGTGATGTTCGGGCCGATTTCCTACCTGCTGACAACGGACCGCTACGACGAACTGCTACCGAAGATTTTCGATGAAAGCATTCCGCAGGATGTAGACAACCGGCCGGCGGCGCTGCGCGATATCGGCGCGCTGATGGATATCCTCAAGGCCCGCAAGGATAATTTTCGTCGCCGCAGCCCCAATATCGTCAGCCTCGTATCGGCCGCCGAACTGGAGGAATTCGCGCGCGTCGGTTTTGTCGGCGCCCATAATCCGCCCGATGTCGATCTGGCCAAGCGGCAGGCGGCGGCGCATGAAGAGATCCGCAACATCGTCCGCATGTTGCGTGAACAGCCGATCGGCGTGCAGATCGGCGTGGTGATCGATTCAATGCCGGGCGCCAGTTTCCAGGTGTTCAAGCGGGCAGACCGGGCGCAGGTCGCCGTCAGTCCGTTCCGTCTTGGCTCCTTCGCCAATATCCGTGTCGGCGTCGCCACCGTCACTGCCGCCACTGAGGCAGTGCAGCTTTACGGCAGCATGACCGACCAGTTGTGGCGGCGCAGTCTCAAGGGAGATCAGGCAGCGGATTTTATCGAAAAGACCGTATTGCAACGCTAGGTCAAGATATGAATCTTTCTCGCATTGCACGTAAAAGGATATTCTTTTGATACAAATCTCATCTTTGAGAATTTTTGTTGCGTGGGTGAATGTTTTGTGAAAGCTTGCGGCCTTTCCCGGGAAAACTGGCGACACGAGTGGGCAGGGCCCTCTCGATATCGGCATTGATCTTCCCGTTTCTGAGATACGGAGTTTTTGGTGTCGCAATCTGAACGGATGATCGATATCGCGGGTGTCCACAAGACATTCGTCGCGGACCACGGAACGGTGACGGCGCTCGAGCCGGTCACGATCACCATCAAGCAGGGTGAGTTCATCTCGATTGTCGGTCCTTCCGGCTGCGGAAAGTCGACGCTGCTGCGGTTGATTTCCGGACTCGATCACGCCAGCGGCGGCACGATCACGCTCGATACCGCCGGTCGCAAGCGCCCGGTCGGCTTCGTTTTCCAGGAGCCCGTCCTGCTGCCGTGGAAGACCATTCTCGAAAACGTCCGCTTCCCCCTCGATACCGCCGGGGTTTCCCGAGCCGAGGCCGACAAGGTTGCGCTCGATCTCATCAAGATGGTTGGGCTTGTCGGCTTCGAAAAGGCGCTGCCGCGCCAGCTTTCCGGCGGCATGCGCCAGCGCGCCGCGATTGCCCGTTCGCTTTCGGACGATCCGCCGATCCTTTTGATGGACGAGCCTTTTTCGGCCGTCGACCTGATGACGCGCGATACGCTTAACGACGAACTGCTGCGCATCTGGCAGTCGACCGGCAAGACCATCCTGCTCGTCACCCACAGTGTCGATGAGGCTGCCTATCTGGCCGACCGCGTCATGGTCATGACTGCGCGTCCCGGCAAGCTGAAATGCGTTCACGACGTCGATCTGTCCCGCCCGCGCGGCGAGGATACCAAACTCGATCCTGCCTATCATGCGCTGGTTGCCCAGCTTCGTCGCGATCTGCGCACGCCGGGTGTGGTGCACGGCGAGCGGGCGCACTGATGATCAGGCGCTTCACCGCTTGGATCGATTATGCGCTGGCACTAGCCGTGTTACTCGGCGCCTGGTGGTTCGCCACCGGCCCGATGGCCATGCCGACTTATCTCCTGCCGTCGCCGCTGCGCACCTGGAATGCGCTGGCCGGTATCGCGATGAGCGGCGAGCTCTGGGTGCATCTCGGTTTCACCGTGCAGAACATCGTGCTGGGGCTCATCCTCGGCCTCGTCGCGGGGATCGCGCTCGCCTATGTGATGACGCGCTTTCCCAAGCTCGCCATCTGGGTCGATGGCCCGCTCGTCATCCTCCAGACCGCCCCAAAAATCGCGCTGGCGCCGCTGTTCGTGGTCTGGTTCGGTTTCGGCATCCTGTCGAAGATCATCCTGATCTTCTCGCTGGTCTTCTTTCCGGTGTTCATCGGCGCAGTCGCCGGTTTCCGCACGCTCGATCCGAAGATGAAGGATCTGTCAAAACTTCTCGGTCTCGGCCATATCCAGCGGTTCCGCCAGATCGAGCTGCCGTCGGCAATGCCGGAAATCTTTGTCGGCCTTAAGATCGGCGCGGTTCAGGCGCTGGTCGGCGCGGTGCTGGCGGAATGGATGTCCGGCAAGCTCGGCCTCGGTTACCTGATGACCTATGCCGGCGCGACCTACAAGACGCCGCTGCTGTTTGCCGCAGTGCTGCTGACGGTCGTGCTGGGTCTGCTCATGCATGTCGTCCTGACAATGCTCGAAAACCGGCTTCTGTCCTGGAAGGGTGCCAAGCGATGACAAGTGCAGCCTTTCCCTGGAAGAACGGCCGCCCGCCGCATCTGCCTTGCGGTCCCGGCGATATCGCCGAGAATGTTCTCACCCCCGGCGATCCCGATCGCGTGCGCCTGCTGGCCGACATGCTGGAAGACGTGACCGATTTCGGCCGCAAGCGCGAATTCGCGCTCATCACCGGCACGTTTGAGGGCCAGCGGCTGACGATCTGCTCCACCGGAATCGGGGGTCCCTCGACCGAGATCGCGCTGGTCGAACTGGCCATGCTCGGCGCAAAGCGCGTCGTGCGCATCGGCGGCATGTCGGCGCTGGTGGCGAATTATGAACCCGGCTCGTTTGTCGCCGTCGATCGCGCCCTCGGCGATACCGGCACCGCGCGCACCTACCGCGCCGCCGGCGGTAAAGCCAAGGCCTCGCCCGCGATCGTGTCCGGTCTGGTCGATGCCGCGGCCGAGCAGGGGTTGACCTGTCGTCCTGGCATGGTCGCCTCCACCGACAGCTATTATTTCGGCCAGGACCGCCGTTATCGCCCCGTCGATGACGGGCAGGATCTGTCCGGCGCCTTCATCGACGGCTTTCTGGCTAAGGGCGCTATCGGCGTCGAGATGGAGAGCGAGATCATCATGACGGTCGGCAGCGCCATCGGGCTCGAAACCGGTTGCCTGCTCGGCGTCCACGGAAACCGCGCCACAGACGAATGGCTCGACGATTACGAACCCACCCAGCGAAATCTCCTGCGCATTGCAGGACGTGCCTTCTCGAAACAATGAACAAAAAGGGGATCACAACAATGTTCAAGTTCCGCGTCACCACGGCAGCAAGCCTTGCCGCCCTGATCACCTCGCCCTTCTTTGCCATGACGGCGGAAGCCGCCGACAAGGTGATCCTTCAGATCGATGGCGCCGCCGCACCGTTTTATGCGCCATTATATGCCGGCGTCGAAAAGGGCATCTTCGAAAAGAACGGCATCGAGGTCGAGTTCATCTATGCCGCCGCTGCCGACATCCTCACCAACATTGCCGCCGGCAATGTCGATTTCGGCTTCCCGAATGGTGATGCCGTGGTTGCCGCTGCCGCCAATGGCCTGCCGGTCAAGGTCGTCCACACGACCTACCAGCGCGGAATCGGCGCGCTGTTGGCCAAGGAAGCAAGCGGCATCAAGACCTACAAGGACCTGAAGGGCAAGAAGATCGCCGTCACCAGCCTTGCAAGCCCGAACTACCTGCAACTGCAGGTGGGCCTCCAGCAGGCGGGCCTGACGCTCGATGACGTCACCGTCGAAGCCGTCGCCACCGGCGCCATCGTCCAGTCGCTGCAGGCCGGTCAGGTCGATGCGATCGTCTTCTCCGAGCTTCGCAAGTACAATCTCGAGGCCGACGGCACCAAGATCACCATGATCCTGTCCAACGACTTCCTGCCATCCTTCGGTAATGTCGTCGTCGCCAGCGACAAGAAATTGTCCGAAAATGCAGATGTCGTGAAGCGTTTCACCACCGCCGTCACGCAGTCCTATGAATGGGTCATCGACGGCCACGTGCCGGAAGCGCTCGACATCGCGCTCGAAAAATACGCCCCGACCTGGCCGAAGGATCAGAAGCCGATCCTTACCACCGCCTTCGAAAAGACCTTCGTTCCGTCGGTCTGGCAGAGCGCACTCACCAAGGAAAAGGGTCTCGGTGCGGCCGATATCGCCGGCTGGCAGAAGAACGCCGATATCCTTGCGCAGTTCAAGGTGATCGACAGCGCTCCGAAGGCTGAAGACTTCGTCGTCGATCCGTCCATGATCGGAAAGTAAGCCTGATGATCCTGCGTGGCATTGCGGGTCTGATCGCGACCCTGGTCCTGTGGACGGCAATCGTCTATCTCTTCGATGTCCCGGCATTTCTGCTGCCGGGCCCTGTCGAAGTGTTCAACCGTATTGTCTTCCTGTTCGAAAACGCCAAGCTCACCCGCCACATCTGGGTGACACTGTCGGAAATCGTCGCGGGCTTCGTGTTCGGAACCGCCGCTGGTATCTTTGCCGGCGTGGTATTCGCACGCTTCCCACGGGCAGAACGCTTTGCCACGCCGCTCATCCTGCTTTTGCAGACCGCCCCGAAAATAGCCATCGCGCCGCTTCTGCTGTTGTGGCTCGGCATCGGGCCGACACCCAAAATCGTGCTGATCGCCATCGTCACCTTTTTTCCGGTCATGTCCGGCATGGTGACGGGCCTCCGTTATGGCGAAGGCAGTTTCCGTGATCTCGCCACCGTGCTGAAACTCAGCCCCTGGCAGCGGTTCCGCCATATCGAACTGCCCTCGGCGCTGCCGTCGGTTCTTGCCGGAATGGCGGTCGCCACCACGCTGGCCATGACCGCTGCTGTCATCGGCGAGCTGATTGGCGCCAATGAGGGGCTTGGTTATCTTCTGTCGTCCGGTCAGGAGAACAGCGACACATCGGTGGTCATCGGCATGGTCATTCTGTTGTCGTTGATCGGCTGGGCCTTCTACGAGGTGATCGAACTGATCCGCCGCCGTTCGCTCGGCCGCTTCCAGCTGTCTTGAGATAGGTCATGGCACGCGTCTTCCTCTGCGTTCTCGATTCCGTCGGCTGCGGCGGAGCACCCGATGCGGCACGTTATGGCGATGAGGGTGCCAACACGCTCCTGCATATTGCCGAGGCCTGCGCCGAAGGTCGCGCGGAGGATGGCAGGAGCGGACCGCTGAAGGTGCCGAACATGGATGCGCTCGGGCTTGGCGCGGCGATCACGCTCGCCTCGGGCAAGACAGCCCCCGGCCTCTCTTCCGTCCCCGCCGGTCGTTATGGCGCGGCGCAGGAAGTCTCGGCCGGCAAGGATACCCAATCCGGCCATTGGGAACTGGCGGGCGTGCCTGTCGAACGTGACTGGCATTATTTCCCGCGCACCGAGCCTGCTTTCCCTGCCGAGCTGATGGCGGAACTCTTGTCACGCGCCGGCATTGCCGGCACACTCGCCAACAACCACGCCTCCGGCACCGAAGTCATCGATGCCTTCGGTCTCGAGCATATCGCGACCGGCAAGCCGATCGTCTACACGTCTGCAGACAGCGTCGTGCAGATCGCCGCGCATGAAACCCATTACGGGCTCGATCGGCTGCTGGACACCTGCCGCATTGCTGCCGAGATCTTTCATCCGCTGAATGTCGGCCGCATCATCGCACGGCCGTTCGTCGGCGAAGCGCCGGGCAGTTTCACCCGCACCGCCAACCGCAAGGATTTTGCCATCGCACCGCCTGACGGCACGCTTTGCGACCGGGTGGTCGCTGCCGGCGGTCGCGTGCATGCGGTCGGCAAGATCGGCGACATCTTTGCGATGAAGAGCATTACCGGCGTGTCCAAGGGCAAGGACGACATGGCGCTGTTCGACCACGCTCTGGAATGGACAGACAAGGCGGAGGACGGTGATCTGGTCTTTGCCAATTTCATCGAGTTTGACAGCCTTTGGGGCCACCGCCGTAACGTTTCCGGTTATGCTCGCGCGCTCGAAGCCTTCGATGCCCGCCTGCCGGAACTGACGAGCCGCCTGCGCGAAGGTGATCTTCTTATCATCACTGCCGACCACGGCAATGATCCGACTTGGGCCGGGACGGACCATACCCGCGAACGGGTGCCGGTGCTGGTGACCGGATCAGACGTCACGTCGCTGTCACTCGGGATCATATCATTTTCTGATGTGGCCGAAATGGTAGCGGGGCGGTTGCAGATCCGCTGAGCGATTAAGGAAACAGGATCCACCGCAGCCAATCCCGTTGGGCAAAGTCATGCGCGACGTTCTGAGGAGCGCTTGCGTCGAATGATTGTGACAAAACAAGAAAAGATGTTTGTGACGTGCGAATGCTCGAAAACGCAAGCCGCAGCGAATGCTGCAACCTACGTCCATCAAAGTCGATCAGCCTGACGGTTACGCACCAATAAATGTTCAAAACTCGTTGATGGAGACCAGTATTCTCTTAGGGCTGACCCGACGAACATTTGCAGCATGACTCCATCGGCAGTTGACTGCTCGATCCAGGTTTTTGGAGATGATGTCGGCGGGCCTTTGAGGTGATGCCGACATAATCTATATGAAACTTGGTTGTCTTTAAGAGTTCTCTTGCCGACCTTCTGATGGAGCGCCTTCATCTAACAAAGTTAGGGTATATGCCCGACAAACTCGAACTTGGTGCCGATCTGGCTGCTCCAGTTTTGACGGACTGAAAACGTGAGGGCAGTTGGTAGCCTCAACATTCATTTGCAGGAATAATTGTGAGCGCCACCGATAACTTTCCGCCTGTTATGTATGCTATCGCCGACGTCCATGGACGCGCAGACCTTCTCGGCGCGATGCTCGATTACATCGCCGAGGAATCGAATAAAGTCCAATCCAAACCGGTTGTGATATTCCTGGACGATCTGATTGATCGTGGCCCTCATAGTCCAAAGGTGCTTGATCAGGTCTGTTCGACGCTCGACCTCTATCCGGGGTCCTGCCTGATCCTTAGGAACCATGACTTTTACCTGCGTGAACTTCTTCGCGGGACGCTCACGGATGGGGATGCAGTCAACTGGATGGATTGGGGAGGCACCACGACGGTTAGAGGTCAGAACAAGATTAGTGCGAAATCGTACGTTTAGATGATAAAACGACGATCGAGATCGACATTCCTCCGCAAAACTGGGCGCTCGTGATGCATTTCTCCCTAAAACCTACCGTTAGAGCCAGGCTGCAAACTACGGAAAACATGCACAATTGACGTCGGCTTACCTGGCGGAATGAACGGGAGGCAGTTGGCGGATGCGGTCCGTGCAATGAGGTCCGGGATCAAGGTGCTTTTCATCACCGGATATGCTGAGAATGCTGTGCTCAAAAGTGGCGACCTCAGCGACGATATGCAGGTGCTGACAAAACCGTTCAAATGGATACGATTGCAGAAAAAGTTCGTCAGATGCTCGCCTGAAAAGGAACCTACTCACGTTCTTTAATCGGCAAGTACATCCTCAATCCTGCTTGTGCGGGGAGCTTATACGATCGGGACCTGATCGTTCGGTCATCGATGAGGACTTCCATGTCAGAACGATCTCTCCTAGCTCCACAAGGTCATCAACTGCGTCGTGAACAATAGGCATGTATTCGCGCCAGTCGAGTGGAGCGTTGTTGTCCTTTGCGAGGCTGCGTGCGACTTCGCTCGGGCACGTCGTGCCCGTGGGTCGACTTGCGACAAAGCTCAGAATCGCTGACACTGCTTGCTCGCTCATGGTTCTGCTCTAGTCTGGGGTGCGGCCAACGGTTATCCTGCATGTCGTATAAGTGTGGGTCACGCTGCCCGCGGCGACGAATGGGTCCGGCAATGATCCTGCGGCGGAAATCGACAGGCTAGGCAAGCCTCAGATATTTGCAGACGAATTCGAACGGCCGTTCCTCCAGAGCTTTTGTCAACCGGATCGAGTATCCATAGTGCTTTGCTTGTGCGCTGACGTCGATCGCCTTTTCCACCTCGAAGACGTTGTCCTTATGGGGCAACGTCCAATGCCGGACTCGCGACAATGCCTTTTTCGTGGCAGCTCGCGCGTCTGGAGCGATGAGAAGGACGTTCTTGTGGATCTCCCCGAACTCGTTGGCGTCATATCCTCCGAGATTGAGGAAGAACAACTTTTTCTCAATGTCTGTGGGTGAGGTGGTCAACAGTTTAATATCGTACCCATCCGCCTGGGTGAGCTCGCCCCAACAATCAAGGTGGAGACCTTTTGGATCGCCCCACCATTGCCGCCGCAGGTCGTCGTAGCAGGCTTCCGCGCTCTCTCCGATCGAAAACCGGATATCATGCAACTCGATGTTCGATCCACCGCAATCGCCGCCAATGTAGAACATGAAAAGCTTCATACGTTTGCCTTCTGTTTCTCCGTCCACGGCGTAAATGGCTTTTTCGTGCCTGTCGTCAATGAGTGACCAGCCAACGTTGGAACAGGTCGTCGTCGTAATCGTTTGGTAGCTGCGCAGTGCGTCCCGCGCTGCTGGAGCCCCAAATGCGTAAACGCGTCGCCATCGTCGGGTCCGGCCCGACGGCTCTGTATGCCCTGCAAAATCTCATAAAGTCTAAGTCACCGTTGGCAATCGTCATCCTTGAAGCGTCGGACGTCGCCGGCAAGGGGACGCCCTACCAGCGCGGGATCAATGATCCGGCGATGCTGTCGAACATTCCAAGCATCGAAATCCCTGATCTTCCTGAGACCCTCGTTGCCTGGCTTGCCAAACAATCCGAAGAATATCTGTCGGAATTCGAGATCGAACGCATCGGCATATCTGATCGTGCCTTCTACCCGCGTGTGGTTATCGGCGACTATTTCCGAGCGCAGTTCGAGACGATCGTCGCACTGGGTGAGCAGGCGAACTATACGATCTGTGTCTGCGAGCGCTGTCAGGTCGCGGACATCGCGCCCAGCGGTAGTCATTTCGCTTTAAAATACGGAGACGATGCGAGCATCGAACTCTTCGATTATGTGATTGTAGCGACGGGACACAGTTTCCCGTCCGCGCCCGAAACGTCGCCGGGTTATTTTGCCGCCCCGTGGCCCGCTACCGCGTTGCATTCGATCCCGAGTGGCAAGATCGGTGTGCTCGGAACATCGCTCAGTGCGATTGACGCGGTAATGACCGTCGCGACCATGTTTGGCCGCTTCGATCGAAACGCGGATGGTTGTCTCGACTACCAGATTAAGGATGGTCACGACGGGTTTGAAGTGTCGATGATGTCTCGCAAAGGTCTACTGCCCGAGGCAGACTTCTTCTTCCCCATCCCCTACAAAGACCCGCTGATCTGCACAGCGCAAGCGGTGTCTGCCCGTATTACGCTCGGGAGTAGCGGTCTGCTCGACGATGTGTTCGACCTCTTCCGTCAGGAACTTTTGGTCGCCGATCCAGAATATGCTCGGCTCATCGGGCTTGAAGGGCTGACGGTCGACACGTTTGCAACAGCCTATTACGGCGTCAGAGACAAATGTGATCCGTTTGAATGGGCGGCATCGAACCTTAATGAAGCAAAACAAAACTACTTAGCGAAACATACCGTTGGATGGCGGTATGCGATCCTCATCACCCACGAGATTATTGAGACCGCAGTCAGCTACTTCACCGCCGAAGACCTTGACCGGTTCAACCGATCGTTCAAGAGCATATTTGCCGACGATTATGCCACCGTACCCCATCTATCGATCGAGCGCCTGATTGCGCTCCGTAAGGCCAATAGGCTGAATATTGTAAAGCTTGGCGACCGATCAGAGATCGTAACCGACAATGTCGAACGCGGTGCTACCGTCACTTTCGAGGACGGCACGCTGCAGTTCGATACCTTGATCGACGCCACGGGACAGAAAACTTTATCGGCGGATGATTTGCCGTTCCCGTCGCTTCACGACGCTCGACTGATATCGCAAGCACGAACCATCACGCCGCGTGGAAACTCAATCCGTACCGGGGGCATTGATGTCGACGAGCAATGTCGGCCACTTATTGCCGGGATCAAGCCTGTGCGGCGTCTGTACATCCCTGCCGTTTCCTACCTTCTCCACAAGCGGCCCTTTGTACAAGGCATCACCAGTGCCGCTGAGCTCGGAAAGATCGTTGCTGAATCTATTATCGCCGACGTGACGCGGCCAGCTCGTAGCCGTCGTGCCGCGGAGGCTGCTAGGTCAGCTAAGGCCCGCGCTATCGAATTCGTGTGAATGCCACCAGTAACGGTCCAGCCAGGCTTCGGACCAGACTACGGTTCAAAAGGGCTAACCCGGGTTGTGAAGCCGTGTGCGGTAATAACCGCAGCGTCTCATAGCTTGAATGAAACTGACCAAGGCTGAGACAATAACCGGGCACTCTATCTAACCTCCAACGTACGATCCGTCTGCCTTGACAGCTTTTTCGATTGCCTCAGGATCACCGACCAACGTAGCGTCCTTGAATCCAATCGCTTTGAAAGGGACCCAAGACTTGCCATCAGGATGTCCCGGGCGAGGGGAATTCTGATCGGGAACGATCAGGTAAGGCGGATGCGAGCCGGCATGGTCAGTCGAAAACAGGTATGCGTCCATCATGTGACCTCGTGATACTAATTATTGGGCTGCGTGGGTTTTCACCTGTATCCGGACAGGCACCGCTTTCGACGCTGGCGTCTTCGACAACTCATCATGATGGTCGACGGCAACCAGCACATTGGCCTCTGGATAATACGCTCCAATTGTCCCTGGCGGAAGATTATGTTTGGTTACCGTGAGACCGGGAAGCTCACGCGTGATCCCGTCTTCGAAATCGCTCACAAGGGTAATGACCTGCCCCTCGTGCAGCCCCGCCGACTGGATATCATCGGCGCACATCAGCACCACGTCTCGGGTTCCTTCGATCCCGCGAAACCGATCTGAATATCCATAAATCGTCGTGTTGAACTGATCATTCGACCGCATGGTGACGAGGCGGTAGCGCCCTTCGGCGTCGCTGAACGCCAAGGCGTTGAGCTGTTTGGGTGTCGTGAAGACTGCCTTCTTCTCTTCGGTCTTCCAGACGCGCTCGTGTGCCGCATTGCCCCGGTAAAATCCGCCCGGCTTAAACATACGATCGTTATAGTGCTCGAATTGATCCGGGTAGGTCGCCTCGATGAGGTCACGGACGAGACTGTAATTGCCGGTCCACTCATCCCATTTCAGCGTTGGGCTCGGGGCAACGGTCGCTCTCGCAATGCCGGTCACGATTGCAAGCTCGCTTCGAAGGTGTTTGGAGGCTGGCGTACGTTTGCCGACGGATCCCGAGATGTGGGAAAAGCTGTCTTCGGTGGTGACGGACTGCGCACCCGTGGCTTGCTCGTCGCGCTCTAAGCGTGAAAGGCACGGAAGGATGTAGGACTTCGCGCCTGGAAAGAGGTGGCTTCGGTTCAGCTTCGTCGAAACGACAACGGTCAAATCCTGCTGGGCCCAGGCGTTTTCCATTGCCTTCTGATCGGGAACGGCGCGGACCAGGTTACCGCCAAGCGATATGGTTGCCTTGATCTTTCCTGCCATCATTCCCTTCACAGCATCGACGATAGTCACACCATCTTCGGTTGGCGGGTCGAAATCGAAGAGGGACTTCAACTTGTCCATGGGGATAAGCTTGGTCTTTTCGGCAATACCGACAGTTCGTTGGCCTTGAACGTTCGAGTGGCCGCGTACCGGACAGCAGCCGGCGCCCTCGCGACCAATGTTGCCGCGCAGAAGAAGGAGATTGACGATCATGGCAACGTTCAGCGCGCCCTGAGAGTGCTGGGTTAGCCCCATGCCATAGACACCTATAACACGCTTCGATTGAACGTAGATCTCACCGGCACGTCTGATCGCGTTCTCAGTCAGGCCGCTTTCTGCCTCGATGGTCTCCCACTCTGTCGATCGGATGAGATCGATGAAGCTGTCGAAACCGACCGTGTGCTCCTCGATGAAGGGGACGTCGAGAACGCGCGATGCTCTGTTCGCCACGGCGGCATCGTCTGCCTCGACGATGACCTTACAAAGACCGAGAATGGCAGCGATGTCACCGCCAGCGCGAACCTGGAGATACTCGTCGCTGATCTGGGTCTCGCGCCCCGTCAGCATATCGACAGGGCTCTGCGGGTTTACGAAGGAAACGAGGCCCTGCTCCATGACGGGATTGAACGTCACTATTTTCGCGCCGCGCTTTTTCGCCTCCTGGAGTGGGTGAAGGAAGCGCGGGCTGTTTGACCCGGGATTTTGACCGAAGAAGAAGAATGCGTCAGCCTTCTCCAGGTCATCCCAAACGATGGTTCCGACTGGAGAACCGATCACCTTCTGCAGCCCGACCGATGTCGTCTCGTGGCACATGTTGGAGCTTTGTGGAAGATTGTTGTTTCCGTAGGTCCGAGCCAGCAATGCGTAGAGGTAGGATGCTTCCAACCCCGCATGACCAGAAGAATAGAAAACAACACTTTCGCGCGGGACGGACTGCAATGTTCTACCGATATCTTCGAAGGCGTCTTCCCAAGCGACTTCGACGTAACGATCGGTCGCCCTGTCGTAACGTAAGGGGTGGGTCAGCCGGCCGGTTTGCTCGAGGTCGTAGTCTTTCCAGTCGCGAAGCGCCGTCACAGTGTGATCAGTCCAGAATTCAGGCGTGCAGCGAGCGCTCGTTAGGTCCGAGATTGTCGCTTTCGCGCCGTTCTCGCAAAATTCGAAAGGGTGGTAGTTTACTGGTTTAGGCCAGGCGCAGGAAACGCACATCACGCCACCCGGCTTGTTCTGCCGGGCCAGTTCCTCAAGCACCATTGGGGAGGGCCGCTCATCACCGATGATACGTGCGATCGATTTGACTGATCCCCAGCCACCTGAGGTGCCTTCGGATTCAGGATTTTGCATTACCTTAGTCATAGATGCTTTCCGATCAGAACAAACAAAGGCACTCCGTTTACCGGAACGCCTCGCGAGACATTCCTAGCTCGGATCAGCGGGACGGTTCGTGGAACGGACAACCGTTAAATCGGGCTCGGAATTCTGCCGAATGGCGGTACGGATCCTTACGCGCCCGATTGATGTTGCCGAGGGGCCGGTGGGCTTCTAAACCCGTCCAAACGCTGAACCGCATCTCTTCATCGACCTTTTTCACGTTCACATCGCGCCAGCTATCTTGTGGCATCGCGGTGACCGTCGCGACGGTGAGGAACGGAGCGTCTTCCTCGTTCCACTCGACCGTCGGGTCTTCGATGGGCTGGTTTTCCAAATTTCGACAGAGCTGGACCTGGAATTCCCAGACCCCGTTGGTTTCCTGCATTTCCGCCTGAACAGTTTCGCGAACGGCGTTTTCACGAACGCTTGCGTCAATGAGGGTGTCCGTCCGCTTTGTCAGGTCACGCGAGATCGGCTTCAATTTGAATTTGGCAATGTAATCACCATAGCGGAACGGTGTGACGCTGAAGTATGTCTCTCCGAGTGGATCGAGGTTCGGCGCGCCACCGAGCGATTGGATACTCGGGCTTGAAACGCCAACGGCTTCAAGGCCCTTGTTCACCGTCTGGAGTACGCTCGACATCACGGTCTTTGTGCCCTCCATCCTGTCCGTCGTTTTGGCGAGAAGCTTCAGACTGGATAGGAATTTCTTGGCGGTTGGCGCCTGGAAGACGGGACCGTTGACCATGATGAAATCTTGTGTCGAGCCTTCGGCATCCGGAAGCCGGGACCCTTCGACATCAAGCACCTTCATGGCAAGGCCTCGAGGCAAGGAGATTGCGTCAGGAAGAATATCGCCGGCATTCGTCGAGAGGCGAAGAAAAACCTTATGCGCTCCAGGCGTCGCGAACATGCCCTGGGCCAGCTCATGCGGCAAGCCGCCTGCGACCGTCATTTCCGCCTCGATGATGCCGTGCGCCTTTGCATGCACTGAGCGGACGGCGTGACCGTAGTCTTCTGCTGTCTTCTGCATGATGACGTCGAAATGTTCGTTTAGGCCAGCGATCGTCTCTGTCTCATCATCCTTGATGCTCTCCAGATCAGATGAATAGCGGATTGGCTGTGATATCGACATGAGGCGCTCCCCGAAAGAACGGGAAACGCTGCACTTCGAGCGAAAGTTCCGCTCGCGAAATTGCTGATATATAGTCCGAAACAGTAGGTTAAGCGCTGCGCGTTTGCCCTCGATGTTTTCCTTCTTCGAACTCCTCGACGATCTTGTCACAGAATGCCGGAAGGTCGTCAGGTGTTCTGCTGGTGACGAGGCCCTGATCGCAGACCACTTCCTCATCAACCCATATGCCGCCTGCGTTTTCAATATCTTTGCGGACAGTCGGAAACGAGGTCACGGTCCGTCCCTGAAGGACGTCGGCTTCTACCAACAGCCAAGGTCCGTGACAGATGACGCCCACCGGTTTGCCCTGCTGGAAGAACGATTGCACGAGAGCGACCACGTCCTTGTCGGCCCGGAGCTTGTCCGCACCGACACAACCGCCGGGAATGACAAGGCCGTCGAATTCCTCAGCGGAAACCTCAGAAACCACATTGTCCACCTGGTAGCTGCCGCCAGCATCGAGGTCGTTGTTATTTGTCTTGGCCTCGCCGGTCTCGATACCGATTACGGCCACCATCGCACCAGCCGCCTCAACGGCGTCCTTCGGCTGCTTGAATTCGGGCTCCTCGGTACCGCGCGGTGCGATAAGAATTGCAATCTTTCTGCCGTTCAATGTCATTGAAGTTTCCTTTTGCGTTCACGGGAGGCGGCTAACGAAGAAGCCGCGATGATGTTCCGGATCGTCGGCTCGCCGATTGTCCCGCAGCGCGGAACAGCCGCTCGATCTGTGAGTTATTGGCCAATGAACCAGATCATCACGAAAATCGACACGATTGCCGCGGACGCAAAGCTCGCTTCAGGACTAGTCTATGTCCCTGGCCTTGAAACGGGGATCACGCGTAAGGTAGGCGCCAAAGGCTTTCTTTATTATCGTCCGGATGGGCGACGGATTAAGGAAGCCGAGGAGATCAAGCGGCTGAATGCCTTGGCGATCCCTCCAGCCTATACCGATGTCGTGATCTCGACGAACCCTTTTTCGCATCTGCAGGCAATCGGCAAAGATGCGCGAGGACGTCGCCAGTATCGCTACCACGCAGACTGGCATGCCGAACGCGGTATAGCGAAATTTGAACGGCTGGTCGATTTCGCCGACCGTTTGCCGGACTTGCGCGAACGCGTAGAGCAAGACCTACGCTCCCGCGGTCTGGGAATGGACAAAGCTCTGGCCACGGTCGTCTGGATGCTCGACAACCTCTACATCCGCATTGGTAACACGGCCTATGCAGAGGTGAACAAGTCCTACGGTCTGACGACGTTGCGCAGCCGGCATGTAAAGGTCGAGGGCGGCAGCTTGAAGTTCCGCTTTAAAGGCAAGTCTGGCAAGGAATGGAATCTGGCGCACAGCGATCGGCGTATCGCCAACGTTGTTCGAAAACTGCAGGAGCTTCCAGGTCAGCATCTCTTCCAATACGTATGCGACGAAGGCGGTTGCCGCGCGATTTCCTCACACGACGTTAATGACTATATCCGTGAGGTAACCGGCGACAGCTTCAGCTCTAAGCAGTTCCGAACTTGGGGCGCCACCTGCATGGCCGTCGAGGCATTGGCGGCGCTTGAGGTGGCGGCCACAAAGCGCGAACTGAACCGTCAGTTGAACGAAGCGATCGACGCAGTGGCTGCAAAGCTCGTCAACACACGCGCTGTGTGCCGCTCATCCTACATCCATCCAGCCGTGTTTGAGGATTTCCAGTCGGGGATGCTGCGAGACGTCCTGAAGCTCAAGAGCAAAAGCGAGCGTTTGCAGCAGTGGCTAGACGAGGAAGAAATACGTGTGCTGCGATGGCTGAAGCGCCGATCGGCGGCAGCCGCATAACGTCCACGTAATTTCCTCAGCCCGCGCCAACGGTCTAATCGACCGATGGTCAGCCTTGCGACAATACAGAAAACGGATGAGTACGATGAAGACATTTGGAATTGCCTATTTCTCGACGCTCGTCCTGTTCTTGGCTATCGATGCCATCTGGCTGGGCGTAGTTGCCCGCAAGTTCTACCAAAAGCAACTCGGCGATCTGATGCTGCCGTCGCCAAATCTTGCGGTGGCCACAGTGTTTTACCTGTTCTTCGCTGTAGCGATTGTTGTTCTGGCAGTCCGGCCCGGGCTTGAAGTGGGGTCGCTCTGGACAGCGGCCGGCAATGGCGCCTTGCTCGGGCTCGCCGCTTACGGGACCTACGATATCACCAATCTGTCAACCATAAAGAACTGGCCCGTAACCCTCAGCGTCGTCGATATGATCTGGGGCACTGTGCTGACAGGGCTCGCTAGCGCAGGTGGATATGCTGTAGCTCGCCACTACGAATAGTCGCTTTTTCAAACGATCTGAGACCTTCAAAAGACTGGAGAGTGACTTGCGCGTATTTGAGTATTCAAGTTTTACGATCCCGGTCTTGCCGTCTCCGGTACAGATTAACCCGTGGGTTGGCCATCGGGCACGGCAAGTAAAAGGTCCTGGCGAGGTGGTCTTCGGTTGCCTCGCCAGAAAGCCTCGGAACAGGAGGTCGATCAACGCGATCGCTGAATGTTTCGCATTCTCTGGGAATGGACAGCGCTTCTCAGTTCATGATCTCAGGTTATCGCCAGCCGCACTCAGTGCACAGCATACTAAACTTCTGCTATTTAAAGATCTTTGAATTTTAAATTGGTCTGGACCTTGCGGGTCGAAGGTTCGGTTCCCATCAAGGCGGCTCATGCCTTTGCTCTCAGGCCAGGTTACGCGGGGGCGGTTGTCCATCCAGCAAGCTAAGAGCATGCTGTCTCAAGGTTTTGCAAAGGACTTAGGGCTATGGGACGTCTTCGGTTACTTCCAAATAGATCATTCCCCCGCTACGCCTACTTGCCCGGTGAGGGTCCACATCCAGTCCGTGATCCTGGAGGACACAGCTACGGTGTCCCGCCGGTTTTAGTTCGTGCGTCTCTCGATTCTGAGGAATTCGCCTGGGGCCAGGACCTCTTCAATCATGGGTACTATTGGGAAGCTCACGAGGCGTGGGAGGGACTTTGGCAGGCTGCAGAGAGAGGAAGCCAGTTGCGGGCCTTCCTGAAGGGATTAATCTTGCTATCCGCAGCCGGGATAAAGATCCGGGAGGGCAAACGGACGCCAGCGATGCGTCATGCTGGACGCGCCAGCGCGCTGTTGCGAAACCTCACCCCGGCGCCGCATGGCCATTTCTCGAGCGCCATAGGCATATCGCCTCGGCAACTTGCTGATCTCGCCGAAGCGACAGCTGAGGCTATGCCGGCATCGCGGACGACGACCAAGGCACAGCCTGAACCAGTCTTCGACTTCGTCCTGGGAAATACGTAGAAATTTGCCGATGAGTCATCGAGTTCTCGGCGCTCAACGGCAGGCACGTTATCGCTCGATCGTGGTGACATGCTTCATGTTGAGTCGGATAGGATGGCCACAATGACCCTGGCGGCGGCATCGTCACCCGCAATCGGCAAGGCACACTTGGCTCTGTTTGGAAGTCCACCAGGACCGAGAAGGTCTTTCTCCAGAATGGCGTTGACGCCTTGATGATCGTCGCCCCTTGGAAATGGCTTGCGATCATTTGCGACATTGTCGTCTGGCGTCGGTCGAGCGCATTGATAGTGCCATCCCGATCCGGGTAGTAGTTGTTCGTATCGATGACGATCTTGCCATGAAGGAACTGCTGTGCAAGCTGCGAACGCAGCCGCGAACGGCACTGTGAGAACCACCACATCGCTGGACGAGGGCACGTCGGTTACAACAGCGGCCTGACAACCAATTTCGGCTGCTGCCTCGTCCAGGGCCTCTGGGCCGCGGCACGCCGAGTGCGAGAAACTGGAAGCCCGGCGTCAGCACCATGGAAACGTGAGGCATTCAACCCTCCAAGTTTTATGTCTGAAAAACGTAGTTTATATGTCATTTCGGACAAATGTCAGTTGCTCCATAACGTCCTTGTCGAAAGCGATGGCGCTTTCTCCACAAACAAGGAACAGACCCATGACCACCAGGGGAACTGCACTCATCACCGGCGCCTCCACCGGCATCGGCGCGATCTATGCTGACCGTCTTGCCGCGCGCGGCTACGACCTGATCCTCGTTGCCCGCAACAGGGACAAGCTTCAGACGCTTGCCTCGGCGATCTCGGACAAGACGAACCGTGCGGTCGGAGTGCTTGCAGCCGATCTGGCCGACGCGGCCGATCTTGCCCGCGTCGAGAATGTGCTGCGCTCTGATGCCAGCATCACGGCGCTGGTCAACAATGCTGGTATCGGCACCCACACGACGCTGATGGAAAGTGATGTCGACCGCATGGAAGCTATGGTGCGCCTCAACGTGACCGCCTTGATGCGCTTGACCTATGCGGCAGTGCCCGGTTTCGTAGCGCGCGGCGGCGGCACGGTGATCAATATCGCCTCGATTGTTGCGGTCGCGCCCGAATTGCTCAACGGCGTCTATGGAGGGACAAAGGCTTTCGTTCAGGCGTTTACCACTTCTCTCAACCACGAACTTGCGGACCGCGGCATCCGCGCCCAGGCCGTGCTGCCCGGCGCGACACGGACCGATTTCTGGGCTCTCGGTGGCCTGCCGGTCGAGCATCTTCCCACCGAAATCGTTATGCAGGCCGAAGACATGGTCGATGCAGCGCTTACAGGGCTCGATCAGGGCGAGACCGACACCATCCCCGCGCTCCAGGATATCGAGCTGTGGACCGCCTATGAGGCGGCACGTCTCGCCCTCGGCCCGCAGCTTTCCGCCACCCGGCCGGCTCCACGCTTCACCACAGCAGCCTGAACACGTTCGAACCCTCTCCAGAATGAGAGACTGATCCCATGAAACTGACTGGCAACACCATCTTCATCACCGGCGGCACGAGCGGTATCGGGCGGGGCCTTGCGGAAGCTCTCCATCGCCTCGGCAACAAGGTGATCGTCTCCGGGCGGCGCACCCCGTTGCTCGACGAAGTGACCTCAGCCAACCCCGGCATGGCGGCGATCACGCTCGATGTGTCGAGCCTCGACAGCATCCAGTCCGCCGCGCGGCAACTGATCGAAAACCATCCCGATCTCAACGTGGTGTTCAACAATGCCGGCTTCATGCCCTTTGACGATGTCTCCGGACCGGTTGACGACGCCGTCATGCAGGACCTGATCGCCACCAACCTGCTTGGACCCATCCGTGTGACCTCTGCCCTGATCGAACATCTGAAGACGAAACCCGACGCAACTGTGTTGTACACCACCAGCGTGCTTGCCTTCGTTCCGATCGCCGGTAACGCGATCTATTCGGCGACCAAGGCGGCGCTTCATTCCTTTGCTCTGTCGCAGCGCTTTCAACTGCGCGACACCACAGTGCGCGTGCAGGAAATCGCTCCGCCGTGGGTGGACACCGATCTGATCTATAAAAGCGGTGACCCGCGCGCCATGCCGTTGCCCGATTTTATCGAGCAGACGCTGGTTGCGCTCGCCACAGACACCCCCGAAGTGATCGTCGATGCCATCAGGCCCTTGCGTGACAATCCGGGCGCGAAGGAGCATGACTTTTTCGAAGCCTTCAATCGCAGCATCGTCGATAACCCGCTTCCAGTGAGTCCTTGAGGCAAAGGCCGACGTCGCGCGATCCGAACGGCATCGGTCAAAATCTGTCGGCCGAGCATGACTTCACGCAGAATGCCACCGCCTCGTGACCGTCTCCACGGACGGCTGACGCAAACCCAAAATTTGTTGTTGACGATCTGCCTACTAGAAGGTAGACAGGCTGCATGAGCAATCTTTCGACCACCTCCGACGACATTCTGGCGTCCACCCGAAACCTTCTGATAAGCGGCGGCTACAATGGCTTCAGCTACGCTGATATCTCGGAGATTGTTGGTATCCGCAAAGCAAGCATTCATCATCATTTTCCTAGCAAGGTCGATCTGGTGCGTGAGCTGGTCAAGCGTTATCGAGAGGATGGCCACGCAAGCGTGGCAGTCCTTGAGCAGAAGGTTCCGAATGCTCTGGACATCCTCAAGGCTTATGCAAACCACTGGGCTGCATGCATTGAGGATGCCAGCAGACCCTACTGTGTCTGTGCTATGCTTGCCAGTGAGCTGCCTTCCCTCCCCACGGAAGTCGCAACAGAGGTGACGAACTTTTTTCGCTTCATCTCCTCGTGGCTGGCTTCGGTCATGGAACGCGGTTCCAAGCAGGGCGAACTGAGTCTTACCAGTGCGCCGCATGTTGAAGCCGAAACATTTCTGGCAACCGTATACGGGGCAATGCTTTCGGCGAGAGCCAATGGGAAGCCGGAAGTGTTCTCAATGATACTCGAACCTGCCCTCAATCGTCTCACGCCGACAGTCTCTCACTAATCCTGCGTGGCAAGGCTACTCGGGTCATACGCGTCCATCGAAACTACCAACTAGTAGGAAGATAAAAATGAGAAATGCTTTCCCGGCCTTGGCTCTCGGGCTGACCAGCATCCTTTCTATAACTGTCCTTTCGGCGCCCGCATCTGCCGAGGATAAGAAAGCCGCGCCGATCCATGTCCGCGGCAGCATCGTCGACTACCAGGCGTCAACGCTCAAAGTGAAGACCCGCGAAGGTGAGACCGTCGACGTCGCCCTTGCCGACGACTGGAAAGTCGCCAGCGTTGCCAACGCAAAGGTCACCGACATCAAGCCGGGCGATTTTGTGGGTATCGCATCATTGCCAAAGGCCGACGGCGGCGATGGTGCGCTTGAGGTCCTCATTTTCCCGCCGGCAATGAAAGGCACGGGCGAGGGGAGCTACGGTTGGGATCTGAAGCCCGACAGCAGCATGACCAATGCGACGGTCGCGGATGCCGTTAAAGGCGTCGATGGCCGGACTGTCACCGTGACCTATCATGGCAAGGAAAAGAAGATCGCCATTCCGGATGGGACACCGGTCGTGACCATTGCTGCGGCCACCAAGGATGATCTCGTACCGGGTGCCGTTGTCTTCGTCACTGCCGAAAAGGCTGCAACCGGCCCCATCGCCCATCAGGTCGTCGTCGGCAAGAATGGCGTGATTCCCCCCATGTGAAGACCACGCCGTCACTGGCCGGAGCAGCCGCCTTACTGCTTCGGCCAGCTACTACAGATCGGCGCTGCTTGGAATGCAGCCGTTAAATGCACAGTTGAAAGACGCTGAGATGAGCGCAGACGCTTCCAATGACAATGTTCAATATCCTCGGACGATCGTTATCCGCCGCCACTCCGTCGTGACCCGGCTCACGCACTGGCTGAACATGCTCTGCCTTACCTTCCTTCTTCTGAGCGGGCTGCAGATCTTCAACGCCCACCCCGAACTATACTGGGGACATTATGGCGCCGACGGTGATCCTGCCGTCTTGACGATTGGCGCCGATGACGAAGGCGACCAACCGCGCGGTTTTGTTCGCATTGCAGGCCTGAAACTACCCACCACAGGCGTCCTCGGCGTGTCGAATGTTGAAGGCGAACAAGTCTCACGCGCTTTTCCCTCTTGGGCAACCATCCCTTCATTCCAGGATCTTGCGGCCGGACGTCGCTGGCATTTCTTCTTCGCCTGGCTGTTTGTGATCAACGGCGTTGTCTATCTCGGCTTCAGCGTGCTGAGCGGACATTTCAGGCGAGACCTGGCACCAAAGGTGCACGAACTATCACCTCGCCATCTCGGCCGCGAGGTCCTCGACCACGCTCGTCTCCGCTTCCCCGAAGGGGAGAAGGCAAGGCATTACAATGCACTTCAAAAGCTCACCTATCTGGCGGTCATTGTCGTTCTCCTGCCTATGATGGTCTTGACGGGCCTGACCATGTCACCGGGCGTCGATGCCGCTCTGCCGTCCCTTGTCGATATTTTCGGCGGACGCCAGTCCGCGCGCACGATCCATTTCATCACAGCGTCGGCGCTTGTCATCTTCGTCATCGTGCACGTGGCAATGGTGGTCCTGTCCGGGACCTGGAACAACATCCGCTCGATGATCACCGGACGCTATGCGATCCAGGAGAAAGGCCCGCAATCATGAGCAAGCTTTTCACCCGACGCCGCCTTCTCATCGGCGGCACGCTTGGAGCCAGCGCCCTTACCCTTTCGGGCTGCGACCTGTTGGACCAGAACGCAGACGTTGCCAATGTCCTTCGCTCAGCCGAGCAACTGACCATGAAAGCGCAGAGACTGCTTCAGGGAAGCGATGCACTGGCGCGCGAGTTTGACGAAAAGGACATTTCTCCGTCCTTCCGCGTCAACGGAACGAGCGCCCCGGACAGCGATGAATATGCGGAATTGCTGGAAGGGAAGTTTGCGAATTGGCGATTGAAGATCGACGGCCTTGTCGATCGGCCGCAGGCATTTTCGCTCGCCGATCTGAAGACACTTCCCTCCCGCACCCAGATCACACGCCACGACTGCGTCGAGGGCTGGAGCGCCATCGGCAAATGGACAGGTGTGCCGCTTGCCAGCCTGC
Source organism: Rhizobium sp. ZW T2_16 (assembly GCF_044987325.1). Lineage (NCBI taxonomy): Bacteria > Pseudomonadati > Pseudomonadota > Alphaproteobacteria > Hyphomicrobiales > Rhizobiaceae > Rhizobium > Rhizobium sp. ZW T2_16. The sequence goes on from NZ_JBJDRG010000026.1 coordinate 39,434, forward strand.
TCCGTTTAGCCGGGCTCAAGCCAACGGCGCGGTATGTCGTGCTTCATTGTGCCGATGAACTTGAAAAGACGCTGGATGGAAGCGGCCGATACTACGAGAGCATCGATCTCATCGACGCGGTTCATCCGCAAACCATCCTCGCCTACGAGATGAATGGCCAAGACCTCAGCGTCGGCCACGGTGCCCCCTTGCGCCTGAGGGTCGAGCGGCAGCTGGGCTACAAACAGGCCAAGTACATCATGCGCATAGAACTGGTCGACAGCTTCGCCGGCTTGTGGGGCGGGAACGGCGGTTATTGGGAAGACCGCGGCTACGAATGGTACGCCGGGATCTAGGGCCCTGAGAAAAGCAGCAGGAGGACAGTTCATGAGCAGACGCAAGGTTCAGGAAGTCATGCCGATTTCTGCGACAGCTTCGTCTCGCCAGGTCGACATCGGCCAAACCAATTCGATCCTCTCCGATCCCGACGGTCGATGGGTCGCAAAGCGGCAGGAGGCGATCAGCGAGGCATTCGAGAAACGCATGCGCTTGGAGAGCGACCAGCGTGACAGGGCAAAGGTTCCCTCTCACGACAGCTCACAGAACGCCGTAAAACTCTCCGGTGAAAGCGATCGTATCGGCCGAAATGATTGGGACGAGAACACCCCATTTGGCAAGCATGTTGGCTTCGTCTGACAAGGCTCGCGCGGACCTCCCATATACCAATTCAGAAAGTGGAAGAAAACAATGTCGACAACTCAGACCTTCCGCGCCACACGCGACAACGACCAGTGGCTCAAGCAGTATTATTTCGTCAGAGCGGCCTTCTCAGTGATGTGGGTTGCGGCTGCGCTCACTGTCGGGCGGCAGTCGTTTGCAGTGGCCGCCGCGTTGCTGATCATCTATCCGGCGTGGGATGCCGCGGCCAACGTCGTTGACGCGGCCAGGAGTGGTGGATTTGCCGCCAACCGGAGCCAAGCGATCAACGTCGCAGCGAGCTCGGTTATGACGATAGCCGTGATCCTGGCGTTGACAATGAACATGAACTGGGTTCTCGGCGCTTTCGGTCTATGGGCGATTTTTTCAGGACTGTTGCAGCTTGGAACTGCCGTGCGGCGTTGGAGAACGAGTGGAGGTCAGTGGGCGATGATTTTGAGCGGTGGCCAATCCTCTGTGGCCGGTGCACTCTTCATCTTTCAAGCGCAAATGCCGAATGAGCCTTCTATCGCCACGGTCGCAGGCTACGCTGGCGTGGGTGCATTCTATTTTCTGGTCTCGGCAATATGGCTGACGATCGCCCTGTCGCGTCGCAGTATGCATCCCATCTCATAAGCGCTACCTCGCGCCAATGAAACCGCTTGGAAGATATTCAAATGATGACAGATGATGCGGCAGGGCAACTTGCTTGGTGTTGTCACATAAACCTGCTGTCAGTGAGTGGGGCGTAGAGATGGTGGGATGAAGAATTCAGCCATCAGCTACAAGCGCCACCGTTTCCCGCAGCAGAACATCGCCCATGCAGTCTGGTTGTACTTTCGGTTCCCGCTGAGCCTGCGCCTGATCGAGGAATTGCTGCTGGAGCGCGGCGTCGTCGTTTCGTATGAAACGATCCGCCGATGGGGGCGGAAATTCGGACCGGCCTACGCAAAGCAAATCCGTCGCCGGCGGCCGTCGCACCGGGACGTCTGGCAT
>NZ_JBJDRG010000027.1:0-37981 GCF_044987325.1 Rhizobium sp. ZW T2_16
CCGGCAAGAACCACCGTTCGGCCTTGCGGCCAAACGAATTCTGCACTTCTGCGTTCGCCCTGAATTGCTGCAGCATGGTTACGAGCAAGCGCTCCACCAATCCCGGCGGCGCCCGTCACCAGCATTCTGTCACTGCAGGCTTTGCCAATTGCGTTCAGATCCTCCGCTGTCGCTGCATCGGCAATCAAGATGCGGAGGTTCTGTTTCGCCGCTTCCCTTATCCGTGCCGCCACCCTCTCCTGCCCCGCTCGCACATCGGCAGTCGCGAGGAGGCCAACAGAAAAGGCCGTCTGCCTCTGCAGTACCCTGATGAGGTTAGAATCCGTCATCGGGGTGAGAGGATGATCTCTCATCGAACTCTCGGACAATAACTTGTCCCCGACAAACAGATGTCCTTGAAACACCGTCCGGCCATTTTCCGGAAAAGTTGGGCTGGCGATCGTGATGGTCTCTCCCAAATCCTCAAGCAGCGCTTCGATAACCGGCCCGATATTGCCGGCGTCCGTCGAGTCAAAAGTGGAGCAGTATTTAAAAACGACTTGTTGGACGTCGCGAGCTCGCAGCCATGTCACGGCACGCCTTGACAGCGAGACGGCTTCGGAAGCCGGGATCGTCCTCGACTTCAAGGCGATGACGACGGCATCCGCGTTCTGCTCGAAAGGGCCATCGTCTGGAATTCCATTGACCTGCACAGTGCGCAAGCCCTCTCGGGCGAATGCGAGTGCAATGTCAGTTGCTCCTGTCAAATCATCGGCAATTGCGCCTAACAGCATTGTTATCTCCTCAACGTGGGTTAGCCTGCGAGCGCTTCCCGCATCGCTAGCACCGACGCCTCGGGTGCGCTCAAGACCGGAGTGGCTGTTTGTGAACGCAGAAGGTCCGCAGCACGAGACGTGGAAAAATGTGCAAGCATGATTGCGTCAAAGCCGGAAAGACTGGCGCCTTTCTCGGCAACCAGCCGATTATGCGTTCCCGCATCGCCCCTTCTCAAAGCGGCCATGGCGTCCGGAAGCACAAAGGTCTCAAGCGTCGCTGAGGAGCCTTGTGCCCTCGCCTGCTCGGCAAACTCCTGCTCCATCGTTACCACCGCCGGTGCGAAGGTCGCGATCATCGCGATCCGTTGCCCTTGCCTGATGGCTGCATCAAACATCGGCGCATTCGGTTTCAATACCGGAATTGAGATTTCCGATGCCGCCTGTTCGATTGCAGGGCCGAAAGCTGAGCAAGTAATCAGGATGCCATCCGCTGAAAGGCTAGCACCATAGTGGCACAATGAAACGAACCGGCTTTGCAGATCAGGCCTCAATTCATCAGCCTTTGCCCGATCGATTGTGAGTGCGTCATCAAGCAGGTTTACGGCTTCAGCCTCTGGCCATAGCTTGCGAAACGCTGCATGGATTGGGTCAATGGCGACCATTGTCGCGTGGAGCAACACGATTCGAGAGCGTTGAGCCATCACATGGATTCCCCGTAGTTTCGCATCCAACCGAAGCTCTCTTCGGTAGACGTCGATGGATGATATTCGCAACCCACATGGCCGCCGTAGCCGACATCGTTAAGAACCTGGAACACCCTTGCAAAATCAACGATTGAAGAACCGGGCTCATGTCGCCCGGGATAGTCAGCGATCTGGACATGACCCATCATCGCATGGTGATTTCTGATGAACGCCAGTGGTTCTGTTCCAAGGCTGATTGCATGATAGACGTCCATCAGAAGCTTAACATTAGATCGACTTGTCGCTTTGATGGCTTCGATTGCTATGTCAGGGTCGGCAATGAAATAATTCGCAATCGATCCCGGCCCTATGGGTTCGACGATGACGTCGATATCGTAAGCCCTTGCGGCATCCGCCGTATATGCCAGGTTCTCCAGATATTCAGCCCACAGGACAGATCTTGTTGCCCCCGCAGGCACGACTCCAGCCATCGCATGCACCATCTTGCATCCAATTTCGCTGGCATAATCCAGAGTTGGAGCTATGTTTTCCCGAAACTGGGCGCGCTTCTCAGGAAGCGACGCAAAGCCCTTTTCCCCTTTAGAGGCGTCGCCTGCCGGAAAGCCGGTCTGCACATAATGAAGACCGGCATCGTCCAGATATTTTCGGACAGTCGCCGCTGGCGTTTCGAACGGGCTCGGATGCTCCACGGCTGTAAAGCCACGTTTACGGGCGGCAGCGAACCGTGCACCAAATGGCAACTCGCCGAATAGAAACCCGATGTGGGCACTGAACCGCAGGGCCCAGGGATTATCCTCGCTCATGCTCTGTCTCCCTTGCGAAGTAAGCGAGTTTGGCCGGCGACAGGCCGGCCAAACGTCTCATGCATGGGCGGCAACGATGCTCTTGAGGTCATCGATGATCGCAACGTGGTCGGCGACCGGCAGCCTGTCGATGGTCATCTGCAACTGACCGAGCCGGTCGACACGGCTGTCGTCGATCGCCTGTCCTATATTGACGGCCGCCTCAAGGACCTCGGTCTCGAACGTGCCATTGAAGTGTTTCAGCAGTTGAGGACCAATATCTTTCCGGATAGCGGAGAGAGCCGCCAGAAGACCATAAGCTCCCCAGTTCGCGACGCCTGACACGATCAGGAAATCCGAACCGGTCTTGGCGGCAATGAGCGAACCGTTGGGGATGTCCTTCTCGACGATATCGAGGGGAAGGACGCCCATGCCGATTTCATTGCCGCCGTCACCGATACCGATCGTCTTCCATGGCGCCTGCCACCCGTGATCTTCGAAAAGATAGTCCAAAGGTGCGGTATCGCCAGAGATATCCCAACCGTGTTCGCGGTGCGGCTTTCCATCGGAGCCCAGCGAGCAACGCTCGATGGCGATAAGGTGTGTAAGCGGCGTCTCGGATTGCTCAATATTCTTGCGAAGATTGCGCACAGCGGTCGCATCAACGGAAACCACCTCCAGTCCGACCTCGTGGGGTAGCACTTTCGTGACCGCCCAAACCGCCTTCGCACATGGTGCGTCGGTGATCACTGTCACCTTGATTCCGGCCTCGGTGAGCCCTGCAGCGAGTTGGGCCATCCCATTCAGGCCGTCCGTCTCGGGAGATGGCGGTTCCGCATGCCGAACGAAGAAGCCACAAATGATCCCCACATGCGGAGCGGGATGCTCACCAATCGACCTGGCTGCCTTTTCAATATTACCGTTGGCGAATGCGACCAGTCGCGAGATATCGCGACGGACCATGCGGCCAACAGATGCTTCCACTGCTTCAAAAACCGACGACATGGAACCTCCATTTGCATTAATATATCTCCCATATATTATCATGAAATAAGCTCGTCAATCTTTGAGGTGCAAAAAACGATAGGGTCTCCACCTCGACAAATTGCCCGCAAAACTGCATGTTCGCGATCAGACTTGCAAAACACGCCGCAAAGGCGGTGGAGCGTTGGATACTTGGGATATTTTTTAAAGGTGCACCCGTGACTCAGAATGAAGAAGTGAAGCTCGCATCACAAACAGATGCCGCTCTCGATCTTATTCGATCGCATATCATCGATATGGGACTGGAGCCTGGAAGCAGGATCGACGAGCGAATTCTCGTGGATCGGTTTCAGCTCGGCCGCACACCGGCGAGAGAGGCGATCAACCGCCTGGTGGCTGAAGGCTTCGTCAAAATCATGCCGCAGCGGGGTGGAACCTATGTCCGCAAGCTCGATATGGACGAGATGGGCGAGGTCATCGTAGCGCATCAGCTCGCCGAATCCGTAGCCGGGCAGATGTGCAAACTTGACGATCCAACGCTTCTGCCAGACCTTCGGGCCATTCAGCGCCGTTATACAGAAAGCGTTAAAAACAGGGAGTTCCTAGCGATTACGCAGCTCAATCAGGAATTTCATCTGCGCATTCACAAGACCATTGGCAACGGCCTGTTCTACGACTTCGCAGAAAGCACTCACCGACACGTCCGCAGGCTGAACGTCTACATCTACAAAGCAGAGGTTGCCGATCCGGACTATCAATCCGGGCAGTTTGCCGCCAACCTCGACCAACACAACCAGATCATCGAAGCTATAGAAAGACGCGACAGGGCCGAGCTGATAACATTCCTGCCGGAACACGCTCGATACACCCAGCGCCGCCTTCTCCGACTGCTTGAGAACAAGACGGTGGGCTCTCTTACCCTTGATGTCGAAGACATAGAGTAAGCGTACGCCTCCACAAACTGTGCTTACACACGTCAGATATGGCTCCGTCGATAATCTCGTCGGGGCCATATATATTTTGTATCAGACGGCGGTGAGAAGGACCTGTCCTTTGACTGCATTGCGCCGAAAAAAGCAGCATAGAGTGTTTATTTCATGGGCCTTGTGCGCATTCTGACGCCAATTTGGTCACGAACCCAATCTGCTGAAAAAACATTCTTGACAGCATAATATACGTGATGGATATTTGCTCATCGCCAACCCAATACGGGCACTCTATTGGAGGGGACAGTGGCAATTCCTAAGATCAGATTGATGAGCACTCTTGGCGTCCTCGCTCCCCTCCGGGAGAGGATTCTTCCCGAGTACGAACGAAGCCGAGGCATCTCTCTCGACGTCATTTTCAACCCTACAAACGTCCTGGCTGATCGCGTTGATGCCGGAGAACGGGCCGACGTTATCATCGCTATATCTGACATGGTGAGAGGGCTAGCCAACAACGGCATCCTTTCGATGGGAAGCATTCGCGATCTCGCGTCGACGACCGTTGGCCTGGCGAAAATTGCCGGCTCGCCGGACGTTACCATCAACTCAGAGCAGGAGTTCATCTCCTGCATGCTTACCGCAAGATCGGTCGTCTTTTCCCAAACAGGCGCCAGCGGTGTTTTCTTCCGCACCTTGATCGAACGGCTCGGCATTGCCGAACAGGTGCTCGCAAAAGCCAAGATTATCCCGCAAGGCCTGACGGCCGAGCATATTCTAACGGGTGAGGTTGAATTCGCTGTTCAGCAAATGAGCGAACTGCTTGCCGTGTCCGGCGTAGACGTCATCGGGCCTTTTCCGGCTGAGCTCAATCATACAACGATCTTCACGGCCTCAGCCTTTGCTGAGCAGCAGGACTCTGAAGTTATCGCCGATTTCCTTGAGTTCATAACAAGCAATTTCGCTCGGAAATCATATCTGGCCGGGGGTCTTGATGTGCCCGGGGGCGTAGTTGGCGCAGGAGCAGTTTAATGGGAGAACTCGACTTTTCGTTTCTCAACGAGTACATGGGCCAGATACTCGGCGGCATCGTTTCAACGTTGCTGATGACGGTCCTCGCACTCATCCCCGGAGCAATTCTCGGCGTCGTCTGCGCGTTGGCGCGGGTCCATGGTTCACGTAATGCTGATCGAATTGCCGGCTTTTACGTCGAGATTATCCGCAACACGCCATCTCTGATTCAGGCATTCTGGCTGTTTTTTGGTCTCGCGTCGCTTGGTATCCGTCTGAGCCCATTCACAGCGGCAGTCATCGCGTTGATCGTGAACTTCGGAGCTTATACCGGTGAGATCATCCGAGCCGGCCTCGAAGCAACTCCAAAGGGTCAGATCGAAGCTGCGGACTGTCTTGCTCTGTCCCCCCTGCAGCGCATCCTTTACATCGAGCTGCCGCAGGCTTTCGAGCGCGTCTATCCGGCGCTGGTTGGACAGTCCATCCTGATGATGCTTTCGACCGCGATCATGTACCAGATCTCCGCCCAGGAATTGACCGGTGTTGCCTGGCTCATCCAGTCGTTCACGTTTCGCAGCTTCGAAATCTATCTCGTCGTCGCGGTCATCTACATCATCATAACGGCGCTGATGCGCGGCCTTCTCAACGGCGCAGGCCTTCTCGCCTTTGCCCGCCTGAGAAGGCTTCGGACACCATTGTGAGGACGCCATGCTCGGTTTGACCATACAACAATACGGCGCGCTCCTGAATGGCGCAGGGTGGACCATTGTCCTTTCATTGCTCGGCTTTCTGGGCGGCACCATTCTAGGCTTTCCGCTGGCGCTGCTATTGATCTCAAAGTCAACGATCTCCCGTTTGATCTCATCGATTGTCATCATCATCGTGCAAGGCATTCCCCTTCCTATCTTGATGTTTGCAGTCTATTTCGGCGCTGGTTTGACAGGGTATGACCCTGCAACACTGACAGCCGCGGGACTTTCCATGGCGATCTACTCTGCAGCATTTCTCGCGGAAATCTGGAAAGGAAGCCTGCGGGCTGTGCCGAGCACGCAGTGGGAGGCCGCCGACTGCCTCGCTTTGACCAAGACGGATATCCTCTTCCGCATCATAATACCCCAGGCAATACGCATCGCCACACCTCCGACCATCGGCTTCTTCGTTCAGGTCGTGAAGAATACTTCTTATGCAATCGTGCTGGCTTTCGCGGAGCTCACCTACACGGCTCGCGTGGTTAACAATACGAGCAATGAACCCTTTGTGATCTTCACAATTGCGGGAGTGATCTACTTCGTCATCTGCTTCCCGCTTTCGATCCTCAGCCGGCGCCTTGAACGGGCGACCGGGAAATACAGAAAGGCGTCTTCGTGATGGCTGCCGCAATCGTATCCTTCAAGGAAGTTCACAAGAAATTTGGCGATCTTGAAGTGCTGAAAGGCATTTCGCTCGATATCGATGAAGGCAAGGTCGTCGCAATCCTCGGGCGATCAGGCTCAGGAAAGAGCACCGCCTTGCGCTGTATAAACGGCCTCGAAAAGATCAATGGCGGAGCGCTTTCGGTCTGTGGCTTTGAGATCGATGACAAACAGATCGATCTTCGCAAGCTGCGGCAGGACGTCGGAATCGTTTTCCAGAGCTACAACCTTTTCCCGCATCTGACGGTCGCCGAGAATGTTACAATAGCGCCCCGTCGTGTCCTTGGTGTACCTAAGCACAAGTGCCGCGAATTGGCAGAAGAGGTTCTGTCGAAAGTGGGCCTCGGCGAAAAGATCGACAACTACCCGGAGCAGCTTTCCGGTGGCCAGCAGCAGCGTGTCGCCATTGCGCGATCACTCGCGATGCGACCCCGCGTGCTGTTGCTCGACGAGGTCACGTCTGCGCTTGACCCTGAACTGACCGGAGAGGTCCTTCGCGTTATCGAGAACCTCGCAAAAGAAAAAATGACGATGATCCTCGTCACGCACGAAATGGCATTTGCCCGCAAGGTCGCAGACCAGATCGTGTTCATGCATCACGGCAAGATTTGGGAGGTGGGAGATCGCTCGCTTCTTGATTTGCCCCAGACGCCCGAACTCAAGCAGTTCGTTGCCAGCGGTCTTTGATCGCGAAACCAAACACTAATCACAACAAAAAGGAGAACAGCATGCTCAGCTCGCATTTCGCTATCGGAATTTTGACCGCCGTAATGACTGCGGCAACCTCTTTTTCGGCTTCGGCCGCAAGCCTCGAAGAGATCAAAAGCCGCGGCAGCATCATAGTCGGCATCGACTTTTCGCACCCTCCCTTCGCCGGTGTGAATGCAAAAAATGAGCAGGAAGGTTCGGATCTCGAAACGGCACAGCTCCTCGCGAAGGATCTCGGCGTGAAACTGGAGACAGTCAACGTTTCAGGACCGAACCGAATTCCGTTCCTCCTCAGCAACAAGGTCGACATCGTCGTCGCCGCGATCTCCATTACCAAGGATCGCCTCAAGGTGATCGACATCTCGACACCCTATGGTGTTGTGCCGCTTAACATTTCCGCGCCGAAGGAGGAGAATGTCAAAGGGCCGGCGGACCTCGCCGGCAAATCGGTTGCGGTCGCCAGCGGCGTGACAGCCGACATCGAACTTGTACGTTCGACGAAGGACGTCCCCGGTGTTGAGATCGTGCGCTATGCGGACGAGTCCACCACCCGGACGGCAATCCTTACCGGCCAGCAGAAATATCTGGCGTCCACATTGTCGGACCTTGGCGAAATCAAGAAGCAGAAGGCCGATCTCGACCTGGAGCTCAAGTTCACGCTCAAGACCTACCCGATGGGTATCGGCATCAAAAAGAACTCACCTGAGCTCCTGGATTGGACCAACAAATGGGTCGAAGCCAATGTCCAGAACGGCAAGCTGAACGACATATTTGTGAAGTGGTTCGGTCAGCCTCTCCCCGCCGATATGAAAAGCCTCGATATCAACTAACCCCCAAAGGAGGCTCGCAGATGAGCAATCAAGTCACGAGCCACCAACCCAGCACACGGGTCACACCCGTGGTCGTTCACAACGGAGTTGCCCACGTCAGTGGGCAACTGCCACGAGAGAATGGCGTCCTGGCGTTGCGTGGAAAAGTCGGAGCCGAGGTCAGTGTTGTGCAAGCGCAGTCAGCCGCTGCCCTGTCAATCAATGCCTGCCTGGAACAGCTCCGGAATGCGATCGGTCCAGAAGGACGAATAGAGCGCATCATCAAGATCACAGGATTTGTTGCGTCAGCACCGGGTTTTAACCAGCAAGGAGCGGTCATCGATGCCGCTTCTGATATTCTGCTGGACCAGTTCGGCCCAAGCGGCGCCCATGCAAGAAGCGCCGTGGGCGTCGCCGAACTTCCTCACGGTGCGCCGGTGGAAATCGAAATGATCGCGGCTGTCACGATCTGACCAGCGACCGGTAACCCCAAATTGGAAAACAAGCATGCGTAAGGGAGAACACCCATGACAGCTTACCTGGACCAGAACGGTCAGAAACTTCCGCCGAGGTTCGTGAACTCAGACGGCATCCGTTTTCACCATCTGCGCACCGGTACAGGCCCGACCGTGGTGTTGATCGCTGGATTTCCGCAGAGCGTTTATGCGTGGCGGCGGGTCATCCCGCTCCTCGCGAAGGATTTCGATGTGATCGCTCTGGACCTTCCGGGCCAAGGTGACTCTGATAAGCCGATCGGCGGTTATGACACGGCAACCACGGCCAAAAGGGTCAACGCCTTCCTCAAGACGATCGGCGTAGGGCGTCACTTCCTCGTCGGACACGATGTCGGGTCCTGGGTCGCCTATCCATACGCGCACGAGTTTGGCAGCGATCTGGAGGGTATTGTCTTCCTTGATGCAAACATCCCTGGAGTGACACTGCAGCCCTGCATCAATGTCGCCGACCCGGACTACTGGAGGAACTGGCACTTCCTGTTCAATATCATTGAGGACCTTCCGGAGGCGTTGCTGAAAGACAGGGAACGGATCCTCATTGAATGGTTTTTCAACAAGAAGACAGCCAACGCAATGGCGACCTTCAGCAAGGACGATATCGACGAGTATGTGCGCGCCTACAGCAGCCTTGGCGGCATGCGAGGCATGCTCGGTTACTATCGAGCCGTCATCCAGGACATGGAATACAACAAGCGGCTATTCGAGACGAAAATCTCTGTGCCGGTCCTCGCGCTGGGTGGAGATGTCGGGAGCGCTCCGGGAATATTCGAGGCTATGAAACCGCTTGCCGAGAACATCCAAGGGGGCGTGATCGCCAATAGTGGGCACTATATTCCCGAGGAACAGCCGGAAGCACTCGTGTCTGCGTTGAAGGCATTTTTCTCGAGCATACAGGCTCGCTGATGTCTTCCCTGAGGTTGGGGGGCTACTGCTGGACAATTTGAAATTGCTCTTGAGCAGCAATAGCCCCCACCTCCCGGATACTGCACATCATCACTCGACGTCTGGATCGACAAGAACCTGCAACAAGGCTTCTGTCGGTATATACACAATCATCGTAAGGCTGGTGGACCCCTCAACTGTCAATGCGACATGTCGATAGGTCTGAGGACCGTGAACAGGATGGCGGATCATTTTCAGGCCCTCGCCAATCGGAAGGACTTCCTGTCGCTCCCACATTTGCCGAAATTCAACGCTCTGCGACTTGAGATCCGCCACGAGTGCTTCAAACATCGGATCTTCGTTTGCGCGGGCATAATCCAGGCGAAATTTGGCGACGGTTCGACGTGCATCGCCCTCCCAATCGAGCATCGACTGTCGCATGTCCGGTGACGTGAATACCAGTTGCAAAAGATTGACTTGACCAAGGTCCGAATTGGTAAAGTCAGGGAATATCTCCCCCGCTAACGGGTTCCACGCCACGACATCCCACCTGTTGTTCATAATATAGGCGGGGTGCGGGAGCGTATTCAGCAAGGCAGTAACGGTTTCAGGAATACCCTGCGGAGGCTGACTGATTGCGGGGGGAAGCCGATGCTGCGCCAGCATGAAAAGATGACTGCGCTCCGCTGAGGAGAGCCGAAAGGCACGAGAGATCCTCTCAAGGAAATCTGACGAAACGCTGATGTCTCTACCCTGCTCGAACCACGTGTACCAGGTTACACCCACCCCTGCCAGATACGCCACTTCCTCACGCCGTAAACCGGGCGTTCGTCGCCTTGGCGACGTAGGTAAGCCTACGTCCGCTGGCTTGCTTCTCGACCGAAGGCTTTGGACGAACCCAGCCAGTGCAAGCCTATGGTCGACGCGATCCAACTTCCCCATCTGTCACCTTTGGTAATAGGATAAAATGCTATCTGGTACATATATAACGATCACATATCCTGTCTCAGTTAACATTCAAGGGATGCAAGATGAGTAGGATTGCCGGCAAAGTGGTGGTTATAACTGGAGCGAGCAGCGGAATTGGCGCGGCGACGGCGCGATATTTGGCTAAGGAAGGAGCAAAGGTCGTCGCAGCCGCCAGGCGAAAAGACGAGCTTGACGCCTTGGTCGCCGAACTGATTGAAAATGGCGGTCAGGCGCTAGTCGTCCAGGCAGATGTTTCTCGTCGCGACGACGTATCCCGACTGGTCGACCGCGCCAAAGCCCATTACGGCGCTGTTGATGTTTTTATCAACAATGCGGGTATTGGCCCAATCTCTCCGCTCGATGATCTGCGCGTAGATGAATGGGAACGGATGGTCGATGTGAACGTCAAGGGCGTCCTGTTCGGGATCGCGGCCTCGCTACCCGTCTTTCGCGCGCAGCGCTCCGGCCATTTCATCGCAGTCGCGTCGACTGCTGGTATGAAAACCGTCCCAACGCAAACAGTTTATTCTGGGACGAAATTTGCAGTCAGAGCAATTTGTGAAGGCTTGAGGCAGGAAGCTGGTCCTGACTTAAGAGTTACGGTAATTTCACCGGGGGCGGTCAACACTCCGTTCGTTGAAGGTATAGCCAACATGGACGTTCGGGCGAGATATATCGGCTTGAGAGATGATATGGCGATAGACCCCTCAGCCATAGCCCGTGCTATTGGATTTGCCATCGAGCAACCAGGCGACGTTGACGTCGGCGAGATAGTCGTTCGCCCCACGGCACAGAGTTAGCAAACTAAACCTCTCAGTTAATCGACGCGTTTGCTCGTACAAGGCCTAACTCCGGCGACCATGCTGTCGCCGGAACGCGCACGACACCGCGAAGTTGTGCGGCATGAATGCTATTGCGCTTGCAATTGATTGCTACCTAGTTAGCCAAAAAAATTGCCAGCGGGCAGCCTATGTCTCGCCTTGAAGGGATGCGATCCGCCGGCCACGCAATTCCGATGGAAGGATGAACCTTAGGCAGTCCGCATTCTGACACGGTCCAGGCATTGTGCCATCTCCTCCTGCAGCAGTTCAGAAACGATGCGGCCTATTCGCGATAGCGGCTTTCGCGCATCGATGGCAAGGCTTACGGTTTGCGGCTCGGCGCCCTTGTCGCGCAGGGGCAGGAAGACCAGCGAGCCCTCGATTATTTCCGGGGCTGCATCGAGCTCCGATGTAAACGCGATGTATCGGCCGCTGCGAGCAAGCTGCTTGACCAACTGCAGCGAGTTAGTGACAACCGCCTTCTGGGGGTCAGTGAATAGCCATCCGTAACGCGCATCGAGATAACGGCGAATGAACAGCGCCTTGCTCTGCAGCGCGATAGGATACTGCGTTGCTTCTTGCAAACTGGTAGTCTTAGCGCGCGCCAGCTCGTGATGTGGTGACACCACGCTGCCGAGCGGAAGCTCTGCACTCCACAGGACATGCACATCCCGTCTCGGCGACAAGTTGAAGGCCGCGATGATGTCGGCATCGCCGGCCGCGAGCGCCGACAGGGCGTCGTCGGGGCTGGCGATCTCGACCTCGAGTGAAATTCGCGGATGTAAGCTTGCAAGTTTATCAATGAACTGCGGCAGAAACCCATTGGCGTGGCTATCCATCGCCACCAGCCGCACATGCCCCTGATGGATGCCCTGCAACTGGCGGATATCGGCTGCCGCCTTGCGTTCGTCGCTCTTCCAGCGGCGGGCGAGTGCGATCAGCGCGTCACCGGCTGCGGTCAACCGCATACCCCGCGGCATGCGCTCGAAAAGCTCCACGCCCAGATCCTCTTCCAGCAGCAGAATTTGCCGGTCGATGGCGGATGCCGCAACGTTCAGTTCCTTAGCCGCCTTCTGGATGGATCCGGACCGAGCCACCTGGTCGGCGTAACGCAGCGATGCAGGAACTAGCGAACCCCGCATTCCGACCTCCTCGAACCATCCTAATTTTTCGAATGGATGATTGCTTATTCTCCGATGGACGGCAACGGAAATTACGCTGATTGTCACGGTCAAGATGACAACTGGGATCGCAAGTGAGCGCTCCATCCAAGGAGAAACCGGATGCAGAGCGTGGATGGAACGATACCGTTTGCCCCCCTCCCCAACGACGGCGATCTCTCGGGCGCTCGGGAGAACGACACGAAGTTCTCGCGGCTTGTTGCGGAAGCATGGTCGCGGTTTTCATCGACGCGCCACACTGGCCTTTTCCTGGTCCTGCCGGCGCTCCTGTTCCTTGGCGTCTGGTTTATTTGGCCGGTCCTGTCGATGATCGTCAGCAGCCTCTCTGCCCATGTCGTCGATGGCGTCACGATCAAAGGCATCACGCTCGAAAACTACACCAGGCTGTTTTCATCCGACCTTTATTTCCGCATTCTGGCCCGGACGATCCGAGTCGCGCTACTGACATGTTTTTGCGCCGCGATCTTTGCCTATCCGCTGGCGATTGTGATCGCCCGCGGTGGCCCCTCGCTAGCAAGGCTGGTCACCATCACCATCCTTGCGCCGCTGCTGGTCAATGTCGTCGTGCGCTCTTATGGCTGGCAGACGATCCTCAATAAGACCGGTGCGCTCGCCTGGGTGCTGGGACAGGTCGGCATCACCCACCCGCCGGTCCTGCTCTATACGGAATGGGCAGTCCTGATTGCCTGCGTCCATGTCTACCTGCCCTTCATGGTCATGCCGCTCGCCTCGGCGATCGCCCGCATCGACCGCACGGTCGAGGAAGCGGCTCGGGTTGCGGGCGCAACAAGGCTGCGCGTCTTTCTGAAAGTGATACTTCCGCTTAGCCTGCCGGGCCTTGCGGTTGGCGCTTCCTTGGTCTTCTCGCTGAGCTCAGCCGCCTATGTCACGCCGCAGGTGCTTGGCGGCAATTTCTCGCCGCTGCTCGGCACGCTGATTGAGCAGCAGATCCTGACGCTCAACGACTGGCCGTTCGGCGCGGCAATCTCGACGCTGCTGATCGCCATGGTACTGGCCGTCAACCTCGTCTTCCTGAAGATCGTCAACCGGCGCTTTGCCCGCTGGACGGAGGCCGCCCGATGACCGAGACCGTCAGTCCGTTTCTGAAAATCGTCGTTGCAATCATTCTCCTGATCGTCGTCGCCCCGCTCGTCGTGCCGCTTCTGATGTCGATCTCTGACACAGCCTATATCGTTTTCCCGCCGCAGGGCTTTACCCTGAAATGGTATGCCGCTGTGCTGACCAACCCCGAGGCGCAGGGCAGTTTCCTGTTCTCGCTCGAACTCGCTGCGATCGTTACCATCGTGTCGCTGATCCTCGGGATTCCCTGTGCGGTCGGGCTGACGCGCTTCAAGGTTCCAGGCCAGGATGCGGTGCTCGGCATCATCCTGTCGCCGTTAATCGTACCATTGATCGTGACCGGTGTGGCGCTGCTGCAGTTGTTTTCAATGATGGGTTCGCGGGCCACTCTGCTGCAACTCATCATCGGCCATACGGTAATCTGCCTGCCCTATGTCATCCGCTCGGTTTCAGCGAGCTTCGTGCTGATCAACCGCAATCTTGAGGATGCCGCCTCTGTTCTCGGCGCAGCACCTCATGTGGTGGCGACAAAAATCATATGGCCGCAAGTGCGGCCGGGCATTTTGGCCGGCGGCATCTTCTGTTTCATCGTCTCCTTCGACGACTACCCGATATCGATGTGGCTGGCCGACGGCAATCACTTTCCGATCCCGCTTTATCTCTACACGGTCATCGAGCGCTCGTTCGACCCGTCGATCGCAGCCATTGCCTCGCTGATGATCTTCTTCGCCCTTTTTCTCGTGCTCGTCATCGAGAAGGTCTTCGGGATTAGCCTTGCCAGGCTCGCCAGCTGATCTGTCTGCACATTCGCCGGCTTAAGCTCAACAAACCAATCGTTCAACAAAAAGGGGAAATGACATGACCAATATTTCGAGACGCACATTCGGTAAGATCGCGCTTGGCGCCACCGCCATCGCCGCACCCCTTGCAGCCCCCATGGGCTTCGTACGCAACGGCTGGGCCGCGGGCAAGGAAATCCAAATCGGGATCTGGGGCGGCTCGCAGGGCGAGTTCGTCAAAAAAGAGATCATCCCCGTCTTCGAAAAGGATTTCGGCGCAAAAGTGACCGCCGAGGAAGGCTTCACGCTTGCCAATGTCGGCAAGATGCGCGCCACCAAAGACAATCCGAAGTTCTCGGTCATGTTCATCGACGACGTGGCGATCCCGATCTGCAAGGCAGAAGGCCTGATCGAGCAAATGCCGAAGGACGATATGCCGGCGCTCGCCAATCTCTACCCCCGCTTCGGTTTCGACGGCTGGGCAAGCGCGCTGGCCATCTCGGTCGGCAGCATGTTCCACAATTCCTCCGTCATCCCACCGGCAAGCTATGCCGATCTTTGGAAGCCGGAATATGCCGGCAAGCTGAAGCTGGTCAGCCCCAAGAACACGCCTTCCGTCTTCTTTCTCATCGTAGCCGCGTCCGTCAAATCCGGAAAGCCGTTTGCAGAAGCGCAGTATCTGGTCGATGACAGTTTCGACAAGGTCGCCGAACTGAAGCCGAACATCATGAACCTGTTCGACAACGGCCCGCAGGCGGCCAACGAAGTCGCCCAGGGCCAGGCCGATATCGGCCTGCTGGAACTGTCGAAATATATCTATCCCTACACGGCCAAGGGTGCTCCGGTGACGATGAGCTTTCCCAAAGAAGGCAGTTTTGCCGGCAACAATTGCCAGGTCCTGGTCAAGGGCGGCCCGAACAGGGACGTCGCTGTCGCCTTCATGAACCGCATGCTGGAAGCCAAGACCCAGAAGGCTTTCAGCGAGTTCGCGCTCACTGCCCCACCGGTTTCCGGCATCGAGTTTTCGGCCGAGACCCTGAAATACATCGCTTATCCGGTCGAGGAAATGGACAAGCGTGGCCTGTTCACGCCGGACTGGGAGTTCATCAATGGCAAGCGCTCGGCCTGGACCGAAAAGATGAACGGCATTTTCTCGGTATGAGACCAGCTTCAGCCAGCCGGCCGATGGTGTTCATCGGCCGGCCAGTATCAATCGATGGAGACGGCCTATGAGCAAGCAGGCAAGCACCTCTAAAACCGAAGGCGGCAGTGTCACGCTGCGGGGCATCAGCCGCAGCTACGGCGCAAACCAGGTGGTGAGCAACATCAATCTCGAGGCGAGAAGCGGCGAGATCCTGGCTCTGCTCGGCCCGTCGGGCTGCGGCAAGACCACGACGCTCAGAATGATCGCCGGACTGGTTCAACCGACGGCGGGTGACATCGCCATAGACGGCAGGCCGATCACCGACCTTCCCGTTCATCGGCGCAATCTCGGCATGCTGTTCCAGAACTATGCGCTGTTTCCGCATATGACGGTTCTGGAAAACGTCGCCTTCGGCCTGTCGATGCGTGGCGTCGGAAAGGCGGAGACGGCCGAGCGGGCAAAGCGGGCACTAGCGCTCACCCATCTCACCGGCTTCGAGGATCGCATGCCATCGGCACTGTCCGGCGGTCAGCAGCAACGGGTGGCACTTGCCCGCGCCATCGTCTACCGGCCCAAGGTCCTCCTGCTCGACGAACCCTTCGGGGCGCTCGACAAGAAGCTGCGCGAGGCGATGCAGATCGAGCTGCGTCTGCTGTGCAATGAGCTGGGGCTGACCACTATCCTCGTTACACACGATCAGGAGGAGGCGCTAGTGCTCGCCGACCAGATCGCAGTGATGCGCGGCGGTCGCATAGAGCAGGCGGCGTCGGCCCGCGCGATCTACGAGCGGCCGTCGTCGCATTTCGTCGCCGACTTCATCGGCACGTCGAATTTCATCCCCGCCACCATCCTTGGAAAGCAGGGCGACACGACCACGCTTCAGGACGCATCCGGACAACCATTCGAAAGCCGTGTCCCAACGGAGCTCAGTGCCGGCGAAAAGGCGGTCGTTGCCATACGCCCTGAAAGCGTGCGGCTTTTTCCGGGCGAAGCACCTTGTGGGACAGTCAACGTTTTTACCGGTAAGGTCCTCAGAACCGTCTTCAAGGGACAGGCGCTGTCAGTTTGGCTTGGCATTCCAGGGTCGGAATTCATTTGCTCGTTGCCGACAGAGACAATCGGTGTCGCACATCCACAAGACGGTGATACCTGGACTGCAACATGGTCGGCGGAACGTACGCTGATCGTGCGGGAGCAGTGATCCGTTCATGCAAATGACCATCCCTGCTATCGGCGTCATCCTCCCGTCGTCCAACCGCGTCGTCGAACGAGTGACCAACGTGATCCTGGCGGATTATCCGGGCATCGACGCATGCTTTTCCCGAGTGCCCTATGGTGGCCATCCGGCCGATGGATATGACCTGCAACCATTTCTGCAATCGGCAAGGTTGCTGGCTCAGGCCAAGCCCGGCATCATTCTCTGGAATGCTACGCGTGGCGCTCTGCTCGGCTTCGAACCCGATCGCCAACTCTGCGCGCTCATCGAGGAAGAGACCGGCATCACCGCGACGACCACGGCGCTCGAAACCCCGAGGCTGTTCCATAGATTGGGGCTGACAAGGATCGCCCTGATTCAACAGGGCGATCCGGAAGATGGCGAGCACTTGGTCAAGGCCTTCGCAAAACGGAGCATCACCATCGTGGCGCGACGCGATCTGTGCATACGTGACAATTTCGAAGCATCTTCCGTTCCAGCAGACAAAATCGTCCGGCTGACAATCGAGCTTGCGGCCGAGCAGCCAGACGCCGTTTTGATCTGGAGTACCAATCTCGGCGGGCATGCTCTGACAACTGATCTGAGTGAACGGATCAAAATACCGGTGTTTGACTCGGCCGCGATCGGCACCATCGCAGCGCTCGAAAAGGTCATTTCGCAGCAAAAAGACTCCGCGATTAAGGGCGCTCTGGCGGCGGTCAAGACCTCATAGATCCGCAGCGCGCTCTAAAAACGAGAATAGATGACGTAGCCCGCTGCCTTGAAAGGGCTTGAACCCTCGACCATTCAACTCATCCAACCGCTCGGCCCGGCATACAACGAGCGCATGTTCGTCAAGATGCAAACACAATAGAAAGTAGCCTCAGGTTGCGCTCGAGGTCGCAAGACCTTCATCTGAGCCGATGCATACGCGGTTTCGACCCTGCTGTTTTGCGGCATAAAGCGCTGCGTCAGCGGCCGCCAGGATCATTTCTCGCGATATTCCTGGACAGACGGCGCACGAGACGAGGCCGATGCTCACACTCTGGGGTGGGGGACAGTTCCCCTTCCCGGCCACGCCTGCAAGTTGGGCAGCATGCCGCGCCCTTTCCGCAACGACAGATGCCCTCGACAAATCGGAATCCGGTAAGATCGCCACGAATTCTTCGCCGCCGTATCGAGCAAGGAGGCCGCTCTGCGAGATGACCTCGTTGAGCACCGTGGATAACACCTGCAAACACCGGTCACCTGCCTGATGTCCATACGTGTCGTTAAAGCGCTTGAAATGATCGACATCGATCATCATCAAGGAGATCGACGTCTGGTGTCTGTGCGCGTTCACGAGCATCTCATCAAACGCCGCATCGAATTTGCGCCTGTTCGCCAGTCCGGTCAGCGGATCCTCGAAAGCACTTGCAGCCAGTCTCTCGTTTGCGACGCGGAGGAGGTCGTTCTTGACGGTAAGTTCTTCAAGTAAACGCTCGTTCATCTCCTCCGCACGCAGTTGTCGCATTCGGTTACCCACCATCTGGACGATAAAAGAGGATAAAAAGCAGTAGTATAGGACGCATGCTGGGATAATGATGTAGTTTCCATCCAGATATGCAGCAATAGCCATCAGTCCCAGAACAAGAGCGACGTTGATGAACGCCGTTCCCGGCATCATGAACGCCCTTCCGGCCGCGCCTTGCACTATCGCGCATGCCACACCAACAGTAATCGTCTGGGTGGCAGCCGACGCCCCGTAAAGCAGCACTGCGCCGGAAACACCCCATCCGAGCCCGCAGACGAGTGAGCCAAATACGAACAGGGATACCCATCGCTGGTGCACAGGGACGGTAGCATGCTTGCGGTAAAGGTATTCTAGAACGACCCGCAGAAACAGGCACGCTGCGGCCACGATCGTCGCCAGAGCGCCCGCCAACACCGCTCCTGACGAGGCGGCGCTCAGGCCTGCGAGAGCAATGCCGCACGTTGCAACCACATGTGGCTTGCTACTATAAAGCTCCCGGAGTGTAGCCTCGACTTGCGCTGGCGAGGCTATCTCGGAGCCCGCCAAGATAAATGGATTTAACATTCCACGGAGGCGCATCGCATTTTTCCAGATCAGTCGATGCTTTACCTACAGCATCCGTAAGATCTTTATCAGTTCCTCGTAAAATATCCCTTTCATCCCGATTAGATTCCGAGTTACCGATTGCTCGCGTATCGGCATACGGATTACCTAAGCAATCCACCATCGAACATCGTGCGCCAAGCCATTTCCGTCATCGACGTTGGAGCCCTTGGAACCTTCGTCACTTCGGCTTGAACCAGTCCTAACCATTTTCCTTGCCGAGGATTGGCTGGCGCTATTCGCTTTTACGAGTAGCGCCAGCGCCTCAGCTTGTGCCAATAGCCAATGTCGAAGCCCCTCATTCCCAAACTAGGCAGGGCTCAAGCCCGGGCAAAATCCCGCATCAGCCGAGCATTTCGCGCACGTTCTTAATGGATTGTGCCATTGATCACCATCTTCGAGACGAAGGCTTTCATGAGATCCGGATCGAAATGGCCGGTGGAGCGCATCATCGTTTCGATGGCCTCCGCTTGTGACCAAGCCCGCTTGTACGGTCGGACCGAGGTCAGTGCGTCGTAGACGTCGCAGATTGCCGCAATGCGTGCAACGTGTGGAATTGCCGAGCCGGCCAGCCGATGCGGATAGCCGGTCCCATCGAATTTCTCATGGTGGTAAAGGCAAATATCGAGAACAGGCCGGGGCATGCCAGCGATACGTTTCGCCATCTCGTAGCCTCGTTCCGGATGAGTTCGAATGAGATCCATCTCTTCGACTGTCAGCTTTCCGGGTTTACGCAACAATGCGATTGGCAGCATCATTTTGCCGAGATCGTGAATCAGGCCGCCTAAACCGAGAACCCGCACCGCTTCCTCGCTTAGCCCGAGGTTTCGTCCGAAAGTGACCATGAGGGCACTGACCGCCAGCGAATGCAGGAATGTTCCCTCGTCCTTCTTCTTGAGTTTGGCCACAGCAATCATCGCGCCAGCATTGGTCATTGCTGCCAGCATGATCCTCTCGACAGCTTTGTCCGCCGCGTCCAGATGAAGCGCCCCCCGAAGGCGAGCCTCGACGAGAACATCGCTCACACTGCGTCGGGCATCCTGAATGGCTTCTTGTGCATGTAGAATCTGCCCCGCGCTGAACTTTGAGGCAAGAGTAGACTCAAAATCGATCAGATCAAGCTGGACTTCGTTGTGATCGGGATCAACGTCCAACCCTTTCTGCGTATTTATAACGACACTGATCGCGTGACTGTTCATCATAAGGTCGACGTCGAAGGGAGACGCAACAGGCCCAAGATGCGGAAGCGAAAGAACCGCTCCCTCAAGCTCCTCAACATACATCCCGACGCGAACCTGATGCAGCCGTATCCTCTTCTTCATCCTTGCCCCCAAGGTTCCCTATCGAGATAGGAGCACAGTCATTCGAATATGTTACCAAACTCCGAATGCCGCAGTGCAACAAAAAGCGGGTATGTCACGCGGGCGTCAGTTGGAGCTTGTTTGCCAAGGGTGGTCTCGTCCGGTGGTCCCACATCAATGCAGAGACATTGCGTTCGGTGTCTCGGACCGTCCAACATGCCTTACTTATGGACTGGATGGACGCTGGCCCGGCGGTCAATCCCAGCGAACTCATCCGTGAACAGCTTCGAACGCTGCCCGGAAAATGTGGCTTGCTAGCGCGGTCGATACCTAGGCTGCGGCTAGCATTTCCCTCATGGTCGCGATGACGCGGCCGTGGTCGTACGGTTTGCTAAAAAACTTGCCCTCAACCGGTAAAAGCTCATCGCTCAATTGACGATGGCCAGAAGCCACGATGATCTTGACAGGCGGCCACCTGTCACGCACTGCAGCAGCCAGCTTCAGGCCGTCCATGCTGCCCGGCATATCGATATCGGTGAACATCAAGCGGATTTCCGGATGGGTGTTGAGAATGTCGATGGCGTCGTCTGCATTTGAGGCCTCGAGCACAATGAACCCCTCGTCCTCGAGCGACATAACCATATCCAATCTTACAAGCGCCTCGTCTTCAACGACAACGACAGTGATCCCCTTTTGCGTCATCCCTCAAACTCTCCGCAGTTGACGCTTCACATGTGTCTTTTCGACTATGCGAACCTGATGAACGCGCATGACGACAGATTGATCCGAGGAGAACTATTTTATCTTTCAGCAAGTTACAGCCGAAGGTTATTTCAATCCATGATTGAGGATATGCGCGATCTATTTTTGCGCCGACATGCGCGACAGAGACCCGCTCACTGACAAGCGAAAGCCGCCTGGAGCGAAGATGATTTCCGGAACCGTGCCGAATAACGATCCCAGCGCGGAGCGCACATAGCGCGTACCATAACCCTGCCGCGTCGGTTCTTGGACAGCCGGTCCCCCGACCTCCGTCCAGCTCAGAGAGAGTTCTGAACTGCCGTTTGCGGCAACAGACCACAAGAGGTCAACATGCCCGTCCGGATGCGAAAGCGCGCCATACTTTATGGCGTTCGTGATCAGCTCGTGCAGGCACAGCGCGATCGCTGTGCCTGCGTCCCGGCTAACAACGATATCCGGCCCGCTGACATTGATGCGACTAGCGCCGGCGCTATTGTAGGGAGAAACCGTCAGATCAATGGCGGCTGAAAGCCAAACCTCCGCGCCACCGGCCTCGAAGACAGCACTATGGACGTTGGACAGCGCCTGCAGCCGACCGGCAAAATCGCTTGCCAAGCCCTCAACGGACGTGGCGCCGCGCCGGGTCATCTGGAAGATCGACGTAACACTCGCCAGGATATTCTTGACCCGGTGATTGAGCTCTAGACGCAGTTCTCGCTCCCGCTCGATGGAATCCCGGACCTGGCGTTGGCGCAGCCGCACCAACAGGTTCGACTGAATGCCGTTTACAAGCTCCAATGGCGCGATCGGACGCGTGTAAAACAAAAGACGCGAGCCCGGCCATGAAGTCAGCAATTGGTTGCGGATCCGTTCAATCGGCGCTGTCCGCTCCAAAAGGATGATAATCGGGACTTCCGACCAGTCGGGCTGCTCCGCGAGATGCGTGGTAATTCGTACGATAACCTGTGGGTTGAGGGCCTCGTGGGTTATTACGATGATGCCTGGAGATAAAGCCAGATGCTCGACCAGATCTCCGTCCGCTTTGGCGGCCTTGACATCGATCTTCTGCTCTCGAAGGAAAGCTGCGACGTAATCTGCGTCCTTGCGAAACGGAGCAAGGACGAGCACCCAGTCCAGCTCGCTATCGACCGGGAAATCATTCATTTCGGGTCCGGGAGAGGATTGTAAGCGACGACGCTGACGCCTCCGCTTTCTATGATCAGCTCACGGATATTGAGATCGTGGGGACCGTGCGCCCAGATCGAGGAGACCACCTCAGACTACGACCGTGAGAAGCTGCAGGAACGTCTTGCCAAGCTCGCGGGCGGCGTTGCTGTCATCCGTGTCGGCGGATCGACCGAAGTCGAGGTGAAGGAGAAGAAGGATCGCGTTGATGACGCCCTTCATGCGACCCGTGCCGCTGTCGAGGAAGGCATCCTGCCGGGCGGCGGTGTTGCCTTGCTGCGCGCGGTGAAGGCCTTGGACGGTCTGCCGACAGCCAACGACGATCAGCGCGTCGGGATCGACATCGTCCGCCGGGCGATCGAGGCGCCCGTTCGCCAGATCGCCGAGAATGCTGGCGCGGAAGGTTCGATCATCGTCGGCAAGCTGCGCGAAAAGACTGACCTTTCCTTCGGCTGGAACGCCCAGACCGGCGAGTATGGTGATCTATACGCTCAGGGCGTCATTGACCCGGCCAAGGTGGTGCGCACTGCACTGCAGGATGCAGCCTCGGTCGCTGGCCTGCTGGTCACGACAGAAGCGATGATCGCAGAGAAGCCGAAGAAAGACGCCGCTCCGGCGCTGCCCGCTGGCGCCGGCATGGATTTCTAATCACTCACAGGCCCGCCCCATCCGCCGGGGTGGGCCATTTTGGGAGACTAAAGAGTGCCCGAGCCCATTTCGAGAGAAGATGCACGTTTGTGCGCCAGCGTTGTCAAGGAGATCGCTCGAGCGAGAGATATTGTCAAAGATCCGGTCGCGATCGGGAGCTTGACGGCATCCGTCGCCAGACTGTTCAATAGAGGCATGCGCGATCGCGAGGAGCTCCTGGCGGCAGCCATGCAGGCTGTCCCTATGTCGGCTAACTCAACCTCGCAGCAGTGAGAACCTAGGCTCTCAACAAACCACGGAACCATCGATTCGCCAAACCAGCCAAGTTAAGAGAAAGGAAACACGTATTTCTAGTCCGGGAGCAAGCCAGCGCTGACATCAACGCTTTCAGCGCGCTTTAGTCCGGCGCGAGCGCAAAGGCGTCGGGTCGACACAGCCGCGAGAGCGTTGCAATGATTGGTAAGTTTCGCGAAGCTTGGACCTTATGGCTGCACCCTTCAAAACGAGGAGGACGGTTCCTTCGTCCGATTTCACACCTAAGGGACGCAGATGAAGCGCTCTGCAGGCGTCGGGGTCGCCGATCTTATCCCGTCGGTTGCGTCCGTGCCGTGAGTTTATGTCCGTCCGGATCGCGAATATACGCGACGAATGACCCGTTCGGACGCTCCGCGGGAGGGCTCTCGATCGCTTCGCCACCGTGCGTAATGCCGGCTTCGTGCCACGCTAGAACGTGAGCGGCGCTCGCGGCCCCAAGACCAATCGTTCCACCGTTAGCTACGGTCGCCGGCCCTCCATTGATTGGTTTCGTGATCATCAACCGACCACCCTCGTGGACGTAGATCAGCCTGCCTCTCGCATCCATTTCGCCGAGCTTGCCACCCAGCGCAACCAACGTGGCGTCGTAGAAATTTCTGGCTCGCTCCAGATCGTTGCTGCCGATCATGATATGGGTGAACATTTTCTATCTCCGGTAAGATATCAAGCAATCAGAATACCGTTAGCGTCGTCGGTACGCCACGATTAAGGGAATTTGCTACCGTGCAGATCGACCAAGCACGATCGATCAAGGTCTGCGGGTCAGACCCATCCAGTGTCGTGCATCTCACGGATAGGACGGCGTTGGTGGCAACAAGAGGCGCACCATCAAGTTCCAGCTGAACCGTCACGGCTATGTCTCCGATTTCGACACCGAGGTCATGGGCAATATAGCGAAGGTCGTTGCAGTAGCAACCTCCGACTGCCAGACCGAGGAGCTGCCCGCCATTGAACCCTAGGCCCAACCCGCCGGCCTTGCCGTCTGGCCTATCAACGACAATGGTGTGTCCACCAGCCCAACCAACTGCTGCCTCCGTACCCGCCATATTGCGCAATTCCACGATCGACTGAACCATTTCCTTAACTCCCTCCGCGAAAGTTTAATGGCACGCTCGTGGCGCAAGCTCATTGTGTCAATGGTAAACCAGACCCTTTTTTGGCAGGACGGCCGGCGTGCCATTGCTATCCGGATATCTGAAGGCTGCACGAGATGACTTGTTTCGTGGGGGGGTGGAACGGGATCTTTCTCGGCGGCAGCGCGTCAAGACAGCGGCCAGCCGGCGGTTGAGCGGTCGTTCAGTCAAATACGTCTTAAATCTTTCATCCGGTGTTTAACCCTCGCATGTAGCCGTCATCCGGTCTCTAAACAGGATGCCGTATGCCGGATTTCTTCACGCTGTTCGTTGTCGTCCTGCTGCTCAATCTTTCACACAGCATGCTGTGGGGAATGATTGCCTATCGGTACAAAGATCTGCGAGCTCCGCGCTATTGGCTTGCCGGCAGCGCCGCAGGTGTAATTGGTGGGATCGCTCTCTCTGTGCAAGGGGAGAGCGGCCTCATCGCCAACACAGTTGCCGGCAATGGCTTTATCATTCTGGGATTCTATCTGAACCTGTGTGGCACGCGTCAGTTTCACGGTGACAAAGTTCAAGGAGCGAGAACCTCCATCCTAGTCGCTGGCAGCATATTGGCCATGCTCGCGACTTTCCACATGTGGTATGGCCGCAATCCTGTTTACACGCTGGCACAGTCGATACCGCTGATGCTAACCGCCACCTATCTTTTGCGAATACACGGAAGGGATCTCGGAGCGGTCGTCGCCGGCATAGCCATGTTGGCAGGCGTATTGTCCCACATCGTGATCGCCGGCGGCAACGTTCTGATCGTGATTGGCGCAGCGCCTGGTCTCCAACTATATCAGGCTGCGTCGATTGACCTACTGATCTTCCTGTTCGCATCGGTCGTCTGGAACTTTGGATTTCTCATTTCGGCAGTCGAACGGCTGCGCACTGAAGTCGAGCGCCTGGCAAATGAGGATGAGCTGACAGGGATCGCCAATCGCAGACTTTTTATGAAGCACCTGAGCAGTGTTTGCGAAACGGCGCACGGTGGGCAGGGTTTCAGCTTGCTCCTGTTTGATCTCGACAGCTTTAAAACGATCAACGACAAATATGGCCATGCGGCAGGTGACGCTGCCTTGAAGCATGTGGCAGATTTGATCACGAGACAGTTGGGACAGGGCGATGTCTTTGCTCGTCTTGGAGGAGACGAGTTCAGTCTGTTGATGATTGGCGCAGATGTGAACGACGCTGAGGCTATCGCCAAGCGGATCGTTGGCGAAGTCGGGAGCACGCCGCTGCATTGGGGCGCCCTGCAGGTGCCTCTCTCGGTCAGCATCGGGATCGTTTCACGAGGTCCGTCCGGGTTAAACCCTGAGATCCTTTTGGACAGCGCGGACCGCGCGCTCTACGAGACCAAGCGGCGCGGCCGGAACGGCTATACAGTTTTCGAGGCAACCGACACAGAATCGAATGTCATCCATCTTGCTAAATTTTCCCCATCCGGTTCTGCAGCCGGATCATAGCTTCGCCCTCACGAACCGCCTCTTTTGCCAATAGGTTCGGCGCGAGCAATCCCAGCGGGATGCCAGATACAGGTGAGGACTTTAGCTCTCCCCGTTAGAATGATCATACCCGGCCACAACTCTCGTAAAATAGAACTGACAGAGCATGATTGAAACACCTCGTCTTATTCTTCGTCCGCCGATTTATTCCGATTTCAAGCCTATGATCGAGATGTTCTCGGAAGAGCCTGTGTTACGACAGATCGGCAAGCTCAACCGCAGCGAAATCTGGACCCGGCTCTTACGCGACGTCGGGCACTGGCAGTTGATGGGTTTCGGGCAATTTTCGATAATTGAACGCGCGCAAAACACTTACACAGGCAAAGTAGGGTTTGCGGTGTTCGAGCGCCCGCTGGGCCGAGCGGACACAAATATTGAAATGTCCTGGACTCTTCAAAGCCGGTTCCATGGGCGCGGATATGCGACCGAGGCAGCGCAAGCAGTGCAGCATTGGTTCGAGCGCGATCACAGGCAGCCAACAGCATGTCTTATTGCTGTGGGAAACGTTCTATCACTTCGTCTCGCTGAACGCTTGGGCTACAAAGAAATCGATAAGGTGTGCCGTGACAAGGGAGACGCCATCATCTTACAACGAGATCCTTAAAACATTATCCTAGCTCGGTAGGGAGCCGAGCTGTTCAAGTTCTCGATCGGAAGCGAACCTGTGTTTCCGAGCATTAAGCGCGCTATAATCGTAACGACTTGGGCCATCTCTGAGCGCAGACCGATGATTTGATCGTCACTATTCCGTCGGTCGGTTGCTGAGGCCCGTGGCGGAGCAGCGAGAAATTCCTTCGGCCACCCTCGTGGTGATACCAGCAGTTCGATACTCCTCTGCTGGACCACGTCGCCGTTCAGGATGAGCACGATCAGCTGCCGCGAAACAAGCAATTCGGTTGCTGAAAGGCACGTGCCGCATTCTCGATATTCCAGCCGAACACCCACGCCTCTGCTCTCTGCAGCCAGCCATCCCTCTCTTGGGGACACTCTGTTCTTTCAAGATACGGCATTACTGGATTTTCGCTTGCAGAGAGACCCAGAACCCGGGCGTTTATTCCCCGTTGTTGCCAGTCAAGGATTATTTCAACATCGAAAGTCATTCGATCCTCATGATCGTCGCTGGGCTCTCGCAGGCTTTAGAGCTGCCGAGGCCTTCTGCGAATCAAGGCTTGCTCGAAGCTTACCTCAGCCCATAAAGAGTTCTCGCTTCAAGCGGCCGATCGCACTGGTACGTTAGCGTACACGGGCCTTTAACCAGCTTCTAACCAACTTGCTTGGCGTCGTTTTAACAGCCGCTGTTTTACCGTCTCATCAAATACAGGATGACGGCCCGCGAATGACAATGCAGCTTCAATCACAGTGGTTTCTACGATGGGTTTTGCCGTTTTGTGCCTCCTTGGCGCTTTGTGGTTTGCTTCTCATCAGTTTGACTTGGGCGGCAGCAAGAACCGATGAAGTCGCGGCGCTTCGGCAACGCGATCTCGTCACGCTCACGGTCGCGAAGCTAAAGGTTGGCGTTGCGCATGATCAGGAAAGCGCAACGGTTTGGGACGATGCCGTCAGAAATGCAACCAGCGGGAACCTCGAATGGATCGAGGCGAACCTTGGCTCCTGGATGCACAGCTATTTCGGCCACGACGCCGCGCTAATCCTGAGGCCTGACCTTTCATCCTTATACCAGTTCTCATCAGATCCAGACCATGCTCCAACGCCCGGCGATTTTCAGAAGGCCTATCTGCCGCTTGCCAAAATGCTCCAGGCGCGACTGTCTGTCGGAGATACCGAAGGCACCAGTGACACGATCCTATCGATAGGAGAAGCGGATCTTGCCTATGTGGGCTTTCGACCCGCGATCGTTAGTGTGAAGCCGATCGTGTCGGACACTGGTAATCTTGAGCAAATTCCTGGCCAAGAGATGCTACACGTGGCAGTCCGCTATCTCGACGGTGATCTGCCCGCAGTGATCGGCCGAGAATATGAGTTCGCTGACCTAGAATTTGCGGCAAAACAGCCGACAGGACGCAACATCGCCTTCGTACCGCTGATTGCCCGAGATGGACAGGTATTCGGCTATTTCCGTTGGAAACCATTTCGACCTGGGCAGCACGTACTTGAGGCCACTACCCCTGCCCTCATGCTCGCGTTCATCGCATTGTTTGCGGGGACCAGTTTGGCTGGAGGCGCAATTTGGCGTCGCTCGGAGCGCTTGGCTGCGAGCCGCGCCGAGCTTAGGCATCAAGCCTCTCACGATGCACTAACAGGTCTTGCAAATCGCGGTCACTTTGGCGAGCAACTCGATCGAAGGCTCCCAAACGCACAGGCCGACGAGCTGCACTGCGTCTTGTTTGTAGATCTTGATCGCTTCAAGGCTGTCAACGACACGTTCGGCCACCCGGTTGGCGATAAGCTGATCAGTTCGGCCGCAACCCGTATGCGCGACCTTCTCCCTAACGCTCTCATAGCCCGCATAGGAGGCGACGAATTTACGATCCTGCTGCAGGGCGACGACGCGCGGAACGCCGAGGAACTGGCCAGAAAGCTCGTTCATGGTCTGAGAATGCCCTTCGAGATCGAGGTGGCGCATATCGTTATTGGTGCAAGCGTCGGCGTGGCGTTTGCAGCCGGCTCTTGCGATCCGGTTGAACTGACCCGCCAGGCCGATATAGCGCTTTATCACGCCAAGGCCGCCGGCAGGAATACTTACGCGCTGTTCGGGGAGCATATGGACAAGCTGTTGCGCAAGCGTAGAGCGTTGGAAAACGATCTAAGATCAGCGGTTGAGACCCGGATCCAGTTTGAAACCTTCTACCAGCCGGTGTTTGCTGCAAATAGTGGGGCCCTCTGCTCGCTGGAGGCTCTTGCCCGCTGGAACCATCCGACACTTGGCTATATCAGTCCCGATCAGTTCATTCCTCTGGCCGAAGAGATGGGCCTTATCAGCGACATCGGTGCATTTGTGTTGGAAGACGCATGCAGGACGCTGGCCGAGCTTCCTGACATCTCGGTGGCAGTCAATGCTTCTACGCTTGAACTTGAATCGCCTGGCTACGCGCTGCGCGTTTTGACAGCTCTGGCCAAGTGGCAGGTAAGCCCGGCCAGACTGGAAATCGAGATGACTGAAACGGCGACCGCAGACGACCGGGGCGAGCTCGAACGAACAATCTCGATGCTGCGAGCAGCTGGCGTTAGTTTTGCTATTGATGACTTCGGAACCGGCTATTCCTCGTTTTCACGCGTGCAAAAGATCGAGGTCGACCGGATTAAAATCGACAAGTCCTTTGTTGACGAGATTCATCGCAGCGATAGCAGAGCGCTGGTTGTTGCGATGATCGACATGGCACGAGCGAAGGGCCTCAAGATCACCGCAGAAGGTGTAGAGACCGTAGAGCAACGAGCGGCTCTTGAAAGTCTCGGCTGCGACGATCTCCAGGGTTTTCTTTTATCCCGGCCTTTGCCTCGTCAGGCTGTTGTCGCGCTCGTGACCGGGGCAAAACAAACTCTGAACGTGGCAAGCTCCGGCACCGCCTAAGCAAGGATCAAGCTGCGTGGGCAAGTGGCCACGAAGGACCTCTTGACGGGTCACTGTCATACTTGTTCACTCATGCTATGTTTAAAGCTCCGAACGCCGCGCAGATCAGAGTTTCTATCGACGAGATCAATCCGGACGTCTGGCGCCGCTTGATCCTGCCGATCCATTGGAACCTGGAACAGTTGCACCTTGGCATACAGGCCGCGTTCAATTGGTGGAACTATCACCTTTATGAATTTCGCATCGGCGGTCTACGCTATGGCGACGTCGAGATCCTGACCGAAGACGCGACTGACGAGGATCCTCGGGTCTTCGATCAAACAGAGGTTCGGCTGCTGGATTTCGAGGAAGGCGCAGTGTTGCGCTACCACTATGATTTCGGGGACGGCTGGCGGCACACGGTTGCGATCGAAGAGTTTTTGACGCTCGCCACTGCGCCGAAACAGGGCAGCTGTATCGCCGGCGAAAGAGCGCGTCCGCCTGAAGATGTTGGCGGCGTGTCTGGTTACGAGCGGTTCCTCGACATCATCGCCGACCCGGGTGATCCCGAGTTCGAAGAGACCATGCGCTGGTGCGGTGGTCATTTCGATCCGGAATGGTTCGATCTTGCGATGACGGACAAAGATCTCCGGAATGCTCTTCGGTCGAATGCCAGGCGACGCCTGTATCAACCGAAGCCGAAAGCGGTCTCGAAGAAATGAGTTGAGCAAACAGGCGGGCTCATCGGCAAGAACCCCGTCGATTTAAGAGATTCCGTCGAAGGATCGGCGATCAACTTACAGGATCAAATGGCCTATCTGCGACCGCCCTCCGTTATCGATGCTGGAGGCGCTCTCGAAGCCACGAATTTTCCTTGCGAAGTCTTGCCGCCAGCATCGTCCTTAGAAGACGGTTCTCTTCCTCGAGCTGCTCGAGATCATCCGGTTCATTTTGCTCGACCGGTGTCTGCCGCCGGTCTTGCGGAAGAGGCCGTCTAGCAGGCGATCGGCGCTCCCTGATAGCCGTTCCCGACTTGCGCCCCCGTATCGCGGGCACAGCAGCGTCAATGTCTTGCTCATTAGCCCTATCCGGCGCTGCGCTGACATCATCGGTTGAAACCTCCAAACCAGCAATGTCTACCATGTCGGTGCTTGCTGAGGTCGGGGCTGATTGTTCAGGGATATGAGCTGGTGCTGACGTCTCCTGCGGCTTGGAAGGTTCGCTCTGGACTAAAGCAACCTCGACATCGCGGGCCACGGACTTCAGGTCCAGATTGCCCCAGATGGAGCTCGGCGCCTTGCTGTCGACTTTGCGACGACCGGATTTGTATTCGACGACGAAACTACGCTGAGGCTTTTTCATATGGCTGTTGAAGACCTGGGGATGCGCATGGAACGCTGTGTTGGATGGCGGCAGATGTCTACATCAACTTTTGCTGGAATCAAAACGGCGCCAATTGCCTCTTAGCCGGCTTGCAAAAACTCGACGTCCTCCGGTAATCTTGAGCCTGCCGATCAACAGTGCCAGACCCATGACCCAGACAGATCCTCCCTCCTCTGAACGCTCAGAACTCTCCGGCCGATACACTGAAAACGACATCACCGTCATTGTGGAAATCTTCCGTCCCTCAGCCGGTGATGATTGGCGGATG
The DNA here is from genome assembly GCF_044987325.1 of Rhizobium sp. ZW T2_16. NCBI lineage: Bacteria > Pseudomonadati > Pseudomonadota > Alphaproteobacteria > Hyphomicrobiales > Rhizobiaceae > Rhizobium > Rhizobium sp. ZW T2_16. The sequence goes on from NZ_JBJDRG010000027.1 coordinate 30,743, forward strand.
GAGGTCACAAGCTTAGAAGACCAGGTCACCGAATGGAATGAATCCTTCGCGTCTGCGCACGAAGCATGGGAAGAGTTCATCTACGTCGTCAATACGGAAGGTCTCGCGGTCTTTCTCTAGACGCCTTCATCAAGGGAGATATGGTCTGGTGATCGACAGCGACCCAGCAGTCCGTCGAGCACAACGATCGAGGTCTGTCCCTGGCGCAATACTACCGACCGTCACCGATGCGGAACAAATTGATATCCCAAGTGCCGATATTGATCGCAGTTATTCCACTGTCCGGGATGCTGACTGAAATCTTACGGCGTCCTTACCGACCGCCTTCGCATCGTAAAGATGCGCGTCGGCCTCTTTGAGAAGCTCGGAAATATCACACTTCTCGCCGTCCAGATTCCGCCGATGCTTACGCGGACGTCGGCGGTTCCATCGGCAATCACAAGAGGCGCCCTCATCGCATGAGAATGCGCTCTGCCGCAGCCTCCCCTGTGGTCGGCAACGTGCGGCGGACGGGCCAATCTGGAAAACGAAGGATAAAAATCCGCCAGATCAAAGGTGGCCGAGGCCCTTGTGATTCTAGCCGTCCATGGCCTTTCCCTATGACGACGAGTGGCTCTGCGTGATTTTTAAGACAGGATGTGCCCTACCTGACGGGAAACTGCCTCTTGTTTTGCCGACTCATACCCGGCATCCGCATAGCGGATGATGCCGAGCGAGGTATCGTTGGTGATCGCCATGTCCAGCCGTTCGGCAGCTTCTTCCGTGCCGTCCGCAACGATCGTCACGCCTGAGCTGGTCATGTAACCCGCATAACCGCCGCCGCCCGAATGGATGACGACGAGATCGGCCTGTGACGAGCAGAGCGTCATGGCATTGATCAGCGGCCAGTCGGCGATGGCATCCGACCCGTCCTTCATGTTCTCGGTCATGATGTTGGGATGCGCCATGGCGCCGGCATCGAGATGATCGCGCGAAAAGGCGACGGGGGCCTTCAACTCTTCCTTGGCCACGAGGTCGTTGACCGCAAGCGCCAGCCTCGTGCGCTCGCCATGGCCGAGCCAGGCGATACGCGCCGGCAAGCCTTCGAACGGCACGTTTTCCCGCGCCAGTCGGATCCAGTTGGTAACGATGTAATTGTCCGGGAAAAGCTCCAGCACGAGATCGTCGATACGGGCGATATCGCTCTCTTCACCCGACAGCGCCATCCAGCGGAACGGCCCGATCGCCTGGGCAAACAGTGGCCGCAGATAGGCTTCGGTGAAGATCGGAATGTCGAATGCATTTTCGACGCCGCCCTCTCTGGCTTGGGTGCGGATCAGGTTTCCGTTGTCGAAAACCTCCGCGCCTTTTTCCTGCAGCGTCAGCATGGCGCGGACATGATCGGCGATCGAGGCGCGGCTTGCCGCCATCAATTGGCCCTGCCCCTCTTTTCGCAGCCGACGCACTTCTTCGAGGCTCATGCCCTTCGGTACATAGCCATAGACGAGGTCATGGGCCGAGGTTTGGTCGGAGACGACATCCGGCACGATGCCGCGCTTGACGATCTGCGGATAGATATCGGCGGCATTGCCGACGAGCCCGATGGAGACGGCACGTTTTTCCTTCACCGCTTCGTCGATCATCGCGAGCGCAGAATCCAGATCGGGTGCGACCTCGTCGAGGAAGCCGATCTGTTTGCGCTTGGCAACCCGATCCGGATCGATGTCAACCACCAGGATCGCAGCACCCGCCATCCGGCCGGCGAGCGGCTGAGCCCCGCCCATGCCGCCGAGCCCTGCGGTCAACACGAAGCGGCCGGCAAGCGTTCCACCGAAGCGCTTTTCGGCAATGCGCATGAAGATCTCGTAGGTGCCCTGGATGACGCCCTGGCTGCCGATATACTGCCAGGCACCGGCGGTGAGGCCACCCCAGCAGATCAGGCCCTTTTCCTGCAACTCGTAAAAATACTCAGCCTTTGCCCATTGGCCGACGATGTTGCAATTGGCCATGATGACCAGCGGCGCCTTGGCATGGGTCTTGAGCAGGCCTACGGGCTTGCTGGACTGGATGATGAGCGTCTGATCCTCGTCCATCTCCTTCAATGCCTTGACGATTGCGTCATGCGCCGCCCAGTTGCGTGCCGCCTTGCCGAGGGCTGCATAAACGATGAGATTGTCCGGATCCTCGCCGACGGAGAGCACGTTTTCGAGCAGCCGCAATAGCGCCTCCTGCCGCCAGCCTTTTGCGCGCAGTTCTGATCCGCCGGGGATCGGGAATTTCGGATGGCGTGGGTTCGGCTTCGGCATGGTGGTCTCCCTATTTTTTGAGAGGAACCTTGCCCCTCATTTTTTTATCGTAAACGTCAGCCCCTCATCCGCCTGCCGGCACATTCTCCCGTAATGAAGGGGAGAAGGACACGAGCCGCAATGCCCCCGTTTCTCGCCAACGTGGAGCGAGGCAAGTCCCCTCTCCCCGCTTGCGGGGGGAGGGTCAGGGCGAGGATCTACCTCACGTAACCGACCTACCCCAGCGCATAGTCGGCAATACTGATCCCCAGCGCCTTCTCCACGATCGGATAGACCGATGGATCCTTGACGCTCGACGACAGGGGAATGATCGTCTTCGGCACATGCAGCAGGAAGACGGACATTCCGACCTCCAGCTGGCCGACGCTCATCGGCTCGCCTTCCGGCGACAGAGTGGAGATGATGTCCGGGAAGGTCGCCAGACGCTGACCACCGGCGCCGTCCACCGCCATGTATTCGTTCATGACGTGAAGCGTGACCGCCTTGTCTCCCCTGCCGACCGTGATCGTGCCGACGTCGAAGGCTTCCTTCGTATAGACCACCGACTTGGCTGTGACCTCGCCTTCGCCGATGATCGTGCCGCCGGTTGTCTTGACGATCGCATCGATGATCGCGTGACCACCCTTCCTGTCCGCCTCGATGATCGCCTCACCGAGCGTCAGCGCGAGGCTGATGCCGCCGAGGGCCGCATTCTGACGGACGTAGGATGCGCGCAACGGATTGCGGCAGGAGGCGATGAAACCTCCGGACATGTCGGAAGCGGTGCGCAGCACCGGCGAGACCTTGGCCGTCGCGCCGCGCACGACGAGTTCGATATAGCGGTTCTCAGTGCGGTTGCCGCCGACGGCCGTCTGGATCATCTGTTCCGGCGAATTGGCCATGCCGATCGATCCCATGTCGCCGGTCGGGTGGGCACGCACGTCGCCCACCGCATCCAGCACCTTGGTGCCGAGAATGGCCGATGGCAGCCAGCCGTTCAGCGTCGACGACTTGCCGTTCTGGCCGATCATCAGCGCCGAGACCTTTTCGCCGAGCGCGTCCTGCAGCAATTGCACCGCCTTGACGTAGTCGATGCCCTGCATTTCCCAGGCCGTCGTCGAGGCCGGCGCGCCGATCGCTGCCGCCGTCGCGACCCAGTCATTGTCGTCGAGTTCGTCGATGGAGATCAGTTCGGGCTTGCCGATCGAGACGGCGGCATAACCCAGCATGCGGCCGTGATCCGACCATCCGCCGCCGCCCGCGGCATAGACCGAGCCCCCGCGGACCGCAGCCTCGACATCCTTTTCCGTCAATATGCGGCCCATCTTCCTATCTCCCTATTTCCTGTCGAGTTCGAGAACGGCTTCGTAGAGCACGGCGGTGCCGAGCGTGATGGCATCGTTTTCCGACCATTCTTCCGCGGCATGGCTGCGGCCATCCTTGCTGGCGATGAAGATCATCGCGGCAGGTGCGACCTTGGACAGGAAGGCGGCGTCATGGCCGGCGCCGGAGACCATCGGCCGGCTGGTGGCGCCGATCCGCGCTGCACCCGAGGCCAGAAGATCGGTCATCATCTCAGACATCGGCGTCGGCGCGGCATTGGAAACGCGGCGCGGCTCGGCGATCGTTACCTTGCGCTCGGCGGCAGTCTCGACGCAAAGCGCGGAAAGCTGCGCGACGAAACTCTCCATCACGGCGGGCTCGACGGCGCGGGCATCGATCAGCATGCGGACATGGGAGGGAATGACGTTTGCGGCATTCGGCTCCATCGAGAATTCTCCGACCGTACCTGCGAAATAGCTCGGTCCTGCGGCCAATTCACGGGCGATACGCTCGATCCCGAGCACGACAAGCGAGGCTGCAGACGATGTTCAGACTGATGCCGCCCGACCTCGGGTTAGCCTACGTCGTCATTCTCCATCTGTGGGCGATCGAAGCCGATGTGTCACAGGAGAGGCTCGCGAAGTTTTTCGTTGATGAGGGGACCCACTTTCGTGTGCGGAAAGAGCTTCGTGAAACGGTCCTTTTCGCAAAGCACAGCATCCTCAAAGAGCCGCCGTTCATGCGGCTCGATTTGATCACATGCCGCAATTTGCTGATCTATCTTGAACGCGGCCTGCAAGCCCAGATCTGCTCGCTATTCAGCTATAGCCTACGAACCGGGCGATACTTGTTTTTAGGCTCGGCGGAAACAGTCGATGCAGCCGCTGATCTCTTCGCGCCCATCGACCGCCAGGCGCGGATATATAGCGCCCGTGCAAATGGGCCCCAATTGCTCCCGATCCTCCCCCAGTTTGCTGTATCGGACCAACTGGCAGATTTCACTCGACCCATTGCGCTCGTCAGCGACCGGGGAGCGATGCCTGCGGCCCTCCATCTCGCATCACTGGAACAACACGCGCCGGCAAGCGCACTCGTCGATGACAGCGAAAATATCCTGCACCTCTCGCCAACGGCCGGCCGCTTCCTTCTCCATTCGGCAGGACCTGTTTCTCGCTCGCTGACGGCAGTTGTTAGACCGGAGTTGCGCCTCGACCTTGGCATCGCGCTCACCCAGGCCCTCCAATCGGGAGAGCCATCGATGACGTTTCCAATGGTTGTCGGCTTTGATCATGGGAAAAGGCGCGTTGCGTTACAAGTCACACCTCTCACAGGGGAAGGTCACAAGGCCCGACAAGCACTGGTGTTCTTCTTGGATGGAGGCATTGTTACCGAAGACGACGAGCCTGATCAATCTGATGGCCGGCCTGATGAAGTTCGTCGTCTCTACGCGGAGCTGAAAGCGTCGCAGGAAGCTCTAATGATGAGCAGAAATGGGCACGAGGCTCTCGTCCAGGAACTACGCGCGGCCAACGAAGAGCTGCAATCGATGAACGAGGAATACCGATCCACGGCAGAAGAGCTCGAGACTTCGAAAGAGGAACTACAGTCCATCAACGAGGAACTGCATACGGTCAATGCGGAGTTAAAAAACAAGCTCGATAGCATTTCGGCTGCACATAGCGACCTTCAGAATCTCTCGTCCGCGACTGAGATCGGCACCCTCTTTCTCGACCCGGAACTCCGGATCAAGATGTTCACATCTCCGGTGGCGGAGCTCTTCAATATTACCCGACACGACATTGGTCGCGCTATCACGGATTTCACGCACCACCTCGACTACGACGATATCGACGTCGACGCGCGCAGGGTCTTGAAAGACTTAGTGCCAATTGAACGCGAAGTTACCAGTCGCCGTGGCAAGCAATTTACGATGCGACTTAGGCCGTATAGGACCGTGGAAGATCGGATTGATGGTACCGTTGTCACGTTCGTCGATGTATCAGACCGGGCCCACGCGGAAGCAGCCTTGCGGCAGAGTGAGGATCGCTTCCGACAGTTTGGTGAGGCGTCGCAGGACATACTTTGGATCCGAGACGCCGAGACCTTTCAATGGTCGTACCTTACGCCGGCGTTCGAAGAGATTTTCGGACTTGATCGCGAAGCTGCGCTACGCCGTGACAACGTGCTTGGCTGGCTCGAACTAATCGTGGAAGACGATCGTCAAGCCGCTGCAGAAAACCTGAAGCGAGTTGCAGATGGAGAACGTGTGACGTTCGACTATCGTGTAGAGCGACCGAAAGATGGCACAATCCGCTCGATACGCAACACCGATTTTCCCATCAAGGATGTAAACGGTAAAATTGTGCACATAGGCGGCATTGCTCAAGATATTACAGCGGTGAAGGGCGCCGAAGAGGCACTTGCAGCTGCGCAATCACGTCAACGCGCCTTCCTTGAAGGCATACCGCAAATCGTATGGAGGGCCACACAGAGCGGGCATGTTTCGTGGTCAGGTCCGCAGTGGATGAACTACACGGGACAAAATGAAGCTGAAAGCTTCGGGATGGGCTGGCTGGATGCCGTTCACCCTGACGATCGTGACGCGGCGCATAACGCTTGGGCGGACGCGATGCAGATGGGTGGATTCGAGATTGAGTATCGTATTCGGGAAGCTCGAACAGACACCTACCGGTGGTTCCACACGCGGGCCACACCCGTCCGCGAAGACCGCGGTGAAATATTGGAATGGCTCGGTACTTCAACAGATATCGAAGACACAAAAATTCTTCAAACGCAGCAGAAAAATCTGGTGGCCGAGCTCCAAGTGCGCAGCGGAAATCTTATTTCAGAGGTCCAAAAACTGGCGGATACGACCCTCCAGGAAAGCAGTAGCCTGGATGATTTTGGTCGCCGGTTCTACGAGCGGCTGAATGCTCTGGCGCGGGAGGGATAGTTTATTGCGGGTGATCGAACGTGGACGGTTCTTTTCCTTCGTGATGATCACCACACAGCACCGGCCTGCTATGGACTCTTGATGCGGTTAGCCTGGCGACCCGCGGAAGTTGCATTTGTCAGTCACTGGCGTCTTCTTCGGCAGGGTTCAACTTGTACGTACGTCTCAATCTCGAAACTGTGTCGTGAACTCTCTCCTGCCTGATGGAAACGTCCGCGAGCGGTTCGGTACAAGCAGATCGAATTGCATGCGGCCGTGAAGCAGGCCATTCAGCTCGGAGCTATCGGCTTCGATGCGGTCAAGCATCTGATCTTGTGCCGGGTCGAGCGCCGGTCGCCGCGGTTGGATCTGGCGATCTATCCCTACCTGCCAAGGGCGACGGTCGAGAAGACCTCGGCAAAGGCGTATATGCGCATTCTGTCGCCGAATCGCGATCACAACGGTGGCCACCGGCTTAATCGGTAGTTACCCAATCGTGAGCCGAATAACCGCATCCTCTATCACCTCGGCATGTTACTGAGCCCAACGACCTTGCGTGGAGTTAAGCTCTTGAGCGGATCTGAACCGTCGGCCTAGGACGCGGACTCATTAGCTGAGGCAATCCATATCCTCGTTGCGGCAAGCTTGAGAGCGGCGAGATAGTTATCGGCACGTCGGTCGTATCGCGTGGCGAGGCCCCGCATCTGTTTGATACGGTTG
>NZ_JBJDRG010000028.1:0-37794 GCF_044987325.1 Rhizobium sp. ZW T2_16
AGAGCCAGACCGCATGGGCAATGATCTCGGCGGGGAAACGGTGGCGTCTAAAGTGAGCAGGCGAAATCTCGGTCATGGTCACTGAATACCAGCACGGTCACAACAAAGTCGTTAAGCCGACGCTACCTGACGACGTCCTCTCGATAGTTGTTTCATCAGCCCGTCTCGACGGGTTAAGGAGAGACTATCGTCAGGGAGACTTCAGACGGATGAACGATCCAGTTTTTGGGGATCAGAGCAACACCTAATCACACTGCTGGACTAAACAACTAGGTCATCCGCTAAAATCGAAATGTTGCCAGAGATAAATGCCATTAGAAAACTCCCACCCCCTTTCTAGAAATTGTCGGCTCCGAAACGATCGATAAACAGATTTTAGCCCGCTCGCCGCCTCAAAGTTTAAACTTAAAGGCCGTTTATATTCTTCATCATCCAACTCAAATTCGACGGGCTGCGGGAGTATCCTCTGGCCAGTATTTTCCGGCTTTACCATGCTTGTAGGGGAGCCTTTTGGCGGCGGCCGCCAGCTCGATCAATGCAGGGTGCGGGTAAACCTCGATGAGCGCGGGAATGGTTGATCCCAACGTCAGCAGAGGAAACCCAAGCCCGTCGAAACCGACCCGCAGCTCGTCGCTCAGCCTACCCGGACGGAGTGAGCTTGGAGTATGCGTTCCGGCATGCCTACTGCCGTAGAGCGATGAAATCAGATTATCAGATACTCTACGACCAACGATCGGGGCCAGGGACAGCGGCATGCCGATGGCTATGAGATCGACGGGAACACCTGCCGCGGCAAGAATGGCTTCGGGATCAGGCTTTGAGCCCAGATGCCTAGCATATCGTCTGTCATCCGTCTCTGTGAACGCCTTGTATGACGCTGCAATCTTGAGCAGATGCCAACCAGCACCATTATCGACGACCAGAGCAACGCCGCTCGGCTGACGTTCAGTCCAAGCGGCGTCAATTCCCAGTACAGCTCTCATGTGTGCTGCCCCCGCCGAAGCACAGAACTATGCGGTGATAGGAGAGGCCCGTTTGGGCAGCTTCCAATTCGGACGCGCGAAGTGACAGGTATAGCCGTTAGGAATGCGCTCAAGATAATCCTGGTGCTCAGGCTCAGCCTCCCAGAACTCTCCGATAGGCACCACTTCGGTCACGACCTTGCCCGGCCAGATACCCGAGGCGTCAACGTCAGCGATGGTATCGACCGCGATCTTCTTCTGATCGTCCGACGTGTAAAAGATCGCCGAGCGATAACTTGTGCCGACATCGTTACCCTGCCGATTAAGGGTACTGGGGTCATGTATCTGGAAAAAGAACTCCAGAAGGTCGCGGAAATTCGTCTTTGCCGGATCGAAGTTGATTTCGATCGCTTCCGCGTGCCCTTCGTGATTTCGATAGGTGGCGTTCTTTACAGAGCCGCCAGTGTAACCCACCCGAGTGGAAACGATGCCAGGCAGCTTCCGGATAAGGTCCTCCATCCCCCAAAAGCAGCCACCAGCTAAAACAGCGCGTTCTGTAGTCATCTCAGACCTCCGAATGATATCTGCAGCAAATATGGGTTCTTCAAAGACCCTCTGCCAGTGCGCGGCACAAGCTGCCATTGGCGTGGCAGCGGTGGAACAATCCGTTGCCTCGACCGATTTAGCCTCCGTCAACAAGGAGACTTCAATGAGACATAACGATCATGTTCGCCTCACCCCCAACGAGCTGAAATCTTCCGTGCTTGAAGGTGCCTCCGTTTACGGAGCTGATAATCACAAGGTGGGCAAGGTGGACCATGTTCATGGTGCTGGCGTGAACAGCACGGCAATCATCGACGTAGGCGGCTTTCTCGGCATTGGAGCGAAGCCAGTCGCAGTGCTCCTGACCGATCTCGATTTCATGCGAGATGAAGATGGCGACGTCCACGCGGTGACAGCTTGGACGAAGGATCAGCTGAAAGAGATGCCAGAACACCATCATTGAGGTGTGTGACAAGATCGAAAAGCAGGGCTCGCCAATTTTCCGGCGGGCCTTTGGCATATCAGCGCCGCGAAGTGCCAGACAGCAGCGGAAAACGTGCCTGCCTTCTCGTTGCCAAATCAATCGACTCGCAACAGACCTTTCGGACGTAAGTGTTCCCGTATGTGATCATCGAGTCCTGCGGGATGGATGCCATCGGGGCTTCCACTGCGAGGCATCTAAGCCGCATGTTAGGCCCCAAGATGTAAATCCTCTCAACAAGCACAAACCTCAACCCATTTGATACAGCTGGACGAGCAGCATCTAACGTTGCGGCGTTACAAAGATCCGACACCGATTGTTTGATTTGGTAGACGTGTCTACTTCGTGGCACCGGAGCCGAACGGTTCAACGTCGGAAGGACCATAAAGGGGTATCGTCCCGATCTGATCGTCGTCGCTTTCTGATTGTAGTGCAGGTGGCTTGAAGCGAAAGGTGAGCTTTGACATAGTCCCGCTTCTCAATTGGATGCAGAACATTGATGTTTTTCAAACCCATAACAAACACATCTCATCGTGCAATCTTTGCCATGGCTACCTTGGCATTGAGCATCGGTCTCGCGGCGCACGTTCGGGCAGAGAATTCCGCAGCACCCTGGCCACACACGCAAAGCGATCTGGCACCCGATTCCGCCGTACATTTCGGGATGCTTGGGAATGGGATGCGATTTGCGATCATGCGCAATACGACGCCGCCCAAGCAAGCAGCGATCCGGTTCCGCATTGGCTCCGGTTCTCTCGAGGAGAATGATGATCAGCAGGGGCTGGCGCATTTTCTCGAACATATGGCCTTCAAAGGCTCGACCAACGTTGCTGAAGACGAAATGGTTCGTATCCTTCAGCGTAAAGGGCTGGCTTTCGGACCCGATACGAACGCCCATACATCTTATGGCGAGACAGTCTATTCTCTCGACCTTCCGCAGGTCGACGAAGACACGATTTCCACTGGACTGAAATTGATGCGGGAAACGGCAAGCGAGTTGACCCTCGACGCCAAAGCTTTTGATCGCGAACGTGGCGTCATTCTTTCGGAAGAACGACTGCGGGATACACCACAATACCGCGCCGGGATGGCTGCCATGAACAGCCTTCTGGAGGGGCAGCGCGTGCCAATGCGCTCGCCGATCGGCAAGACGGATATAATCAACGATGCCCCGGTCGAACTGCTGCGTGACTATTACAGGAATTTTTATCGCCCGGATCGCGCGACGCTGATCGTCGTCGGGGATATCGACCCACCCACGCTGGAAGCCGAGATCCGCGAGCGCTTCGGCGACTGGAAGCCTGACGCGACCAATCCGCCGGCGCCGGACACCGGCAGTCTAAAAACAAAAGGCGAAACCTTCGACGTTATCGCGGTGCCCGGCAACGCGACAAGCGTGCAGATCGTCTGGACTAGGCCGTTCAAATATGTAGTCGACACTGCTGCCGAGCGGCGCAAGCAATTCGTCGAGGACCTCGGCCTCCAGGTTCTTCAACGCCGTCTATCCACCCTCGCCAGCAAGGCGGATGCACCCTTCATCAACGCCAATGCAGGTGCTCAGGGTCTATTGAAATCCGCTCATGTCGTTGTGGTTACCACGAATTCGGAACCGGATAAATGGGCGGCCGCGCTGGCGGCAATCGAACAGGAGCAACGCCGCATCCAGGAGTTCGGTGCATCGGAGGCGGAGATACAGAGAGAGATCGTGGAGTATCGTTCCGATTTGCAGGCGGTAGCTGCGGCGGCTCCAACGCGGACGACGACAGGCCTCGCCTCCATGCTGGCTAACAGCGTCGACGATGATGAGGTCTTCACGTCGCCGGTCGATGATCTGTCACTGTTTGAAAGGCTTGTCGCACAGGTCACGACGGCCGAGGTCAATCAGGTACTTCGTGAGACATTTTCTGGAAACGGTCCACAGGTCATGCTTCAAACGGGGCAGGCGCCCGAGGGTGGGGCCGATGCTGTTCGTCAGGCCTATCGCGCTTCTCATGCCGTAAGTGTTTCAGCGCTTTCCAGTGCTGATGATGTTGTATGGCCATATACCTCATTTGGGAAGCCGGGGGCCGTTGTTGAGCGGCGAACCGTTGCCGATCTGGGGCTAATCCTGGTGCGTTTCGCCAACGGCGTACATCTCACTATAAAACCCACAAAACTGCGTGCCAATGAAGTTCTCGTCCGAGGAACCATCGGTGGTGGCCGAATGGCTATGCGGCATGATCGATCCACGCCGATCTGGGCATCGCCTGCTATCGTTCTGTCCGGTACAAAGGCGATCGACTTTCAGGATATCCAGACAGCCCTGGCCTCTAAGTCAGTTGGTATCGACTTCTCGGTAGGCGACAACTCCGTTCGGTTTGATGGCCGAACCCGCACCGAAGATCTCGAGACCCAGTTGCAGCTTATGGCTGCCTATACATCTGATCCGGTCTATCGGTCTGAAGCGTTCACACGGGTACAGCAGGCTTATCTCAGTGGTCTCGACCAATACGCGGCAACGCCTGGCGGCGTTCTCCGTCGGGATTTTGCGGGTCTTGTACACTCTGGTGACCCGCGCTGGACCTTTCCCGATCGCGCGAAGCTCACGGCAGCAACAGCCGACGATTTTGAAGCCGCGTTTCGCCCGCTGGTTTCCAAAGGCCCAATCGAGATCCTGATCGTTGGAGACGTCGTGGTCGATGATGCCATTCAATTGACCATGAGTACTTTTGGCGCCCTACCCGAGCGCCCCGAAGTTGTCACATCGTTCGATCAGGACACTATTCGCTTTCCTGACGCGACCGAACGACCCGTCGTGGAAACGCATACCGGCCGAGAAGATACGGCAGCGATTGCCATCGGTGTGGCGGTCGGAGACCTGTTTTCCGATATTCCGCGCTCGTTCATCGCTGATATCTCGACCCAGGTCTTTCAAAACAGGCTGATCGACCAGTTTCGCATAGCGGAGGGAGCGACCTATGGCCTACAGGGGAATGTCGATCTTTCAACGGATTTTCCGGCCTACGGCTTTGCTTACTTCTATCTAGAAACAACGCCCGAGAAGGTCGACAGCTTCTATACGCTCTTCGAAAAAGTCGCTGCTGACCTCGGATCAAACTCTGTGTCCGCGGACGAGCTTGCGCGAGCGACCGAGCCCGCAATTGAGACACTCAAGCACCAGCAGCAAAGCAACGAATACTGGATGCAATATCTTCAGAATGCAGGACGCGACCCGCGCCAACTTGACCTGATCCGCTATAGCCTCGATGGCTACAGCAAGGTTACCGCCGATCAGGTTAGGGACTTCGCAAGGAAATATTTCCAAGCAGCAGGCTTGTGGAAGTTCGAGGTATTGCCAGTCGTCGCCCAATAACGAGAGCAGGCAATGGCTTGATGCTCGAACGATGACGGACATGAAGTCTTGTAGCCTTGACAGGCGCGGCAGTATCAGTCGCGCCAATGGCGGCGCTCTTGAGAGGAATCGAACCGTCGACCCGCGGTCTGGAAACCATGCGAAATCAAATACTTATGGATCGGCTGTCCACTTAAACGCAGCAGCGAAGCAGCAACATAAAAGGCCGTGGTGAGATCGCGCCGACCTTCCTCCGGTGAAGGGTTAGCGAAACTGATATCCGTAATGGCCGGCGGGCAGACGGTCGCCATCGCCTAACAGCTTGTTCCGTAAAGTTCCTTGCGCATAAGCCTTCTTGTAAGCTCCTCGCGATTGGAGCTCAGGGATGACGTGCTCTATGAAGGCCTCGTAGCTTTCCGGCACCACGGTTCGTGTGAGGTTGAAGCCATCTGCACCGCTTTCCTCGATCCATCGGATTAGCTCTTCGGCAACCTGCGCGCCATCGCCGACAATCAAGGGATATCGCCCACCGATCGCCAACTCCTTCAAAAGCTGCCTCTTCGTCCAGCCTTTCAACTTGGCAAGGTGCATGACGGACTGAATTGCATTGCCGCCATCGTAGCTGACCTGTTCATCAAGCTCGAAGCGAGAAAAATCGAGCCCCGTGCCGGCGGAGAAATGCGCAAGCCCCGCTTCCGGGCTGGCATGGTCGATGTAATCGGTAAGCGTCGCTTCTGCCTCGCTCTGACTTGCGCCGGTAACGACGGTGATGCCGATGAAGATTTTCACGTCGCCGGGCCTCCGGCCAGCGGCCACCGCTTCGTCCCGCAGCGCCTTCACCGTCCTTGCCGCAGACGCCGGATCCGTCGCATTGATGAAAATGCATTCAGCGTGGCGGGCGGCGAATTTCTTTCCCCTGCCCGAACTGCCGGCCTGAAAGAGAAGCGGTGTACGCTGTCGCGACGGCTCGGCGAGATGGTAGCCCTCCGATTTGTAATAAGGGCCGTCATGGAAGATCTTGCGCACCCGTGAGGGATCCGAGTAGACCCGCGTTGCCTTGTCGGCGATCACCGCATCGTCGTCCCAGCTGCCTTCCCAGAGCTTGTAGAGAACATCGAGATAGTCGTCGGCGCGGTCATAGCGATGGTCGTGGTCGTTCATTCCGTCGTGGCCGAGCGCCCGCGAGGCGCTATCGAGATAGCCGGTGACGATGTTCCAGCCGATCCGCCCATCGGTCAGATGATCCAGCGTCGATATGCGACGGGCGAATATATAGGGATGCTCGACGCTGGTATTGACGGTAATGCCGAAGCCGAGATTGCTGGTGACCGATGCCATGCCGGAAACGATCAGCGTCGGATCATTGACCGGCAGTTGGATCGCTTCCTTCAGCGTAAGATCCACCGAAGACTGATAGATATCGTAGACGCCCACGATATCGGCCAGAAAAAGCCCGTCGAAAAGCCCGCGTTCCAGCGTCTTCGCAAGATCGGTCCAGTAAGAGAGGGTCTTGTATTCATGCGACCGGTCGCGCGGATGGGTCCACAGGCCATGATTGATATGGCCGACCGAGTTCATGTTAAAGGCATTGAGAAGTATCTGCTTTTTCTGGGACACGAAGGGTAAGCCTTTTCAGATCGCACCATGGCGCCGCGGCAGCCGACCATTGAGATAATATTGGCCGATCGCCTGATATTTCCACCGTACCGGATCGTGCAGCGTATGGGTGCGCACGTTGCGCCAATGGCGATCGTAATTGTCCTCAGCCATGGTAGACGAGGTGCCGGAGAGTTCAAACAGCTTATTTGCGGCCAGCAGCCCGGCCTTGGTCGTGAGGATCTTCGCCTCGGCAACCGCGATGGAGGCGGCCGCGACATTGGCCTCGTCGGGCGCTTCCATCGCAGCATCCACAAGCCGTGCCGCCCGCTCGACCAGCGCTTCCGCCGCCCGCAAACTGATCCGCACCTTACCGATCTCGCTCAGCGTCAGCGGATCCTCGCCGGCGCTTTCCACCTTGGCATCGATCCAGGCCCGCGCGCGGCTCCGGACGAATTCCAGCGTGTCGCGATAGGCGCCCTGGCCGATGCCAAGATCGATCGCCGCATGGATGATCTGCGCCAGCGGTCCGATCGAGGTCGGGCGCTCGAAAGAGGCCTGGAACGGGAGGATCCACTCGCCCTCGACTGCCACGTGCTCGAAGCGAACGGTGCCGCTGCCCGTCACCCTCTGGCCGAACCCGTCCCAGTCATCATAGATCGTGACGCCCGGCGCCGTGCGCGGCACGAAAACGATAAACAGCCGATCCGCGCCGTCCTCCTGCCTCGTCACCAGCGTCGGGATCCAGTGGGCGTAGATTGCGCCTGTGCAATAATATTTGGTCCCTTCGACGAACAGCTTGCCGTCTTCCTCGACCAGCCTCGTGCGGCGTTTGAAATCCTTGTGGCCGATTTCCGCCAACGCATTGCCGAGGCGTTCTCCAGCCAGAACCTTGTCGTAGAAAAAGCGCTTCTGCGCTGCGGAGCCGCCGACACGCAGCACTTCCAGCGCATAATAATGGTTCTGCGTGATCTGCGAAAGCGAACCATCGGCCGCGCCGATGATCGCTGTGACCTTGGCAAGTGTGCCGGAAGAGACACCGGCACCGCCATAGGCCTTCGGCACGCTGATGCCCCAAAGCCCGGTTGCAACGAAGGCGTCGAGTTCCTGCCATGGCAGGCGCCTCTCGGCATCCCGCTCGGAGGCCCCTGCCCTCAACGTCTCGGCAAACTCCGTCGCAACCCTAACCGCTTCGGCATCGGTATTGATAAGATGCGGACTGGTGGCCGGATGTGTGGCGGGAACGGCAATCGGTGCGCTGCTCATGATGTCAGTTCCATTGATGTCTAGTTGGCAGAGCGCCGTTCAGTTCGTAATTGCCGATCAGGTGATATTTCCATCGCACCGGATCGTGCAGCGTGTGGACACGCGCATTGCGCCAGTGCCGGTCGAGCCCATGCTTGGCCCGGGTCGCGGACGAACCCGACAGGTCGAACAGCTTTTCCGTCGCCTCAAGCGCGATTTCCGTCGTCAGGATCTTGGCTTCTGCCACGGCGACCGAGGCAAGCGCGCTGCTCTCGGCCGTCACTGGTTCGACAGCTATCTTGTCGATCGTGCGTCCGGCCGAATAAAGCACTTCCTGCGCGGCATGCAGGCTGGCGGCAAGCGCGCCCACTTCATGCAGGATGGTCGGATCGTCACTTGCGTTTTCGAGCCCGGAATCGACCCAAGGCCGGGCATTGCCTTGCACGAAGGACAGCATGTCCTGGAATGCCGCCTTTGCAATGCCGGCATCGATCGCCGCCTGGATGAGCTGAGACACTGGCCCCGCAAGACCCGGCTTCTCGGCAAAGGCATGGACCGGCAAGACCAGAAGCGGATCGATGGGCACCGCGTCGAACTGGACGGAACCGCTTGCCGTGGTCCGCTGGCCGAAAGAGTTCCAGTCGTCGAAAACGGTAAGGCCGGGACTGTCGAAGGACGCCCAGGCCTGAACCGGCCGGCCCTCGTCGTCCAGAGCGCGCGTCGGGATGTAATGGGCAAAGATCGAGCCGGTTGAGTAGAAGCGCTGGCCGCTGAGTGTCAGCCCATCGGCGGTCTGTTCCAGTCGGGTTGTGGTGATGTTGACTGCCTTTGTCTTGCGCTCCGGCCCGGCATTGCCGATCCGGTATCCGGCAAGAATATCGCCATAGATGCGCTCGCGCTGTTCGGGCGTCGCGATATCCTGCACCAGCGCCAGAACGCCAAACTGGTTCTGCGGGATCTGCCCGAGCGCCGGATCGGCAGCGCAGATGATCTCGAAGACTTTCACGAGCGTCTCGTAGGAGACACCTGCCCCGCCATGGGACTTCGGGATGGTGATCGCACCGAGCCCGCTCGAGGTGTAATCCTCAATCTCCTTCCAGGGGAGAAGGCGATCACGGTCGCGGGCGGCGGCGCCCTGCTTGAACTTGGAGGCAAGCGTCCCGGCGATCGCGATCGCATCAGCGTCGGTGGAAATGCGATGGACGGGCGATGGCGGCAGAGGTCCGAACCGGTCTTCCGGCTCGGACCCGACAGGCAGGATGGATCTTTTCGACATGGTTTTTGATCCTGAAAGGAGATTATCTCGCGCGCAGCCGGCGCACCGCAAAATCCCCGGCAAACTGCACAACGCAGACGATGACGATCAGGACGGCGATGACGGTCAGCATCACGGTTGTGTCGAAGCGCTGATAGCCATAGCGGATCGCGACATCGCCGAGCCCGCCCGCACCGATCACGCCGGCCATGGCCGAGGCGCCGATCATCGAGACAATGGTGATGGTGAAACCGCCGACCAGCCCCGGGAGTGCTTCCGGCAATAGGACGTGGCGAATGATGTGCCAGCGCCGACAGCCGATCGCTTGCGCCGCCTCGATCAGTCCGTGATCGACCTCGCGCAGGCTCACCTCTGCAATGCGCGCAAAGAAGGGGGTGGCACTGACCGACAGCGGCACGATAGCTGCCCACACACCGATCGTCGTGCCGGTGACGAGCCTGGTGAAAGGCAGGAGCGCCACCATCAGCACGACAAAGGGCGTAGCGCGAAAGCCGTTGATGATACCGCCAAGCACACGGTTGGTGCGCGGCGCCTCGATCAGCCCGCCCGGTGCGGAAAGAACCAGGAAGACCGCCAGCGGAATGCCGACCGCCAGCGCAATGAGCGTGGAGACGCCAACCATGGTGAGCGTGTCGAAAAAGGCGCGCCAGAGGCGTTCAATCATCTGCGGCGACATAACCGACAATCCTTGTTTCGGCGGCAAGCCTCGGGTCGAGAACCAGCGTTTCGAGGTATTCGCGATGGGGCACGCTCATGAACAGTCGGCCGCTGACATGCCCCTGGATGCGTTCGAGATTGCTCTGGATCAATTTCGCGCCGGCGCCGAGCGCGGTCGTGAGGCGAAGCAGGTCCGGCTCGGCACCATCGACGCCGGTAAAGACGAATTCGACGATCATCCGTGTCGGCCGGCCCTTGACCGGTGCGGGCTCGACTATTGCCGCAAGATCCTCCGGCAGGCCGCGGCTGAGCGGAGCAAGCAAGGCGCGGGTCGCGTCATGTTGCGGATTGCCGAAGACCTGCCAAACCGGTCCCGTCTCGACGGCGGCACCGTCTTCCAGAACCAGAACCCGATCGCAGATCTCGCGGATCACGCTCATTTCATGCGTAATCAGCACGATGGTGAGGCCAAGCCTGCGGTTGATGTCTTTCAGCAGCGTCAGGATCGACAGGGTCGTCTCGGGATCGAGTGCCGAGGTCGCCTCGTCACAAAGCAGGATCTGCGGACGACTGACCAGCGCCCTTGCAATGCCGACGCGCTGTTTCTGGCCGCCCGACAGGCGTGACGGATAGGTATTCTGCTTGCCTTCGAGACCCACGAGTTTCAGCACTTCGGCGACCCGCTGGCGAATTTCGTCTCGCGGCAGGCCTGCCACCACGAGCGGCAGCGCGACATTGCCGAAGACGGTCTTCGCAGACAGCAGGTTGAAATGCTGGAAGATCATGCCGACCCGGCGCCGCAGGAGCACGAGTTCGTCCTCGTCGAAGGCGGCTATATCCTGGCCATCGACCAGGACCTTGCCGCCGGTCGGACGCTCCAGCCGGTTGACGGTGCGCAAAAGGCTCGACTTTCCGGCCCCCGAACGCCCGATAATGCCGAAGATCGTGCCGGCGGGTATCGCCGACGAAATCCCCTTGAGCGCCTCCACCGGTCCGGCAGAGGAGAGGTAGGTCTTCTCCACCGCATCGAACCGGATGGAGCCGGAGGCCGAAGCGGCCTCCCCTTGCGTCGATGCGGTATCGCGCGTCGAGGCACCCTCGCGGGCCGGTTCAACCGGCTTGCGCGAGACCTCGAATTCGGCGTCGAAGAAGACCGTGCTCATTCTCACCACGCGATCGTGTAGAGTTTCGGATTGCTGGCGAAGCCCTTGTCGATCGCCTCACGTACGACCTTTGAGTTCTGGTAGAGTTCGACAACCTTCTTCAGCGCCGGATTGTCTGCCTTGGCCTTGTTGGCAGCGAAGACAATAGCGAACTGCTTGTCGTCAATACCGGAATAGATCAGCGCCGAGCCGGGATCGAACGTCTTGGCGGCGATGATGAAATGCGGATAACCGAGCGCGAGGTCAACGTCGCCGGTCACGCGCGCCAACTGCGGTCCCTCGACTTCGTTGAACGTCAAATGCTTGGGGTTTTCGACGATGTCGTCGAGCGTGCCCTGGAAGCCGACGCCGTCTTTCAGCTTGATGAGGCCGCCACGCTCCAGAAGCAGAAGGCCACGTCCCTGATTGACTGGATCGTTGGCAATCGCCACGACCGCCTTGTCCGGCACGCTGGCGAAATCCTTGTATTTCAGCGAATAGATGCCGATATTGGCGAGCGTACCGACGCCGATCGGCACGATTTCGTAACCCTTTTGCTTCACGGCATTGGCCAGGAACGGCTTGTGTTGGAAGTAATTGAGATCGAGATCGCCAGCCTGCAACGCCTCGTTTGGCGTCGTCCAATCGCTGAACTCGGTGACCTGCAGGTCGATACCGGCGGCTTTGGCCTCGGGTACTAGTGCCTCGACGCTATCGCCATAGACACCCGGCACGACGCCGATCTTGACAGTTTCGGCGAATGCGGGAGCTGCGACAGCCATGACAGCTGCGGAAATGATAGCCAGAAGTTTCATGAGACCCTCTCAAAAGACGAATGTCCATCAATCTAATAGTTCTAATGGGTTTTGAGAGAGACGCCGTTTCGATTGGAAATCGCGCCGTGGAATAAATTGCCTCGGATCAATTCCAGCGCGAACACTTGTGTCGCTCTACAACATAGACGGGCTGCCCCATTTCATCCGCTCTTAC
Organism: Rhizobium sp. ZW T2_16; assembly: GCF_044987325.1. Classification (NCBI taxonomy): domain Bacteria; kingdom Pseudomonadati; phylum Pseudomonadota; class Alphaproteobacteria; order Hyphomicrobiales; family Rhizobiaceae; genus Rhizobium; species Rhizobium sp. ZW T2_16. The sequence continues at coordinate 12,224 of NZ_JBJDRG010000028.1, forward strand.
GAGCCGGATGCCACCTTGACGTTGCCACCATGGCCACCGCCGCCGAAGACGTGTTTCGCACCGAAGGACGAGCGAATCTGGTTGCGCGGGCCGGCAAGGCCGAGTTCGTGGAAAAGCAGTTCAGACACCCGGTAGGCCTCTTCCAGATGCGGATAGCCGGACGCGATCACCGTATCGATGCCAAGCTCCTGATATTCCCGAAGCCTCGCAGCAACCGTCTTGGGCGAACCGACCAGGGCCGTCCCCGCGCCCGAACGGACGAGCCCGACACCCGCCCACAGATTGGGAGAGACTTCCAGCTTGTCGCGCCGGCCGTTATGCAGCGCCACCATGCGCGCCTGGCCGACGCTGTCGGAATTCTTGGCGAAAACCTCCTGCGCGGCCGCAATGGTTTCATCGGAAAGCTTAGAGATAAGTCGATCGGCCGCCTCCCAGGCTTCCTCATCCGTTTCCCGAACGATGAAATGCAGGCGGATGCCGAAGGAGACCTCGCGCCCATGCAGCGCCGCGGCTTTACGCACCTTGGTGATCTTTTCCTCCACCTGGGCCGGCGGTTCGCCCCAAGTGAGATACTTGTCGATGATGCCGGCGGAAAAATCGATAGCCGCGTCGGAGGAACCGCCGAAATAGATGGGCGGGCGCGGCTGTTGCACCGGCGGTAGGCCGAGATCGGCATGATGCGCCTGGATATATTTGCCGTCGAGATGCGCATGGCCCGTCTCGATCAGCGAATTGAACACCTGGAAGAATTCGCCCGCATGCAGGTAGCGCTCGTCATGCGGCAGGAAGATCCCGTCACCGGCAAGTTCCTGCGCGCTTCCGCCTACGACGATATTAAGGAGAAGCCGGCCGCCGGAGACGCGGTCCAGAGTGGACGTCAGGCGGGCATAGTAAGCGGGAGACGCGACGCCGGGACGGATTGCGACCAGGAACTTGAGCTTTTCCGTATGGGCGGCGAGATCGGCCGCGAGGATGAAGGACTCCTCGCAGGCTGCGCCCGTCGGGATCAACACGCCGGAATAACCCAGCCGGTCGGCAGCTTTGGCGATCTCGCGGAAATAGCCCGGATCGGCGGGGCGATTGAGATCATCCGAACCGAGATACGCGCCATCTCCCGACGAGGGGATGAACCAGAGAAAATCAAGCGGCTGCCCGGCATTTGCCATGAGGTTTCGTCCTTCCCTTGGAGCTTGCCGCTCTCCGCGGAAGCGATTGGCTGCATGCGCCATCGACCAAGGATCGGCCGGGCACAGCAAGATTAAGAGACAGGCTAAGATCAGAGCGATAATTTCGATAGGATTGGACGACTAATCCTCGCCACTCCGGAAGAATTCCATTCCGGGTTGGGCCGACATGGCAACCGGCGTGTTGCGACCGCCTCAGACCGGGGACAGATCGCGTCCCCGTCGACGTGCGGCGCATCACGCGCCGCTTACAGGAAGATGAGCAAACCGGTGACGAAACCGAAAGCCCCGGTGATGGCGCAATGCGCCAGCCACCGTTCGAATTGAGCCAGACTGATCACCGGTTTGCGAAACACCCGGCCAAGCTCGGGTTGCCGCTCGAAAGCCAGGGCCATCGATCTCTCCCTCGTCAGTAACCGAAATGGAGGCTCCAGTAGAAGGCGACATTGTCGTCGCGTTCCACAACACCCTGCCTGCGGTCTTCCGCGGCCTTTTCCTGATACGACGCGGACGACCGCCGCGCCTCTTCCCTTGCATCCTCAACGACCTTGCGAAGCGGACCGAAAAGATCGAACCCGAAGATAGAAATGCCACCACCGATCATGACCGACCTCCGTTTCTTGGTATTTGTGGAGGTCCAGTTTCGCCGCAAACGCGTCGAATTCCAATATTCTCTACTAAAACCATGTACTAAATTGCGGACCGGCAGGAGATGAACATGCCCTTAATTCGGCGCCTCGGAAAAAGAGCGTCTTTGCAAGGAGAGAGCCTTCAAAAGCAGCAATTCCAGGCTCCCGGCAGAAGATAAGGCTCACCGAGAAACTGCGAGACCTTCGCGCGCCGTCTCGTGCCGTCCTGCCAGCGACCGATCGAGCGATGCCCGTACTTTGCGTCGATAGTGCTCGACATCGCCGTCCTCGCCATCGCGCGGGAGCGGTAGATCGATGGCAATCTCTTCCAAGATCCGTCCGGACCAGGGCTGCATCACCACGACGCGGTGGGCAAGCGCCACGGCCTCATCGATATCATGCGTGACGATGATGATCGTCGGCCGGCTTTCGCGCCAGATCTCCAGAAGATGATTCTGCAGTGCAGCGCGGGTCAGCGCGTCGAGCGCCGAGAAAGGCTCGTCGAGAAGCAGTACTTCCGGCCTTGTCACCAATGCTCTCGCAATCGCCACGCGCTGCGCCTGCCCGCCGGACAATTCCTTCGGCAACCGGTTCTCGTATCCGGTCAGGTGAACCTGTTCCTGCACCGCATTCGTGCGCCGGTCGCGTTCTGCGGCCGAAAGATGCGTGAGGCCGAAGCGGATATTGTCGCCGACCGTCAACCAGGGCAGAAGGCGCGGTTCCTGGAAGATCAGGTTGATCAACGGATGCGGCGCCTGCACCACCTCGCCATTGATCGTCACCTCGCCGCGTGTCGGCCCCTCCAGTCCGCTTGCAAGCCTGAGCAACGTGCTCTTGCCGCAGCCCGAACCACCGATGACGGCAACAATTTCGCCGGCCGGCACGTCGAGTGTGAAACCGCCAAGCGCCTGTACCCCATTGCCGAACGTCTTCGACAATCCATTCAGCGATAACATCAGATGCCTTCCCGCTTGAAATTATCCTGCCAGGCAATCAGCGGCCTGGTCGCCACGACCAGCAGCCCATCGGAAAGCTTGCCGATGATAGCGAAGACGATGATCGCCGCGACGATCTGGTCGGGCTTGCCCAACTGCTGGCCGTCGACCAGGAGATAGCCCAGCCCCTCGGATGCGCCCATGAACTCGGCGGCAACGACGAACATCCAGCCAAGACCGAGGCCGGAGCGCAGCGAGACGATGAAGGCCGGCAGAACGGCCGGAAACATGATCCGACGCACCAGTTCGAAACCAGACAGCCGGAATATCCGGCCCACTTCGACGATCTTGCGGTCAACCGACAAAAGCGCCGTCGACACGCCGAGATAGACCGGGAAGAACACGCCGGTTGCGATCAGCACGATCTTCGATGTCTCGAAAATCCCGAACCAAAGAATGAAAAGGGGAACCCAGGCAATCGACGGAATGGCCCGCAGTGCCTGGAGCGTAGGATCAACCACCTGCCGGGCAAAGCCGAAAAAACCCGTGACGCTGCCAAGCACCGCGCCCGCAAGCGAGCCCGCAAGGAAACCCAGAAGAACCCGCAGGGAGGTCGACGAGACGTGCTGGTAAAGTTCGCCTGCCTGCGCAAGCTGCCAAAGCGTAGAAAGAATCCGTGACGGCGGCGGCACGAGCCGGCCAGACGCAAGGCCTAATGACACGGCCACCTGCCAGAGAAGGAAGCCACCGAGCGGTAGCGCCAATGCCAGGCCGAGCCGCTTCAAAAGGCCGAACCGGGCGGGCACGGCATTGCCGCGGGTTTCCCGCGGCAGCCGGTCTGTCAGAATGTCGGTCGTGGTCACGGCCTGCCCCTCTTACTGGACAAGAGCTTCGCCGAAGCTCGGATCGATCAGTTCACCCGTCACCTTGGCGATATCCGCATCGGCAGGCAGAACGCCGGCCTGCTGCAGGGCAAGCCCGGCCTTGAGGATCGTGTCGCGCTGCTCGTCGCCGATGCGGGATTTGCTGATATCGGTCCGCTCCAGCTGCTTGGTGATGACCGCATCGGGCAGCTTGGCGGCTTCGATGAGGGCGACCTTCAAAGCCGCCGGATCGGCCAACGCCTGCTTACGGGCCTGCTCATAGACGCGGAGCACCCGCTTGACGACGTCCGGGTGGTCCTTGGCGAAGGTTTCGGTCGTGTTCAGCACGCCCCAGGTATTGTTCTCGGGCTTGCGATAGAAGAGCTGCGCGCCGTCCTCCACTTCGGCCGCCGCCATCAGCGGATCGAGCCCTGCCCAGGCATCGACGTCGCCGCGGGTGAGCGCCAGTCGGCCATCGGCATGCTGCAGCAGGACGAATTTCACATCGCCATCCTTCAACCCGGCATCGGCCAGCGCGCGAACGAGGAAGACATGCGGATCGGTCCCGCGGGTAACCGCGACCGACTTGCCCTTGAGATCCGCGACGCTCTTGATCGGGGAATCCTTGCCGGTCACCAGCGCCGTCCATTCGGGGCGGGAATAGACATAGATAGACTTGACCGGATTGCCGTTGACACGCGCGATCAGCGCCGCAGCTCCCGCGGTGGAGCCGAAATCGATCGAGCCTGCATTGAGAAATTCGAGCGCCTTGTTGGAACCGGCGGACTGCACCCAGCGGATCTTGATCCCGTCCTTGTCGAATTCCTTCTCGAGCAGCCCTTCTTTCTTGAGCAACAGGCCCACCGGATTATAGGTTGCCCAGTCGATACGGATTTCGGAAAGATCGGCAGCCGAAGCCTGCGTCGCCGCAAGGCCGAATCCCATCCCGATAACGGCGGCAACAGCCGCAAGCTTTGCAACAATCGATCGCATGCTAAATTCCTCTCCAGCAACGATTTGGCCCCACCAACCACTTGGCGATTGTCAAAAGCCTAAGCGCCGTTCATGTAAAGGATAAGCAAAGCCTTTCCATTGTCGCATTACTCTATGGAATTTATGGCTTTGATGAAGCTCTTCTGCCGACCCAAAGTTCCGTCAGCACAATTGAAGCGTGGAGCCAATGACCCTTTCGCCATTCTTCCGATCGTCTACCAGCTCCGCGAAACCCGACATCGCCATCATTGGCGGAGGCGTTACCGGTGCGGCAGTGGCCTATCACCTTGCCCACCAAGAAAAGGCGCCCAAGACAGATATCGTGATATTCGAACCCCGCGAGAGGATCGGCAAGGGACTGGCCTATGATACGGCCGATCCCGTCCACCGGATCAACGTCCCGGCAGCACGGATGAGCCTCCTGCCCGATGATCCAGATCACTTCACCCGATGGCTTGAGGCAGCCGACATCCTGTGTGATGACGCCGAAGCGATCCGCCCAGATGGCTCAGTCTTTCCGCGACGCGGCGTTTTCGGCGACTACGTTTTTTCCTGCGTGCGTCCGCTGCTTGAAACCGGTGGAATCAGGCATGTGCGCTCGGCCGCGAGTACCGTAGAGAAAATCGACGGACGCTGGCATATCGTCAGCGATAACGGTGAGTCTGTCGATGCCGACATACTCGTGATCGCGACCACACATCCGGCACCTGCACCACCCCGCCGGCTTGCGAGCGCCCTTGCGGGACATCCCCGTTTCGTTGCTAACCCGACCGCAGCCGAAGCATTGGCTCCGATACGACAAGGCGATCGCGTTCTTGTCGTCGGCAACGGACTGACGTCCGCCGATGTGATTGCCTCGCTGAAGCAACGCGGCCATACGGGCAGGATCTCCGCCGTATCGCGACGCGGGCTGCGTTCGCGTGGCCACGCATCCATCACGCAAGAACCCTACGGCGACTTCTTGTCATCGCCGGAAACGCGCGCTTCGAGACTTGTCATGCGCATCCGAAAGGCCATCCGCGACGCCGCGAAAGAAGGGCTGACCTGGCATGCGGTGCTGGATCAGGTGCGAGCTCAGGGTAGCGGTCTGTGGTCGGCACTTTCCACGGCAGAACGGCGCCGGATCGTTCGCCATTTGCGTCCCTACTGGGACGTGCATCGTTTCCGCATCGCGCCCCAGGTGGAAGAAGTGCTCGATCATGAAATTGCGACCGGCATGCTCGAAATCCGGGCCGGATCGATTGAAGGGGCGGAAATCGTCGATGACGTGATCCGGATCGTTATCAGGCCTCGCGGTGGCGATGGCATGGAGCAACATGAGTTCGATGCTGTGGTGGTGACGACCGGCCCCGCCCATAGTCGGCTTCTTTCGAGCCAGGACTGGCTTTGGCGCCTTTCCGAAGCAGGACATATCAAGATCGACGCAACCGGCCTCGGCCTCGACTGCGACCGCGACGCCCTCGCTATCGGGAAAGCGGGTGCGGCCAACCAAAGCCTGTTCATTGCAGGCCCGCTAGCACGCGGACAATTCGGCGAGCTGATGGGCTTCCCGCAGGTTCCTGAACACGCCAGGTTTGTCGCAACATGCATTGAAGCAGTCATTCAAAGTTCCGGTTAACAGGGCGTGGCAAGCCGAGGTGGTCCCGAAGCGTCGTTCCATCATAGTCTTGTCGAAACAGCCCGCGCGCCTGTAGCTCCGGAATGAGTTGCTCTGTGACATCGTCCAGCCCTTGGGGAAGATAGGGGAAGACCACTGTAAAGCCATCCGACGCCCCCTGCGCCAGCCAGGCCTCCATCTCGTCCGCGATGGTTTTCGGCGTTCCAACGAAGGCGAGGCCGGCATATCCTCCATAGCGTTGCGCAAGCTGGCGAACCGTCAAATTTTCCTCGGTGGCCAGCCGCAATGCCTGCGCCCGCCCGGTCTTGCTGGCGTTGGTATCCGGAATATCCGGCAGGGGACCGTCAGGATCGAGGGTCGATACATCATGCCCGAGGGCTATCGAGAGTGATGCAATCGCGCTGTCGTAGTGAACGAAGCTATCGAGCCTGGATCGCTTTGCCCTGGCCTCCTCGACCGTGTCGCCGATGACGATGAGGGCGGCGGGAAGGATCTTCATATGCTCGGGCGCGCGACCGAATTCCCGCATTCGCCCCTTGATGTCGGCGTAAAGTGCTTTGGCAGCGGCGAGATCGCGCGGCGAACAGAAGACGAGTTCGGCGGTTTCGGCAGCAAGCTGACGACCGGGCTCGGATTGTCCCGCCTGCACGATGACCGGCCAGCCCTGAACGGGCCGGGCGATGTTGAGCGGGCCGCGCACCCTGAGCTCGTCACCCTTGTGGTCGAGAACATGCATTTTCGCCGGATCGAAGAAGATCCCGCTTTCCTGATCGCGGATAAAGGCGTCGTCCGCGAAGCTGTCCCAAAGGCCTGTGACGACCTCGTAGAATTCCTTCGCCCTCTTGTATCGCTCACCGTGTTCGACGTGCTCATCCAAGCCGAAATTACGCGCCGAATCCGGATTAGAGGTGGTGACTATATTCCAGGCCGCGCGGCCGTTGCTGATATGGTCCAGCGATGCGAAGCGCCGGGCGACATGATAGGGCTCGTCGAACGTGGTTGACGCCGTGGCCGCAAGACCGATTTTTTCCGTGACTGCGGCAAGCGCCGAAAGAAGTGTAAACGGCTCAAACGAGGTGACCGTATGGCTGCGCTTCAGCGCCTCCATCGGCATATTGAGGACCGCCAGATGATCGGCCATGAAGAAAGCATCGAATTTCGCCGCCTCCAGCTTCTGTATGAACGACCGGATATGACCGAAATTAAAGTTGGCATCAGGATAGGAGCCAGGATAGCGCCACGCTCCCGTATGAAGGCTGACGGGACGCATGAACGCGGTTAGATGCATTGATTTTGCCATTTGTTGCGCCTCTTGGGGACGATAGGGGATGATGGAAGTCCAGAACATAAGGGCGGCAGAAGTTCATCATGCTTGGATTCTACAGCTGGGGAACTTTCGCAGCGAGCGCGCAACCGATTTGCGAATGGCATATCTGGAGCCGGGCCGAATCTGAGATAGTCATTCTCTGTCTGCATGTGCAGATATCTCGATGTCGATTTAAGCCTAACCGATGGTGCTCCTTCCCGAGTTGTTCGGATGGATCCTCAACGGGACGCTCTAGACGAAATAGCGGATCGGGCGTTGAAACATACCGTTCCGTCAACACGAGCGAAGGTCGCTCATCGGTTTAAACTGGTCCTTTGTACTGACCGGCTGCGCCCTGGCAACGCTCGCTAATTGATCCAAGAGACGATAACCGCCCGCCCACCGACCATAACCACTTGCGATATTGATATGACCTGCGAGGCCCAGATTGTGGACGGGTAGGCTTCATGACTGCCCGAGTTGTGCGAGTTCATCGATTGGCATGTAGAGGTCGTTGAGGCTGCCGACAATCAGGCTTGGACATCTCGGCGCCCCGACCGGAGCTTGCCCAAAATCCATCATCCCTGGATGGAGGTCTTCGGTCAGCTTCGGGTCGCAAGGCGCGACAAGCAAAGCTGCCTTTATTCTTCTTGCGGCGGGGAGCGCCGCGAGTTTGGCGACGACCAAGCAGCCGAGACTGTGGGCGACAATGTAAGCTTCACCCGCTGCCTCGAGTTCAGTTTCGACCTTGGCCACCCAGCAATCGACAAATGGAGTTTTCCAATCGGCGTGCTGCACCGTTAGACAATCAGGCCGCTCTTTTTGCCAGTGCCATTGCCAATGCCCTTCATCAGAGCCGTTCAGTCCGGGTATGATGAGAGTTTGCATGAACACGTCTTTCGGGGAGTTTGCGCTCTGGCCTGCACCGCAAGGTGCCTCGGAGCGTCAACTGTTGGACTCACCTCCGGTCAAGCGCCGCAACAACTCGGTCGCCAACCCACTGGATGCCGCATACGAGAATGATCAGCACGATAACGACCCAGACCATGACCATCGTTTCGAACCGCTGATAGCCATAGCGGATGGCGAGATCACCGAGGCCGCCCGCTCCGATGGCCCCTGCCATGGCAGATGCTCCAATCAACGTCACAAGTGTCACCGTGAAGCCGGCTATAATGCCAGGCAGCGCTTCGGGGATCAGGACGTCCCGGATAATCGCCCAACGATTGCCACCCATGGCGCGGACAGCCTCGATCAACCCCTTGTCGACCTCTCGAAGTGATACTTCCGCGATGCGCGCATAGTAGGGTATCGCTGCGATGGACAGCGGAACAATTGCAGCCGTCGTTCCGAGCGACGTCCCAACAATCAGCCTCGTCAGAGGTATGAGTGCAACCAGCAGAATGATGAAGGGGATTGATCGGAATGCGTTGATCACCGCGCCCAGAACGCCATTCAGCACAAGGTTCTCCGCGATACCGCCACGCGCAGTTGCGACCAGCGCCAAACCAAGCGGCAATCCGATCACTAGAGAAATAAGGCCGGATGCAAAAGTCATTATCAGCGTTTCCACGATGGCGCTGATGAACAGATCGATCAGAACATCAGACATAACCAACCATCTCCACGCGTGCGCCCGCAGCAATAAGTTTGCGTTTAAGATCGTCTATTAACTCGACCTCTGTTCTAGGAACCCCGAGGAAAAAACGCGCCACAGGTGTCGCCCGTACATGCTCGATTCCTCCTTCGATCAGTCGGGCGCCGCGCGAAAATCCGACCGCGAGATCAGCGAAGAATTGGTGCTGCGCGTAATCGCCGGCCACATCGATTGCGAGAACGGCCTCACTGCCCAATTCTGCGTGGATCGCGCTCGCGATATACTCCGGTAACTGGGCTCGACTACCGGCAAGCAGACTTTTGGTGATAGACTGTTGCGGATCCGAAAATACCGCGGCAACCGCACCTTCTTCAACAATGCGACCCGCATCTATCACAGCAACACGGTCGGCAATCGAACGCACCACATCCATCTCATGCGTGATAAGCACGATGGTCAAGCCCAGCTTGAGATTGATGTCCTTAAGAAGCGAAAGAATTGATCGCGTTGTTTCGGGATCCAGCGCTGAGGTTGCTTCATCGGACAGCAAAAGCGCGGGTCTGGCGGCAAGCGCCCGTGCAATGCCGACGCGTTGCTTCTGTCCACCCGAGAGCTGTTTAGGGTATGCCTGGGCCTTGTCGCTCAGCCCCACCAGTTCCAGCATTTCATGCGCTCTCGCTAACCGTTCGCGCCGACCCAACCCCTCGATCTTGAGCGGCAGCGCGACATTCGCTTCGACCGTTTTGGCCGACAAGAGATTGAAGTGCTGGAAAACCATCCCGATCCGACGTCTAAGAGGCGGGAGCTCGCCTTCACTAAGGCCGTCAATTCGCCTACCCTCAACCACAACCTCCCCACTGTCGATCCGCTCAAGGCCATTCAGGCACCGGATAAGGGTAGACTTCCCAGCACCACTTCGCCCAATAATGCCAAGTATCTCTCCCTCACTCACAGACAGCGAAACGCCGTCAAGAGCAGGCGTTTCAGAAAACCGCCGGCGAATATCACCCAGCCTGACAATCTCTCTGGTTCTCACCCCAGTATCGGGATGACGATTAGGCGAAAAAGCTTGATTCTGCATTCATTGCTCCAAACGCGAGGCGGGACGAGTCGAACTCATCCCGCCTGCATGTCAGGGTTACGATCTGGCTTAATAGGCGCTCAGACCGGTGCCTTTATAGACCTTGTCGAACACGGCCTTAACCGTGTCGTTCTGGTAGGATGCGACCAGCGTCTTCACCCAGTCCTCGTTTTCCTGGCCCTGCTTCACGGCAATGAAGTTGCGGTACGGATTGTCCTTGATCGGTTCCTGGGCAATACGGTTATCCTGTCCCAAGCCCGCCTTCAGTGCCCAGTCGGTGTTCACCACGGCAGCGTCGAGGTCGTCGATTGAACGCCCCACGATACCTGCATCGAGTTCCTTGATTTTCAGACCACGGCTGTTTTCCGAAATATCTGCAATCGTTGCCAGGATCCCCGTTCCATCCTTGAGCTTGAGGAGCCCTTCATTTTGAAGTACGCGCAGTGCTCGACCTTCATTCGACGGATCGTTCGGAATGCCGATCTGAGCACCTTCCTTCAAATCTGCCAGCGCTTTATGCTTTTTTGAATAAAGGCCGATTGGCCACACGCCAGTGTATCCGACCGCCACGATCTTATATCCGTGCTGCTTTATCTGGTTGTCGAGATACGGCTTGTGCTGAAACGCGTTGGCATCGACTTCGCCGCGCTCAAGCGCTTCATTGGGCTGATTGTAGTCATTGAAGACGACCGTTTTTATCTTCAAGCCTTTCTTGTCAGCTTCCGCGGCAACAGCGCGCCATACATCTTCGTCCTCCCCGCTCATAATACCAACCTTGATCGATTTTTCCTGTGCCTGAACGGAGGCAGTCCCTGAAAGAGTGGCAACTGTGATCGCAATTGCGGCAACGAGACCAGCACGGCGACGGAACAAATGGGTGTTTCCTTTGAGTTTGGTCATTTTGTTTTCCTAGACGGATGTTGACCGGCAAAAGATCGCAGATGGCAGGTCGATCTACGAAGCAGAGGAAACTCATTTTTCAGCCATAAGGCGAAAATCGCCGCGACCCCAGACACAGAAGCGAGCAAAGTTATCTACTCATCCAATCAACTGACGAGGGGCTAGCTCGGAAAGGAGAGGCTGTACCTCTATCTGATCAGCACTAGGATTTACTTCGGTTCAGCGTCTAATCTAATTGACCGGATGCCATATCCAGATTTCCACTTTCTTGAGAAAGAAATTCTATCTTTCGATACAAATCTGCGGTGTGATCCTTTGTGCGGCGCTCTTCTGGGACCTAGTTTCGATATAAACGCAGGCGCTAGAGCAAAAATGAATCAAGCCACTCGTGTACAGAATCCTCACGTTCACTCTGAATTCAGGGCCACGCCAGACAGCCTGAAATCCGTGATGAGACAGGTTGCCGGGACAGTTTCCGTTATTACTGCAGGCGTAGGCGACGCAAGAACGGGCGCTACGGTGACGTCGGCGACCGCGCTCTCCGTCGATCCGCCAACCATGATCGTCAACATAAACCGATCATCATCGACTTGGCCCGTGCTTGCGTCGCACAATCATTTTTGCATCAATGTCCTTGGTGTCGAAGATCAGGCCGTAGCCCACAGATTTTCTGGAGCAGATGGCTTGAAAGGCGTGCAACGATACGAGGGCGCGCAATGGACAACACTTTCAAGTGGAGCAAGCGCACTGATCGGGGCGCTCGCTTCCATAGACTGTGAAGTCGAAGAGGTTTTCGAGCGGCATAGCCATGCCATAATCATTGGTCGCGTACTTGCGATCCAGCTCCGCGGCGGTGCACCTCTCCTTTATTCTCAAGGTAGATATCAGTCTCTGAAACCGTGATAAACCGAACTATTTCGCTGCATGCGAAAGGTGCACCGAGCCAGTAGCATCAAGGGGACGCTTCGAAGGTCTTCGAAGAGAGGGAGGCACGAGATTGGCAATGGATACGCTGGATCGTAAAATACTGAGCGTATTGCAGCGTGACGCTTCCCTAACTGTGACTGATGTTGCGAAGATTGTCGGCATTTCGTCAACGCCCTGTTGGCGGCGGATCCAGAAAATGCGCGATGAGGGCGTCATAACAGGTAGCGTAGCATTGTTAGATGGGCGCAAGATCAACGCAGGTATCACAGCTTTCGTATCAGTTGTGACGGCAAGTCATTCCGGCGAATGGTTGAAGCGGTTTTCGGAGGTCGTAAATGACTTACCGGAGATCACGGAACTGTACCGGTTAAGCGGCAATGTCGACTATTTGCTCAAGGTGATTGTGCCGGACATCGCAGCCTATGACAAATTTCACAAGCGCCTGACGGAGAGGATCGACATTCAGTCCTCGTCACCCAGGTTTGCCGTTGAGCAAATCAAGAGCACGACAGAGCTCCCACTCGAATATCTCCGCATCAAGTAGCTTGCCTTCTAGAGACCGTGCCTACGTTCCCGTGGCATTAGGTCCTTGAGGGAGCAGCACAGCTTATGCCGCATCTGGTGGCGTCGTTCGCTCGGCTTCATAAAAGAGGGGCGGCTAAATGCTAGCCGCCCAAGTTAGGAGGCTGCACACCTCTGGAGAGGAACTGACAACGAAAGAAAACCACTATCGCTGCTATACCAAGGCTACGCGGAGCACGTAAGCAAATGAAGAAAAGTTCATGCGTAATATGTCGCGGTTGAGAAAGGGATTTGCGGAAGTTCAACAGCTTCTTGTTTATCAGCTATCACTGCGACTTGGACGGTACGCTATCGAGATTGAGCACGGCACGAAGATGGGCCGCCGCAGCCTTATCCGCCTGCGGCTACCCGTCGTAGTCGCAGGGTCTCTTCTCAAGGAGGGATGATCTCAGGAATTATTTTTTCGCTCTGGCGGTCAAATACCAGGAGTGCGTTTCTTTAGTCTACAATTTTACTAGATAACATGATCTCCATCAATTCGGGGCGCTCCCTGCCTCGTTGTGGAGAGGAATATCATGGTAATTCCATCGACAGCTTCCAGCATTGCATCTCCTTCCGCCTCCCTCGAACTCGACGCCGACGTGCTCGTCATCGGCGGTGGCCCCGCCGGCACGTGGGCGGCGATATCGGCCTCCGCCAAGGGAGCAAAGGTCGTACTCGTCGACAAGGGCTTCTGCGGCTCGTCCGGCGCAACGGCACCTTCGGGCACCGGCGTGTGGTATGTGCCACCAGACCCTGCCAAGCGCGCGGCAGCCATGAACAGCCGCTGGGATCTGGGTGGAAGACTTGCCGACCCGGCATGGATGCGCCGTACGCTCGATCAGACCTATGCGAATGTCAATCAGCTGGCCGAGTGGGGCCATCCATTCCGCAATGACGAGAACGGCCAGTCCATCCGCCGAAGCCTCGACGGTCCGGACTATATGCGCCTGATGCGCAAGCGCACGAAGTCGGCGGGCGTCAAGATTCTCGATCACAGCCCGGCCATGGAACTGCTGCGTGATGAAAGCGGCGCAGTTGCCGGTGCGGCAGGTATCCGTCGCCAGAAGGGCGACACATGGCTCGTTCGCGCAGGCGCTGTCGTCATCGCGACCGGCGGCTGCGCATTCCTCAGCAAGGCGCTCGGCTGTAACGTGCTCACCGGTGACGGCCTCCTTCTGGCAGCGGAACTCGGCGCGGAAATGTCCGGCATGGAGTTTTCGACGGCTTATGCCATGGCCCTTGAAGGCGGTTCGGTGACCAAGACGCGATTCTATGATTGGGCCTCGTTCACCTTCGAGGACGGATCGCCGATACCGGGTGCGGCCTCCAAGGGGGGCCGATCGGCAATCGCCCGGGTTCTTCAGACACAGCGCGTATTTGCGCAGCTGGACAAGGCGGATGCCCAGACAGAGCAGGCAATGCGCTACGCCCAGCCCAACTTTTTCCTGCCGCTCGACCGGATGGGTATCGATCCCTTCAGACAGCGGTTCCCGGTGACATTGCTGCTGGAAGGCACGGTGCGTGGAACCGGTGGTTTAAGGCTTGTTGACAGCGGATGTGCGACAACGGTGCCCGGCCTCTATGCGGCCGGAGACGCAGCAACGCGGGAACTCGTCTGTGGCGCCTTCACCGGCGGCGGAAGCCACAATGCGGCATGGGCCATGTCATCCGGCTTCTGGGCGGGCAATGCCGCCGGCGACTATGGCCAGCGACACCGTGGTGTGACCCGCCGCTTTGTCCGTGCCGGAAGAGTGGGCGTTGCCGATGGACCGGCGCATGCCATCGATGCCGAGCAACTGATCGAGGCCGTGAAGGCAGAGGTTCATCCCTATGACCGAAACTATCTGCGCAGTGCCGCAGGACTGAACGATTCGCTCGGTCGTCTCGATGGCCTCTGGTCCGGCATCCGAACCGCCGGGGCTGCCTCGCTCCAAGACGTTCAGCGGACCCGCGAAGGGGTGGCAATGCTCGCCACATCGCGCTGGATGTATCGCAGTGCTCTCTCACGCACCGAAACACGTGGCATGCACAAACGCGAGGACTTCCCGGCGAGGGACGACAACCAGTTGCACTACACCACGAGCGGTGGCCTGGAAGAAGTCTGGATCGGCAAGCAGCGCGCGGCATCGCCGGAACTCGAGGTTCTGGCAGCATGATCGAGGTCATCAGCAACGACCGTTGCACGGGTTGCAACATCTGCGTCAACGTCTGTCCCACCAACGTATTCGACCTCAAGCCCGGCGGCATCCCCGTCATCGCGCGCCAGGACGATTGCCAGACCTGCTTCATGTGCGAGGTCTACTGTCCGGACGACGCACTTTATGTGGCCCCGCAGGCCACTCAGCTGACGGGCATCACGGCCGCAGAACTTGAGGCGCGCAATATCTTCGGCAGCTACCGCAAAGCCATCGGCTGGGTAAAAGGCGGCAGACCCCGCCCCAGCCATGAGGTCATGAAAAGCCTCGACCATCATTGATGAGCAAACCGGCGGCCGGTTGCGGCCAGCCTTTCCTAAACACGCATCGACAGGATCTTACCCATGCCATCAACACGCCGTACGTTTCTGGGGCTGGCTGCGACAACGCTTGCTCTTCCCACCACATTCTCGATTGTCCGCGCTCAAACCAAGCCACAGGTTATCAGGCTCGCCGGGCCGGGAAATGCCGCCGGCCGACCCTATGGCAACGGCTCGATCGGCATCCTGCGCGGCCTTGAGCTTCTCGAGAAAGAATTCGAGAAGGATGGTATCAGCGTCGAATGGCAGTTCCCACGCGGAACCGGTCCGGCAATCAACGAGGCCTTCGCCAATCAGCAGTTGGAATTTGCCAGTTATGGCGGATTGCCGAATATCGTCGGCCGAGGCGCTGGCGTGCGCACCATCGTTCTCGCGGCATCCGGCATTTCGCCAACCTATGTTGCGGTACGGCCCGCTGCCGGCATCAAGACGCTTGCCGATCTCAAGGGCAAGAAGGTCGCCTTCCAACGCGGAACCATCTTCGAGCTATCGCTGTCTCTGATCCTGGCAGGCGTCGGCCTCAAGAACGGAGATGTCCAGCTCTTCGATCTTCAGGGCGCGGATCAGACAGCCGCGATCCAATCCGGCGATGTCGACGTGATACTCGGCCAGGGTAATCAGGTGCTGGCCCTGGTGCAAAAGGGTTTGGTCGAGGTGCTCTACAGCACCAAGGGCCCGGCCCCCGGTTCGACATTCGGCTCGTTGACCGTGCTCGAAAGCTTCGCGAAGGAGAACCCGGACATCGTTGAGCGCGTGCTGCGTAGCTACGTAGAGGCGTCGCATTTCGCGAGCCTCGATGAAAACCGCGAAAAGCTCTATGACATTTGGGCGCTAACCGGCTCCCCCCGCGAGAGCTACGTGACGGACTATGCAGATGACGATCTGCGCGACCGAAATAGCCCCCTGATCGATGACTTCTACCGCACGAATATCAAGGCAGGTCTGGACTTCACCCTGGAGCAGAAGCTGGTGCGCCGTCCATTCGATGTTGACGAGTGGATCAAGAATGACCTGCTCACCAAGACACTAGCAGAACTGGGTTACTCCGAATTCTGGGCACCGCGAGCTGCCGACGGCAAGACGCCGGCCTGAAGGCCGGATCGAAGACCAATCCCGCAAGGTGGAAAACGCAGCGGCCAGCACCTCACGACGTAGTCGGACCGGGAGTGAGAAGCGAGCCGCTGTGCGCCGGACAGATGAAGGTGCCAAACATGGCTGATGTGACATTCAAATCCTATGCGATCACGGATCCCTCGCCGGAAAAGACCTCGGAGCGTGGACCGCGGGTCTTTGCTCCGTCCGGTCTTCGTCTCACAGGCTGGGTGGCAAAGCTCTTGCTCGGGCTTGCAGTGCCCCTGACCCTGCTCGCATTGTGGTCCTATGCCACCCGTCAGGAATGGTTGGCAGAACAGATCCTTCCCGATCCTCTCCTTGTCTACGATACGACGCTTGACCTTCTCGTGACCGGCCAACTGACGAGCGAACTGGCCGTCAGCCTCGGTCGTGTTCTTGCGGGGCTTGCAATCGGTGGCGGGCTCGGCCTGTTTTTCGGAGTGGCTTTCGGTCTCGTTCGGCCTATGGACATCTATGTTGCACCGACGATCCGCGCAATCTGCCTTGTTCCTTCACTTGGATGGCTACCCTTTTTCATGCTGGTCTTCGGCATTGGCGAGACGCTGAAGATCATTCTCATCGCCAAGACCTGCTTTCTGCCGCTTATGGTCGGCGCCTATGAAGGGATACGCTCCCGCCCCCACAAATATGACGATGTGGCGGATGTGCTCGAGCTGTCGAGGTTTGCCCGGATACGCTTCGTTGTCTGGCCCTCCATCCTTCCCGCGATCCTCACGGGGCTCAGGCAAGCGATGAGCCGAGGCTGGAAAGTGCTGATCCTGGTGGAGATGATCTCCTCGGCGGCGGGTCTCGGCTATCTGATGATGTGGGGGCGCAAGGCCTTTCAGCTGGACGTTGTCTTTGCCACTATCGTCGTGATCGGCCTGGTCGGCTGGGCTCTCGATTTCGCGCTTACCAAATTTCAGCACCGGATTACCGCCTGGTCCTTCCAATCGGCTGCGTGAGGAAAGCCCCATGACAACGTCGCCGAATGTAATTTCCCGGTCAGGCCTTCTCTGGCGGTCGCTCGTCCTGCCGGCCGGGCTGATCGTTCTTTGGTCGCTGCTCGATGCCGCCGGTATGCTGAACAGCGATATCCTCGTCTCGCCCGCTCAGTTGGTTGCCAGCGCCTACCAGGGGTTTGCCGACGGTTCGCTCCCCGGTGCGGCCCTTGCGACCCTGCTTCGCGCCTTCACTGGCTGGGTTATCGGGGCCTCCCTTGGGCTGGCAGTGGGACTTCTGATCGGATTGTCCGGCATAGCGCGGGGCCTTTTCGACCCATCGATCGCCAGTCTTCGTCAGATCGCGCTTTTTGCCTGGATTCCGCTTCTCAGCGCATGGTTCGGCAATGGCGAGGTTATGAAGATCATTCTTATCTCGCTTGGCGCATTCTTCCCGATGGCGCTCGGCACCCAGGCGGGCTGCCAGAATGTACCGGCATCCTACCGTGAGGTAGGCCGCGTTCTCGAACTGAGTCGCCTCGCCACGCTGACAAAAATCATTCTGCCCGCTGCAGTACCGGCCCTACTGACCGGCGTGGAACTGTCCCTGAACATCGCATGGCTCGGTACATTTGGCGCGGAATACCTGATCGGCACCGGTTACATCAACGGCATGGGTGACGGCCTGGGCGCGTATCTCGCGGCGGCCAGAGAATATGCACGCATGGACCAGGTCCTGCTTGGCGTTCTGTTGCTGGCCATCATCGGGCTCGGTCTAGATCGCCTGATTATCGGATTTTCAAGGAGGCTCATACCATGGCGGACGGCCTGACCATTTCAGCTGCCAAGACAATCTATACGGGATCTGTAACCATTGCGGACGTCTCAAAAACCTTCCAGGTGGAAGATCGCACGGTTCACGCCCTCGACAAGGTTTCCCTTGCAATCGAGCCCGGCGAGTTCATCAGCATTGTCGGGCCGAGCGGTTGCGGAAAATCCACACTGCTGCGCTTCCTCGCCGGCCTCGACAGGCCTGATAATGGCAGCGTGAGCGTGGACGGCGAAACGATCGAACGCCCGAGCCTCAAACGCGGCATCGTCTTTCAGGATCACCGGCTTCTCCCATGGCTCAATGTTGAGAGGAATATTGCTCTCGGCCTCCACTCGGTCGCGGGATCGGAACCAGCCAAGAATGAAAGGGTTCGCTACCTGATCGATCTCGTCGGCCTCAACGGCTTCGAGAAGGCGTTGCCGCATGAGCTTTCCGGCGGCATGTCCCAGCGCGCGGCGATTGCCCGCGGACTAGCGCCTCGTCCACCACTGCTCTTGCTCGACGAGCCGCTCGGTGCGCTGGACTCGCTCACACGCAGCCAACTTCAGGACGAACTCCTGGCTATATGGGAGCGCGAGAAGAGCACGGTGGTAATGGTGACGCATGACGTCGAGGAAGCTATATATCTGTCGGATCGGGTCATCGTGATGGAACCTCGGCCGGGGCGGATCGCACGGATTTTCGACATCCGGGGTCCACGCCCGCGCCATCGCGATGACGCAGGCTTTGTCGCCATTCGACGCGAAATCACCGACCTGCTGGCGCAGCGAAAAGCCCGCTCTGGCCAGTGAACGGCGGTCGCGCCTAGCCTCATATCAGGCCTTTTACACGGGGTTAGGTGTCGACTTGCAGTACGTCATTGAACCGATTGAACGCCCCACAAAGTGCGATCCGCCACGTGAGCTCAACGAGCTGCGCATCGCTGAAATGCACTTTTAGATCCGCAATGACCTGATCACGAATACGATGCCAATCGCTCGACACGGCGATTGCATATTCCACCACCTTGCGATCCAAATCCGTCAGGCCGCCGAATGTCCTCAGGTCCTCCAGTGTTTCGACACCATCGATGTTCAATCCGGCAACCGCGAGCTTGGGGGCATGCTGGTCGACGCAAAATTCGCATTTGTTGACCAATGAGACGGCGATGATCCCAAGCTCCAGATAGCGCTTATCCAGAACGGCTTCGTCAGAAAGTTGGGTGAGAAGCCTCCACATATGCTCAAAGACGGGCAAGCGGTTCGCCATGACGCCTGCCTGTCCTTCGAACGGCCCGTATGACCTCATCTTGTCCCATAGCGGCTTGAGATCTTCGGGAAGGGCGTCGCGTTGAAGAGCGGGTACTCTGGGCATCAATTTGCTCCTGATTTGAGGGCGGCAGCCGCGACCACCGTCGGTTTCTCACGGCCAAAACCCTGCGGCTTGAAAACAAGGATCGCGACGAGTGCGACCCCGACAAAAATCAATCTCAGGGAGGCAAGGGTTGCACCATCAAGCCCCGGCACGAAATCGACCAGAAAACGGCTGCCTTCCAAAAGCGAGATCAAAACGATTGCCGCTGCGAGTACGCCTATATTGCTCCCTCGTCCTCCCACCACTACAGCCATGAGCGCATAGGCCGTTATGATTGCTGAAAATTGTGTAGGGTCGACGTAGGAGTAGTAGAAGCTGTGAAGCGAACCGGCCAAGCCCAGGATGACGCCACCGAGCGCAAAGGTTCTGACCCGGATCGATAGCACCGAATGCCCCAGTGACGACACGATATCTGGATCATCGCGTGTCGCTCTCATCAGTCTACCGAAAGGCGACTTCGCCAGAAGGGTCAAGACAAGATAAACTGCACCCAGCGCCATGCCTGAGAACGCTAGGAACGTGATGTCGGCCCAAGCCTGTGGAACGATGGATGCGAATGGCCGTGAAATACCGGATATACCGAGCGTCCCCATCGTCAGCCAATCCTCGTAGCTGATGAGTAGCCTTACACATTCTGCAAAGCCAAGCGTTACGATAGCAAGATAGTCCTCACTCAGCCGGATCGAGATGAGGCTCACGAGAGCGGAAATCACAGCAGTGCCAATCATGGCAATCGCCATCGAAACAACAGGCGGCGCTCCCGAGACGGTCAGCAGCGCTGCGATATACGCGCCGAGCATGTAGAACCCGAACAAGCCGAAATTGACCAGCCCGCCCATGCCCCATTGAAGATTGAGGGCCAGTCCAGCCATAGTGGCCATGACAACGACGCAGAGTGTTGCGATCAGATAAGCAGTCATCGCTGCACCCACTTCGTTCCGAAAATGCCCCAGGGGCGGACAATCAGCAGAAGTGTCATTATTCCAAAAGCGACGATCAAGCGGTAGTGCGCAGCCATGAAGAGTGTCGCAAACTCCTCAGCCAATCCCAACACGACCGCGCCGGCGACTGCTGCCATCGGGCTGGCAATGCCTCCAAGGATTGCAGCGGTGAAAACTTGCAGGAGATAATTCCAACCCATTTGCGGTTCGATGTTCGTATCGATCCCGATCAACACACCGGCCAATGCGGCAAGCGCTCCAGAAATCGCCCAGACGGACGCAACGACCTTTCCGCGTTCGATGCCACGTGATGCCGCCAGGGATGGGTTGTCTGCTACCGCTCTCATGGCTCGACCCAGTTTGGAAAATCGAAACACAAGCCAGACAGCCAGCAGGGATGCGAGCACCGTCGCTACTATGATTAATTGCTCTTGGTTGACCCGGAGCCCCCAAAACCGAAACGGACGCGCCACCGCAAGGTCGAAACTCCGTGGCGAATTTCCCGCGAAAAGCCTGACGATGTTCTCGAGCGCGATTCCAATTCCCATCGATGCGACAAGAAGGATAAGGCCCGAGCGGTCACGCAGATGGCGATACGAAACATAGTCGATGCCTATTGCTATCAATCCTGTCGCGATCGCGCCACTAGAGGCGGCAAGCCAAAGCGGCAGTTGCAACACTATATTGGCGTACCACGTGACGAAAGCTCCGACCGTCACATAGGATCCGATCGCGTAGTTCGGGAACCGAAGAACGCTGAACGTGAGCGAAAGCGCAAGCGCAGGAAGCGCCAGGATGAGACCCGTCGTGAGGCCGTTGATTATCATTTGGCCCATCAGTGACCTCCAAGATAAAGGCGTCTGATATCAGGATCGGCGAGCACCACATCTGACGCCCCCTGCAGCCGCACCTGCCCGTTGACGAGTACAAGGCCGTGGTCGGATGCGCCAAGTCCAAGCCGAGTGTTCTGCTCGATCAGGAACAAGGTAACTCCGGACCTCGAGACGCGACCGATGATCTCGAACAGCAGCTCTGCGTTTCGTGGAGAAAGTCCCGCGGATGGCTCATCGAGTGCCAATATGCGAGGATTGGGAACGAGCGCTGACGCCATCGCCACCATCTGTCGCTGGCCGCCACTCAGAACACCTGCGCGTTCATGAAGCTTGCTTCCGATTTCAGGGAAAAGCTCAAGCAGATCGCGCAGCCGTGAGGCAAAGGGAGTGGCCCTGGATGCTCGCACGAAGTCATAGGCAACACGAAGATTGTCGATAACGGACATGTTCGGAAAGACGTTTGCCTCCTGCGGTACATAACCCAATCCAGCCTCGGCCCGCTCAGCCGTAGACCAGCTGGTGATGTCCGTACCGTCGAGATAGATTCTTCCCGCCGTTGGCCTAACAAGGCCTAGCACTGTCTTCATCAGTGTGGATTTACCAGAGCCATTCGGCCCGACAACGGTCAGTATTTTTCCAGCTTCTGCGTTGAAGCTGACGCCACGAAGTACGGGTTGCGCGCCATATCCGGCCACCAGATTTTCTGCGATCAGACTTTTGGAGGCCACTGTCATGCGCTATACCCGAGATATGCATTTGCGACCTCATCGTTACTGACGACCTCGTCGAAGCTGCCTTGGGCAATCACCTTGCCCTCTGCTAGCGCATAGACGCGATCGCACAGAGTACGGATCATCGCCATGTTATGTTCGACCATACCGAACGTAATTCCTTCGCCGCGGAGTAACTGAATAAACTCCGTGATCTCACCAACACGTGTGGGATTAACACCTGCACTTGGCTCATCGAGCAAGATCAGCTTCGGCTCCCTCATCAAGACCCTGCACAGATCGAGCAATTTTTTCTGCCCGCCGGACAATGCGTTAGAGGCCGAATCCGCGTGCCGCCACAGATCCACTCGTTGAAGGAGCGCACGAGCCTTCTCAACATTTCTTTCCTGCTCAAGTCGGAAAGCCGAACGACGGAAAAGTGCAGACGTCACCGTATCGTGCCTGCTACCCGAAGACGCGATCAGTAGGTTCTCCAGAACGGTGAGACCAGCAAGATCGCGTGATAGCTGGAAAGATCGCCCGATACCCAGCCGTGCCCTTGCCACCGGCAGGAGCCTTGTAATGGATTGACCTTCGAAGACAACGTCTCCGCGCCTGGGACGGACCGAACCGGCAAGCACGGAAAACAGCGTTGATTTCCCGGCGCCATTCGGTCCGATCAGACCCGTCACGGTACCCGGTTCGAGATTGACGGAAACGCGATCAAGCGCTTTGAAGCCTCCATAGGAGACTTCAAGATTTCGACCTTCAAGCATTTTAACGAATGACTTCGGTAAGCTTGCTCTCGCCATTCTCGATCAAGAAATGACCATAGGCGAGGTTCGACTGGTCACCATTCGGCTCAAAGCGAAAATCGGAGGCAGCGCCGGAATATCTGAATGGCTTGCCGGATTTTGCTGCTTCAAGTGCCTTCGCAGGGTCGCCAATCGAAGGCGCATCGGCATTAACGAGTTGCGGGAACTGGGATCCGATTGCAGCACCCTCAGTCGACTTCGCCTTTTCAATAGCCAATGCGGTGAGGACAATCTGGTCAAAAACCTGAGCGCCAAAGCTCATCACAGTGCCTTCGTTGCGGCCAATTCGCTTCAGGTAAATGTCATAAGCTTCCGATTTATCGACCGGGACATGCTGCGTGTGATGCACGCCCTCAGCAACTTCTTTTCCGACATTCGCCACGAACTGTCCATTCGAGCCAGCGGCATTGCCGTACGCGTAAATCTTTCCCCCATATCCGTTCCGATACAATTCCTTGGCGACAGCAGACAGCTCGTTGACGTAGGCAGCGACGAATATCGCCTCTGGATCGCCTTCGAGGATCTTGTCTACTTCGACACGGTATGATGGCTGGTTAGGATTGAAAGGAACCTCCTTCAGGACTTTTCCCCCGCCAGCAGTGAGCTCTTGCCTGAAGGGTTCGATCGTCGAGAGGGTAAACGGCGTCTGGAGTACGAGAACCGATGCAGTCTTGATTTTGTCATTCAGCATCGCTTTGCCGAACGCCTTGCCCCAGTCTTTGCCATTTGTCTGGAAACGCCAGACCAGTCCCTTATTGTCTCCTTGGGTGATTTCGTCAGCAGATCCGTTAACGGTAAGGAGAACACCCTTTTCAACCGCGATAGGTTTGATCGCCAAGGCTACCGCACTCGACCATACGCCCGCAATCGACGCCACCTTATCGACGTCAATGAGCTTTCGTGCTGCAGAAACGCCGACAGTCGGCTGAGTTTCGTCATCGGCCACAACCAGTTCAAGTTTGCGGCCAAGGACCCCTCCAGCATCGTTGATAAGATCTACTGCCGCTCGAGCCGCTTCTTCTTCTTCTTTTCCGTAGGGGCCACCCGAGCCGCTAAACGGGGCAAGTAGACCGAGTTTTATCGGTCCATCCTGAGCGAGAGCCGGCAAGCCTGTAGCCGCAAGAGCAGCCGACGACAGCAATGCTCCCAACACGAGGCGTCGGGAGATTTTTCTAACTAATGACATTTGATGCGGCTCCAAGGGAGAAAGGCAGAGTGCAAAAGAGACAGCTTGAAATCTCTTAGTGCGTTGTTTAACAAACTAAATTCAACGCATTTTACTGTCAATTGTCATGCCTGCAGTCGCAAGTAAAAGAGACGCCCGCATCGATTGCCTGCTTATATGTAGAATAAAATACCAATCTCCGCAGCTTCGTAGCGCTGCCGTTCTCCAGGAGCAATCGAATGGAAAAGCAGTTACGCATCAATTCGTTTCAGATGTGCGCCCCTGTCCACAACTGGGCCGGGCTTTGGAGGATGCCGGGCGACATTGCGGTGGATTACAACAAACTCTCGTACTGGACAGATATGGCCAAGACCGCTGAACGCGGATTTCTGGATGCAATTTTCATCGCAGACGTGTTCGGCGTTTACGATGTATATGGTGGTTCGCCAGATGCTGCGCTTCGTGCAGGGACCCAGCTTCCGGCGATGGACCCAACGATCCCGATCTCGGCGATGGCACTCGTCACAGAGCATTTAGGCTTTGGCGTAACCGCGAACCTTAGCTATGAGCACCCCTACCAATTCGCTCGCCGTTTTTCGACCTTGGATCATTTAACAAATGGTCGGATTGGCTGGAATATCGTGACCGGCTACCTGGAAAGTGGAGCCAGAGGGATGGGGCGAGCACTGCAGATTGAGCATGATGCCCGCTACGATGTGGCGGAGGACTTCATGGCGGCTTGCTACAAGCTGTGGGAGCACTCCTGGGAAGAGAATGCGGTCCAACGCGACAGGAACACTGGAGTGTTCACGGACCCGAGGAAAGTGCACAGGATTGTGCACGACGGTCCTCATTTCAAAGTAGATGGCGTACATTTATCAGAGCCATCACCGCAACGAACACCTCTTCTGTTTCAAGCAGGATCGTCGGAGCGCGGCCGCGTATTTGCCGCTCGACATGCTGAATGCGTTTTCATTAACGGTCCGAGCAAAGCCTCGGCCACCAAGACGGTTAGTGCATTGAGACAAGCGACACAGGACGCAGGCCGTCATCCAGACGACATCACCATTTTTCTAGCAGCAAACGTGATTGTCGCGCCAACGGCAGCAGAGGCCTCAGAATTGCACGCAGAATATTCTCGCTACATGGATGCGGTTGGGCAATTGACGCTCGTATCCGGCTGGACTGGGATCGATCTCTCCGGGTTGGAGCCGGACGACGTAGTGCCGTTCGCCAACTCCAACGCAATTCGGTCGACGGCCGAGAACCTGACAGTCAAAGCACCGAGACCCGTACATGTTCGAGATCTGACCACGCTTTCATCAACTGGAGCCCGCGCACCGTTTCTTGTCGGCTCGGCGTCTGATGTGGCGGATGCATTGATCGAGTGGGCTGAAGAAACAGGTGTGGATGGCTTCAATATCCCTCGGCTATCCGTCCCCTCAACTCTTCTCTCTGTCGCAGATCAGCTTGTGCCGGAGCTTCAAAACCGTGGACGTTTCAAGACGAGCTACACCGAGGGAACGTTGCGCGAGAAATTCAACGGCGGTCAAAGCGCCCATTTGCAAGGAAGCCATACGGGATGCCGCTCTCATTCATTGGATCAGATATCCAACTCGAGGAAGGGATTAAGGTCTTGAACATGGGGTAATCGCGGGACGGTTTGCCCAAAGGCATTGCCTCAGCAATATCTGACATGGGTGGTTGCCCCCGGTAAGATGGAAATACGGGCTCACGTTTGGAACCGGGCCCAGCA
>NZ_JBJDRG010000029.1:0-35837 GCF_044987325.1 Rhizobium sp. ZW T2_16
GCACCGGACGAATTGCAGGAATGAAAGATGTCGAAAGGAAATCTAAAAAGATGTCGCGTTAGCAACACGGCAACGAAGAAACTCGTTTAAAATCCGCTTGACCGGATGCAGGCGATTAGACAACGGATCTGAACCATCGACAATTGAACATGACCGCTAGATGTGTTTTGGGAAATGGCCAGCTTGGGCTTTCTTTTTTAGAGCTTGCCGAGCGGGTCCGTACCCGAGCCGGTATGTCCTTCGATGCTGTGGACCAGAACCAGCCAAGGATGGAAGAGTTCACAGGTCGAGGCCGCCTGCTCTTCTGCGCGCCAGCAGCCTAAGAATGTCCGGCTTCCGGTTCAAATCGCAGCACAGAGGGAGGACATACCGACACCGGACCGACCTAAAACCCAAGCCGACGTTGCCAGCAAGGCCAAGCCCCTATCCGGGAACCCAGGATTTCACCCCCTGCCGCCATCCTCGGGCGTGACTAACGTGCGTCCATCAGTTGTAGTGCGCGGCCCATAGCCAGCACGGTTACACTGCTGGAGCAGCTCGATCATCTGATCCCGGCAGATCGGCCGGCGTAAGAGGCCGATTTGGGAACGCATCATACTCCCCGCACCGATCGAAGATCAGGTATTCCACGAGATCCCGAAACAGCACCTTTGTCGATAGGGCTGCCCAAGCTCAATGACGCAGAGGCATTTGCCGACGCGAGACCCTCGCTGCGATCTGCCGGCAATCACACTCAACGCAATGAAGGCCAGTCCAGGCGCCTGGACACCACTCCAGTTTGCGAGTTTATCTCATGTGACCTATGCTCCGCTTCCCGGTCGGCAGCCTGTATCTATTTGCCCCTCGGTTGTGACCACCATGGTTTCAAACAGGTCGATGCGATGGAAAGGAGCCTGCTCCGCTACATCTGGAGCCATACCCGCAGGCAACAACTTTGGATCCTGCTCGTCGTGGCGGCATCCATGGTACCGTATTTTTTGGCCTTCGACCTGCCGAAGCAGATCATCAATGGCCCAATTCAGGGTAACGGCTTTGAAGCACTGAATGCGCGACAGCCGTTTTTCCGAGTTGTCTACGACCTTCCATTGATCGGGCGTGCGGAAGTTTTCAGCGGCATAGATCTCGATCGCCAGCAGACGCTTATGGCCCTGAGCACAACATTCCTGATTCTGGTGCTGATAAACGGGCTCTTCAAGTTCTACATCAATACATACAAGGGCAGGCTCGGCGAACGGATGCTGCGTCGTATTCGCTTCGCACTCGTGGACAGGGTACTTCGCTTTCCTCCCAAACATTTTAAACGGCTCAAATCCGCCGAAATCGCCAGCATGGTCAAGGACGAGGTGGAACCACTTGGAGGCTTTACAGGGGACGCGTTCGTCCTGCCCGCTTTACTTGGTGGTCAGGCACTGACAACGCTTGGTTTCATCATCGTTCAGAATATGTGGCTTGGTATGCTCACCGCCGGCATCGTAGGGATACAGCTGAGCATCGTACCCCGGATGCGCCGAAGGGTGCGGGAACTCGGGCGCTTGCGCCAGTTGACTGCGCGCGAATTTTCGGGCCGTGTCAGCGAAATCGTCGACGGCATTGGAGCAGTCCACAGCAACGATACTTCCAATCTCGAACGCGCCGACATCGCTTGGCGCCTTGGCCGGATTTTCTCGATCCGCTACGACCTTTATCAGTGGAAGTTTCTGGTAAAGTTTATCAACAATCTCATCGCTCAGGTCACTCCGTTCATCTTCTATGCTTTCGGCGGCTATTTCGTTTTGATCGGAAAACTCGATCTAGGACAGCTCGTCGCCGTCATTGCCGCCTACAAGGATCTTCCAAGCCCATTAAAGGATCTCATCGACTGGGATCAGGCACGCCAGGACGTGCAGATAAAATACGGAACAGTATGCGACCAGTTCAGCGTCGAACCGCTTATCGCGCAATCGGTTCACGCGCCTGCTAGTGGACCGACTTCACGACTGGAGACTTCCATCATCATCAGCAACCTTACACTTGTCGACGATACTGGAGCAAGGCTGCTGGATGGGGTTTCCACCGAGATTAAACCCAGTGAGACTATCGCCCTAGTAGGTGCCGCCGGCAGCGGAGCGGAAGCGTTTGCAGAGGCTCTCGCTCGTCTCATCTGGCCGGAATTCGGCAGCATCACGATTGGTGATCAAGATCTGCTCGATATGCCGGAGTCGATCACAGGACGACGTATTGCCTACGCTTCAGGCGAGCCGTTTTTGCTGCATGGCAGTGTGATGGACAATCTACTTTATGGACTGAAAAATGCTCCAAGGCCAAGTGCGACGACTCACAACGAGCAGCGGATTGAATCGGAGCGCTATGCCATCGAGGCGCGCATGGCGGGAAATGTCGACTTCTCGCCACACGGGAATTGGATTGACTACCAGGCAGCCGGAGCCGATGGGCTGGACGATCTTCTCCATAAGGTCCTGCCGACACTGGACGACTTGCAGATATCCGATGACATTTTCGGGCTGGGACTGCGCTCCACGATCGATACGAAAGAGCAATCGGCCGTTAGCGAGAGGATCGTCGAACTGCGTGGCTCCCTCCGCAAGCGCCTGGTAGAGACGCAGCTTGACGAAATGCTCATACCGCTCGACTTCGATCGCTACAACATACAGGCGAGCGTCGGAGAAAACCTTTTCTTCGGAACCTGGGGCCGGGGGACCTCATCTGACTTGGACGTGATCACACACCCCTGTTTCCAGCGGGTTTTGAATTCGACCGGCCTCGATCATAGCCTCTATGAAATGGGTTTGGAGATCGCTGAAATCACCGTCGAACTCTTCCGCGACGTGGCACCCCAGCATTCTTTCTTTCGCAGGCTGACATTCATGGCTGCGGAAGAAATTCCGATCTATCAGGCAACGCTGTCGCGATGCCGCGGGCTTCGCTTTGAGCACATCCCTCCTAAAGATCGCGCATCGATTATCGTGCTGAGCCTGGCTTATATCGAACCCATCCACCGCTTCGGCATTCTCACCGAGCCACTGATGGACCAGCTTGTGGCCGCGCGGAAACTCTTTCATACGGACATTCCCGACGACATAGCAAACCTGATTGACCGCCATGATCCCGAGCGCGTTACCGCATCGGCAACGGTACTCGACAATGTGTTGTTCGGCCGCATCGCCTCTCAGGTGGCCGACGCCGATGCCCATATTCAGACCGTTGTGAAGGAGCTGTTTCGCGCGGCGGGTCTTTATGAGAATGTCTTGTCGCTCGGCCTGCAGTTTGATGTTGGCGCTGGAGGAAAACGCCTTTCGCTGGCTCAGCGGCAAAAGCTCAATCTTGCTCGTGCGTTGATGAAACGATCGGACTTCACTATATTCAACAGGCCTTTGTCGGCGCTTGACCAGCGGGTTGACGAAGAGATCACACGGGGCATCGTCAAACGGAGAAACAAGGCGGAGCAAGCCGCCACTATCCTGTGGGGCCTTTCCGATCCGCGTGTGGCGCAAATTTTCGATCGGGTGCTATTTTTTCAGCGTGGATCGTTGATCGGCAATGGGACCTATTTTGAACTAGCGCGGTCAAATGCCGCGTTTCGAGAGTTCCTAGACTTGCCGTCCGACCACCGATGAACATCGAGATGCTATAGAAAAATATCTTGCTGGAGAGACTAAATTGCTTAGCGATGAGGTCCAGACATTGAAGGAAGTGCCTATCTTCGCAAGCATCGAGCCGTCCAAGCTGAAGCTGCTCGCTTTCGCTTGCGATCGCATGACATACCGAAAAGGCCAGGATCTTTTCCGCCAAGGTGACCAAGGCGATGCCGCCTTTGTGCTGCTATCCGGCACGGCAAACGTGATCGTATCATCTGCCTCCGGCGAACTGACCGTCGCGGAAGTTGGCCGCAATGCGGTCGTTGGGGAGATGTCTATTCTGTGTAATATTCCACGCACGGCAACGGTACGTGCTACGTCGAAATTGGAAGCATTACGCATTTCTCAGGATCACTTTCTGGCGTTAACCAGCGAATTTCCCGCTGTCGCTTCGGAGATCATGCGCACGCTTGTAACACGCTTGAGCAAGACAACCGCCGAACTCGTCAAGGCGCGCCTGCCGCCCGCCCCGGACTGACCAACATCTGGTTCAGCGCAAGATGGCGAAGACCGCTTGCCATCTTTTGGAAGCATTGGTTGCTCGAAAACCTGACAACTGCTATATTTCGCCCTCATGATTTACTGAATGCGGCGTGCAGGTGGGAGTGTGCCTGAAGCTCTCCCGGCCAAGGAGGGTTGTGCCGTGATCTTCGATAAATCGATATTTTTACTGGTCAGTATATCGGCCAATATGGCGGCCGCAGGCCAGCTACACGAGGCCGCACGAAATGGGAATCTTGCGCTTCTGACACAGGCTCTCGACGCGGGAGATAATGTATCAGATGCGGATGAGGCCGGAGATTTGCCTCTCATCCTGGCGTCGCTAAGTGGAAATCCCGACGCCGTAGGTTTAATTCTTGCCCGGGGTGCAGATATTGAGGGTCGCAACAAAAGCGGTCTGACTGCGCTGCACGCCGCCGCCTATGCCGGAAACCTCCACATAGTGAAACGTCTTGTTGCTGAAGGGGCTGCCGTTAACGACACCCAAAATTTCTACCACATGTCCCCGCTTCATGCAGCGGCCGAGGAAGGTCATGCCGATGTCGCCGCATTTCTCCTCGCCAACAAGGCGAATATCGAAGCGGCCGAGAGGAATGGCTATACGCCACTTACGCAAGCCGGGTGGCGCGGATATTGGGATGTCGGCGACATGCTACTGAAGGCGGGGGCGACATGCCAGAAGGCTGAACTCGTCGGTGAACCGCTCTACAAAGAGTGCATAAAACGGAAGTCGCCCTGATATGACTTGAGGACGACATCGGGAGGGACATCATGTCCACAGACAGGAAAAAGCGTCATCTTGGGCTGGCTACGCTCGCAATTTGTGCCTCGCTGGCGCAAACCGCAGCTGGCGAAGACTTCGTGAATACGGGCTATTTTGGCAATGTGGCGATTAAGGGATATGATCCGGTTTCCTATTTCGTCGACGGCAAGGCGGTGGAAGGGAACGCCCAATATTCCCATCGCTGGCTGGGAGCGATCTGGTATTTTGCCAGCGCCGAACACCGGGATCTTTTCGTCAAGGAACCCTCCCGCTATGCCCCTCAATACGGTGGATATTGCGCGGATGGCGTGTCGTTCGGGACGGTAACGACTAATGTCGATCCACGCGCCTGGCGCATCATAGATGGCAAACTCTACATCAGTTATGATCCCGGCGCGGCCGATGGCATGGAGACAAACAAGTCAAAGGTGCCGGAATCGCAAAAACACTGGGCCGATGTCCAGCAGACGCTCATATCCGAGAAGATCCAGAAGCAGTGGAAATGACGTTGTTGTAATCAGCGCGCTTTTTCCTCAAGCGAGAAATACTGCAGTGATCGCGGAGTAATATGGACATATGCGAAATTGGCCATCCCCGTATTCACGTTGCGATAAACGGTGCCGCACACTAGGCGATCTAGAAAATAGCCCTCGAACTTCTCGCATAGTCTATCGTCGTTGATTTCGGCAGTGCCGGTAATGCTTGTGTTGGCGCTGCGGTAAGCCGTCTTTCCGTCCGAGCTGAAATACTGGAGGAATTCAGACCCGTTTCGATGCCTGCCAACCCATGTCTGGTTGTCGATCAAAGCCCGCAGGTCCACCCCTGTTATGCGATCTCGGTCATGGCCCTCGAAGCCGAATGGCCAATCCGGAATGCCGGCGGATTTAAGCGCGGTAAGATGATGGTCGAGATCTTCGGTTGGCCAATAGTCATAGAGATAGCGATAATAACTCAGATTGCTTTCCGGAAAGAGCCAAAGCAACCGTGTCGCTTCTTCTCGCGCACGCGTTTTGTCGCCAATGTTTGCGTAGGCTGCCGCAAGATACTCTCGGGCCGGTTCAGTTTTCGGAAGGCTTTTCAACGCTGCCTCGATTAGCGGGATCGCGTCACTTTCCTTGCGCGCGGTATAAAATACTATCCCTGCGAGCAGCTTGAAACCAGGCGCCGGTGAAGGATCGAGCCGGAGCGCCATCTCGATCGTGGAAACAGCCTTCTCAGCCGAGCCTGTATGCGCCTGGATAAGCGCCAGGTTGGCAAGCGCCTCTGCGTCGTTGGGTTGGGCCGCTATCGCGTTGTTGGCTGACGCAAGCGCTTCGCCGCTGTGACCGTCGACCCACTGCAGTAAAGCGAGGACGGTATGCGCCCGGGAATTTCCAGGATCCAATTTCAGTGCCTGTCCCGCCGCGTCATAGGCAATCTTTCGCGCCACCGCGGCCGACCACATGAAGTTGTAGTCGTTACGCCAGACGTCGACTGCTACCCGGGCTATCCCAGCATAGGCGTTTGCAAAGCGGGGATCGAGTTCGATAGCCTTTTGATAGAAAGACAATGTCCGCCGATAGGTATCGACATCGCCATAGATGAATCCCTCATGCTGGGCCCGCATGTAATAGTCGTAGGCCTCCAGACTGTCTGTAGGCATACGGGAAAGCTGTTGCTGCTCCCCTTTGCTCAACTTGACCGAGAGCGCCGATATGATCCGTCCGATCACGTCATCCTGAACGGTGAACAGATCAGCATATTGGCGGTCGTATTTTTCAGCCCAGATCGACAGGCCTGTCATCGCCTCGATCAACTTGGCATTGATCCTCAGGCGTGTTCCGTCGCGCTGCAATGTCCCTTCGAGCACATATCGGACCCCCAGGGCAGACGCCACTTCCTGGATCGTGCCGGATTTTTCACGAGCATCCGAGACAGAATGTTGAGCGACCACGAAGAGTCCGGAAACCTTGGAGAGTTCGGTAATGAGGTCATCTGTCAGACCTTCGGCCAAGTGATCGCGCGTTGTCTCACCGCTCACATTGGCGAAGGGTAACACCGCGACGGATGGTTTGTCCGGCAAAGGATAGGCATATTGTCCCGTCGGCTGCGGGTTAAACAAAGTGGACTGCGCATGCCACCATGTCAGGCTGATCACGGCAATCAGCCCACCGATCACGGTGATTGCAACCGGTACTCGCCTCCGCCATACGAAGCTGACGATTGGAAATCGCCGCAGTGGCGGCGCCTCAGCCAAGACGCGGTATACCCTGATGTGCTCGGAGAGACCCTTGAATTTTCGACTACCCAGTGACTCGTATTCAACATGGATCTTGGATCTGACCTGGTCGTAGGTGGAGCCGGATATCACGATGCCGCCAGGCACCGACAATGCCTCGATTCGGTCGGCGATATTCACGCCTTCGCCGTGCACATCATCGTCCTCGACAAGAATATCCCCGAGATTGATACCAATGCGGAATTGCAGTTGCGCAGATCCAACGGAAGCATCGCGCTGCTCCCTCTTCTGTCTCTGGACATCGATTGCGCACCTAAGAGCGTCAACGACACTATGAAATTCCACGAGCAGTCCGTCACCCAGTGTCTTCACGAACCGGCCATTGTTGGCCTCGATAGTGGGGACCCAAATGTTGTACGTGTCGGATCGAAATTGCGCGCGCGTCCTCTCCTCGTCGATTTCGCTGAGACGGCTATAACCGACGACATCTGCGACCAGGATGGCGGCGAGACGACGTTCCATGCGTCCTCCCAATGTCAGTGAGGTTACAACAAACGGATCGTCGATGCCACCGGCTCGCTGTGCAGCCGCAGATACCCTATCGGTGGCGCCACCATATGCCAGGCCTGGTTGACTACAAAGCAGCGCTGCCAGAACTCTGCGTGCCGGACTGGAATATCACTGAAATCGTCAAAAAAGCTCGGATCACGTGAAAGTCTCGGAAAAGACTTCTTGTGAGACCGTTGGAAAATGGGAGCAGAGTGGAGTGCCGCATTTGGAATGCCGTGACCATTACGCTATATTGCAGACCACGCCGAACCATTATTCTGGGAGAGCCTTTTGCACGTCGTTCCGCGCTTCAAGCTATTGATGCTAAACCACGCATCATGAGCCTCTCGACCCGAAAGAAGTTTAAGCGGAAAAGTCCATCGTTGGCCGTACGGATGAATAGGATACGCATCCGTATCTGAAACCTAAGCACCATGCTCTTCGCTGCTGGTGGCAGTACAATCCTGAATTTCGGTATCAATGCGAGTTTGTACAAGTGCATATGGGATCATAGTCATCTCCAACTGCGAGCTTTCATCACAACGTCTCCGCTTGGCTTAAGCCCCTGAACAGGGAGGATAATTGCCCCTGTGAGCCGATTTCTAGATATTGAGTGGCAAACCTACGCTCCAGAGCGAAATTCCAAGACCTGCCCCGTCTCCGACGATTGCTGGGCGGCCAGCCCCATAAGTACCGCCCATCGCCCGTCATCGACCGTCACCTCCACCGGCCCATCCCCTCTCACCACGCGCAGAAACCGTTGATGCTGATAGAAGGTCGAACCGTTATGATCGCCGGCATCGAGAAGCGCCCGATCGACAGGAATGTCGATCGCGCGTGGCCCCTGCGGCTCGCGCGGCGACACGATCACCTTGGCGACCGGTGGGCTCCCGAGATGCTGCGGCCAGAAGCGCCCCGGCCCGGGCACCTTGCATTCGATCTTGCCGAGCGGACCGACGGCCGAAATTTCCTCTTGGTAACGCGCGCCTTCAGCAAACATGCAAAGCTCCAGCATGGCGCGGGCACCGGAGGCAAAATCGACGATGGCGTATCCATGGTCCCATATATCCGGCTGTAGCCCATCATAACGCTCATCGGCATGGTTCACCGCCTGGCCGCCGGATGCCATGATGCGCACCGGATCGGATTTCAGGATCAGCCGCATCAGATCGAAAAAATGGCAGCATTTTTCCACCATCGTGCCGCCGGTGCGGCTGTTGAAGCGGTTCCAGTCGCCCACCTTTGTCAGGAAGGGAAACCGATGTTCGCGGATGGTCAGCATGCGGATGCCACCCGTCGCGGCTTCAGCCTCCGCAATCAACCGCGCCACCGGCGGCATGTAACGATATTCCATCGCCACCCAGATCGGCGCCGGATAGTTTTGGCGCAGGGTCTCGATGCGGGCCGTGTCGTCGAGGCTGGTGAACAAAGGCTTTTCCACCAGAACCGGCAGCGACCGGATCGCGGCGATCTCCTCCAGCTGAGCGAGATGAAAATGATTGGGGCTGGCGATCAGCAGGCAATCGACCGCCTCAATGGCCAGAAGCTCCGCCACCGAACCGACCAAACGCGCATTCGGAGAAAGCTCGGCCGCGCGCGCCCTCATTCCCGCATCAGGCTCGAAAATCGCCACCACCTCCGCATCCGGCAGCAAAGCCAGATTGCGCAAATGCTCCCGCCCCATCATGCCGCAGCCGATCACACCGTAACGCACTGCCATTTCTCCTCCGTCCCTATTTCAGCCGCGACACATAACGGGCGACCGAATGGTCGATCCATGTGCGCGAAACCTCCGCCCGTTTTCCATCCTGCGCTTCACTGATGCGAAACACCTGCACCGCCGGCTCTCCCGCCCGGCGGCCAAAATTTTCCGGCGCCCAATTCGGCACCGTATCGAGACCGATCCTATCCTCCGCCCGCGCGATCCACAGACCGAGCCGCGTGCGGTAATAGAGGTAAAGCGATTCAGACAGGTCTGCCGGCGCGATCACGTCGACATAACCGCCATCCAGCCAGATCTCCTCCAGCCCCGCCACCTTGCCGGACAGTTTGCGGATGCGCCGGATGCGGTGCGCCTCTTTCGACGAACCGAAATCCGGCAGGTCGGCCGGTTTGGGCAAACGCCGCACATCCAAAATGTCCGCTGTCGGCAGGCCTCCGCCTTCCAGCAGCTCCAGCCGGAACATCGCATAGACGCTCTGCGGATCGCTGACGGCGCGCACGTAATTGCCAGAACCCTGCACCCGCTCCAGCATGCCGCGAGATTGCAGCTCCGACAGAGCCTTGCGCAATGTGCCGGTGGCGACACCCAGCCGTTCCGACATCTCCCGTTCCGGCGGCAGTTTTTCGCCGTCGATCAGACGGCCAGCCGCGATGTCACGGATCAGAAGCTCGGTGATCTGCAGGTAGATCGGCAGGCTGCCGGATGTCTGCTGCATGCCCACTCCCATCACGCGCCGCCAAATTGATACACTATTGATTTACATCAATCGCGATGTTACGCAACAGTCAATCGATCTCGGGGAGGAGAATTCCGATGACCGTTGTACCCGTCCGATCCGCCGATCTCGATGCCTCGGAAATCTCGTGGTTTTCCTCGCTTTGTTCCGATGATTACGCCTTTCTCGGCGTGCCGGATGGCGCTTTGCGCTCCAGCTTCGAACACTGTTCCGCTATCGTGAAAAAGGCAGAGGCGCTGGGTTTTCGCAACATTCTCTGCCCCTCCTCCTATCAGGTCGGGCAGGATACGCTGAGCTTTGTCGCCGCCTGCGCGCCGATCACGCAGAACATCAACATGCTGGCGGCGATCCGTTGCGGTGAAATGCAGCCGATCATGCTGGCCCGCACCGTGGCCACGCTCGACCATATGCTGAAGGGCCGGCTCACCCTCAACGTTATCAGTTCGGATTTTCCGGGCGAAGTCGCCGACAGCGCCTATCGTTACCGTCGCAGCCATGAGGTCGTTGAGATCCTGCGACAGGCCTGGACGCGTGACACGATCGACCACGACGGCGAAATCTACCAATTCAAGAACGTTTCCACCGATCCCGCTCGTCCCTACCAGCAGAATGGTGGGCCGCTTCTCTATTTCGGCGGTTATTCACCCGATGCGCTGGAGCTTTGCGGGGCGCAATGCGACGTTTACCTGATGTGGCCGGAACCCAAGGAACAGCTGGCGGAACGCATGCGCGCCGTGCATGCCCGCGCAGAGGTGCATGGGCGGGTGCTGGATTACGGCCTGCGGGTGCACATGATCGTGCGGGATACCGAACAGGAGGCGCGCGAATATGCCGAACATATCGTCTCGAAACTCGATGACGAATACGGCAAACTGATCCGCGAACGCGCGCATGACAGCATCTCGCTCGGCGTATCGCATCAGGCGCGGGCGCGGGAACTGGCCGACCAGTTCGGTTATGTCGAGCGACATTTGTGGACCGGCATCGGCCGCGCCCGTTCCGGCTGCGGTGCCGCCATTGTTGGCTCCACCGATCAGGTGCTGTCGGAAATCGAGGCCTATCGAAAGATGGGCATCCGCGCCTTCATCTTTTCCGGTTATCCGCATCTGGACGAGGCCGAACATTTTGGCACAAAAATTTTGCCACAGCTGAAAACCTGCTCGCTGCCGCATGAATATGGCCGCGTGCCAAAAGACACACCCGCCACACCGCTTGGCACCGGCGAGCGTCGATAGGATTTACGCCCCGCTTCCCGGATGGGTGAACAGGCGGTGGCCATTGTCATCAAATACATGCAGGACCGGTTTCGACAGGTCGAAATGCACCCTGTCGCCCGCGTTCAGCTTCTGCTGGCCCGGCAGGACCGCCAGCAGCTTTTCGCCGCCGATATCGCCATGCACAACGGTTTCCGATCCCAGCGCCTCGACGAGATAAATCTTTGCCACCGGATGTTGCGGATCGTTGCTGACGACCAGATGCTGCGGCCGGACACCAACCGTCACCTTGTCGCCCACATGCAGCTTCGCATGCCCGGTCTGCAGGTCCGCACGATAACCACCGGCGAAGGACAATGTCGCCGAACCGGCGGACACGGCCAGCACATCAGCCTTCAAAAAATTCATGTGCGGCGCGCCCATAAAGCCCGCCACGAACCGGTTTGCCGGCTCGTTATAAAGCTCCAGCGGCGTCCCCACCTGCTCTATCTTGCCGGCCCGCATCACCACGATGCGGTGCGCAAGCGTCATCGCCTCCACCTGATCATGGGTGACATAAATCATCGTAGACCCCAGCCGCGCATGCAGCGCCGCCAGTTCCGCACGGGTCGAAACACGCAGTTCGGCATCAAGGTTGGAGAGCGGCTCGTCCAGCAGGAAAGCCGTCGGGCGGCGCACGATTGCGCGGCCGATGGCGACACGCTGGCGCTGCCCCCCGGAAAGCTGCCCCGGACGACGGTCCATATAGGCCTCAATCTCCAGCATGCGCGCGGCTTCGTTGATGCGATCTGATATCTCCACCTTCGGCATGTTGGAGTTTTCCAGCCCGAAGGCGAGGTTCTGGCGCACGCTCATATGCGGATAGAGCGCATAGGACTGGAACACCATGGCTAGCCCACGATCGGCCGCCGTCACCTCGTTGACGCGCTTGCCGTCAATCTGGATTTCGCCGCCCGTCACCTTTTCCAGCCCGGCAATGGTGCGCAGAAGCGTCGATTTTCCACAGCCGGACGGGCCGACAAAAACGACGAATTCGCCATCCTTGATA
Source organism: Rhizobium sp. ZW T2_16 (assembly GCF_044987325.1). Lineage (NCBI taxonomy): Bacteria > Pseudomonadati > Pseudomonadota > Alphaproteobacteria > Hyphomicrobiales > Rhizobiaceae > Rhizobium > Rhizobium sp. ZW T2_16. The sequence continues at coordinate 12,388 of NZ_JBJDRG010000029.1, forward strand.
TGCAGGTCGATGTCTTTCAGGACCGCGAGTGCGCCAAAGGATTTCTTGACGACGGTGAGTTTGATTTCGCCCATCGGTGTCCCTTACTTCAGGCCGGTGCCGGCAATGCCGGTGGTGATGAAACGCTGCAGGAAAATGAAGACCAGCACGACCGGGATCATGGTGACGACGGTCATCGCCAGAATAAAATGCCATTGCACATTGAGTTCGCCGGAATAGATGCTCAGGCCGACCTGCAGGGTGTAAAGCTCACGCCGCGACAGCACGATCAGCGGCCACAAGAAGTCGTTCCAACGCCAGACGACCGAAAAGATCGCCAGAACCGCCAGCGCTGGCGCCGTGAGCGGTAGCACGATGCGCCAGTAGATTTGCCATTCCGACGCCTTGTCCATGCGCGCCGCGTCGATCAGTTCGTCGGGAATGGTCAGCATGTATTGCCGCAGGATGAAGACGCCGGTCGGCGTCGCCACGGTCGGCAGGATGACACCCCATAGACTGTTGAACAGGCCGAGTGTCGAGATGATCGAATAAAGCGGCACCATGATCACCGACAGCGGCACCATCAGCGTCGCGAGGATGACGAGCATGGCGAGCGAGCGGCCCTTGAACTCGTATTTAGACAACGCGAATGCCGCCATGGAATTGACCACCAGCGTGATCACCGTTGCCACCACCGTCACGAAAACCGAGTTCCAGAGATAGCGCAGAAAATCGAAATGCACGAAGGGTTCGGTATAGTTTTCCGTGGCGAACGACATTGTGCGCACCGGGGCGCGGTCGTTGATGTTGACCTTGAAGATCTCGCCCGGCGCCTTGGGATCGACCATCTGCGCCACCAGTCCGATACGCCGCACTTCGGCGAGAACCCGCGTCGAACCGTCCGGCATCTTCGCGTCATAGAGCATCAAAGGCTTGTCGTAGCCTTCGACGGTCGCCTGACTGGTGACATAGGGCAGGATCGATGGCGGGAATTCTGCCAGCGCGGCCGGGGTCTTCAGCGAGGAAAACACCAGCCAGACGGCAGGGCCGAACATGATGATCAACCCGCCGACCAGCCAGACCCAGGTAAAGACATCGGTCCAGTGCCAGCCCTTGCCGCCTTTCCGGCGCAGGATGAAACGCGCAACCTTTCCCATCAGCGTTTCCCCTTGTTTTCGCCGCGCTTGCCGATGCCGAGCTGGATCAACGTCAGCACCACCAGCACACCGCCCATCAGGATGGAGGCGGCGGCCGCCAGACCCGGATTGCGCAGCGCCGAGGCAAAGCCGGTTTCATAGATATATTGCGTCAGGAACAGGGTACTCGTGCCCGGCCCACCGCCGGTCAGCACGTAGATTTCGTCAAACACCTGCACGGACTTGATCAGCGCCAGCACCACGACGACCAGAAGGTTCGGTGCCAGAAGCGGCAGGGTGATGCGCCAGAAGACGCGCGCCGGCTTGGTGCCGTCCATCTCCGCCGCCTCATAGAGATCTTTCGGGATCGCCTGAAGGCCCGCCAGAATGATCAGCGCGTAAAACCCCATATGCGCCCAGAGCGACACACCGATCGTGGCGGCAAAGGTCCAGCTGCGGTCGGTCAGCCATGTGTATGGGTCCATGCCGAACTGATAGAGACCAAAATTCAGGAGGCCCTGACGCTGCAGAATCCATTTCCAGATCAGTCCGACCACGACTGGCGACAGCAGCACGGGAAAGAAGAATACGGCGCGCCAGAATGACCGGGCGGCAAGTTCGCGGTTGAGGATCAACGCCGTGATCAACGCCGTCAGGATCATCAGCGAAACCTGCAGGACCACGAACCAGAACGTGTTTCCGACGGCGGTCCAGAAGGCATCCTCCTGGCACGACATCGGATCGAGATAGTTCTGGCATTCGAACAGGCGCGAATATTGCGCGCCGCCGATGAAGTCGCGTTCGGAGAGGAAAAAGGCGGTGCCGCCGGTCATCGAGTAGACGAAGTTGATGACGAGAGGCAGCAGCACGAAAATGCCGAAGATCAGCATGTTCGGCGCGAGGAAAAACGCCGCCATGCCACCGATGCCGGTCGCCTTTTGCAGGCGGCGCAGCGGCGCATCGATGATGCGCATGATGGCGTTGATGGGTGCCATCAGGATGGCGGAGAGAGATGGTGTGGTCATGGTCGTGTCTTCTCCTCCATTACCGTCGAATTTTGTCGTTTCGCCACCTCCAAAATGGGAGGGCATATGAAGCCGGGACAGTGCGCCCAGCCGATCTCCCCCCTTGAGGGGGAGATCGAAGGGAGCAAGAGGCACTGCCTCACCTCCATCTGCAAAGGCCCTCGGCCTGCGGAAAGATCAGCGGGGCGCAGCGCCTCAACTTCAGCACTAACTACTTGCCCGCATCCTTAACCTTCTGGGCGATATCCGCATCGATGCGCGTAAACGCATCATCGATCTTCAATTCACCCGCCAGCGTCTGGCCGATGCGGGTAACGATCGCCGCATAAACCGTGTCGGACCAGCGCCAGCCCGGCAGTTTCAGCGCCGCTTCGGATGTTGTCTTGGTGGATTCCACGAAGACATTCAGCGCGGCCTTGGCCTGTTCATTGTCCGACTTGAAATCGAGACCACCCTTGTCGACCACCGCCTTGTGGCCGGGCAGGAACAGCGTGCGTTCGGAAAATTCCTTGACGATTTTTTCCTGCGCGAACCAGTCCATCACGGTGGCGACGTCCTCCTGGTTCTTGGTGTATTTCACCGCCACCAGAGCGGCACCACCCGGCATGCCGGTGCAGGCGGCCGGGCCGCAGGGGCTGCCGACCGCAACCCAGTCGAAGTTGTTACCGATCTTGGTGGCAAGGTTTGCCACCTGCCAGGAACCGGAATAATAGAAGGCGAGCTGGCCGTTGATGAAATCGTCGGCCGCAGCGCGATAAGTGCTGCCGGCAGCGGACACCCAGACATCCTTGCTGACGGTGCCGTCGTCAGCCCAGCCGACAAATTTGGTGAGATAGTCCTTCGCACCCTTGTCGAGCGGTGCCGGCTTGCCGTCGGAGCCCACATAATTGGCGCCATAGGAAAGAAGCGGCGCGGTGATGCGATGGCCGGAGCGATCGATCGCCATGGCGAACGGCACCTGCTGGCTTTCCTGCACCTTCTTCGAGGCGGCAGCCCAGTCTTCCCAAGTCGCCTTCGGACCGGGGATCGGCACGCCGGCCTGATCGAACAGGGTCTTGTTGGCATAACCGCCGGTCAGGGTGATCTGCGTCATGAAACCGGAAATCTGGTTGGAACCGTCCGGCCGCATCCAGTCCGCCTGGCTGCCATAATTGTCGTCCCAATATTTGGCGTCCTTCACCAGCGGGCGCAGGTCCAGCCAGTGTTTCGACAGTTCCTTGATGGCGGTGACGCGGGCGATATCCGGCCCGTTGCCGGCTTCCAGCTGCACCGGCAGCTGTTCCTTGATGACGCTATAGGCAACATTGTCGAGAATGACGTTGATGCCGGGATTTTCCTTCATGAAACGCCCGACAAGGTCTTTCATCACCTCGCCTTCGACGCCATCGGAATACCACATGATACGCACATCGCCGGCATGGGCCGCCGTCGAGGTGAGAAGCGCGAGCGCAAGGCCCGCCACAAGCGATCTGGTCTTCATGCACGTTTCCTCCCATTGTGGACAAGGCCTCCCAACCCGTCCGGTGACGACTAGACGCCAAGCAAGATTGCTTCGCCCCTCACGCTGTAATCCGTCCGCGTTATCACGCGGCCTTCAGCCTCCACGGAACCATCGGCCCCGAAACGAACGCTACCATATTCCGGGTCTTCGACAATGATGACACCATCCGGCCCATGTTCGGCGGCCAGATCGCCAAACCGGCTTTCCACCGAGGTCAGATCGCCGGCCTCGCAGACACGCACGATCCAGCGGGTTTTCTGGCCGTATTGCCGCAATTCGGCACCGGCCGAAGGGCCATCATCTGTGGCGTGAAGATTGGAACCGGCTCGTAAAAGCACGGCCCCCTCACCCGAACGGGCAAGTGCCAGACTGCCCGAAACGCGGCTTTCGTCGAACTCGGCCTTTGGGAACCAGGCATGGGTAAAATCCGGCTGTTCCTCATAAGTGGTGAATTCCACGACGGCGAGGCCGCGATATTGCTGCACGCGAGGAATGGTGCCGCAACCTCCCCAATAGGATGGACGCCCGTAACCGAACTGGATCGTTTCGCCCGGATGGTTGATCCAGATCGCCGCTTCCGGCTTGTCACCAATGCGCAGATGCAGCACGGTTTCCTGATATCCCCATTCGTCCCAGCGGTAATGCACCGTCGATCCCATGGCGAAATTTTTGCCCTTGTAATGATAAAGCGCCGCAAACGCGTTTTCGCCCTGCGCAAACCGCCATTCCTGATGGTCGGCGCCCTTGTGATCGGCAATTGCTGCAAATTCATCGGGGATGACCAGCCCATGGTCGCGCAGGCAGACAGCCATCTGCGGCAGGCAGTGCACGCGGCGGCCATAAAAACCCTTGCCCCAGAGCAGGCGGGCAACCGCCGAAAGCTCCAGCGAACGACCGGCGCAGAGCGTATGTTCGTAGGACCGCCCCTGCGCCGCTGTCACCATGCCATGATGCGCCGAACGGGCGATGATTTCGGCCAACCGCACGATGCCGGCCTTGGCGCGGTCAGCGATATCCTTGTCCGGAGACAGGGCTGCCAGCGCCGTCAGGCCTTTCAGATCGATCGGGAAATAGGGAGCCGAGTTGAACTCGGCCATCTCCCAATGCTCGAAATGGTCGAGCCATGCCCGCACGCGCTCCGCGCCAACCTTTGCCTGCTCCGAACCCTTGCGGCCGGAACGGACAAAAGTCGCTTCGGGGAGCAGATGACCGGCGAGATATGCGGAGGTATGAAACAGCAGCGCATGGTTTTCCGAAAAATACCACTGCACGTCATTGCCCGGCTCATCCATCCAGTAACGATAGTTCAGGATGGCGGCGTCGATGCGGGCGCGCGTCTTGTCGTTGATATCGCCGCCCCATGTCGTGCGCGACCAGATCAGCGGAACCAGCGAAAAATCGGCGCAGTCATGGCAATCCTCGATTGATGACAGGATTTCCTCGATCATCGCATCGGTGTCAGCGCCACCACGGCCACTGGCCAGCCGGGCAAAGGCGCGCACCGTATCGCGCTCGGAATAATTGGACACCTCGGTCAGCGTTTCCGTGATCCGCTCGGAGAGCGACGCCGAGGCCTCACCCTGACGCGCCGCATGGCAGATTTCCACGCCGACCGACCGCGAGGCGACAAAACCGCGGGCATTCAGCGTCACGCGCAGATGGCGGAAATCGGCAGGCGCGTTTTCCGATGGCCCGACATTGAGAGTGCCGACACCGGCCGGAAGCTCGAAATCGTAATCGAAGCGTTCCCGCGACATGAAATCGCCTTCGATGGCGACATTGACCTTGGCCTCCACCGGCAAGGCCTTGGCAAACAGCACGGTGATATCACCACCGAAATAGTGCTGGCGATCGAGATTCATGCCGTCCAGCGCTTCTTCCAGACTGTCCGCCACGGCTCCCGCGACCGGAACCGGCAGGGCAACATTGGCGACGGGGCCGGAAAGATAATCGAACTGGTAGAAATAACGGGCATCACGTTCGGCGAGATCATCGAAGAAAAGCACGATCTCATTAGGGCCGGCGCTCAGCTCCAGTTCGAACTCCTGCTTGGCTTCGAGATTGCGGCTATAGGGCGCCATCCAGCCCACTTCCGAACCGTTCAACCAGAGCACGGCGCCGCCGCAGGTGCCGAGCCGGATCTTTGCAGTGCCCGCCGTCTCCGCTTCGATATAGGTGCGCGTCCATGTGGCGAGCCGCGTCGGGCGGAACCAGAAACCGGAAAGGTCGAGCCGTGGCGAGCCGAAGGGCAGCCACCAGCGCGATGCCTCGAATTCACCGCGCACATCCGGCCTTTTGCCGCGATAGGTTTGTGCAAAGATGGTGCGGCAGGGATATTCATGCGGAATGAAGTTCTTCACCTTGGTGAGGAAGAAGAAGGGGTCCATCTCGCCCTTCATCGGCGCGTCGGGCACGTCGAACCGTTCCTCGGCGATGCGACCAAGCTGCCAGTAGCGAACGGCATCGCCCGGCTTCAATGTCTTGCGCATCCAGTTCTGTTCCGGGTTCATCTTCGCCTGCCGCCTTATCTGAGTTCGCTGAGGGCCACCGGGGCCACGTCGTTATATTCCTGGTTTTCGCCGGTCATGCCCCAGACGAAAGCGTAGCCATCGGTACCCGCGCCCATATGGATCGACCATGCCGGCGACAGCACCGCATCGAGATCCTTGACCAGCAGATGCCGCGTTTCCTCCGGCCGCCCCATCAGGTGGATAACACGCTCTTCCGGTGCCAGATCGAAATAGCAGTAGGCCTCCATGCGCCGTTCATGCAGATGCGGCGGCATGGTGTTCCACACACTGCCCTCGGCAAGATCGGTAATGCCCATCAGAAGCAGGCAGGAAGGCGCCACCTGCGGGTGGATATACATCCGCAGGTTCCGCTTGTTGGAGCGTTTCGTATCGCCGAGATCGAGCGGTTTCGATTCAGCCCGTTTGATCAGCAGATGCGGGATATCCGCGCCTGCCGGAACCGAATTCATGTAGAACCGCGCCGGCTTATCCACCGAATGACTGGCGAGCGAAATCTCCCGCGCACCCCGGCCGATATAAAGAATATCGCGGTTTTCCAGCTCGAATTCTTGGCCATCCACCGTGATCGTGCCGCTGCAGCCCAGATTGGCGACGCCCATTTCGCGCGCCGAGAGAAGATAAGGCGTGCCGATATCCTTGCCCGAACCAAATGTCAGCGTCGCATCGAGCGGCACTGCGCCGCCGAGGATCAGGCGATCGACATGGGTATAGGTGAAACTCACCTCACCCGGCTGAAAAAGGTCCTCGACCAGAAATTCCTTGCGCAGCCGCGCCGTATCAAAACCTTTGATGTCATCCGGACCGGCGCCATACAGAACCTTCATCACCATCAAACCTCTCCTTCGACATGGCGCAGCGCCTCGGACAGGCACAGGATCGCAAGCGCCTGTCCGTAACCGGTCGGCTGGATCGGGATGTCGCGATAAAACTGCAGGTCGTGGCCCATGCGGGTGCCGTAGGAAACATTCAGCACGGTGCCGGTCTCATCGATATTGGCCAGCAGCGCCTCGACGGCCCGCAAACCAGCCTCGCGCCATTCCGGCGTGCCGATACCCAGCCGATGCCCCTTGAGCAGGCCATAACCAAAACCGGCCGTCGCCGAGATTTCCTCATAGGATGTCGGATCGTCCAGCAGCGTGCGCCATGCGCCGGATGCCGTCTGCAACTCGAGGAGCGCATCCACCTGCGCCACCAGAACGCCGGTCAAAAAGTCCTTCACCGCCGCCGGAATATCGGCGAGATCGAAAAGATCGAGCATGCCCGCAGTGATCCAGGCATTACCCCGCGCCCAGCGCGCTTCCGCAAAATTATGATGTCCCTGAAAGGTCCAGCCATGAAACCACAGGCCGGTCTTTTTGTCGGCGAGATAACGGGTATGGACGAGAAACTGCTTTATTGCCTCATCGACCAGTTCGGTGCGGCCACTGGCCTGACCATAGGAAGCGAGGAACAAAGCCACCATATAAAGCGTGTCGTCCCAAAGCTCGTCGTCATTGACCTTGTCGGAGACGTGATGCGCAAAGGCGCCTTCCCGCGTGCGGTCCATTTCGGTCACCGCGCGGTTCGCCCACGCATCCAGCACCGGCTGCCAGCGCGTATCGCGGGTTTCGCGCCACAAAACCGAAAGGCCCAGCATCGGCGCCGTCGTATTGACGTTGAGTTTCGGCAGGCCAGCCTCGATGCGGGCGGCATACCAGTTCTCGATCAAAATCTTGAGGTCGTCGCGACCTGTGAACTGCCACAGCCGGATCAGGCCATAAAGACCAACGCCCTGCGGCCATTCCCAGCTGTCGAAGGAAATGTAATCGCCGGCCGAACCATCGAGATTGGGTTCGTGAAAACGACCGTCATCGCGCAGGCCGGTCATGCCGGTGACGAGCAGATCGAGTTTGTCACGGATATGCCGGGCAGAAAGGCCCATGCCAGTCTCCTCCTCATCCGGCGCCTTGCGGCACCGGCTCCTCCAATCCGCTTCTCCCGAGCGGTGACGGGATGTAAACATCGGATTTGCGATTGCGCAATCTGAAAATTTTTTGCAGTCTGGTGACGATTACTGGAGAGGACCGATGGCAGACGCAGCACTTCCCAACAAACGCGGCAAGAAGAGCCGGCGTGTGCGGCTGGAAGATATCGCTGAAAAGGTCGGTGTTTCACTCAGCACAGTGTCGCGCGCCCTGACCGGTGAAAAGGGTGTGCGCGACGATATCCGCCAGCGTATTCTGGAAGCCGCAAAGGACGCCAATTACCCGATGCCGGCACCCGTGCCAGGCAAGAAGATCGTCATTGCCGCCTCGAGTGCAGCCATGATCGATTACGTGCGCAACCAGTTCACCCTGCATGTTCTCGAAGGTGCCCGCGACCGCGCAAACATGCTCGGCCTCGATATCATCACCCGCCCGATTGCCGATGCCAGCGACGAACGTTCCGTCCTCGACGAGGCAGGCAGCGATCCCGACGTGACCGGCCTGTTGTTCCTGACAGTGGACGACGAACGCATGCTGGCCGCCACCCGCGCTTTCGACAAGCCGGTCGTGCTGATCAATGGCGACGATCCGCATATGCGGCTGTCGAGCGTCACCCCCTGCAACCGTTCCGCCGCGCAAATGGCCACCGACCGCCTGCTCGATCTCGGCCACCGCCGCATCCTCTTCCTCATGCGCCCCGGCCGCCGCACGATCGAACGCCGTCAGGAAGGTTTTTGGGATGCCTTGCGCCACCGCGGCATCACCCCGACACCGGACATGACCGTCACCGTCGACGACTGGTTGCCGGAACTGGCGACACAGGCGATCACCGAGCGTATCGCCCAAAAAGGCCTCGATTTCACCGCCATTCTGACGGCCGGCGACAGCCTTGCGGCCGGCGCGATGATGGCCGTGCAACAGGCCGGTTACAGTGTGCCAGACGATGTGTCGGTGATGGGCATGGACGACCTGCCACAGGCCGCCTTCCTCAACCCGCCGCTGACCACTGTGCATATCCCTATGCGCGAAATCGGCATGACGGCGGTCGACCTGCTGCGCGACCTCTGTTCCGGCGTGCCGGCTTTGTCACGCCGCATCGAGCTTGCCTGCCATGTGGTGGAAAGACGATCGGTCGCCGCAACTAACTCCTAAGCGTACTGGAGCTTTTCGGGCGACCCAGCTGCCAGGAGCAATGCCCGTATTCCGGTACCACCAGATGACATCCCCGATGAGGATAGAAGCGCAATTCTGTCTTCAGGGACTGGCTTCCGCTCTTCACACCGTCACCTCCCAGACGACGGGGATGTGATGGGAATCGAACCTTTGAACTATTTATTTGTCATGACTGGGAGGCAAGTGAGCGGTCCCCAGCTCAGAATTGCGAGATATCTTAGGGTAGTGTCCTCATAGAGAGGGTTCATCTTGTTGACTGGGTGTGGTCACTCTCCTGGAATGAGATTTCTATGCGCCATCACGAACTGAACGATGAAGAATGGGCCGTTATCGCGCCGCTACTTTCGACCAACAGCCGTGGAGTTGAACGGGTTGACGACTACCCGGTGATCAACGGCGTTCTCTGGCGCTTCCGGACCGGCTCGTCATGGCCCGTGCACCACGCTGTATACAATCGCTTTTCTCGCTGGCGCAAAGCAGGTGTGTGGGAAGCGTTATGAATGCGACATCGAAATGATCGGTTCCTCCTGCGTTCGTATTCACCAGCTCGGTGCCAACGCTAAAAAAGTGCACTCCGATCCTTGCATGGGACGTTCGCGTGCCGGCCTGACACGCATTCGTCGATGCTGATGGCTTGCTGGTTCGGCTGGAACTGACGGCGGGTCAACCCGCAGATGCTCCCATGGCTGAAAAATTGCTGAGCGACCTGCAGCCAAAAACAACTCCTGGCTGACAAGGCTTACTACGCCAACGCAATTCGTAACGTTGCCAAGCAACGGAAATGCTGCGCGAACATCTCTGCAAAGACAAATCGCAAATAGAGTTTCAGTTTTAGCCGATGGGCCTATCGCTAGCGCAATCTCGTGGAGCAGTTCTCAACCGCCTTAAGGAGAGGCGCGGCTTGGACGCACGATATGATAGGCGGGCAGACGACGATCTCGTAGCGCTCAAGCTTGCAGCAACAAGGACATGGATCGCATCAGCTAATAACCCGCATCCTAGTGAGCCGAGCCCCGGTGGCTGCACTTGCTGCATTCAAACTTAGAACCTGATGAAGGTCTCGCGGGATGAAAAACACCGGCCCGTCATTGCATGACTACAATATGCCGAAGTTCGCCACGACCTGCGCTCGCAGCGATTACGGCTTTGGTTAACATAGCGTGCAATTCGCCCCCGTTCATCCCAACCAATCACCTCAACATCTAACCGTCTGCCTACATCGAAACACCACTCTACCCGCTCAGCTAGAGGAATGCGGTAGACAGAACGGGAAACACTGCGATCAGGAAGAGACCAATGAGCAGCGCGCCTATATAGGGCCAGATTGCCTTCATTGCTTCGTCAGGTGCAACGCCCCCGATCTTGCAGGCAATATAGAAACCGATGCCGATCGGCGGCGCGATCAATCCGACATTCATCGCGGTGACGACGACCATGGAGTAGTGCACGTCGTTGATGCCGAGGGTTTTGGCTATCGGAAACATGATCGGTGCCATCAGCACGATCGCCGGAAGGCCTTCCAGCACACAGCCCAGCACCATGAAGATCAGGACAGTCACGCCCATGAATGTGAGCCAGCCGCCGGGAAGGTCCGTCACCGCTTGCGCCAGCTTAAAGGCGAAGCCCGTCTGGGTGAGTGCCCACGCCATTGCCGAGGCGCAGCCGAGAATGATCAGGATCGCGCCGGACAAGGCCGCAGTCTCGACTAGCATGCTGTAGAGTTTCTTGAAGCTGATACCGCCATAAAGTGTCGCACCGATAATCAGTGCATAGAGGACAGCTATGGTGGAGACTTCGGTTGCAGTTGCGACGCCGCCGCCGACGGCGCTGCGGATGAGGAACGGTAAAAGCAGGGCCGGCGCCGCGATGACGACCGCCTTCCAGACCGTTTTGACGGATGCTCGCCTGACACCTTCCATCGATTCATGCCTTGATTTCCATCGGGCAAGAACGGCCAGCACCAGCAGCAGGACCATGGCGATGGCAAAGCCGGAGGTGAACAGGCCGGCAATCGAGACACCTGCGGTCGAACCCAGCACGATCAGCACGATCGAGGGCGGAACCGTCTCTGCCATTGCAGCGCCGGTCGCCAGTAGCGCGATCATTTCCGGCGGCTTGTGGCCGCGCCGTTTCATCTCCGGAAACAGCGCCGGCGCGACCGTCGCCATATCGGAGACTTTGGATCCGGAAATGCCCGAGACGAGAAACATGGAACCGAGCAGGACATAGGACATGCCCGCCTTCACATGACCGAGCAGCGAGGCAAGCACCTCGACGATCGCCTTGCCCATGCCCGTCGCATCTAGCACGCAACCAAGCAGGACGAAGATCGGAACGGAAAGAAGGATGATGCTGGACATGCCCTCATCCATGCGTCCGATGATGACGAAGGTCGGCATGGAGGTGGTGAAGGTCAGAAAGGACAGCGCACCGAGACCGAAACAGAAAGCGATCGGTACGCCCATGGCCAACAACAGGCCCACACCGAAGACGAGGAAGACGACGATATTCCAGTTGCCGAAATAGGCAAATACCGGCTCAAGCGCAAAAAGTGATCCTCCGGCAGCTCCAACAACAACCGCTGCGCCGATCAACATCCGGGCGTTACCGATGCGGACGCCGTGGAGGATGACAGTGGCCAGCATGAGCGTCAACCCGACGGGCAGTGCCGAAGCGCGGTAGCTCATCGGGATCAGCAGGGACGCAGATGTGACATAGCTCTCCTCAATCGCGTAATCGAATGCGGGATAAAGCAGACTGCCCAGGAAAACGGCGGTGAGAAGCAGACCGATCGTCGCGACGAATGCCTGTTTCCGTTCATCGAGGAGATGCAGAAAGACCGTCAGGCGCAGATGTTCATGCCGGTCGATGGCGATTGCGGCACCAAGCATGGCAAACCAGAGAAACGCGAAGGATGCGCTTTCATCCACCCAGATAAGCGGCGAGGAGAACACATAGCGTGCGGTCACGCCGACCAGCAGGATAGCTATGATGAATGTCAGCAGAACCGCACAGATAATCTCGACCGGCCGCATCCAACGCGAGCCCGGCACCGACTGCTGAAGCTCCATCGCCGGCAGGTCGTCCATCACTTCGGAACTCATCGCCATCTCTCTCCTCCTCAATGGCAACCGGATCACCAACTCCACCTCCTCCAGGCCGAGCGGTAATCCGGGTCTAGTACAGGTTCACGGCAGGTTCTCCCGGAAGATCACCTCGCTGCGCAGCGGGTCGATATCCTCTTCGGCAGGCCTACCTTCTCGTAGATTGTTGAAGACCCGGATAGCGCGATTGATCGTCTCGCCGGGGTTCTGGGTAATCACCGCATCCATGGTGCCGTCGATCAGGAATGCGCGGGTATCCGGCGTCAGGCCATGACCGATGAAGACTAAGGATTGCTCACGACGCGCATCCCTGATTGCCTTGCCGACACCGCTCGCACCGCCACCAATATTGTAGATGCCGGCAAGATCCGGATGCTGGCTCAGCAACATTCGCATCTGCCGGTAATTGAGCGCCTCGTCGTCATGCCCCTCACGGATGCCGACGACCTCGATATTCGGATGGCGTTCCTGCAGAACATGAAGGAAGCCCATCTCGCGTTCCTCATGGGCCCGGTAACTCAGGCTTCCAGCGATCATGGCAACCTTGGCCGGTGCATTGCCGACGAACCGCGCGATCAGATATCCGGCAAGCCGCCCGATCGACCGATTGTCGAGACCGAGATACATCGAGCGCTGGGCATTGGCGATGTCGGAGATCAGCGTTACAGTCGGCACGCCCTTTCCCGCCAGACGATTGACCGCTTCGCGCACCGTCGGATGTTCTAGCGCCATGAAGGCGATGCCGTCGGCGGATTTTCCATGCCTCAGCATTGCAGCGGCCAGCGCATCTGGGCTGAAGCTCTTGATGTATTCGACTGTCGGCTTGATGCCGTTCTTCTGGAAAAGCGGTGTCTGCTCGACAACCAGTTTGCCGAGATGAGTGAGATAGCGGTTCGTTCCGGCCGGAAGCAGGAACGAGATATTTGCCGGCGAGGTCACTGCCGCCTCCCCCAGCAGATCGCCTTCGACATATCCGAGTTGCGCGGCCGATCGCATCACGCGCTGCACCGTCGGCGCCCGAACACCCTGGCGCCCGTTCAGCACACGGTCGACGGTCGCCGTCGATACACCGGCATGTTGGGCAACATCGACAATCGTCGGGCGCCGACTGATTTCAGACTGTTCGGTTGATTCTAGCAGCATCGAAACACATCAAATTACATCAGATTTCATGTTTGACTTCATCATTCATATGATTGATTTTCGTCAATGGGAAGAGACTTTTTCATAAGGGAGGGAATAGATGAAAACGACATTGAGCCGCCGCACGCTCCTCAAGGGGCTGACCGCTGCGCCGGCAGCGGGCGCCGTATTTTCAATTCCGCGCCTTGCCGGAGCAGCTGAGATTCAGCTCCGCTATGGCAACAACCTACCGCTCAGCCATCCGCTGAACATCCGCGCCAAGGAAGCAGCCGACCGGATCGCAAAGGAAACCGACGGCAAGGTGGAAATGCTGATCTTTCCGGCAAACCAGCTTGGTGGCGACACCGATATGCTGTCGCAGGTTCGCGGCGGCGCGCTTACCTTTTTCACGCCTTCCTCGCTCGTCATCGCCACGCTGGTGCCGACCGCTGCTCTCAATGCCGTCGGCTTCGCCTTCAAGGATTATGCGCAGGTATGGAAGGCGATGGATGGCCCGGTCGGCAAGCTCGTGCGCAGCAAGATCGAGGGCTCGCGCCTCTACGCGCTGGAAACCATGTGGGACAACGGCTTCCGCCAGACGACCACCAGCGGCAATGCGATCACCAATGCCGATGGCATGCAGGGCCTGAAGATCCGCGTGCCGGTAAGCCCGCTTTCGGTCGACATGTTCTCCGCACTCGGCGCGTCGCCGACCAGCCTGCAGTTCAGCGAAGTCTATTCTGCTCTGCAGACAAAGGTGGTCGATGCTCAGGAGAACCCGCTACCGATCATCCAGGTCGCGAAGCTCTATGAAGTGCAACAAAACTGCGCGCTCTCCAACCATATCTGGGATGGCTACTGGTTCATCGCCAATGGCCGGCAGTGGTCCGATTTGAAGGACGACGTCAAGACGATCGTGGCGCGAGCAATCAACGAGGCCGGACTGCAGCAACGCCAGGATATAGCCACTCTAAATGCGGGCGTGCAGGCAGATCTCGAGAAAGCCGGCATGAAGTTCAACAAGGTCGAGACGGAGACATTCCGCGCCAAGCTGAAGACGGGCGGCTTCTATTCCAAGTGGAGCAAGGAATTCGGCGACGAAGCCTGGGGCGCGCTCGAAAGTGTCGTCGGCTCACTCGCCTGACCTTGAAATATACGGCGGCCGGCGAACACCTGCCGCCTCCATCAATTTCAATCAGAATTACGAGCAAGACATCAGATGAGCCGTTTTTTTGGAAAGATCCGCCAGGCGGGTTATGTCGTGGATGATATCGAAGCGGCAATGCAATACTGGAGCGATACGCTGGGCGTCGGTCCGTTCTTCTACAAAGAGCGGGTTCCGATCGTGAACTACCGCTATCGCGGTGAAAGCCACGAGCCGCACAATTCCGTGGCGTTGGCCAATTCAGGCGAGCTACAGGTCGAGCTGATCCAGACCCGCAATGACGTGCCTTCAATGTACAAGGACTTTCGCGACGCAGGACATCGCGGCCTTCAGCATGTCGCTTACTGGACGGACACCTTCGATGCAGACCTCGATCGGCTGACACAGCAGGGCTACAAGGTGGTGATGGAAGGCGAAGTCGGCGAGAACGGCCGCTTCGTCTATTTCGATACGCATTACCATCCCGGCACCGTCATTGAACTGTCGGAAGTCGCAGGTCCGAAGGGTCGCATGTTCGACGCGATACGCAAGGCTTCGGAAGATTGGGACGGCAGTGTCCCGGTTCGTCCCTTCCCCGACCTCTCGAAGATTTGAGGCTCCCGTGACGGATACGCATTTTACGGCGGATTACCTGATAGAGACACCGCTTCCACTCGAGAAAGTGGCGGAGATCATGGCCGGGGAGCAATCTTCTGGCACGTTCATCCGTGTCGAGGGAGAGACGGACGATCTGCGCGCCCGCGCGCGTGCGGAGGTGCTCGAGGTGGTCGATTTGGGGGAGATCGGCCACCCGACACTGCCGAGCGCGTGGCTTATTCGCCGCGGCATCACCACCAGGCCGCATCGAGCAACCGTCAGTATCCGTTTTCCGATCGACAATATCGGCGTCAATCTTGCGGCACTTGCCTCGACGGTAGCCGGCAACCTCTACGATCTCGGCGAGGTCACAGGCCTTCGGCTAGAGAATATAACTCTGCCAGCCTCCTGGCGCCGACGATACCTCTTGCCGAAACAGGGCATTGCCGGCACCCGCAGGCTGACGGGCGTTTCTGAAGGACCGATGATTGGTTCGATCATCAAGCCAAATGTGGGATTAACCGCTGAAGATACGGCAGGGCTGGTCGGTCGGCTCTGCGATGCCGGCGTCGATTTCATCAAGGATGACGAGATTTCCGCCAATCCGGTCCACGCCCCCCTGAGCAAACGCATCCCTGCAGTCATGGCAGCGGTCAAACGCGCTGAGGACAGGCTCGGACGGCGCGTCATGATCGCCTTCAACATCACCGACGAGACGGATGCCATGCGCCGCCATGCCGATCTGGTCTCAAGCGAGGGCGGCACCTGCGTCATGGCCAATCTCAACTGGTGTGGCTTTTCCGCAGTCGAGACGCTTCGGCGTTCGACCGATCTGGCGTTGCACGGCCATCGCAACGGTTTCGGCGCCTTGTCACGCTGCGATGTTCTCGGCATCGGCTTCGATGCCTATCAGGTCCTCTGGCGATTGGCCGGCGTCGACCACATGCATGTCCATGGGCTCGACGGCAAATTTGCCCAGGAAAACAGGGAGGTCATAGAAAGCACGGCCATGTGCCTGAGCACACTCGACGATCAGTCCGACGACCGCGTGCTTCCCGCCTTTTCGTCGGGCCAATGGGCTGGCACAGTTCCTGTCACATGGAAAGCGGCGGGCGGTGACGACTTCCTGTTCATGGCAGGCGGCGGCATCATGGGTCACCCGAGCGGCCCTGCTGCGGGCATCGAAAGTATCCGTGCAGCCTTTCATGCCATGAAGAATGGCAAGACGCTCGAAGACGCCGCCGACACGTCGGAACCACTTCGCGAGGCTCTGGAGTTTTTCGGTAAGGCCGCATGAGTGTCAACTTTAACGCTCCCTTCTACGGCTGGTATGGCGACGACTTCACCGGCGCCACGGATACGCTGGCGACACTGTTCAGCCGAGGCGCGAAGGCATTCCTTTTCCTTGGCGTCCCTTCGTCCCGCCATCTCGCGATGGCTGGCACACTCGACGCCGTCGGCATAGCCGGTTCGGCGCGCGCCATGACGCCAGCCGCAATGGAAGCCGAGCTCCGCCCGGTCGGACAATTCTTTGCACGATCGGGCATAAAAATGCTGCACTACAAATGCTGCTCCACCTTCGACAGCGCCAGGAATGTCGGCAATATCGCAACAGCAATGACCGTCCTGCGCGGCTTCGTCGATCAGCGGCAGGCCGTGATCCTCGGCGGGCAGCCGTCCCTTGGCCGTTATTGCGCATTCGGAAATCTCTTTGCCTCGATCGGAACGGAGGCAGCCATTCATCGCCTCGACCGCCATCCGACCATGAGCCGGCATCCTTCGACGCCGATGGCGGAAGCGGATCTCAGGCTTCACCTGCAGCAGCTTGGGGCCGACGCAGTCGGACTGGTCGACTGGACCACGCTGGAAAACGACCGGCTTCTCGCCAGTGACGAACCGAACATTCTCTTCGATGTCCTCACGCAGAAGCATCTTGCAGCGATCGGGACTGAACTGAAACACCGCGCGCGGCAGGGTTCACTCCTTGTCGTCGGCGCAAGCAGCGTGGCGGAAGCCGTTTACGGCGACAGATTATCCCCTGTTGTCGAGCCACAAACGACGGTCACTGGGCCGGTGCTTGCCATCGCAGGTTCGCTCTCGCCATTGACGCGTCGACAGGTCGAGGCTGCGACATCCTTCATCCGCATCAGCGCCGATGCCGGCAGGCTCGTCGAGGAAGAAAGCTATCGGGAGGGTATGGCGACGCGGATCGGCTCTGCGCTCAGGGACGAGCGCAATGTGCTTCTGTCGACTGCGCCGCAGGATCCGGCTTCGATTTCCAGTGCCGATACGCGGCTGGCTCAGACGGTCGGTCGTTTTGCGGACCGACTGCTGAGCGAAGTCCCGGTCCGACGCCTGATTGCGGCGGGAGGCGATACATCGAGCCAAATGGCGCAAAACCTCAACCTCTGGGGCCTCGCCTATGGCGGTCAACTTTCGCCGGGCGTCTCGCTTTCTATCGGCCGCAGCGACGATCCGCAGCGAGACGGGATAAGCCTGATGCTTAAAGGGGGACAGATGGGAAGCATCGATCTATTCGACAGGTTTGCCGCTGGTGTTGCGTAAGCACTGGTTCACGATGATTAGTCGCGCAGCACATCAATTGCACACCATCGCCTTGTCGGCCGAGGACTGGGTGCCATCACCGCATTGGCAGGTCTCCCGGTAAAATCGGTTCCGAGAGGTCTTCCCGATACCCGGATTGAAACTGTTAGTCGGATCAAGTGATCTGTAGTGCTCCGCCAGTGCCGGCTTGGCGCGGTAGATATGCCCGACATTGTGCTCGGCAGGATACTCCGCACCGCGCGCATCGAGGCGCTCCAGCATCATCTCCTTCAGTCGTTTGACGTCCGTTCCTGGCTTGACGATGTAATCCTGATGCAGGACGTGGCAGAGGAAATGTCCGTAATAGAGCTTCTTTTCGATATGCCGGTCGATTTCGGCAGGTAGCTGCTCAAACCATTCGGCGTCATTGCGGCGCAGTGCGATGTCGAGCGCAAGAACATTCTCTCGCTGCAAGCCGTGAACCGCAGCGTCGCGGATGGCGGCACCCGCTGCAGCGAACCTATGCAGCATCGCCTTCTTGCCTTCCTCCGCATCGCACAGAAACCAGGAATTAGGGCCTACATTCCTGTTCAGCGCCTGTTCCACCTCTCCTGCCATATGTCCTGTGATTTTCAGAATGAGGTGATGCTCGAAAGCCTCGCGATATGCGAGAATCCGCTTGGGCAACGCTTCGGGCAGAAGATCAGCGAGCCCTTGAAGCAGACGGTCGGCAAGATTGTTGGGCAGAAAGGATGCTTTAGCCAGCCACGCATCCATCGCACCTTTCAGAGCAAAGAATGTAGGAAGACGGTCTGTTCCCCACCGGTCGATCATCAGCAATGTGTCTTTGCCATATCGCCGGGTCACGTCAAAACAGTCCCGATGCAGGTATTCGCCACTGATCGGAAGCTCGGAGAACTCCGTCAGCAGACTGCGCCGCAGCCCCGTCAACGCGGCGGCGTCATTGGTGCCGATATAATAGACGCGTGTATCGGCATCGACCGGAAACGTATCCAGTCGCACAGCAAAAACGGCAAGTTTCCCGGCTGATCCTGAAGCTTCGAACAGGCTGCGGGGATCCGCGTTGAACCGTGCCGGCGTAGAAGCATCCACATCGCGAACCCGTGAAGCATAACCGTCATCGGAAGCACGGCCTTTGCCTTCGACGATCAGGGACCGGTCGATATGACCACTGTCCAGCCTTCCAAGCATCTCTTCCGGTGCATCACCAAGGTCGATGCCAAGATGATTGACCAGCCGCAATTCGCCCGCTTCGGTCTTTTCTGCATAAAGCGAAAGCTCGCTATAAACCGGGCCACGCCGAACCAGCGATCCGCCTGAATTGTTGCAGACGCCACCGACGATCGACGCCCCGATGCAGGATGAACCGATCACCGAATGCGGCTGACGGCGATAGCCTGCGAGAAGCTTCTCCAGCCGGAACAATGTGCCGCCCGCGTGGCTGACGATCTGACGCCCTTCATCCAGCACATGTATCTTGTCGAGCCGAAGGGTGGAGATGATGACCACACCGCGATCATAGCTGCCTTTCGGGGTCGAACCTTCCGTCAAGCCGGTATTCGCCGCCTGCAGGATGACGATGCAATCGGCAGCGACCACCGCCTGCAACACCCTCCACATTTCCACGAGACTACCGGGGATCGCGACAAGGATTGCCTCCCCTTCGCCCGAGCGAAACCCTTTGCGAAAACGCTCTGTCTGCCGCTCTCCGGTCAGGCAATGCCGTGAACCGACGATATCGGTGACCGTTCGTATCAAGGCATCGTGCTTCATATCCCCTCCAAAGGTGAAAAATACGGCGAGTCAAGATCGCTTTTTCTAACGCAACCATAACCTCTGGCAAAAATGCGAAGGTAGTAGCAGAATAATACCCGCCCTTCTTTTCCATCTCTATAGTCCATCAAGGAGAGAAGAGAGGGAGGAGCATGGCGAAATTCGTCCACAGCATGATCCGGGTACTCGATGAAGCCCGGTCGATTGATTTTTATAACCGCGCGTTTGGATTGAAGGTCGCGGAGCGGCTCGATTTCGAGGGATTTACCCTCATCTATCTGTCCAATGCGGAAAACACGTTCGAACTGGAACTGACAGTCAACAAGGACCGCACGGAACCTTACGAAACAGGTGACGGCTACGGCCATTCCGCCTTCGTCGTGGACGATGTCGATTCCGAACATGCCCGGTTTGAGGAGGCCGGTTTTTCCCCGCGCAAACTGGTCGACTTTCAACACGAAGGCCGCAAGCTGGCGCGCTTTTTCTTCGTCCAGGATCCGGATGGATACCAGATAGAGGTCTTGCAGAAACAGGGAAGATATCGCTGACGGCGAACTGAAATATCGTTTTCATTAGGGGAGGAGAACCATGAAAACCACAAAAAGACGGCTGCTGATCGGCAGCGCGACGGCCGCTGTAATGGGATCATCGATCGCTAAGGTCGCTTTTGCCAAGTTGCCACTCGAACCTGAAAAGGATCAGGCGAGCTACAAGACGCTGGTGCACATGATCCGTGTCATGTTTCCGCACAAGCGTTTCGGAGATGGTCCCTACCAGCGCACCGCTGATGCCGTTCTGGCCGCAGCCGGCAAGACGCCTGCAGATAAAGTAGCTTTCGCGGCAGCACTGCAGGAAATCCAGGTGAGCGGCTTTACCGATCTGGATGACAAGGCCGCTCTCGCAAGGCTGAAAGCCATCGAGGACACCGATTTCTTCAAGCTGATCAAAGGCACGACTGTCACCACCCTTTACGACGATCCCGAAGTCTGGGGCCTGCTGGGCTACGAGGGACCGAGCTTCGACAAGGGCGGCTATGTCAACCGTGGGTTCAATGATCTCACCTGGCTGCCAGAACCACGCATCGAGGAATATACGGGAGCAGGTCAATGAAACAGATCGCAAAGGACGAAAAAGCCGTCATCATCATCGGCTCGGGCGCGGGCGGCGGAACGCTGGCTTACGAACTGACCAAGGCGGGCATTGCCTGCGTCCTGCTTGAGGCAGGCGCCCATCTGAAAAACGAGGATTACCACAACAACGAGTGGGAAGCCTTCAAGCAGATGGCGTGGCTCGATCCACGAACCACCAGCGGCTCTTGGCGGATCGCTACGGATTTTCCGGGCCTGCCGGCATGGATCGTCAAGGCAGTCGGCGGCACGACAACACATTGGTCCGGTGCAACGCCGCGCTTCAAGGATTATGAGTTCATGGCACGCACCACCTATGGCGATATCGAGGGCGCAACGCTTCTGGACTGGCCGATCACGCTCGAGGACATGGCGCCGTATTATGACAAAGCGGAAATCGCTATGGGATCGACCCACCGTCATGGACGCCCGGCTTTGCCGGCCAACAACAACTACAAGGTCTTTGCCAACGGCGCCGAACGGGTCGGCTACAAGCTCTATGCAACGGGTCCATACGCGACGAATGCCGAGCCTTACGACGGTCGTCCCGCGTCGATCCAGGACGGGTTCAACTTCCAGGGCGACAAGAGCAAGGCGAAGTGGAGCATTCTCGTCCGCGAAATTCCCCGCGCCTTGGAAACAGGCTTGCTGGACCTGCGCCCGGAAAGTCATGTCGTGCGCATTACCCACGATGCGTCCGGCAGGGTCGATACCGTGGTGTATGCCGACAAGAGAGGTGCACTGCACGAGCAGGCGGCGCATATCGTCTGCGTCGCGGGGAACTCCATCGAGACGGCGCGGCTTCTTCTCCTCAGCGAAAGCAACCGCTTCTCAAAGGGCCTTGCCAACAGCTCCGATCAGGTGGGACGCAACTATATGCGTCACCTGACCGGCTCGGTCTATGCGCGCTTCGACAAGCCGGTTCACATGTTCCGCGGCGAGACCATGGCCGGCATCATAGCCGACGAAGCGGTTCACAAGCCGAGTCGCGGCTTCGTCGGCGGCTATTACATGGAAACGCTGTCGCTCGGCCCGTCCTTCCTCGCAGCCTTCGCCGAGCCGGGCGCGTGGGGGCCTGATTTCGCCGAGATCATGGATGCCTATGACAGGACGGCCGGCATGTGGATCGTCGGAGAGGACATGCCACAGGCCAGTAATCGCATCACGCTGTCCGATACGGTCAAGGACCAATGGGGACTGGCAGCCCCGAACGTGCATTTCGACGACCACAAGAACGACGTGGCCATGCGGAATTACGCCTACGAGCACGCCCAGAACCTCTATGCAGCCGTCGGCGCGATCGATTCCCATCGCACCCCTCCCTACCCTTCCACCCATAATCTGGGCACATGCCGCATGAGCGAAAAGGCGGAGGACGGCGTCGTGGACCGCTGGGGCAAGGCCCATGACATGCCGAACCTGTTCATCTCGGACGGCTCGGTAATGACGACCGGCGCGGCTGCCAACCCGACACTGACGATCGTCGCTCTTGCCATACGTCAAGCCGAACACATCGCCAGCGAACTGAAGAAGGGCAATCTCTAAGTCGGACATTGAAACCAATAGGGGCCGCGCGTAGCGGCCTCTTTCCCGTTCGGCGCTCTACGTGATCGCTATCGCCAGGAGCAGGCAGGAGGATTTTTCATGTGCAGATTGTTCATCGGCGCCAACTCTCATCTTTGGGAGAGCCAGACGCGCTCCATCCGCATGGACGGCATGGTGACCAGCGTTCGGCTGGAGACCATGTTCTGGACTGTTCTCGAGGAGATTGCCGCCAAGGACGACATGAACGTTCCTCAGCTCCTGCACCAACTCTACAACGAGTCGATCGACGAGGGGCACGATCTTGGAAACTTTACCTCGTTTTTGCGCGTATGCTGCCTGCGCTATATCGATCTTCAGTTAAAAGGCCTGCTGGCTCCCCGCGGCCAGGAAAATCTTCTTTCGACCAACGAGATTCTGTCTCTGGAAGCAAGCATGCGCGGAAGCTCTTCCGAGAAGCTGACGACCTCCGACATAAAACATTGACGATTTGGATGACGACGATCAAGACAAGCTCGTGTCTGGATTTCAGCGCCTGCCACAGGTCAATATGACAAACTGGTACCTGTGCGGCTCAGCTTTCGAGGACGCTATCTGGATTCGACAGAAGAATTTGGTTTCTTCTTCAGGATTTGAACCGTCGCGAGACTCACTCTTGAAATTATGGTACGTGGGACGGCGACGTTAGCATCGTCAGCGATATCTTTTGGGTTCCAATGGTTTGATTTGGTTGCGGGGGCAGGATTTGAACCTGCGGCCTTCAGGTTATGAGCCTGACGAGCTACCGGGCTGCTCCACCCCGCGCCAAGCGCATTCGGCTTTCCCGAATGTCGCGGTAGCGTCACAGCTTTGCTGTGATGCTTTCTGCCGGAGCAAAACCCATTGGGTTTTGTCTCCTGTAAGGGACGCACCGGCTTGCGCCTGTGAGCGATCCTTCATTGGTTTTGTCCTGCAAAGACCTTTAAACGACAAAGGGCCGCTTAGGCGGCCCAATTGGATGTTCGGCTTGGGCCGAGGAGTGTCGAGAAGATTGATTGTTACATTGCCTTTAGAAGACCTGGCAGCGACCTACTCTCCCACGTCTTGAGACGGAGTACCATTGGCGCAGGGGCGTTTCACGGCCGTGTTCGGAATGGGAACGGGTGCGGCCGCCCCGCCATGACCACC
>NZ_JBJDRG010000030.1:0-29110 GCF_044987325.1 Rhizobium sp. ZW T2_16
GCTCTTGCCCAAGAATTTCAACGCGCATCGCAATCCCCGCATAAGACACGTCGCTAACGACGTCGTTAAACACGTGTCTTAGGCCATCAAGGCCTTAGGCGGCAGGCGGCGCCAATCGGGCGGTTACATGTCCTCGGAAGGGCGGGCCATCCCATAACCAACAATGGAATGCATGCAAGCTGGCGATATCTACAGTGAAGAGAAGAAGGAGATGATGCTCGACGTTTACCGCGAGGAATTTCTCGAGCGGCTTCCCGAATAGGAGAATTTGCAAATGTCGCTGGTTGCGGGGGCCTAAGCCCACAGAGACTTGTAACTCTCACATCGCGCGCCCACACGACCATATTTTACATCAGCCGAGCACGGAAAATTGCATACAGCGCGTATTGCGCAAGATAAGATCGTGTATCTGCGCCAAAGCTATCGGACAACATCCATGTGTTAGAGTAAGGTATTTTCAGCCCTCAGGTTGCTAGACCTCCCGAATTAAAACCAAAGCAGCCGATAATCGCCTCTCAATGTCATCAAGTCGCGCCGCGACCAAAAGGCTCTTTCGCCCTGCCGTGCGGATAATTGCCTCCATGACCTCATCGCAGTGATTTGCGAGTACCTCTTTCAGTTGTGTTATCAACGATCCCCACGGTAAAAATCCATATTTAAAGCTGAGCCGATTCGGCAGCTCTCAGGATTGACTGTGGGGATTTAGGTGCACATAGCGAAAGTCGTCATCAAACATTACCGCTGCCTTGTAAATTCGACCGTCGATCTCAATCCAAACCTGAATGTCATTGTCGGCGACAATGAATGCGGAAAATCGACCCTTCTGGAAGCAATACATCTGGCTTTAAGCGGTCAAATCAATGGCCGCGCTATCCAAGGCGAACTTCACCCTTATCTTTTCAATTCGAAGGTGGTTAGCCAATACATTGCAGCACTGCATAAAAAGTATGTCGGTCCGCCACCGCCGATACTTATTGAACTTTACTTCTCGGACGATCCGGCGCTGACGAAGCTGAAAGGACGGATAAATTCGCTGAAGCTAGATGTGCCGGGCGTCAGGATGCTGATCGAGTTCAACGAAGGTTATCGAGCTGAGTACGAGGACTATATCGCGGACCCCTCGCTCATCCGAACAGTCCCGATAGAGCATTACATTGTCCGGTGGCGCGATTTCGCCGATAATGATGTCACAGCACGATCCATCCCAGTTCGACCAAGTTACATAGACGCGAGCACTTTGCGGAACAATGGTGTTGCCAATCGATATGTTCTTGACGTGGTAAAGGACAGCCTGACGCGCGAGGAGCAGGTTAGCCTCGCTCTCTCATTTCGGCAGATGAAGGACCGCTTTTTGGCCGACCCCAAGGTGGCAGCCATCAACTCAGGTCTTGAAGCGAAAAAGGGGCATGTTTCTGACAAGGCGATCACCGTGTCGCTAGACAGTTCAGCTAGGGCGAGCTGGGAGTCCGGTGTGATGCCGCACTTGGATGATATTCCAATGACGCTCGTTGGCAAAGGCGAACAAAGCGCCGTCAAGATTAAGCTTGCCTTGGATGTCGCGGACAGCTCCCACGTGTTCCTGATCGAGGAAGCTGAGAACCATCTTTCATTTACAAATCTCGCAAGCCTGATCGCTCATATCACCGCCAAACGAGGAGAGCGGCAGCTGCTTATAACGACTCACAGCAGCTACGTAATAAACAAGCTCGGGGTGGATTCGGTCTTGATGTTCATGAATGGAATCGCGACCAAGCTAACGGCGCTCGATCCCAAGACCCGGGATTACTTCCTAAAACTGCCAGGCTACGACACGCTGCGCCTGGTGCTTTCAAAGCGTGCGATCCTGGTTGAAGGGCCATCCGATGAGCTTATTGTTCAGAAGGCCTTTCATCAAAAGCACGGAAAGATGCCCATTGAGGCTGGCGTCGATGTTATCAGTGTCAGCTCTCTCGCGTTCAAACGCTTTTTGGAAATCGCGGACATACTAAATACCAAGGTTGATGTGGTCACCGACAACGATGGCGACGTGGCTCGGCTGCAGCAAAAATACGCCGATTATCTCACGCATAAACACATAGCAGTTCGGTACGATCCCGACGAGCATGCGAGGACATTGGAACCGCAGCTTCTCAAGGCCAATGACCGGACCGTGTTGAATGATATCTTGGGCACCGCGTATACCACGGACGAAGAGTTGCTGAAGTTCATGCAGAATAACAAGACCGAGGTCGCTCTAAGGCTTTTCGAAACGGATAGAGCGTGGAACGTGCCGGAGTATATCAACCATGCGGTCGCCTAATCGGATTGTCATCGCTGCTGCGGGTGGTGGAAAGACAACACGGATCGTTGACGAGGTTCTGGGCGACACGTCAGCCCGGTCGGCAATCATCACCTATACCAGAAACAATGTTCGCGAGATTCAGGCCAAATTCTATCAGCGTGCGCGAGCCATCCCGCAACACGTAGAGATCATCCCCTGGTACACATTCCTTCTCCGCGAAATGGCTCGGCCATACAGGAACCATAAATACGACAAGCGTATAGACGGGATTTTTTGGACGGAAACGACGGTCGACAGGTTCGCTCCCAAATCGGACGCTGGCCGCTATTATTTCGGAGATTCGTCAAACATCTACTCGAATAAGCTCGCGGAGTTCGTCTGCGACTGTAACGCGATATCCGACAACGCGATCATACGTCGATTGGAGCACCGCTTTGAACGCGTCTACATCGACGAAATTCAGGATTTCGCTGGATATGACCTCGACATCCTCGAACTGATGCTCAGGTCCAATCTTGAAGTGGTTCTCGTGGGTGATCCCCGACAATCCACCTTCACAACCAACAATTCCAACCGTCATAAAGGTTTTCGCGGGCCCGATATCGTTAAGAAATTTCAGGAGTGGGAGAAAAAGAAGCTTGTTGAACTGCAGCATCTGGTCGAGACCCATCGGTGCAACCAACAGATCGCAGACCTAGCCGACAGCTTTTATCCCGACCACGAAAAGACACAGTCGCGAAACGAGCACCTGACCGGTCATGACGGCGTGTTTTCGATAAAAACAGGACACGTTACCGAGTACGTCAACAAGTTTAAGCCGCAAGTGCTACGATTATCCGTGACAACGGACTGCGCTGGCTTTCCAGCGCTGAACTTTGGAGAGTCGAAGGGCATGACTTTCGACCGAATACTAATATTCCCGCATAAGAAGGCCCAGAAATGGCTGACGACGGGAGACTACGAGCTTGTGAGTGGTGTCAAACCCGAGCTGTATGTCGGAGTTACTAGGGCCCGCTATAGCGTAGCATTCGTCTATGACGGAACCTCAAGTCTGAAAGAGGTCATCCCACACTAGGTCACACGACAGCGTTTGCAGAGCTCAGCTATGGTGCGTACCGACCGGCACAGAGTTGAAATATTTATTTACAATCATAGCGATAATGAATGAAATGCACTGGCCGAAATTTACGGAGACTTTTGCGTTTCCAATAGCTCAAGCGGGCCGGGACGGAATATGGATTTAATCAAAAACACTGGCCGCGAGCGAGTACTGGATAAGCTGGAGGAGTGGCTGCAGGCAGGCTCGGCAGTCGACATAATGTCCCCCAACCTATCGCTACATGCCTTCGCTGAAGTCCGCGAGCTATTGAATAGGGCAGACTCAGTAAGATTACTGCTTGAGGCTCAAGCCTCCCTACACTCCTTATTGTTCGGTGGTCATTCTGACATTGGCTATCGGAACAAGCTCCAGGGCCGATGGCACGCCAAATCCACTCTTGATTGGCTTGGGCGCCATGTTCAGGTTCGCTATGCTGATAAACTACCTCAATCTATGGCCATCATACGAAACACTAGCTTGCACAGGGCCGCGATTGGTGCCTGCTCGCTGACAACTGAGGGATTGGGCATAACGCCGGGAAGCCGGTTGGGGCTGGTGCAAGCAACGTCCAGGGACGAGGAAACAACTGCCTTCTCTTCATGGTTCCAGAGCGCCTGGGATACCGTCCCATCCGGACAAGATGCTGACGAGCTAGAGCGCATTCTTGCGGATGCAGCATCCCAGCGAGCCCCCTCCCTCGTCTACTTCAAGTTTTTATTCGAAATGTTCAAAGACTTGGGCGATGAGCTTGATGAAGAGCGAATTGTAAAATCCGCCACCGGCATCAGGAACACCACGGTCTGGAAAAAGCTCTTCAAATTCCAGCGCGACGGCGTCGTCGGGGCAATTGACAAGCTCGAGCGCATCGGAGGATGTATCATCGCCGATAGCGTCGGCTTGGGTAAGACGTTCGAGGCGCTCGCGGTCATCAAGTATTATGAGCTCCGCAATGATCGCGTCTTGGTCCTCTGCCCAAAGCGCCTACGAGACAATTGGACACTCTATAAAGCTAACGATCGCCGAAATAGTCTCGCAAGCGATCGCTTTAACTACGACGTTCTCAATCATACCGATCTGTTACGGGATGGCGGTACGTCAGGTGATATCGATCTCTCGCACGTAAACTGGGGCAACTACGACCTCGTGGTGATCGACGAGTCCCATAACTTCCGCAACAAGGCGACCCATAAGGACCGCGACACTCGCTACGATCACTTGATGAAGCGTGTAATCAGGGCGGGTGTTAAAACCAAAGTTCTGATGCTGTCGGCAACGCCGGTCAACAACAGGCTTGCAGACCTGAAGAACCAGATCGCCTTCATGACCGAAGGTAGCGACATCGCCCTGATTGATCACGGCATCTCCAGTATTGAAGCGACGATACGAAAAGCGCAGGGACAATTTAACAGGTGGCTGGACCTGCCCGATGGCGAGCGTCGCACATCACGCCTGATGGACATGCTGGGCTTTGACTACTTCAAGCTTCTGGACATGCTGACAATTGCCCGATCCAGAAAACATGTGCAGCGCTATTATGGTACAACTGAGACAGGGAATTTCCCCGATCGGCTGCAGCCGATAAACGTGAAGGCGGATGTTGATCTAGCTGGCGAGTTCCGTCCGATCCGCGAAATCAACAACGAGATTAGGCGGTTGACGTTAGGGGCCTACGCACCGTTGCGCTACGTGGTGCCGGACAAGCAAGAAGCCTATGACGCAAAATACAGCACCAAGATTCGCGGAGGCGAGAGCTATTTTCGTCAGGCCGACCGTGAGGAAAGCCTAATCCACCTGATGCGCGTCAATCTGCTCAAGCGGATGGAAAGCTCTGTGGCCTCCTTTGCCCTCACCATCAAACGTCAGCTCGATGACGTGAACGCGTTGATTGCCAAAATCGAGGCTCATGATGAATCCATCGACGAGCTTGCGATAGACGATGTGGACATCGACGATCCTGCCTTTGAGACGCTCCTCGTCGGCCGCAAGGTCAAGGTTCTCTTGCAAGATGTCGATCGGGTTCGTTGGCAGCAGGACCTGATTGAGGACAGAAATCGCCTGGCGACGCTGCTGTCGGCTGCACGCTCTGTGTCCGCAGATCGCGACGCGAAACTATCGGCACTAAAAGCGCTGATCACTCAGAAAGTTCAGGCACCGATCAACGGCGACAACAGGAAGATATTGCTGTTTACCGCCTTTGCGGACACTGCGGACTACCTTTACCGCGAGCTTGCCGATTGGGCGCGCGAGACGCTTGGAATCCATACGGCCGTTGTAACCGGCACTGGTGCAAACAAGACCACGCTGCAGAGCCTGCGCTCAGATATGAGCTCCATCCTCAGCGCCTTCTCGCCCCGGTCTAAGGAACGGCCGCCAGAAATGGCTGCTGAGGGAGATATCGATCTTCTGATCGGCACAGACTGCATTTCTGAAGGCCAGAACCTCCAGGATTGCGATTTCCTCGTCAACTACGACATCCATTGGAATCCCGTGCGCATCATTCAGCGATTCGGTCGCGTTGACCGTATCGGCTCGACGAATCAACGTATTCAGTTGGTGAACTTCTGGCCGAACCTTGAGCTCGATGAGTACCTCGATCTGGAATCGAGAGTGAGTGGACGCATGGTCCTCCTCGATGTGTCCGCAACCGGTGAGGAAAACGTCATCGAGTTCCAAGCCGGCAATCAGATGAACGACTTGGAATATCGCCGTGCTCAGTTACAGAAGATGCAAGACTCGGTGATCGATCTCGAGGACCTGTCCAGCGGCGTTTCGATTGCCGACCTCACGCTCAATGATTTTCGCATCGACCTTGCAGGTTATCTGCGCGATCACCGTGCGCAACTGGAGGCATTGCCGCTGGGTACCTATGCCGTGGTTTCACCGCCTGAGGACGATTTTGTTACTGCCGAGAACGTCATCTCGCCAGGAGTCATTTTTTGTCTTCGCGCTGTTGGTGAAGCGGCGGAGCGGTTGGCAGAGCCTGGGTATCCGCTAAAGCCGCACTTCGTTGTTCATGTCAGTGACGAGGGAGAGGCGCTATTGCCGTATACCCGTGCGAAGCAGGTGCTGGATCGCCTCAAGAAGGTTACCATCGGACGCGATCTGCCTGACGCTCAGGCCTGTGGCCGGTTCGATAAGTCCACGCGCTTCGGGCGGGATATGGAGCCTTATCAAAAGCTCCTGGCTCGGGCCGTTGCTTCAATTGCGGGAAAAAGCGAGGAGCGTGCGGTCGCAAGCTTGTTCTCTTCAGGTGGTACACATGCGTTGAAAGGGGAATTCGCCGGCATCAATGATTTCGAAGTCGTCGCATTTCTCGTGATTCTTCCGGAGACGAGCTCGGGATGAACGCAGCCGCATGCATCGGTGCTGTCGTTGACGCTCTCGGATTACCCGCGAACGCGCGTGTCGACATTCGCGTGCCGAAGAAAATCCTCGTGGAACAAGGCGCACCTACGTCGACCGACAGGCGCGCTATTCAGGATGGCATCGACGAACTGGTGTGGTTCGCGGCGTGCAAGCCGAGCACTGTCGGCGTGCCGGCCTTTGCGGACGAAATACGTGACTATGTCGAGATTGCCGTCATTGGCTGCGCGTTTCGTGAAGGAGCAAAGAGTAGCCGTCTCATCGAACTGATTCATCGCGCGATCCCCTATCCCGTTATCCTGATTACGGCTGACGATAAAGGGATCGACCTATCCGTGGCCCATAAGCGGCGTGCACAAAACGAGGCGGCCAAGGTCGTCATTGATAGAAATGCAATCACACACCTAACCGATCCGACCAAGCCGACGCCTAACGAGAAGGCCTTCCTACATAGCCTCGCGCTCTCGAAGCTATCGCATCAGGACTTACACGCTCTGTATGATGGATGGCTGGCACGGACCGAGGCGATGAATGCGGCCAACTTGGTCGGCTCTTACTCGGTGACCACGGATGAACACCAGATCGCGCGCCGCCGTGAGGCGATTGAGGATTACGAGAGGCTGAGCAAGGAAAACTCGCTTTTGCGGGCGCAGGCTGCGAAAGCGAAACGGATCAGCCAGCGCGTCGATCTCAACCAAAAGATAAAGGCGATCGAACGCGCCATGGAACAAGCAAAGCAGGCAATGGGGGGCGAGCAGCCATGAAGATTTCGACCATTCTGGACCATATCGACAGTGGGCATATGGCCCTACCGGAATTCCAGCGAGGGTATGTCTGGAACACCGAGCAAGTACGTGGTCTGTTTACCTCACTCTATCGACGCCACCCCGTCGGTGGGTTGCTGGTTTGGGCAACTGAATCTGTTACCGCGAATCATCGCGGCGACGGCCAGCTCGCCTCCGGCATTGTGAAGCTGTTGCTGGATGGCCAGCAGCGGGTCACCTCTCTCTACGGTGTCGTACGCGGCAAGCCACCTGCGTTCTTCGACGGCAACGCCAAGGCCTTTACGGGCCTTTACTTTAACCTTGCCTTGGAGACGTTCGAATTCTTCCAGCCGCTGAAAATGTCTGGAGACCCTCTCTGGATCGATGTGTCGGCCCTCATGAAGTCGGGGCATGACGGTGTCGGTAAGATCATGACCTCGTTGGGGTCAACTCCACCCGCGGAATACTATGGCCGACTAAGCCGCCTGTTGGGTATCCTGGAAATCAATCTTCATGAAGAAGAGGTCACCGGCGCGGACAAGACTCTCGACGTGGTCGTCGACATCTTCAACAAGGTGAACAGTGGCGGCACCAAGCTCTCCAAAGGTGATCTGGCGCTGGCGAAAATCTGCGCGGAATGGCCCGATGCCCGCACGGAGATGAAGGGCAAGCTGAAGGCCTGGAACCAAGCGGGTTACGACTTCAACCTCGATTGGCTCCTGCGATCGATCAACACCGTACTGACCGGTGAAGCCAAATTCCTCTATCTGCACAATCAATCAGCCAGCGACATTCAGGACGGCCTAAAGCGCGCCACCAAGCGCATTGACGCCTGCCTCAACCTGATTTCCGGCAGGCTTGGTTTGGATCACTCACGGGTTTTTTTCGGCCGCTTCGCCGTTCCCGTTATCGTGCGCTACCTGGATCAAAAGGGCGGTGCGCTGGATGAGGTGGAGCGGGACAAGCTCCTTTTCTGGTTTGCACAGGCCGGCATGTGGGGTCGTTATTCGGGCTCAACGGAATCCTTCCTGGATAAGGACCTCGAAGCGCTGGAAGGCCCGGAAGGCGGTCTCGATAAACTCTTGGAGCAATTGCGGCTGTGGCATGGTGGATTGCGGGTCGAGAAAGGCCATTTCACCGGCTGGAGCCTCGGTGCCCGCTTTTACCCTGTCCTCTACATGCTGACCCGAATGGGTGCATCCAAGGACTGGGGAACCGGCATCGAATTGAAGTCCGGATTGCTAGGCAAGATGAATGCACTTGAGGTGCATCACATCTTCCCGAAGGCACAGCTCTACAAGCAGAAGGTTCCGCGTTCGCAGGTAAACGCGATTGCCAATTTCTGCTTCCTGACCAAGGACACCAATCTCAGTATCCGCGACACACTGCCAGAGGTCTATTTCCCGAAGATCGAATCGAAGCACCCGGGTGCTCTGGCTTCGCAGTGGATTCCCATGGACGAGTCCCTGTGGAAAATTGACCGCTACGCCGACTTCCTCGAAGCCCGCAAGGAATTGCTGGCGGCCGAGGCGAATAAGCGGTTTGCCTCACTGCTGCATGGCGATGACAGATGGATTGCCGAACCTGCTCGGATAGCGATGATTTCCGCAACGGCTGCTGCCGGCGGCATCTCCAGCCCTGATGAAGAGGCAGAGCTGCAGGCGATCAATGATTGGGCCGTTGAGCAAGGCTTCGCCGACGGGGTCATTGCCTATGATCATTCGAACCCGGAGACAGGCGATCAGATCGCCGTTTTTGATCTCGTCTGGCCTAACGGGCTCCAAGAGGAGTTGTCAGAACCGGTCGCCGTGTTACTGAACGAGAACGACGAGACAATTGCCCTTGCAAGTGCTGCAGGCTTTCGCTGCTTCACCAGTGCCGCGGCTTTGAAGGACTACGTCAACAAGGAAATGCTCGGACAGCAGGCAGCGTAACTTAGCTGCTGGTCTCGAATGAAATGGACATGCGATGAAGAAGCTCGAACTGAACGACCCTGAAACCAAGAGCGCAGATATTGTCTCGGAAAACATCAGCGGCCTGCAGTCGCTTTTTCCGGAAGCCTTCCGCGAGGGGAAAGTCGATTTCGATGTTCTCAAGCAACTTCTTGGAGGCGCTGTTGAAGATCGAGAAGAGAAGTATGGTCTTAACTGGTATGGCAAGCGGAATGCTCGGCAGATAGCTCTGAGTCCCTCGGTTGGAACATTGTTGCCGTGCCCGGAAGATAGTGTCGATTGGGACACAACTCAAAATATCATGGTCGAGGGTGACAACCTGGAGGTCCTGAAGCTCCTTCAGAAGAGCTATGCCGGAAAGGTGAAGGTGATTTACATCGATCCGCCCTACAACACAGGGAAGGATTTTGTTTATCCCGATGATTTCCGAGACAACATAAAAAATTATCTCGAGATTACAGGTCAAGTTGAGGGTGGACGCAGAGTTAGTTCCAATTCGGAATCATCAGGTAGATTTCATACCGATTGGCTGAACATGATTTTGCCGCGCCTCAAGTTAGCTCACGGATTGTTGCGTCCGGATGGAGTAATTTTTGTTTCGATAGATGATAGCGAGGTCGCAAATTTGAAATTAATCCTCAATGAAGTGTTCGGAGAGGAGAATTTTATTGATACTATTGCTGTTGAGATGTCGACGACATCAGGTCCAAAAACTGTCAATGCGCAACAGGGTACGATCGTCAAGAACGTTGAGTTTGTGCATATATATCGAAAATCAGCTTCATTTGACGAAGTGAATCATACTCCACTTCTGGACGGAATTGACGCCTACGATACTCACTATTCAATTTGGTTGAACGAGAATGGTTCTCTCGGATCGTTGGCCGAGAAAATGGCCAGCGATCCGCACGTGGGACCAGATATTGAGAGGTTGGGTATCGGCGGGAAGAAGGGATTTAGCGTCAAGAACATGGACAAATTGCTGGCGGTTTCGGACGCGGCGAAGAAGTTCATTGAACAAAATCTCAAATCAATTGCGCGTATTGATAGGCCACCGGTTTCTGCAGCGGGGCAGATGACAGCTGCTGGCCACTGGGTAAAATACGAATCTGATCACCGTACCTATCTCTTAACCACGCTGGCGAACGGTACGCTACAAGCTCTGATGCCGCTAGCCCTCAACTATCGCATGTCCGATGACTACAAACCTAGATTTGGTCGTACAGTCATCAGGGGGGACCTATGGAAAGGCTTCCATCAAGACATGGGTAATGTCGCCAAGGAAGGAGAAATTCAGTTTCCAAGCGGGAAAAAACCTGTGCGACTGATCAAACAGCTGTTGAAGTGGGCTGATGGGGTATCGCGTGACGGCCTCGTACTCGATTTCTTTGCGGGTAGCGGCACAACGGGACATTCAGTGATGCACTTGAACGCCGAAGACGGCGGTAGCCGACGTTATATTTTGGTGCAGCTACCCGAGCAAATCGACGCGGGAAACGAAGATCAGAAGGCCGCAACTGCGCTCTGTGATAAGCTAGGAAAGCCGAGGAAGATTTCTGAGCTGACAAAGGAAAGACTTCGCCGCGCGGCAGGCGAACTGCAAAGCGAAAGCCCGATGTTCGCCGGCGACACCGGCTTTCGCGTTTTCAAGCTCGCTTCCTCGAACATACGTGCTTGGGAACCCGATGCCGCTGACCTTGAGTCCAGCCTGCTCAAAAATGCCGAGCACCTGGTCCAGGGCCGTAAGGAGCAGGACGTACTCTACGAACTGTTACTCAAGCTTGGCCTCGATCTCTGCGTGCCGATCGAGACGAAGATAATTGCGGGTCAGACTATCCAGTCAATCGGTGGCGGTGCGCTGCTTGCATGCCTCGGTGAGGGCCTCTCTGTGAATGTCGTTGAAACACTTTCGGCGGGCATCATCGCGTGGTGGAGAGAGCTTGCCCCTGCCGTTGAAACCCGGGTCGTCTTTAAGGACTCTAGCTTCTCCGACGATGTCGCCAAAACCAATATGGCGGCGATCCTCAATCAGAATGGTATTCTCGACGTGCGTAGCCTGTGAGGAAAAGGGAGATGAAGCTTCATTTCGAATCCGACCTCGATTATCAGAAGGCGGCGATCGAGGCGGTTTGCCAGCTTTTTCGCGGGCAGGAGACAAATCGCACCGAATTCACCGTAACACGTCGCTCAACCGGCGGCGTGCAGGGCGAACTAGGGCTGGTGGAAAATGCTCTTGGCATCGGTAACCGACTGACGCTGCTCGACGACGAAATCATGTCAAATCTCAAGGACATCCAGTTGCGCAACGGTCTGCCGCCATCCGGCTCGCTGACCTCTGGCGATTTCACCGTGGAAATGGAAACCGGGACGGGCAAGACCTATGTCTATCTCCGCTCGGTCTTCGAACTGAACAAGCGGTTCGGCTTTACGAAATTTGTGATCGTCGTACCCTCCGTCGCCATCAAGGAAGGCGTTTACAAGACGCTTAAGATCACTGAGGATCATTTCAAGGCGCTCTATTCGGGCCAGCCTTACGACTATTTCCTTTATGACTCTTCCAAGCCGGGCTCTGTTCGAACTTTCGCAACCAGTCCAAGCATCCAAATAATGGTGGTCACGGTCGGGGCGATCAACAAGCAGGAGGTGAACAACCTCTATAAGGACAGCGAGAAAACGGGCGGCGAAGCGCCGATCGATCTGATCCGAGCTACGCGACCGGTCATTATCGTAGATGAGCCTCAGAGCGTTGACGGTGGCCTTCAAGGCCGCGGCAAGCAGGCTCTCGATGCCATGAACCCACTATGCACTTTGCGCTATTCCGCAACCCACGTGAACAAGCATCACATGGTCTACCGACTGGATGCGGTTGACGCCTATGACCGCAAGCTGGTGAAGCAGATCGAGGTCGCATCGCTTGAAGTCGAGGGTGGCCATAACAAGGCTTATTTGCGGTTCTTGTCTGCCCGAAATGTGAAGGGAACGATTTCAGCCCGGGTGGAAGTCGACGTGCAGCGAAGCGGCCGCGTTCAACGCGAAGAAATCACCGTTCATGACGGTGACCATCTGGAAGACGAAACTGGCCGCGCGATTTACAGGGACTGCCGTGTCGGTGAAATCCGCATTTCGGGCGCGGCGTCCTTTCTTGAGGTCAAAACTGCGGGTTCAGAGGTCTTTCTGGAGCCTGGTCAAGCGATCGGCGATGTGGATGCCGATGCAATCAAACGGCTGATGATCCGTCGCACCATTCAGGAGCATATGGAGAAGGAGAAGCGGCTCGCGCCCCTCGGCATCAAGGTCCTCAGCCTGTTCTTCATCGA
The DNA here is from genome assembly GCF_044987325.1 of Rhizobium sp. ZW T2_16. NCBI lineage: Bacteria > Pseudomonadati > Pseudomonadota > Alphaproteobacteria > Hyphomicrobiales > Rhizobiaceae > Rhizobium > Rhizobium sp. ZW T2_16. Next base: position 12,777 of record NZ_JBJDRG010000030.1, read on the forward strand.
TTCCGTTGAGCACTACCGCTCCTACGATGACAACGGGAATCCAGTGAAGGGAAAATATGCGACGATCTTCGAAGAAGAATACCGCCGCGCGGCCAAACTCCCCGAGTTCGTCAGCCTGTTCAAGGACGTTGATGTAACCTCTGACGCTCAGGAGGTGCATGACGGCTATTTCTCCATCGACAAGAACAAGCGGTGGACGGATACGGCCGAAAATAACCAGGCCAATCGGGATAGCGCTGAACGCGCCTATAACCTGATCATGAGGGAAAAGGAAAAGCTGCTAAGCTTCGACACCAAGCTCAAGTTCATCTTTTCACACTCGGCACTCAAGGAAGGCTGGGACAACCCCAATGTCTTCCAGATTTGCGCTCTGCGCGAAATGGGCACCGAGCGAGAGCGCCGACAGACGATCGGACGCGGACTTCGGCTCTGCGTCAACCAGCAGGGCGAGCGGCTCCGGGGCTTCGAGGTGAACACACTGACGGTGATCGCCACCGAGAGCTACGAGTCCTTCGCCGAAAATCTTCAAAAGGAGATCGAGGCAGACACAGGCATCCGTTTCGGGATCGTCGAGGAATATCTGTTCGCGAATATTCCGATGCTGGTCGAAAGTCCTACGCAGGGGCCCGGCATGGAAGAAGAAGGCGCTGCATATGATGCGGGCGTACCCGATGTATTGGGATATGAACGCTCCTCGGAAATCTATCGCCACCTGCGTGCCCTCGACCTTATCGACCGCCACGGCAAGGTTCAGGATAGCCTGAAGACCGCCATCAAGACAGGAACCCTCGCACTGCCGGCCGGTCTTGAACCATATCTGCCGGCCGTCACGGGTATTTTGCGAAAGGTCGCAGGCCGTCTTGAAGTCAAGAACGCCGACGAGCGCAAGCCGGTCGCGATCCGCAAGGAAGTCTATCACAGCGAAGAGTTTCGGGCGCTGTGGGACCGGATCAAGCATACGACAACCTATCGGGTGCAGTTCGACAACGAGAAACTCATTGCCGATTGCGCGCGCAACATCGCCAATGGACCACCGATCGCAAAAGCTCGGGTAACCGTCCGGAAGGCCGATCTCGCCATCGGCCAGGGCGGCGTGCTTGCCAAGGAGACATCGAGCTCTGGACCGATCGCCATCGACGAAGGCGACATCGTGCTTCCCGACTTGTTGACCGATCTCCAGGATCGGACACAGCTCACGCGGCGCAGTCTAGTCACCATCCTGATCGAAAGCGGGCGGGTATCGGATTTCAAGAAAAATCCGCAGGCGTTCATCGAACTGGCGGCTGACATTATCAATCGCACGAAGCGTTTAGCCCTGGTGGACGGTATCAAGTACCAACGGATCGGTGACCAAGACTTCTACGCCCAGGAACTGTTCGAGCGAGAAGAGCTAACCGGCTATCTGAAGAACATGCTGACCAACACCCAGAAGTCGGTCTACGAGCATGTCATTCACGACTCAGCCGGCGTGGAACGAACGTTCGCCGAGCAGATGGAAAAGAACGACGCCGTGAAGGTCTATGCTAAGCTTCCGGGCTGGTTCAAGATTCCGACACCGCTTGGCACCTACAACCCCGACTGGGCCGTGCTGCTTGAGGTCGATGGGCGGGAGCGCCTGTACTTCGTTGTTGAAACAAAGGCCAGTCTCTTCACCGACGATCTCCGTGATCAAGAGGCGGCGAAGATTGCCTGTGGCGAGGCACATTTCCAGGCGCTGGTGCGCGACAACAATCCGGCCAAATACGTTCACGCGACAAAGCTAGAGGATGTGTTCGACCACGTTTAGTTGCGTGGCTTGATCGCAACGACGAACTGCGGCTCCCGGAACCCTCAGCGTGCCGGGAGCCGCATGCCACGGTCACTTGTGATCAGGCGCGCACTCGAGAAGCAAATATGGCACGACAAACTGAATATTTTTGGGGGAGTGAATTCACGCATGGACGATCGCAGCGAAATCATCGCTAAATCGGCACACGATTCCATTGATTGCCTGGAAGTTGTCGCTGAAAAAGTTGAAAGCGAGCTATCAGGTTTCAGGTCTGCCAGCCCCTATCTTGCATCTGGAAATATTTTCACCAGCCCTAAGCAAGGGACCTCTCTCGGTGAGATTCGCGCAGCTAACAAAGGCGACCTCGAACGGTTGAGGTGGGAGCCGATTCTTGCACGCGTTGAGTATGAAGACGAGGACGGAAATCCGGGCGCGATTTTCATAGCGCCGGCTGCGGCTCCTGCTGGCACTGGCTGGAAAATTGCAAGCCTGAATGCGGAAGCTGGAAGGATTGCGTCAAGGCGACCCGGGACTGAGTTCTCCCTCAAGGTAGGCGGCAAGGAACAGGACGTCCTGATCAAGTCTGTCACCAAAATTTATCCGAGAAGGAAGCAGGGCGACTGGGACTCTTTCGACACGATCATATCTATGGACGGCTATGGCAATGTGACCATTCCGTCACTTAGACAATGGCTTGGTGGGTCCGTCGTTGACCCAAACGGAGTTGAAGAGGAAGAGATCGACTTGCTGGCCAAGCTGTTGGCCGAGGAAGATGAGGAACATCGTCTGATCGAAGGCATCAGCCGACCACGCGTGGAGGGCTTCGCGCTCCGTCAAGAACGGCTTGTCGATGAGTATCAGGATGAAATCTACCGCCTGCCGATCAATACGCAGCTGTTTCTTTCTGGGCCGCCCGGTACCGGTAAGACGACAACTCTTATCCGTCGACTCGGCCAGAAGGTCGATCTCAGCGAAGGATCGCTGAGTGAGGCAGAGCGATCTGCCATCGAGATCGCGGGCCCGCTTTCAGACCACGCTCGCAGCTGGATGATGTTTTCGCCCACCGAGCTCTTGAAGCAGTATGTGACGAGAAATTTCAACAATGAAGGAATTCCCGCGACCGACGAGAACATCAAGACATGGGATGAGTATCGTGACCAGATCGCTCGGGAGCATCTTGATCTGTTAAACACCACCAGCAAGCGGGGCCTGTTTGTATTACGAGAGGAGAATTCGCGATACCTAGTCGACAAGCGCCGTTCATCCGATGACTCAGTTTGGTATGACAGCTTCATATCCTATTTCTGGAACGCTTTGACGGAAGAGTTGAACGGGGAGGCCTCGGCGCTCCAACGCTCTTCAAGCCCAGAGGTCATGGAATTGGGTAAAAAGATCGCCAACATTCTGTCGGCGCGAAGAGGTGGTGTCGACGCCCGCATCATCGAAGATATGCTTCAAATTCGTGAAGAACTAACCCGGCAACTCACGCAGTTAAGGGGCCAGTTCAGCAAAATCCCGACCCAGTTGGTGAATCGCCTCCTGAAAGATAATGAGAACTTTCTAACGGATTTTGGCAAGCAAGCTACAGACTTTCGTCGTCAGCTGAGCGGTGACGAAAGCCCGGAGGACAGTGATGAGCCCTTTGACGACGATGAAGATGACGATCGCGGGAGGCTAACAGCGCAAGGCAGGCGCGCTGCGCTTGCCCAGTTTGAAAAGGTGCTTCGAACACTGGCGAATGCGAAGGCTCGTGGAAGGAAGCTTGGCTCGACGAGCTTTGCAGCGCGGATGGTAGATTGGCTTACCGATGCCAATTTGCCGACACCGGAGCAGCTGAAACAGCTTGCGCAGATATCGGCGACCCAAAGGGCGATCAGAAAGTTTCTGAGACTTGATCGCGTGATATTGCATTCGATCGTCGTCAAATTTCGAGCCTTCAGAACAGACCCAGCACTAGCTGGCGAGTGGTACTTGGAAAAGCCACCTGCGCCGTCGTCAATTTGCTGGCGTGAACTCGATTTATTGATTCTTGCAACGCTTCGGATCGGTCGAGAGCTGAACCGGAGTTCGGATCGAGTTCGTGACTACGAACCGAGCCAAGGCATACTTTCCAACATCAAGGGCCTCTACAAAAATCAAATCCTCGTCGATGAAGTCACGGACTTCTCGTTGATCCAACTCGCAATTATGCGTGAGCTGGCCAATCCCGCGCTTAACTCATTCTTCGTTTGCGGTGATTTCAATCAGCGGCTGACGGAGTGGGGAATTCGAACGGACAAAGACTTTGACTGGATTAGCTCCCAGATCAGGCGATACTCCGTGAAGATTTCCTATCGGCAAACGCGAAAGCTGGTTGAATTGGCCGGTGCTGTCAGCTCGATAGATGGACATAGCGAGGAATTTACACCTGCAGACTTCAACGACATCGAAGGGATTGCACCGGTGTGGGGTGAGGGCCTGAAAAGCGTCTCCGCCAAGGCGGCTTGGCTCGCCGATCGCATGCGGGAAATTGAAACCCGGGAGGGCCGCTTACCTTCTATTGCAGTCCTAGTGAACAGCGAGGATCAAGTAGAACCGCTAACCCAAGCGCTGAACGCCGCCTTGATTGAAATAAACTACAAGGCAGAAGCATGCAAAGATGGAAAATCCCTCGGCAGCAAGGAGACCGTACGCGTCTTCGATATAAAACATATCAAGGGCCTCGAGTTTGAAGCCGCATTTTTTGTCGATATGGACGCATTGGTTGACGCCAAGCCCGATCTTCATGGGAAGTACTTGTATGTTGGTAGTACACGAGCGGCGACGTACTTTGGCCTGACGTTCAGACAGGAAATTCCTCCGCAATTGCAAATTTTGGAAAAGCACTTTCAACCTGGTTGGGGAGTGTCATAACGGGGAAAGCGATGCGGATGCGTTGTTAATTTTCGTGTCCGCTGAACGAAGGAATAGTGGCATCGGGCATAGTAAGGCCAACCTTCTTAGAACCGCGCAGCCAGCGATACCTCAGCACTTTCGGTATTCGACCGTATTTAATCGAAGCATCGCAGGCGGAAATTAATTCCGCCTGCGATGCTTCGCGGGTGGTCAGGATGCCAGCAGTCCGGTGCGTGTACGGTCGAAGCGCAAACTCTGTCGCTCAAGTGCTTCAATTCCACCTCGCGACAATCCGAGCTTCGCGATCAGGGCGTCCACGAGTTCCGTCGGCTCCGGGTAGACCATCGTTGTCGCCCGATTCCAGAGAATGTTCTCCGATGGCGCAATGGCAATCGTTGCCGCCTCGAGTGCCACAATTTCCAACTCGCTTGCCTCTAGGGGCACGTAGACCGCGCGGCAATATTCCTCGATGAAAGCCGAACGAAAGTCTTTCGCAATCTTAGCGTCGGGATCACCCTGCTGCGTCAACCGATCGCGATACATCCTGCCAGTGTTGTAAATCTTCGAAAAGTAATGGCTGTGCGTTTCGGACCCTGTTCGATGGCGCTGGTGGATACGCTTGCGAAAATTCTCAGCCTCTCTCGTTGTGCAGCCGATGTAGCGAAGATGCTGATCGTGATCGATCAAGCCGTAGATGCCACGCTGATCACGCGGCAGATTGGTTGTCTTCATTGGGGTCTGGGCAAGGAGCGTGGCGAGTACATCAGTATTCTTCATATCATTTTCCTTAAAAAGAACAGCACTCGGCATTCCCGCTCCAGGAAATGGAGGGGTTGAAATAGCCGATCGAAGCTGAGGGATTGCGTGCTGCCGCTAGACAGTCGGCACGGAGAGGGTAAATCGCGTGAGAAGCGATCTGGTCTGCTTAATCTTTGATGTTGTTAAGGTCCCATCTGCTGAGCACAGTCCATCCTGACGCCTTCACAATCCCCCAGTTGCCTTGGGAATTCGGCCGACGCCAGCGAGGCGTTTCCATTTCGCTCAGTGCCCGCAGTGCAGCGTCGTAGCTCTCGATAGTCAACTCCTGTCCTTTCTCACCGACCATGTAGCCGCTTCTGCGTCGCAGGCCCGGATGGAAGACAGTTCCGTCAGAAGCTTGGGGTACTCGTACCTCGGTCATTTCATTCTCCTTCTCCAAAAGTGGTTCCTCATTCCATATGGATGGCCAAAAAGCCGCGCGGCCATGCAACCAGCGTTCAGCGTCAGCCGCCGAGATTTTCCCCTCTATGGACCGAACCTCAGCACTGGTTCCTGACATGAGGTTTCGAACCCGTCCCTCCGACACACCGCCGAGAATGGCGAGGGCAAGTGGCTCAATTAGGCCTGTCTTTTGCTCAAGGCTGCGCCGCGCGGCAGCAACGTCGATTATCTTAGAAACGATGCGGTCGTCGCACCTAGACGGTGCCTTCTCATGCAATGCTTTCGCCAATACCAGCTGGCCATCAAGGTAGCCGTCAATGTCTCCGATCGCAGGTCGGTCAATAACGTCACCGTAAAGGCCATAGTATGCCAGCGATCGAAACAGTAGTGCTGCCGGCAAGTCGTCGACGGCCACCGGCTCGATCATCTGCGTCCCTTTCGCCAAAGCCAAGAATTCCGCTTGAGCTTTTAGACACGCGTCCAGCCATGGTGTCGAATCCCATTCCCACCGATCTTCACTCGTTAGAAGTTTGTCCCAATCCATGCGGCGTTGCGCAGATGAACGACCGTCTGTCATTTTTCAGCCTCAATTCGTGAAATATAAATATCACGATCATCCTCATAATCAACCTCAAATCGTGAAGTGATGAAGATTTTATTGAGGCTAACTTTCGATTCCTGTGCAAACGTCGTGATAAGGAGTAACGGGGGGAATACGAATAGGAGATACAAACGGCGTACACCATTCGAAAGGAAAGCAGCCAGAGCAGCGTCATCCGAGACAGCGGCTCTGCCGCCACGAAGAGATTAGACGAGGACACTCGCCCTCAGATGACGCTTGGGCCGAAACGGAAATAGCCCGTCAGAATAGCGATCCGCGATTTCATGGAACACATCCTCGCTCTCCCGAACATCAAAGCCCAGGCGCTCCAGGTCATCCACCAGTGAATCCCTCACCTTGCCGAGCGCGCGGTGGGGTTCCTTCTGCTCAAGCGCGGCGGTTATGATCTGCCAGAGCAATATCCTTGCCAGATCGTCCCGAGACGGCCGTTTCCGCGCCTTGGCCTCATCACGCACCTTCTGCTGGCGTGCCGCTTGCTTCGATTTTTTTGTCATCCCTTGGCTCCCTTGTTAGCTTGGAGCCTTATCGTGCTCGCCGGGCATGCAAGGGACAAACAGCCGCTGCCATCTCTCGGACAGTGAATCAAAGCCTAAGACCATGCACCGACGGCTATTCGGCGCAAACGCCGTTTCGAAGAATCGCAAAATCGGATTTCTGCAACGGCTTTCGGGAATTCGGAATCGCGGCAGCGTAAATTGAGATGACGTGCCCAAACGGTAAGGCAAAGCATATCGATGCAATCCAAGTCGATATCCTTTGCTGGCAAAGCACTGCACTTCATGATCAATAGCTCTGCCTCGCCAGTCGCTCCCGGCAAAGCCGCTAACACAACGGGCAGCAACGCAATTTCAGAGGTTGGCACCGAATATTTGGAAGTCGGAATCGAATTATCCGACTTCTGAATCGATAATTCCGAGATCAGAATCACCGTGGTGCCGATCGGAATCGCGGATTGCGATCATGATGACACTCCAGGAGATCGCGTAACACTGGCCTTCCCCGACAGCAGATGCCTCACTTCATCGCCGGACAGCACACTGACTGTTTCCAATCTTGCCGCGACATCCTCAAGCGCATGCCGGTTCTCCTCGATGATGCTCCGAGCAATTTTCTCGGCCGCTTCGAGCCGCCGGTTGACGCGGTCGGCAAGTTGGCGATCAAGCGCCAGCTCGTTGGTTGTTGCCGATTTCGAGCGATAAAGCAGCGGTTGATGTTCGGAGAATCCGAGACTTGTCTCCGCGGCCAGAGCCATCGCCGTCGCGCGCGCCAGATCGCTTTCATCCGCACCACCAGCACCGGCCACCGCCTCCCCGATCAGCAGCAGCTCGGCGGCGCGACCGGCAAGGAGGCAGGCGATGCTGTGCATCAGCCACGTCTCCGTTTGCGCGAGCGAAGAATTCTTGATTGTCGCGACCATGCCGACACCGTGGTGTCCGATGCTCGCCGAATATACTTCGGCGATCCCAGTCACCGTATAAACCAACGCATGCCCCGCTTCATGGATAGCAGCCCTTCGTCGAAAGTCGGCTGAGAGCTCTGCCTGCCCTGTCCGCAGGGCAATCTCGAGATCGAACCAATTCATGGCACGGCCAGACCGTCGCGCCGTTCGCCTGACTTCGCGTACCAGCCGTTCGATATCGGCGCCTGTCTTTCCGAGCGCCAACAGCGCCAAGGGCCTAAGGACATCACTCGAAAGCAGACTTGAGATTGTCATGGCTTTGCTCCTTTTTCGCGGTCTCTCTTTCGTTTCTCGGAATTTCTTCGAAGCTGCTGCGGAACATGATCCCGCGCCTTTCGTGGCTTCAATCGCGGCAAGGATTGCATGGAGGGGGCGGACGACATGACCTCGGGCAGATCGGTCCCGAGATGATGCGCCATAATCTCGACCAGCGTGTCGATATCAGGCAGTGGAACCCGGACATGGGTTTCAAGCCGACCGGATCGAAGCAGAGCAGGATCGATCTTCTCCGGCAGGTTTGTCGCCGCGACGACCACGATGCCTTCCGTTTTCGAAGCGCCATCCAGCAGTTCGAGAAGCCGGTTGATCACCGAGACCCAATAATCGTCATAGCTTCTGCCACCCGAAGACTGACGCGACCCGATACCATCGATCTCGTCGATGAACAGGATCGCGGGCGCTCTGGCAGTGGCCAGTTCGAACGCGGTCGACATCCGCTTCAGAACATCGCCTAAATAACCCGGTTCAAGCCAATGTGCGACCGATGTCGCAAGCAGCGGAATCCGTAGGGTGTTGCACAACGCCCGCGCATAGGTCGTCTTTCCCGTCCCCGGTGGCCCGGACAGCAAAAGCTTCGTGCTCATTTCATCCCACGAAAGACCTCCATCCCGCCAGAGAGCGAGATCGGTCTTGAGGTCGAGAGCCCAATCTCGAGCAGCGCCGTATCCCGACAGGATTTCGATCGATGTTGTGCCAAGCCTGGAATTGACGCTCCTCGCATGCGCCGAAGGATCATTCGCATCACCAGCGACGACAGACGCGGGCTCGATCACCTCAATACCGACATCCTGCAGCTTCGCCTTTCGCTCGGTTTGCTTTGAAGAGCTTCCACTTCCTCCGGAGCCTCGCCTTCCATCGTTTTGACTTGCATGCCTGTGGTCTGCCTGGCCCGAAGCGAAACGATCAATCAGAATCGTCAGAACGGTCAGGACTTCCTTCGCCGACCTGCCTGGCCGCACTGCCAGCACCAGATCGTCAAGCGACATGCCTTCAGGGTCAAAGTGCAATTCGCCCATTGTCTTCAAAGTGTCTTCCGGTCGCACTCCGACACAGATATGCAGAAGATCGGCAATCATCGCGCGATCGAACCCGGTACATTCGAGAACCAGGTCAGCGGTTTCCGTCACGACCGGTGTCAACGCTGCCGACATCTCATCGGCAAGAACGATCGGGGCCGGCTCATCGGTCATCGCTCGGCGAAGCCGCCGGCGCACCGTGCCTTCGTCCGATTTCGCGACAGCTGACCCCGCCAAGGTTTTAAGCCTGCGTCGAGGGTCCGATGTCCGCGCTGAGGGAAACCGACCAGAAAGAGGCCCTTCGCTCATCACGTCTTGAAGCGTCACCCTGAATGGAAGCAACAGATCGTCCTCCAACATCATACCGAAGCCCGTCTCAAAACGTGGGACTGGCGCTTTGATGAGGACGAACGGTGTCGACCCTTGGAGCGCTTCCGTAAGTCTGGACTGCTTCGACAAGCTGGAACCGACAGCCCGCGCAACAAGAAGTGCAACGGCAACATGCATTGGTTTAGGCGCAGGGAGATGTTCCTTGAGCAGCTCGAAGACATATCTGTTGTCGCGACCTGGCCCCTCGCCTCGGCCTTGGTCATCATGCAAGCGTTTCTTGGCGTTCCGCGATTTATCGAGCTGCGGAACAGACCAGTCAAATACACCGCCGCGGCCAACCTTTGTTTTACGGCCAGCAGACGTCCCACGACCATCGTCGATCTGGAACCTGGCTCCTGAACCGATCATCCGCCGCACGATCTCACGATCGCGATTAAGGTCGCCGACGAGGAATTGCCTTGCCGTGTGCGGTGCGGACCAGACAGCCCCGCCCGCCGGATCGTCTCCGAGAAACCGGCTTTCGAGCAATCCAGCGACCGAAGCCTTTTCATAGAGATCGAGGACGGCACGGCGACGAAGCTTCGCGAGCATGTATCGGCGGATACGGTGTTCCAACACTTCCATCATGCTCTCTCCTCCGAAGTCGAGAAGCGAGGATTACCGTTGAGCCAATCCCGGATCACCATGCACGTCGGATCGCCGATGTCGCACAATTCGAGCAACCATGCCCGCAACTGCGCCGGCAGACTATCGAGCCCGGTACCTTTTCGCCGGGCAAAGCCGATCGCCGGCCGAATGATCGATACGATATAGTCGGCTCGCTCGTCCGCGCTGAGCTTGCGCAGCTCTCCGATGCAAATGGATTTCCGTGCCGAGGGTCGCATTACGATTGACAGGTTCATCGGCGAAGGAAAGGCAATGATGTTGGAATTCGATAGCGTCATGGCAGACGTCTCCCGTTGGCCCGGCTGATGACAGCGGGCTTGAAGCTTCATAGGGAACGATGAGAAAGGGGGCGGTCAGGCCCCAGCCATTCGTGGTGTCCGCGCAAACCCGATCGATACCGGCACTCTATCCGTAGGTGACTGTTCTTCGGATTTCTGCGAAGGTGGCCTAAAGCCAGTTTCAGGCTCAGCGATCCGAGAGGAGCAAGCATTGTCGGCATGAGGACCATGACCGCGCAGCGCAACCGACCAGTTCGCCTCAACCTCTGCCTGGAACCGTTTCCGCAAATGCTCCATAAGTCGGCCGGCGCCCGTGATTTCGACGAGATGATCGAGGTGTGTCAGCGGCCAGACCCCGCCACCGATATCGGTACGCTGGTTTTCGGCATTCAGGATGACAACACGGACTTCCTCAACATGCAGTCGCCGATGTTCCTTGAACAGCAAGTCGGGAACAACCAGAGCTGCCGCCAACATTCGCTGCTTCAGCTCCGTGATGCGTGAGACTTCGTAGGACCCGAGGCTTCGCTTGACGTCAACCAGATGCGCGACCTTCGTCACCTTGTTGAGAATGAGCAAGTCGGGCGTGTAACTCTTTCGTCCACCGTGGTCGGCATCAAGGCTCAGCGACTTCACCAAAGCCGGATCATTCATCGCGACCAACTCCGAAGCGGCCTTCGTGACGGGCAGTCGCAAATTGTCGGTCAGAATCACAAGATCGGGATTGCGCCTGGCGACGAAGCCAATACCACGTTCGAGCAGCCGTCCCTCGGCAACAGGCACGGCGCGCAGCAAGGCTGCGAGATCATTGATACCCGTCGCAAGGGCCTGACGAAGCAGATCGACCGACAACGCGGACGACACAACCTCCGTGACAAGTGCGTCGACCTGAGTGCTCATCTCCGCGAGATCGAGCAATTCGATATAGCTGGCAGTGCCGAGAGCGGCATCATTGTTGATTGGCATTATTCTCTCCCGTTGTTGGGACAGGATCGCAGCGGCTGGCACCATACAGGCGGACGCGGGTCCGCGAATGCGGAAATGATTTCCGCATTGATGCCTGGACGGCGATCCTGAAGACTGATCAGCGCGCGACGGATCGCGGCAATGAGCGGGTTTCAACAGGAGAGCGAGGGGGAGATGCTTCCGGTCGGGAAGCGAAGCGGTTAAGGATCGACATAGCCGGTGGCCTTTCGAGAGAAGGTTTCTGGTCAGGCTCTCGTTCGGTGTTGGCGCACCGGGGAGAGCCGCTAAGTGACTGCAGAACCAGGTGTTTCTGCTGACACTCTCGACATAGCCCGGTGTCAGATGTCCGGCAAGCCGGTTAGAACGCATCCGGAACAGAGAGCTCCGGCATGGTTAACAAGCGACGCGGATGCCCCGAACGCAAAAAGCCCCGCTCGACGGCGGGGCTCTTGGAATGGGCAGCAGATGGGATCAGGCCACACGGGCCAACTCGCCTTGTGCTGTTGCTTTATCCTCAACTGCGGCGATGCGAGCTTCCAGGACTAGCGGCTCACCATGAACGACGAAACGAAGCAGCGGGACGACCTCGTCCTGAAGCCACGGCACGAGCGCAGTGCTGTAGTCGGGCCAATCCTCACCACCCATGGCATGAAGCAGAGCCTGAACTTTTCGCCAGGATGTGTCAGCCGGCAGCTTGGCTGCACGCCAGTTCAAATGTGCGCTGATGCCTGGCTGTAGAGGTGAGGCGATGCTGTTGAGAAGATCGTGCGCATGGCGGCAATCGTACGTCACGGCATCCTGGAGATCACCTTTCTTGACCCTTCTCTTCTTTGCCAGAGGCTCGAGCGCGACCTCGACGGCCTTGAGCACGGAGGTAGCGAGGCCATGGAACGCGGCGACATCCTGATCCGTCTTCAGCTGAGCAGCCTTGCGGAGACCCGTAATGCCCCCGACTTCAAGAGGCGAAACCGCATCCTTCTCCTTTGGCACCCCGAGAGCTGCCTTCACGTCCTTGACGCGAATTCGCTCGCCGGCATCAATCCTGGCCACCACCGCCGCTATCTCGGCAGGCTCGCCCTTGGCGAGTTCGAACATTACGGTCGGCATGACCGCGTGGGCGAGCAATGGCTCGCGGTAATCCTGCAGACGCTCGTGAACAGCAATGTAATTCCAGGCCGATCGAACCGTATAATCGGTAAACTGTTTGAGCCACTGCCCAAACTTCTTCTCCGGGACCAGTGCCTTCGCCTCGGCAAAGGTTTCTCCAAGTTCAAATGCGTGCATGTTGGACCGCTGGGTCAATGCGACAAGTTTCTCCCTCATACGCCGCAGCGCATCGTCGGCTGCCTGAATTGCTTGCGAGCTAACTGGCACAATGGCCGTAGCAGCGGAAGCGCCAAGGGACTTCTTATGGTTGTGTCCACTCAATGCGATTACTGTGTTCATGTGTTTCCTTTCGTGTGATGCAGCACCGATGCCGTACATCAATGATCACCCGAGGATTGGCCCCTGTCAAACCACGGCCGATTGTCAACACTCTCATTTAAAATTGCTTTTATTGATTTCATTGAGATTTTTGAGGAAGTAAAACTGGTTCAAAAGGCCCACTCTGCGACATTCTGCCGCAGTCAATCACCAAGCCTAAAATCAAGTCCGGATTCCCGTATTGATTGTACTTTATTTCAGATAAAGGACCCGATACCGCAATTCCTTCTAGTTTGATTGGCTTGTTGCCTCCGCTGCTCACCGGCCGCCGGCATGCAACGATATCGCGGCCTGCATTCAGCCTTTTCACTGCCTCGCCCCCATAAACCCTTCATTAACGTTTTCGACAGATCGATCTGTCGCCCCGCTTAACACCCAGTTGCGTTCGGCTCGTTCGTAAGTATGTATCGCTCCACGACGAGCTGTCCCGGCGCATGTGAGAGTGTCATGGGAATACCGGTCGTCGTCTAAGCAGCCAGCGGCGGACAAACCGGCTCTCACGGTCCCGCCATCGTTTTCAAAGTCATGAATGAACGAAACGATGCGCGGAGCTGAAGGAGAACCCATGTCCGCTAACTCATCTACCTTGGCCCTGCCCAGCACCGACGATGACATCGAGCCAATCCTGAAGATGCTCGACATCTTCAATGAAGGCGAACAACGCTTCAACGCCAATGCGGCGCTCCTGAAGTATGGGAAGCGGTTTGCCCATGTCGATCGCTATCCCGCAAGACTGCGGAAAGGTCCAAGTGGCCAATGCTTCAAGAATTGCACGAGCGCCTTGATGCAGTTCGTCGGTGCCGACAACCCGCCCTTCCTCTATGCCGAAGGTTATGCACTGGATGCAGAATTCGGCCTCGCCTACGAACATGCATGGCTTGTTAATACAGCAGGCAGAGCAATCGACCTGACCTGGCAGGAGACTGATGGCGCCGTCTATTACGGCATTACCTTCAAACTCGATGCACTGCTGGCGGCAATGCGTTTCACTGAAGTTTACGGCCTCCTCTTCAATCCGAGACTTCAAGCCCGCCTGTTCTCGGAACCCGCCGCGTTCGCGAAGATGCTCAGCCGACCAGGCCTTCCCGGTCTCCCGTCCAGAGCGATCACGTAAAGTCGATCGCCTCTGTTTCCACCGCCGGCAATCTAAATTGCCGGTCGGGTTGGAATGCCGGTTTTTCTCACTAAGTGAGCCTATCGCATTTTTTCTAAGGCTGCCTGATGTCCAAGAACGTTATCATCTACGCCCGCTACTCGACCGACCGTCAGGACGAGCAATCCATCGAAACGCAAGTAGCTCTGGCAAACGAGTTTGCGCATGGGCGTGGATGGGCGGTTGAAGAGGTGTTTGATGACCGCGCTATCAGCGGCACAAAGCTTAAATCCCGCCCGGGTATTCAGGCCGTTCTACGCCGGATCAAGCGTGGTGGCCTGGACATTCTGCTTTGCATGTCTGTCGACCGCATCTCGCGCGATATGGAGCACAGCTCCGCAATTCTGAAACAGCTTCGGCATCATGGCGTAGAGCTCTGGACTGTTCAGAACGCCGCACCAGTCAATGATATGGAGTTGGGCCTTCGCTCGATCATCAGCCACGACATGATCGAACAGACCCGTTACAAAACCCGCGAAGGTATGAAGACCGCTGTTCGAAAGGGAAAGGCAGCGGGCGGGATCGCATACGGATACCGTGTGAAGCTTGAACACGATGACAAATTCAACCGCATTGCCGGACTACGGGAGATCGACGAAGAAGAGGCCGAGATCGTCCGTTGGATTTTTGAACAGTACGCGCTGGGTCGTACGCCGCAGGACATGGCGATCGAACTGAATGCCCGTGATCCCTTCGTTCCCGGCCCACGCGGTGCGCTGTGGCGCGATACCGCCATTCGCGGACACCGCAACCGTGGCAGTGGCATTCTCAACAACGAGACCTATGTCGGCCGCATCGTTTTCAATCGACGTAATTTTCGAAAGAACCCCGAGACAGAACAACGTGAAGCTCGTCTGAACGATCAAAGCGAGTGGGTGGTCTCCGAAGTACCAGAGTTGCGTATCGTCGATGACGAGCTATGGGCCAAGGTGAAGAAGCGACAACTCGAGGTCGGCGCGAGCTTTGTCCACACGGCGACAAATCGGCTCAATCGCTCTCACCGGCCAAAGTATCTGTTCAGCGGCTTGCTCGAATGTGGAATTTGCGGTGGCCCATACTCGGTTATCGCAAACGCCCGGTTCGGCTGCAAGAACAGGAGCAAGCACCTGCCCATCGAACATCTCGGTCGAGAGGTCTGCCCGAATTCACGGACGATCAGCAGAGCCGAACTCGAGCGTCGCGTCCTTGACGCAATCCCGGCCCGCCTTCTCTCCGTCGAAAGCACCGCGTCGATCCAGGATGAGATCAACAAGCAGCTGCAGGCGGCGGGCAAGGCCAGTCAACGTCAAAAGGAAAAGTTGGAAGCGGACCTGCGCGACGTTACCAAACGGCAGGATGTCGTGGCAGCGCAGGTGATGGAGCGTGTCATCAACGGTCAGCCGCAAATCGAGGCATTCAACAAAATGCTCGATGAATTGCAGAAACAGCGAGATACAATCCAGGCTGATCTTTCCAGATCAAAAGGCAAGCGCCGCGGTGCGCCCAAGACCTTTATTATCAATCCATCCATGTACGCGGCCGCGATCGCCGCAATGACCACCGTTGCGCGCTCAGGCAACACCGAGGACGATGCCGTCGCGCAACATTTCAACTTCATCCGCGAATTGCTACAGAAGGTCGTCATCGTGCCGTCCGCCGACGGCAAAGCTGCCGAGCTGACGATCATTGGCCGACTGGCATCAATCCTGGCATCGATGCAGGCATTTCAGGAATACAGCGCAGGCATCCGCCAGAAGAACCACGACGAGTTCGTAAGTCGGGTCAAGTCCGGCAGTTTCACTAACCTACAGGAAAAATTGGACTTTCACGCGCGCTGCAAGGCGGTTCTTGCCGAGGCGGAGGCTGAGTGGAAGATGTTACAAGTCTCAGTGGTTGCGGGGGCAGGATTTGAACCTGCGGCCTTCAGGTTATGAGCCTGACGAGCTACCGGGCTGCTCCACCCCGCGCCAAGCGTAAATCCCTTTGGGATTTATCGCGATTACGCCAACGATTAATCGTTGGCGGACTGTGCCGGAGCAAAACCGTTATGTTTTGTCTCCTGTAAGGGGCGCACCGGCTTGCGCCTGTGAGCGATCCTTCATTGGTTTTGTCCTGCAAAGACCTTTAAACGAAAAGGGCCGCTTAGGCGGCCCAATTGGATGTTCGGCTTGGGCCGAGGAGTGTCGAGAAGATTGATTGTTACATTGCCTTTAGAAGACCTGGCAGCGACCTACTCTCCCACGTCTTGAGACGGAGTAC
>NZ_JBJDRG010000031.1:0-28858 GCF_044987325.1 Rhizobium sp. ZW T2_16
TTAGCGGAAACCGAAAGTAGAGCCAGACCGCGTGGGCGATGACCTGGGGTGGGAAGCGATGGCGCTTGTAACTGACTGGCGAGATGGTCATGCACGTGCGTCTATCGCAACCGCTCCTCACAAGGCGCGACCGTGACATCGCCCTTCCCGGATGTCTGTCTCGATAACGCCCGGCGCGACGGCATTGGCCCGAATACCTCGGCTGCCGTACTCGACGGCAATCACCTTTGTCAGTTGCGTGATCGCGCCTATGCTGGCGGCATAGACCGCCGTATCCTTCATGGCCACTAGAGCAACGATCGATGCGACGTTGACGATGACACCGCCATCGCCTTTGATCATGGCGCGCACAGCCTCTCGTGCATGCAAGCCGGCTGTGCCGGCTTTGCCCCGAGAGTTCCCGGAAATCACCTGGACATTACCCTTGATGACAACGTCAAAGACCACGTCGCAGCAGGCTTCGACTTAGCCATAACGATCGGTGAGGTGATCGCTCAGGATATGATCGCGGCTCCGCTGGGAGGCGAGTTAAGACAAATCGTCGTGGCATCACCCGCGTATCTCTCTCGTCATGGCGTGCCGGCTCATCCTCGCGCCCTTCTATCGCACGAATGCATCGGCTGGCGCTGGCCTGGACAACAGCACCCATTTACTTGGGAGTTTTTCGAGGATGGCCGATGGTTTTCGGTCAACCCAACCGGCAGTCTTATCGTCAATGATAAGCCTTTGGCCCTGCGGATGGCTTTGGTCGGCCATGGAATAGCCTTTGCCATAGAAGATACCTTGATCGCAAGGACCGGCATATCGCCACCGTATTGACCGGGGTCCGTAACAGCCATGCCCCCCGCCGGTCCAGGAGGAGGCGGTGATGGCGACCGACATCGTTGCCATGCTCGAAACGCTCGATCGTGGCACCCTTGGTGGCCCGCAACGGTCGCGGACGTCACCGATCGTATTCGCGACGAGCGGTAGCACGTCCTTCCACTCCATTTCCACAAAGGTATCATCCAGCCGGCGACGTCCCGGCTTCGGACCGTGTTCGAGCCAGCTTTTGCGGACGGCCGGTTTCAGGATGCGGGCACGATGGCGCAACACATTCGTGAAATTGCCAAGGATCGGAGAGGATTCAGGATCGGCGGGGTGTGGGCGAATGTCGAGATGTTCTCCGTCCCACCGCGCCGAAAACGTGCCCCAATGTGCCGCATGGGAAAGATAGTCAGACACGGGCAACCTTTCATCAGATCGTACCGGTAAAATCGGCGCCTCTATTACTTGGTTGCAGTCTGGTCGACGGGGATCGATATGACCAGTATCCGTGTATCATCAAATTGATAATTATAACCTATCCAATGGCACAACTCAGACAGACGATGAGCTTGTGTATCTGGCACTCACCACTTCTTTGCAGGTTGCCCCGAGCGAATATCAGAGATGTTTTATTTTCTCGTAATCAGCCAGATCAAATAGGGCGCTCCCACCATGGCGGCAAAGAGACCCAGCGGAAGCTCATAGGGGAAGGTTGCCGTGCGTGCGCCAAAATCGGCGAATGCCATGATGACGGCACCCAGGAAGAAGGAAGCTGCAAGATGATCCCTCGCCCTGATGAACCCCGCCCGCGCGGCAATATGGGGCGCGATCAGACCGACGAAACTTAAAGGGCCGACAAGTACCGAAGCTGCTCCGGTCGCCAGCCCACAGAGCGCGAGCGTGACGACGCGGCTTGCGGCGATCGGAACGCCGAGACTGCGTGACATTGTTACGCCGAGGGGCAGAAGGGTGAGCCATCTGACGAGAAACATCGATGCCATCATTACGATAATCGAAAGGCTGGCGAGAAAGATCGCCACTCCCGGCGTGACCGACGCTGCGCTCCCGCCAATCCATGCCAGGATCTGCCAGGCTCTCTGATCGCCGGCGGCTATCAGCACGGCAAGGACTGCCGAACTCAGGGAACTGATGGCGATGCCAGCGAGCAGCAGCTTATCCGATGGAAGGGTTTGTCGACGGGCAAAAGCCAGTACCGCCGAATTGGCCGCAAGCCCTCCAAGGGCCGCGCCTGCCACCATCGAATAGGGCCCGCTCATGGGAAACAGCGTCAGGACGAAGGCGAAGCCAAGACCCGCACCACCGCTGACGCCGATGACTTCCGGGCTCGCCATGGCGTTGCCCGTCAGGCGCTGAAGAATGGCACCGGCGAGCGCGAGCAAGCCACCGGCCCCTGCCGCGGCAACCAACCTTGGCCATCTCAACGAAGATAGATCGGCCGCCGTCTGGAGGGTAAGCAAGGTCCAGCCATGCCCGTCATTTCCGACCAACAAGGCGATTGTAACGACAAACGGGAGCGAGGTTGCAAGGATGGTGAACCCCTTGATGGCATTGATCCGTCTGACTGATCCCTGTGGTCTTTGAGCGCCCTGTAGCGAGCGCACTTTCGGTAGGAGCCACAGGAGCAGTGGACCGCCGGCAAGCGCGGTCACTGATCCCGTCGGGAAGGTTTCGCCGCTGGCGCCCGCAACGGTCTGCACTACGCCATCGCAGAACCAGAGAAACAGGCCACCCGCCAAGGGCGAAAGCGCAAGGGCGGCAAGCGGGCTGCGAACACCGCAACCCCGCACCAGCGCGGCAGCGACAAGCCCGACGAAACTGATCAGGCCGACGTTGGCCGCAACCATACCGGCAAGTAGCGTCGCCAGAACTGCGACCGCCAGCCGCACGCCGCGCAGGTTAATGCCGAGCGAGCGGGCACTTGCATCGCCAAGCCCGAGGATCAGCAGGGGTCGAAGGAGAACTGCCGCAGCCGCCATCGCAAGAAACAGTTGTAGCGACAGGGCGTTGAAGACCGACCAATCCTGCTGGCCGAGCGAGCCGCCATTCCAGGTCACCAGCGACATGAGATACTCGCCCTGTGCAAGTGTGAGAGACGCCGAGAGCGCTGCAGCTGTGACGCCCACCAGCATCCCCGACACAACCATCGTTACCGGTTCGAAGGATGTGCGCCATGCAAGCGCAAAGACGATGAGCGCGGCGATCGCCGCGCCCGACAGAGCGACAAGGGCACGATGCCCGTCGAGCAAGGCCGGGAAAAACAGGGTTGCGATGACGATGGCCAGCTGTGCGCCGGCTGATATTCCAAGTGTCGAGGGATCGGCGATTGGGTTGCGCAAAAGCTGCTGCAGGAGGGCGCCGGACAAGCCAAGGGCCGCCCCTGCTACTAACGCGACACCGGCACGCGGAAAAAGTCCGTGTAACAAGATGATTTCGTCCAGCCGTGCCGGCCCCAACGAGAAGATCGCAGTCGGCCATTGCGAAATGGGAACCGCGGCCGAGGCCGTGAAAAGGAAAAGGCTGGCTGCTGCCAGAAAGCCTGCAAGCGCAAAGAGGGAAGGCCGCATCATTGATCTCCCTCACCCGACGCCGCAAGCGTCTCGTGAAGCAGCCTTGCGAAGCGTAACCCGGCGAGAACCCCGCCATAGGGATTGATATTGGGAAGGGTAAGAAGCCGACCCTCCCTCACCGGTGTAAGCGCGTTCCAGATCATGCTTGCCCGAAGGCCGGCACGCGCCTCGACCGGGATTGCCGAGATGATGACAATCCGTGCGTCTTCCTCTTTCGCCAATTGCTCGATCGGTACGGGAGCCGCAAACGTGTAACGCGACCTGTCCGGCCAGGCATTTCGAAGCCCAAGTCGCGACAGCACATCGCCGAACATGCTGTCGGACCCAAAAACGCGGACGTGGCGCGCATCTCCCACATTGACGAGATAGATCGGCCGTCTAGCAAACCGCGCGAGGCCGGAACGGTATTCGGCAAGCCGGCTCTCGATCTCAATCAGCACGGACGTGGCGTCTCTCTCGGGTCCAAGCCGAGCCCCAAGTGCCGACACGGCAGCGCAGGCCTTCTCGAATGGCGGCTCGCCTTTGACGTAAAAGGGCAGTGAAATAATCGGCGCGATGCGCTCCAGCGCTGCCTGATGCCGCGTATAGAAGGGCGAAAGCAGAATGAGATCCGGCTTGATGACGCTCAACAGTTCGAAATTCGGCGTTCCCCGCAAGCCGAGATCGATGACGCCGGCCGGGATCTCCGGTTCGATCGCATCCTTGCGAAACTGGATAAGCTCCGTCGCGGCGACCGGCATGACGCCTAGCGCAATCGAGGTTTCCAGCATTGCCCAATCGATCGCGGCCAGGCGCGGCATATCTGCCGCAGCCGCGAAACGTGTGGTCAAAACCGTTGCGGCGGCGCCGAGAAACAAATGCCGGCGTCGCAAAATTGTTGAAATGCCCGTCATCCAGCCGCTACCAGGTGAAGCTCAGCTTTCCCATGACGGTACGGCCGTCGCCATAGTAGCATCCAAATGAACTGCAGCTTGCCGCATATTTCTCATCAGCGATGTTCTGGACATTGAGCGAGGCCTTCAAGCCATCCTTGTGGTAGGTGAGCGCTGCGTCAAACAGCGTCACGCCATCGAGATCATAGGTATTGGCGCTGTTACCGTAACGCTGGCCGACATAACGCACACCGCCACCGACACCGAGCCCTGCCAGTGCCGTATCCTCCTGGAACGTGTAGTTGAGCCACAGGCTCGTCGCATTGCGCGGCACGTTCTCAACCCGGTTGCCATTATCGGCACCGGCGCC
Source organism: Rhizobium sp. ZW T2_16 (assembly GCF_044987325.1). Taxonomy (NCBI): domain Bacteria; kingdom Pseudomonadati; phylum Pseudomonadota; class Alphaproteobacteria; order Hyphomicrobiales; family Rhizobiaceae; genus Rhizobium; species Rhizobium sp. ZW T2_16. The sequence continues at coordinate 4,638 of NZ_JBJDRG010000031.1, forward strand.
GATTTCGGCATCGGTATAGGTATAGGCGGCGTGAAGGTCCAACCCCTGCGCCAGACTGACGACACCCTCCAGTTCAAGACCGCGGACGTGGACCTCGCCGATCTGGCTCGACACGCCGCCGACTGTGCGCAGAACATTTTTCTGTCTCAGATCGTAGAGGGCCGCCGCGAAGAACCCGTCCCACCCGTCGGCCTGATACTTGATGCCGGCTTCCCACTGCTCGCCCTCGGTCGGCTTGTAGGGATCACCGGTTACCGTGCTGGCACCGGAAACCGGTTCGAAGGAGGTCGCATAGCTGACATAGGGCGCAATCCCGCCATCGAAGAGATAGCTGATGCCGGCGCGGCCCGTCAGTTTGTGGTCATTTTGGTCGAGCGACCGCGAGACGCCGGTCAGGCCATTGCGCGAGGTGCCGGACGTCGACGCCCAATCCTGCCGCAACCCCAATGTCGCACGCCAGCGATCATAAACCAGCTCGTCCTGCACGTAGAGGCCGGCCTGCGAAAGGTCGCTGTCCACCCGCGTATCGAGCGTCGGTGAGATCAGGCTGATCGGTCCCCCGTAGGACGGGTTCAGAACATCGAGCGGCGTCGCCTGGAAGAAGCGCGTGCGAACGTTGTTGTCGAAATAGCGGTAGTCGAAGCCGAGGAGCACCTTGTGCTCCAGTTCTTCGGTCGAGAACTCGGCGGTCAGGTTGTTGTCGACATTGAATGTGTTGAGATTTTCATTCTGGAAGGTGGCATTACGGCGCAAGGTGCGCCCGTCAGCGGCAAGCCCCAGCGTCGACATGCCGAGCGACTGGTAATCCCAGTCGAGATTGGAATAGCGGACGTTCTGGTGGAAGGTCCAAGTCTCGTTGAACCGCTTTTCGAACTCGTAGCCGAGATTTGTGAGCGTGCGGCTTGAGTGATCGAAGCTCTTGTCTCCGACGTAGAAATCTCGTGGCAGCTTGAAGGCCGAACTGTCGATTACGTATTGCGGCGGCAGACCGGATGGCGTGCTCGGGTTATCATGCTGGACGCTCGTCAGAATGGTGAGTGATGTATCCTCATCGGGCTTCCATGTCAGTGCCGGCGCGATGAAATAGCGATCATTGTCCAGCTCGTCGGTTTGCGCGCCAGCCACCCGGCCAAGACCGGTCAGCCGATAGGCCAGATCGTCTTGCCCCGGAACGATGCCGCCGAGATCGAAAAAGGCGCCGTAAGTGTCATAGCTGCCAACTTGAGTGCCGACCTCACCAAAGTTGTCGAATTTAGGCCTCTTGCTGATCTGGTTTATGATGCCACCTGGATTGCCCTGGCCATACATGACCGAAGCCGGCCCACGCAGCACATCGACACGCTCAAGACCATAGATTTCGATCGGCGGTGCACCAGCCGTCCGCATCAACCTCAAGCCGTTGAGATACTGGATTTGGCGGCCATCGAAGCCGCGTACGATCGGCGAATCGAAACGCGGATCAGAGCCGTAGGGTTGTCCAAGAACGCCCGGCGTATAGTTGAGGGCCTGCCCAAGCGTCTGCGCCGCCTGCGCGTCCATCTCGTCCCTCGTCACCACTGAGATTGACTGCTGCGTTTCGAGTATGGGCGTGCCGGTCTTGGAGGCAGTGGCGCTGGTCTTTGCGACAAAGCCACCGACAGGGCCGCGCAAATCCGTATTTGCCTCACCCTGCAAAACGATCGGGGCCAGCGTGGTGCCCTGCGCTTCCTGCGCGTGTGCAATCTGGCCAGCGGAAAGAGCCGAAACAAGGGCTGTCGTGACGAAGAAATGAGATTGGATGAAACGCATGCCGCCCCGGAATAATCTAGACTAAATTATTCATCTTTCTATCGACAGCGCGGAGACAAATCCAATAAATGGGAGTAGCAATTTTCAGAACTTTAAATTCTGAAATAAAGACCCGAAGGCAACGAGTGACCTATAGCCGATGCAGATAACCGGCAGACAACGCGCCACCAATTTCGCACTGAGGCATCTAAGATACTTCGTCGCTGTGGTTAAGGAGCGAAATTTCGAGCGCGCCGCAGCAAGGCTCGGCATTGCACAGCCCGGAGTTAGCCAGCAAATCATCGCTCTGGAGGCAATCGTTGGGCTGCCGCTTCTTGATCGCAGGAAACGCTCGGTGAAGCTGACCCCGACCAGGAACGCCCTGTTCGAAGATGCGGTGAAAATCGTCGCGCAGCCAGATGCGACGCTCACTCAGCGGAAGCGCCTTGGCTGGGGAGAAACAGGCAGGATCACCATCGGCTACGTGGCGTCTGCGGCCTATTCCGGCATCCTGACGGAGTCGCTCGCCTCCTTCCGGTGGGCTCTGCCGGATATCGAGCTGCATCTACTCGAACTGGAAATGCGCCAGCAATTGGCAAAGATTAGGCTAGGCGAACTCGATTTCGGCTACATACGCCTGCCTGCCGCCATCCCTCTTGAACTCAATGCGACGATCGTTCTCAAGGAGCGATTGGTCGCAGCACCGCAGCGAGCATGGTCGCCTGAGACTACAGGCGCCATGCTCGCAGATTTCGATCCGGTCTAGCTGACAGCGGCAGTGCTCTGAGCCGTGGGCACCAAGCCATAGGATGCCTTGACCAAGTCGGCCGCTCTCTCACCGATGACTACGCAGGGTGCCATGGTGTTGCCGGTGGTGATCCGAGGCATAATTGACGAGTCAGCGATGCGTAGGCCGTCAATGCCGTAGACCTTTAGTTCGTGGTCAACCACAGACATGCTGTCGCGCCCCATCTTCGCTGTGCTGGTCTGGTGCCAATAGGTAACTGCCGATTGCCGGATGAACTCGATCATTCCTGCCCTGTCGCGCGCTCCTGGAGCTGTTTCTCCCGTCACCAGGGAAGAGAAGGCATCGCTGTTTCCAAGCTCGCGGCATAGCTCTACGGCGATCAAGGCAGCTGCGAGATCTTCCGGCTCGCTGAGAGAATTCGGTTCAATCAGCATGGGATCGTTCACATCAGCCCCGGAGAGCCGCAGCCGGCCGCGGCTTTTCGGCTGGGCGAGACCGTTGAACATTGTCCAGCCATGCTCGGGCGTCTCAAGACCGGTCTCTGCCGGCGAAGGAACGGCAAACTCCAACTGGCACTGAAGAATGTCCGGCTGGGTAAGCTGCGAATTGCTCCTCCAATAGAGTTTCGCTTCGCAGCCGGTACCGCCGACGGCCTGCGGCTCTCGATACGACCACGTACAACCGAAAGCGAGATGATCCTGATGATTGCGGCCAACGCCCGGAAGATGCTGGACAAGAGGAATGCCATGCGTGTTCAGCTCGTCTTTCGGACCGATGCCCGACTGCATGAGCACCCTCGGTGTATTGATCGCGCCGAGCGACAGGACTGTCTCGCACTGGGCCGTAAACAGACGGACCTGGCCATCGACAACGACCTCGACACCGGTTACGCGCTTGCCATCGAAGATAAGGCGCGAGACCAGCGCGTCGGTCAGCACCGTTAGGTTAGGCTGCGACATCAGCGGGCGCACATAGGATCCAAACACCGATTCACGCTTGCCGTCCCGGATGCGGAGTTCAGCAATTGATGCACCGCCCGGGCCTTCCATCATCTCACCGTTCGGCGTGTCATAGACGGGGATGCCAATCGTGGAAGCAGCACGCAACATAGCCTCGGCCACCGGCTGCGGAGCACTCGGCTGCGCGACGTATGCCGGACCTCCTACCCCTCGGCGTAGGGGGTCGGGCGTACCCTGCCAGTTTTCGATCCGGCGATAGTAACGGAGGACGGATTCATAACCCCAGGACTCGTCACCGGCCTCACTCGCGAAGTGATCCCAGTCCCCCTTATGGCCCCTCGCCCATACCAGGACGTTGATGCTCGACCCACCACCCAGGCCTTTGCCCATGCTCAGAGGAAGGCGTCGTCCATCCAGGCCAGGTGTCGGTTGACCAACAAAGCCCCAATCCCGGTTCGTTCCGAGATTAAGCGGCCACATGGCCGGGTTCGAGACGGTTTCTGCTTCATCGTCTCCACCAGCTTCAAGTAACAGAACGCTGGCATTGCCGTCTTCGGCCAGTCGCGCAGCGACAACCGAGCCACTAGAACCAGCGCCGCAGACGATAAAGTCGAAAACCTCACTGACTTGGCGCTGTCGGATTGATTTAGGTTCTGGTCCATTTTGGTCAGGAGTATTCAGCTTCACGTGGCTACCTCCGTGAATCGTTTCAAAGAAAATTGAAAAAAGGCTGCAGGATCATAAAGCGAAGGCGCGACGGATTGCTCGGAGGCTGACCGGCGAGCTCTATCGCCTGAACCCTCGCCGCTCAACGCGAAGTGGTCGTCACCGGGGCAGTCGCTGTCCCGGTGACGACGCGTTCTCCGGCATTACTGCTTGGCCGAAACAGCCTTGGCGGCCTGATCTATTGTGTCGGCGACCACAGTCGGCTGCGTCATGAACAGGGCGTGGCTCGCCGATACCTTGATGATCTTTGCCTTGATGCGTTCCGCCATGTGGATCAGCATAGCCTGATCGAAGGCCTTGTCTTCGGTTGCGATGACTGCCCAGTTCGGCTTGGTGCGCCAGGCCGCGTTTTCGAGCTTCGTGCCGAAAGCGGCCATATTGATCGGGACCTGCGCATCCCGCATGAATGCCACGTCGGCGTCGCTTACGTCATGAGCGAAGCCGGCTTTGAATTTCGCAGGGCTGACATAGCCAAAACCGTCTTTCGTCGTCTCGATGACGAATTCTGATGCAGGCGCGAACCCTTCATATTGCTGGGCCGTCGTCTCGCCGGCATCTGGCGAAAGTGCAGAAACATAGACGAGGCCCGCAACCTTCCGATCGATGCCTGCTTCCGTGATAACGGTGCCGCCCCAGGAATGCCCGACCAGAATGACCGGACCATCCTGGCGTTCAAGCGCCCGCTTGGTGGCGGCAACATCATCGGCGAGAGACGTCAGCGGGTTCTGCACGATCGTGACGCAATAACCCTGCTTCGTGAGAATGTCGTAAACACCCTTCCATCCCGAGCCGTCCGCAAATGCGCCATGGACGAGCACGACGTTTCTGACGGACTGGGTTGCGGGGATGGAATCGGCGGCATTTGCCGGGATCGTGGTGGACAAAGCAGCAACTGCTGCGATTACGGCTATGGTGGTCGTGGTCTTGCTGTTCATGTTTCTCTCCTCTTATTTTGCGATATTTATTATCGCGATATATTTAAGCTGTCAGATATTAATCATGCCGTCAACATAATTATTATCGCGATATTGGTTTCCGCGATTACACTTGTTATATGAAGCTGGACAGGAGTCCCGAATGACCAAACGCCATAACGATCCACCGCCGCTAAAAGACCAGCTATGCTATGCGATCTACACCGCCGGCATTGCCATCCAGCGCGCCTACAAGCCGCTCCTCGATGAGCTTGGCCTGACTTACCCTCAATATCTCGTCCTCAACGTGCTTTGGAGCGAGGATGGGCAAACGGTGGGCTCCATCGCCAATGCCCTCGCCCTGGAATCCAGTACGCTTACGCCGCTTCTGAAGCGTCTCGAGGTATCTGGGCTACTGCAAAGGACCAGGAACTTGAGCAACGAGCGGCAAGTGCTGGTCGCCCTGACCGAAGAAGGCCGCGCCTTGCAGCACGAGGCTGGCTGCCTCAGTGATACCCTGCTTGCGGCCTCGACCCAGACACCGCCGGAATTGGCCGCCCTGAACCGCGACGTTCGTCATCTCCGCAATGCGATCTATTCCCAGATCGGCGGGTGGGACGCACCCGCCTGATCAAAAACTTGTGCCAGACCTCAGACTGTCGGGACGGTGCCCCCATCGATGACGAACTCTGCACCATGGATCGCGCCGGCGCGATCGGAAGCCAGATAGGCGATGAGGTCGGCGACCTCACGTGGCTCGGCCGGACGCCCGATCGGAATTCCGCCGAGACTGTTCAAAACACTCTGTCGCGCGTCCTCGATTGTCCCGCCATTGGCGGCCTGCAATCGCTCAAGCAAATGGACTGACGACTCGGTCATGATCCAGCCGGGAGAGACCACGTTGACCCTCACGCCCTTTGGCCCAAGCTCCTTGGAGATCGACTTGCTATACGTCTTGAGTGCGGCCTTGGCAGCCGCATATGCAGTCGTGGCCTCGGGTAGAGGAAGTACGGACTGGATGGAGGTGACGTGCACGACGGCACCCGCACCCCGTTTGATCATCTGCGGGATCACCAGACGATCAAGACGGACCGTTGCCAGAAGGTTCAGGTTCAGTTCGGCCAGCCAGTGATCGTCCGTTAGCGCGACAAATCCACCGCCTGGCGCCGAAGATCCACCCATGACATGAGCCAGAATATCAATCCCGCCTAGGCGCTCGAGCGCCGCCTTGGCCACGCGCTCCCCGCCCTCGGCCGTGGTCAGGTCCGCCTGGACGAACTCGACGCCGTGGATCGGCTCGGGAGTTCCACGGGCGGCTGTGATAACTTGCGCGCCGCCGGCCAGGAAACGCTCGACGGTGGCGAGGCCCGCACCCTTGGTGCCGCCGCTGACAAGCACGCGTTTTCCTGCGAACTCGGTCGGATCGGTTTTTAGGCTCATGCCGTGATCTCCAGGTCTTTGATGAGGTTGTTTTCGAGCGTGAAGCGATAGGTGAAGCGGATCGGGCTGCGCGGAAAGTCGCCATGGGCGGGGCCTTCGACCACCACGTGATCGCCCTCATCGCGAACGGTATCGGGCGTAAAGATTGCCTTTACGGGAATCACCGCCTCCTCAAACAGACACCGTAGCTCGACATGGCCTTCGTGACGCACACCGTTGTCGTGGACGATGGTATCGGCCGCGAAAGGTCTCAGCATCCCGTTCACATCAAGCTGCGCATTGGCCTCGATGAAATCCGCGATTGGTTTTGGTAGAGCCTGCGTCATGAGCTTTCTCCTTTGGATGCCCAACAGCTAGCACTGGACAATAGCGCGGATAAGTGGGACGAAATCGCACGACGTGATGAACAGATCGGGACAATGGATCAGGCAAGCCTGAAGGAACTTGAAGCAGCTATTGCAATCGCGCGACGCGGGACATTCCGTGCCGCATCGATCGATCTTGGCATTTCAACGACCGCTCTGAGCCATACGATCGGCAGGCTTGAAGCTTCACTCGGCGTGCGACTGTTCAACCGCACCACGCGCAGCGTATCCCTGACGGATGCTGGCCGGCTGTTCATGGAAAACGTTGCGCCATCGCTTCAGGATCTCCATGCAGCTTTGGAGGTGGTTCGTGAGCAACGCGAGACGCCGTCAGGGACGATTAGGATCAATGCAGCGCCTTTTGCCGCTCGCGCCATCATTTCACCGCTCGCACTCGAATTCTTGCGCCGCTATCCCGACATGCATGTCGACATCGTTACGGAGGGAAAAATGGTCGATATCGTAAGAGACGGTTTCGATCTGGGCGTCAGGGTCGCAGGTCTGGTGCCCAGCGACATGATTGCAGTCTCGATCGGCCGGCCGCAGCGCCATGCAGTTGTCGGTACACCTAAATATTTTGAGAAGCACGGGGTGCCAGCCGTTCCGCCAGATCTTCTGAACCACCGCTGTATTCGCGTTCGGTTGCCCGATGGCTCTCTATATCGATGGCGGTTCGAGAAAGACGGAGAGCAGGTACAGGTCGACGTGAGTGGCCCCATTACCCTCGATGAGGCGAGCTTGACGAGAACAGCCATTCTGGAAGGTGCTGGGATCGGCTACACCTTTGAGCAGGACATTTTGCCAGATATCGATACGGGTCGAGTAATTCGCATTCTGGAGGCCTGGACGCCGCCATATCCAGGGCTGTGTCTGTATTATCCGGGGCGCCGAAATTTGTCTGCCGGCGTGCGGGCTTTCCTGGATCTTGCGCGCGAATTTTCGCGAAACGGTAAAGAATGACACGTCCTCGATATCTTCGCCCTGAAGGGATGCGAACCGCCGGCCACTTCAATTCCGACATTGAGGCAGCCAATGTTTCTTCGCGAATTCAGTGAATTAGCACGTCAGCAGAGCTAACGCGCAGGCTCCCCATCACCCCATCGCAAATTCCTGCTTGCGATTGGCCCATCCGCACACCCGCTGCTCGATGACCGCAAAAACGCTATAGAGCGCGATCCCGAGAAACGCCAAGGCGAACAGGCCCGCGAAGGCAAGTGGTACATCGAAGCTTGAGGTCGCCATCATCATCACCGTGCCAATGCCGAGGTTCGAAGCAACGGTCTCAGAAAGGACCGTGCCGACGAAGGCCAGCGTAACCGCCACTTTCAGCGAGGCGAAGAAATAAGGCATGGCGCGGGGAAGGCTGACATTCCAGAGCACCTGCATGCGCGATGCCCCAAGCGCCTTCAGCACGTCTTCCATTTCCGGCTCGGTGGTTGCAAGACCTGTCGCCACGTTGACCACGATCGGGAAAATGCAGGTCGTCAGCGCGGTGAGGACCGCCGGAACCGTTCCCGAGCCAAACCAAAGGACGAAAATCGGTACGACCGCGACTTTGGGAATGGACGAAAAGCCGACGAGCAACGGATAGGCCGTCTTGTAGGCCGTCCGCGAGACGCCGACGAAAACGCCGAGTGCAACGCCGATGATCATGCCGAGAATAAAGCCGACCATGGTTGTGGCGAGCGTCTGCAGTATGTTCGGCCAGAGCGCCGGCATCTGGATGATGAGCGTGGTAAAAACCGCGCTCGGCCGCGGCAGCACGATCGGGCTGATATGGAAGACGACGCAGGCGATTTCCCAAGCGACGAACAGGCCCACGATCAACGAGGCGGACTTCAGGTTTTCCTTGATTTGGGGCGACAGCATCAGGCCTTCTCCACTCCCTGGCGTGCAGCAAAGATAAGCCGCCGCAAATCATTGGTTAGGTCCGTGAACTCGATCTCGAATGTGGTTTCGAGCGTTCTTGGTCTTGGGAAATCCACGGTGCGATCCTCGGTCACGCGCCCTGGACGCGCGCTCATCACCAGTATCCGGCTGGCGAGAAAGGCAGCCTCGCGAAGATCATGGGTGACGAGAAAGACCGTCGGTTTGGTCTCCATCCAGAGATCCTGCAGGATCGCCCAGAGCTCCTCGCGGGTGAACTGGTCGAGCGCTCCGAACGGCTCATCGAGCATCAGCAGCTTTGGAGAGTGGATGAGCGCACGGCAGAGATTGGCGCGCTGCAGCATACCGCCGGAAAGCTCCCAAGGACGTCGATCGCCAAAGCCGGTCAAGCCCACTTTGGCGAGCAGTGCATCGGCACGGTCCCTGAACACCGTATCCTTGTCGCGACTGAACGTGTCGGAATAGGGTTTGACGATTTTCAAAGGCAGCATGATGTTCTGTCGGATCGTCAGCCAGGGCAGCATGGTCGGGTTCTGAAAAGCCATGCCGATGCCAACCTGTTCTGCACCGACTTCGCGCCCGGCAACGAAGACCACGCCTTCCGTTGGCCGAAGCAGACCGGCAACCAGTTTCAGAATGGTGGATTTACCACAACCGGATGGCCCGACCATGGCGACAAAGTCTCCCGGCCGGACCGTCAGATTGGTCTTGTCCAGCGCCAGGAAGGCATTGTCGCCTTTCCCGAAGCGGACCTTCACGTCCTCGAGCTGCGCAATTCTTGCGCCTCTGTGTTCCACGGGAGCGAATGTGGTCGTCATGCAATCTGCCCCTCTTTTATCATTTTCTGAAACACATCGGCCGCCGCCTGTGCGATCTCGAGGTCCTGTTCCCCGGGACCGGACCCCACACCGATGCCGCCGACGATGTGGCCGTGGGCGATCAGCGGCACACCTCCGGGCAGGTTCGTCATTCGGCCGGAGGTTGCCTCGGCCAGCAACAACGCCTTGTCCGGTAAAATATTCCCCGTCGGCTGCCCGGTCGTCGCAGCCGTCATTGCCTTTCGCGTAGCACTTTCGATGGAGAGAACACGCGATCCATCCATGCGGATAAAGGCCAGGAGGTTGCAGCCCTCGTCAACGATCGCAATACATTCCGGCACCTTCATCGCTTCTGCCGCATCGACCGCCGCGGCGAGGACGAGCGAAGCACCACGATGGGTGAGTTTCAGTGCCGGTCTGGTCAGCATGGACATTGGATCAGACATGACGCACGTAACCTCCATCAACGCGGTAGACACTGCCCGTGACGTAGGAGGCCGGACCGCTGCAAAGGAATGAAACGACCGACGCAATCTCTTCGGGCTCCGCGTATCGGCCTGCGGGTATCTGCGCAAAAGACCGCTGGCGGACAGCGTCGACGGGAATGTTCTCACGCTCGGCCGTCGCCTCATCGGTCATTGCGACGCGCTCGGTGGCGACACGTCCCGGCATCAGCACATTCACGGTCACGCCATCCTTGGCGACCTCCGGTGCCAGCGATTTCGACCAGGCGATCAGGCCGGCGCGGATCGTGTTCGAGATACCGAGGACCGGGATAGGCTGCACGGCACCGGTGCTGACGACGGTCACGATGCGGCCACAACCCTTTAACCGCATCGCCGGCAGAAACAGATCAGTCAGCCGGATCACCGACATGGACATCGACCGAAAACTCTCCTCCCAATCGGCCGAGTCGCGCCCGATCGCGCCGCCATAGGGCGGGCCACCGGTATTGTTGATCAGGATATCGACATCGCCGACCGCGGCCGCGAAGGCCTGCAGACTCGCTGTGTCCGACAGATCGACTGGAAACGTCCCGGCAGCGCCGATTTCCTCGGCTGCGGCAGCAAGCGCGACCTTGTCTCGCGCCGCAAGGAGCACGGAGGCACCTTCTGCAGCGAGCGATCTCGCGATTGCCAGCCCCATGCCGCGGTTGCCTCCGAGAACCAGGGCTCGTTTTCCTGCAATCTTCAGATCCATGCGGTGATCTCCCTCGTCTTCCAGGCCGACGATGTCTCTTGTGTCAGAAACTGACCACGTCCCGGCTGCGCCTTCAGTTCGTTGCTCTCAATGATGATATCGCCGCGGCTGATCATGGTTTCCGGCCAGCCCTGGACCTCAAGCCCTTCGAAGGGCGTATAGTCGACATTATGATGCAGGATGTCGTTGGTGATTGTGACCCGCTTTTCCAGGTCCCAGATCGCCAGATCCGCATCGGCGCCCACAGCGATTGTACCCTTGCGTGGATGGAGGCCATAAAGCTTGGCATTGTTCGTGGCGGTCAGCGCGACAAAACGAGGAAGATCGATACGACCCTTCACGACACCTTCGCTGAACAGGATCGGCAGTCGCGTCTCCAGCCCTGGAATGCCGTTGGCAATCGCCCTGAATGATGGATTGGGGCCAGCCTTCAACTTGCCATCCGCATCGAAGCAATACGGCGCATGATCTGAATTGAACACGTCGATCGTGCCGTCCTCGATACCGCGCCAGAGCGCAGCCTGTGCCGCCGTATCCCGCGGCGGTGGGCTGCACATGGCTTTGGCTCCAAGCATATCCGGCATCTCCAGATCGGCCTCGGTGAGGAGCAGGTATTGCGGGCATGTTTCCGCGACCACCACATGTCCTCTTGCACGGGCGCGGCGGATTTCCTCCAGCGGCTCGCCACCCGAGACGTGGACGATGACGAGGGGGACACCGGCGATTTCGGCGAGTGTCACGGCACGATGCGTCGCCTCGCGCTCGACGGGCAGCGGACGCGATGTTGCATGCGCCACCGGTTTCGTCCGGCCCTGCTTCTCCAGACGGTCCGCGAGCCAGCCGATGATCTCGTGGTTTTCCGCATGGATCAGCATCACCGCCCTCTCCTCGCGTGCCGTCTCGAAGACGTCCAGGATCTGGCGATCGCTGAGCTGCATCGCATCATAGGTCATGTAGACCTTGATGCTGGTATGGCCGCGTCGAATGAGTGCAGGTAGTTCCTGGCCGAGAACCGATGCTGTCGGATCGCTGACGATCAGGTGGAAGGCATAGTCCGTGACCGACTGACCCTCGGCGCGGCGGTGATAATCGGCCACGGCCGCGGCTAAGGATTCACCGCGATGTTGGACGCAGAAGGGAACGATCGTTGTCGTTCCCCCGAAGGCCGCGCTGATACTTCCGGATCGAAATCCATCCGCCATCTTGGCACCCTTGGCCGCAAGGCCCGGCGCTTGGGGTTGATCGAGATGGCAATGGGCATCGATACCGCCGGGCATGACGAGCCGCCCGGTTGCGTCGATCACCCGATCGCCATCCACGATACGATCGGCGATCGCGGCGATGCGACCGCCCCGGACGCCAAGGTCCGCTTTCGTCACATCAGAGGCGGTTACGATCGTCCCGCCGCGGATCACCAGGTCAAAGGTCATGCGGGAAGCTTTCTAAGATCGGCCGATGGCAGGAAGGAAGGATCGAAGAGATCTTCTGCCTTCGGCACAGAGGGAAGCGCAAAACCGGCCGCCACGGCTTCCATTGATTTGGAAAGGCGGCCCGTATCGATACCGCCCATGCCGTTCTTCTTGGTCTCGTCAGTGGCGAACTGGTTCTTGATCAGCCAGCGCAGTTTCTGCTCTTCCAGATCGGCATTGATCAGCGGCGAATGAGCCTTCAGTGCTGCAATGGCGGCCTTCGGATCGGCGATCGCCGCCTGATAGCCACGAGCGCTGACGGCGATGAAGGATTTTGCAACGTCGGGACGCTCGGTACGGAACTTCTTCGAGAGCACGATCGCATTGCCGTAGAGATCAAGTCCGGCATCCGAATAATAGAGGATCTTGATGTCGCCCTGTGCAATACCGGCCTTCTGCAGGCCGAAATAGACCGTGGAATCGAAGCCGAGAATGGCGTCGGCGCTGCCGCCGGCCAAAACGGCCTCGCGCAGCTGCAGGCCGACCATGTTCCACTTGATTTTAGCAGCGTCGATCGATGTCGTCTTGGCGTAAGTCGAAAACAAGCGATAGGCACCGTCGGCCGCGGCCGCGCCGATCGTGCGGCCTTCCAGGTCGGAGGGCTTAGTGATCCCGGATTTGGCAAGCGTCACGACCGAAAGTGGGCTCTTGAAATAGAGCATATAAGCGGCGCGTACTTCGGCCGCCGGGTTTTTCGAGTTGAACTCGGCCAGGTTGTTGATGTCGACGGTCCCGCCATCATAGACGCCGGAGCCAGTGCGCGATGCCGCCTCCCCCGAACCACCGCTGGTATCGAACTGGCAGTCGAGGCCCGCTTCCTTGTACCAGCCGTTCTGGGCTGCGAGCAGGTACATGGAGATCGAGCCGTCAAATGGCACGGCAAAGGAAAATTTGACCGACTCGGCCGCCAAGCTGCGTCCAGCCTGAAGAACGAAGGGCGCGGCCAGAGCCGCCTGTAGAATAGTCCGTCTGGAGGTTTTGAATTCGAACATGTCAGTCCCCTTTTGTTGTTGAAGCCGCAAGGGATGTTTTGCAAGGGGCATGCCATTCTGCGAAATGTAATGAAACCAAAGATGCGCTCAACATTGTGCGCAATCTTATGTGTAATGATTAGTCGCGGAGAGCCTAAGCATGAGCCAGAAGACGCGTTTGGTGGGCATGATGAATGATCGCAACCGCCCCCGGACGGACGATGCGGAGGCCGCCTACCAGCATCTGTTCGACGCGATTGTCGACCAGCGTCTGTTGCCAGGAACGAAGCTCACGGAGATCGCCCTGGTCGAAGCATTCGGGGTCGGACGACGTATGGTCGCCACCGCCCTGCAGCGCCTGCACTGGGAAAAGCTTGTCGTTTTCATCCCCAACCGCGGTGCCTATATCGCAGCACCCGACGCCGACGAGGCCCGGCAGGTGTTCGCCGCCCGCGTTGCCATCGAGGCTGGAACGACAGAAGCAGTTGCGCAGGCGGCAGATCCGAAGGCGATTGCCAGGCTGCGCGACAATATCAAGCAGGAACACAAGCTCCGCGAGCAAGGCTACATCCGAGAGGCCATCCACCTTTCCGGCGGCTTCCACACGTTAATGGCGCAACTTTCCGGCAACAGCGTTCTCGCCGACCAGGTTAGGCCGCTGGTGGCCCGGACCAGCCTCATCGTCAACCTGTTCGACAATCAGCTTGGCATGGCTGGCTGGCACGACCACCATGACGACCTGATCAAGTATTGCGAAAATGGCAACGTTGAACAGGCCGTGGCCCTCATGCGCGAGCACATCCTTGAAATTCGTGATGGACTAGCACTGGATCGCCGCCGGCCGGTCGCGTTCGATATGGTCAGGGTGTTCGCAAGAGGCTGAGGGTCTGTCCAGCGATCCAGCTTGCTAGACAAGGCGTTGCGGCAGGTCTGGTCTTGAAGGTATGTGAACCTGCAACCCGCAGGCGAGTTTGTCTAAGCGCTATGAATTCAATTCGTTTGGTAAAGGGGCAGGAGATGACGACATTCAGGCACTGCCGCGAACCATCAGCTTGCCAGGAAGGATGCTGGTTGTCATCTCGTGGAGCGGCACCTTTGCACCGACTTCGATCAGGTCAACCACCTCGTTGATCATGCGGATGATCGGTTGGCGGATCGTGGTAAGCCGATAGGACGTCCAGCCCACCATGGGTATGTCATCGAAACCGATGAGGGAGAGATCGTCCGAAGTCAAAAATCCCAGGTCGCGCGCTGCGTCGATGGCGGCGAGCGCCATGATGTCATTGCAGCATAACAGAGCGTCCGGCCGTACATTGTTCGTTAGAATCGCCTGTGCCGCGGTATAGCCGCTGTTGATCAATGCCTTGCGCGCTCATTCGTCAGAGTTGGGTATCATTGCGGGCATCAGCTCAGCAAAAGCCGCGGGATTGATTGAGATCGTGCGCGATGAAAACGATCATCGTCTTCCGTGCGCTGCTCGTCTAGCGATGTCTTTAGTCGCCGATCAGATCGAGGCACTTGCGCGACAAATTGGGGAGATCGAACGGGAGATAGTGCAAGAAGCAAAACGAGATGACATGCGACGCCTAGCAACTATACCGGGTGCCGGTGTGATCACCGCCGCATCTATCATGGCGCTTTTACCGGACCCCGCCGCTTTCAAATTTTGCCGCTTGGCTGGGATTAACGCCCAAATTCCCATTCAAGCGGAGGCAAAGAGCGGTTAGGAGGTATATCGAAAATGGGTAATCGCGAACGTCGTACTCTGCTAGTGCTCGGGGCGACCTCAGTGCTGCGACGAATAAGGGGCAATGATAAGGCACCGGATTGGCTGAGTGCTCTTCTCTCGCGCAGACCTTACAAAATCGTGGCCATCACGCTCGCGAACAAGGTCGCCCGGATCATTTCGGCACTCCTGACAAGGGGTGGATATACGGGGGTCTTGAGGTAGCGAAAGGCGCAGTGAGCGCTTGAGGCTTGACAACAATGCAAGAAACCGACCGGTGCGGTAGCCGGGTGAAGTAAGGTGCCGAAACAGACGATGATCCAATGGGACGAAATCCCGATGCAGGATAGGCCTTATGAGACAATACGATCAAATCGCGCGTAACTGATTAGCCCCTCGCATCGCGGACTTCATCGAGGCCAGCGGTACCGCACCGCGCTAAAAGGCTGGACATATGACCGCACCGTTCCCGTGCGACGCTGTCGAAAGAAAGCACTTGCCCGAAGGGCCGTTCCACATATTCCTCATGGTCAGCCTTCTCTTTGCCGGCATCAAAATCTCCACGTTGCGCGTGGTTCAATTGATGCCAAAGTTGCTGACCCAAGAGGTATACTTCAGTGTCGAAAAGCGGCCGGTATTTGATCGGAATGCCGGCCGGCTTCACGTCGGAATCCGCATACGGGTGCCTAAGTCAACCGCCTTTGGGTGTAAAACCAACCCCGAAACCGAACACTCGACCAATCTTTTCTAGAGTCTCAAGTGTAGGATTTGCGGTCCCGGCTTCGATCTCCGCAACCTGTCGTCTGGTAAGCGACAGCGTCTTTGCAAACTCTTCCTGCGTCATGCCGAACCCTTTCCGGATCTCCGCGACCGCACCGGGCAGCCTCAGGTCCCCAGTTCGAGCACGTTCCGCTAGTGTTCGCCGATTCTCCAGAATCTCCTCTTTCGTCGGCTTCTTCCATCGAGCCATTTAGCGGTCCTTCGCCATCATTGACACGCCGCCAGAACGCTGTCCGCTATCGCGATACAGCGACCCATCGCACGATCCAGAATCTCCGCAGGCGCGCTCAAATTTTTCGCCATTGTTGGAGCCTGAAGCAGGTGTTCGGCAAACGTCGTAAGCGTAGCTTCGAGAGCACTCTGCTCAGCAGGATCACGCATCAGTTTGCCGCAAATTTGCTTCCAGTCGGGAAGATGATCGCGACCACCGTCCCGCATCATCGCCCATCGGGTGGAGCGAACAATCCCCTCCTTCGCGAGCCGCATGGGTGCGAAATCAAAGAGCGGAGAGAGGCGGATCGCTCCGTCGTGATGCTTGCTGAGTGCAGAATTTCGGCCGTGGTTGTCGGGATTGCCAAGCGCTAGGTTGGCGATGTCGCGCTTCAGGTATTCAACAATGTCCGCGAAGGGATCGGCCGAATATTGGCGCAGAACGTCGATATAGGCCTCATGCGTGCCGACATGGCCGAAATCGGCAATACCGATCGCAGACACAAGGCTTTCCTGCCCGAGTCGGACGGTTCCGCCGCCTTCCTTGTTCTTCCGGTCGAAACGGGGAATGATCAGGACACCTTCGGCATAGGTCGAGGGTTCGCTGACATTCAGATTGATCTCCTGAGCGATCCGCGAATAGAGGGCTTCGCCTTCGAGAATCAGGCGGTCCACAGGCTCGTTACTGCGCACCAGCTTGACGATGACATGGCGCACGGCCTCGTCATCATTCACGAAGCTGTCGGGATAGTAGAGCCCGTTAGTCGCCTGTGTCATCGAGACCTTTGGCCATTCGCCTTGCAGTCCGCTTGAGCCGGAGGCGAGCATTCCAAAACGATCGGCGACTTCCATGAAGCGATCGGATCGCTCAAGGATTTCCGCCTCTGTCACCCCTTGGCGCTCAACGCCTCGCAGGCGTTCAGTTTCTGCCTCAGCTGCTTCTTTGATGCGGATATTGCCTATGCCGCCCGTTGCCGATCGCAGAAGCAGTGGCAGATCAGAAGCGCGCGAGCCTTCAGTAAGGCCGAGGTGCTCGGCAAGCTTTCGCCTTGCATGCCCCTGGGGCATAAGATCCAAGAGGAAGGGCGGCCAGCTGCGGCTATATCGAGTTTCGAGATCGACGGGATAACGGACGGACAAAGCGCGATGATCACGGATCGTTTTTCCAGCAGAAAACTCCGCCGATGCCACGGTGATGAAATAGTCGAGATCGTAATCGACGATCGACGCACCTTGGAAGCCGGCCGCGTCATCTTTGATTTCCAATGTCGCAGCGTGATGCCACTCGCCGTCAAAATGGGTTTGGAGCGTTAGGCGCATTAATTGACCCTTTCAATGGTTCAAATAATGCATTTTCCGAAATTATTCAACCCATCAAAGTGGGTCGAATAATTGTTGTCAGAGCTGCCAGCTACAGAAACGGTCAGGGAAGCCTCTGATCCGGCTGACCGTCTTCCGGCCACGCAACGCACTGTTGCAGGCGAACAGCATGAGGACAGGCTGAGCACTGGTGTCATACATGTTGTTTTCCATGCGGAACTGAGCCGGTGGGGTGCGAATAACCGGCTCAGTTCCGCGTGGAAACGTATGGCCCGCCCTTCGTCGATTACGAACGATCGAGCGTGCCCGTGGAGGGATCGGCAGCCTGCTTCTTGCCGCTCGACGTGGATCAGTCTGGGTCTCGGTCGGGTCGGTCGGGTCGGTCGGGACCGGGTTCAAGGAACGCGATGCGGTCTATCTCAAAACGACGCTCGACAAGCTGAAGACGAAACAGCCGGTCGTGCCGATGACGGGAAAGAACCTCGTGTTCGCGCAGCCGACCTTGATTGCCGAGATCGAGTTTCGCGACTGGACCGATGACGGCAACCTTCGCCATGCCTCTTACAAAGGTTTGTGCGATGTTCAGGACAATGCCGCAGTTTTTGATATCGAGGACAAGCCCTGAAACGAAAAAGCCTGCCGCGGGAGGTGCGGCAGGCTTTTCGAATGAAGTGAACGACGACTGGGAGGAGGATGCCGCCATTCTGTCAGGAGCCCTTGGGAGGAGGAGTAGGCCACCTGAATGACGAAGCTTCGCGGGGAGGAGGTGCGTGGCTTCGTTGGACATCATCTAACCCGCCCAACGCTGCTTCGAAAATAGGCGATGCGACAGAACAGCTATGCCCGAAGCACATACCGAGCTAGCGGTGGTCAGGTTGCCGCCGGCCAGTCGTTCGCAGGCTCGTCAATCACACCGGGCTCATCCGCAGGATCTGGGTCCTCGTTATACGCGCGCCGCATATCTGCCAGTTCCTTCTCCATCGCCGCGATCACCTCGGGCGTTTTCGATCCGGCGGTTACGTAATAATCGACGAGCTGTTCTAGCTTAAGGCGAAGATCGCCTGCGATACTGGTCATGGTGCCACCCTCAATGTTTGGCCGGTCGATGATCGCCCTTATCGCCCTCGCCCGGTTTGGCCACGGTTTTGGCCTTCTGGCGCTTGTCGGCCGAAAGCGACCGCCCAACGTCGACGCTCTCCTTGAACTGGCCCTTCTCGTCACGGCGGACGTAGCGCTTGTCGGTCCCGGTATCGATCAGCTCTCTCTTCGACATCTGAAGTCTCCGTCGGTTGCGATATGCGGATAACTCGCGCGCGGCCGAAAAGATGCATCGAATCCAGAGGCTTGATTTGAATCTCATGGTTGTGGTGGAAAAATGAATCAAGCCATTGAAAATGATTCATTTTTCGAATCGGAACTGAGTGGCGACTGACGCAGTTGAATCGCATAGATTGCATCCTGTGCGAGGAGCTCGATATGGCCGGTCAGCGTGCTCAGTGGAAAGGTTTTATCAAGTTCGGTGAGGTGTCGTGTGGCGTAGCGCTTTACACCGCCGCCTCGACCTACGAGCGGATCACCTTCAACACGATCAACACCGCGACTGGAAACCGGGTCAACCGCGTGTTCATCGACAGTGACACGGAAGAGCCCGTGCCGAAAGAAGCACAGACCAAGGGTTTCGACATCGAGAATGGCCAATACATTATGATCGATCCGGATGAAGTGGCAGCCACCATTCCAGAAAGCAACAAGACGCTGGAGGTGGAAGCCTTTATTCCCTGCTCCGACGTCGACGATATCTACTTCGACAAGCCTTACTACCTTACACCGGATAAGATGGGCACGGATGCGTTCGCCGCTCTGAGGGACGGCATGCGCGAGTCCAAGGTTGCCGCAATTGCTAGGACCGTGCTCTTTCGGCGGATGCGGACCGTTCTCATCCGGCCGCACGGCAAGGGTCTGATCGCCACCACACTGAACTATGATTACGAGGTCCGCTCGTCGAAGAAGGCGTTTGAGGACATGCCGAAGATCAAGATCCAGGGCGAGATGCTCGATCTCGCCAAGCACATCATCTCGACGAAGAAGGGCGATTTCGATCCGGCGGTCTTTGATGACCGTTATGAGGCGGCACTCGCCGAGCTGGTGAAAGCCAAGATCGAAGGCAAGGCATTGCCCAAGCGCAAGAAAGTCGAGGTCTCCAAGCCTAACGATCTGCTCACGGCGCTGCGCGAAAGCGCCGGCCTCGGCAAATTCAAGGACGACAATTCGAAACGCACTGCAGCCAATGCCAACACAGGTGCTGGCAGGCAGCGCGCCGCGCACGGGGTGGCCAAGGGGTCCGCCGCTTCAAAAGCCGCCCCGCAGCGCAAGGCTGGATGAGGAGAAAAGTTCATGGCACTTCGGCCCTATTGGAAAGGCTATCTGAAACTTTCGCTCGTCACCTGCCCGGTCTCGATGATGCCGGCGACGTCGGAAGCAGAGAAAGTTCGGTTTCATACGCTGAACAAGGAGACTGGCAACCGCGTCGTCTCCCAGTACATCGACTCGGTCACCGGCAAGCCGGTCAAGGACGACAATGAGGCCAAGGGCTATGCCCGCGGCGAGAACGATTATATCATTCTGACCGACGACGATCTTGATGCGGTGGCGCTTGATACGGTGAAGACCATCGATATCGACAAGTTTGCACCCGCTGACAGCATCGAGTGGGTCTATCTGGAAAAACCGCATTACCTGATGCCGGACGATCCGGTCGGGCATGAAGCCTTTGCCGTGATCCGGGATGCAATGAAGGCAGACAAGGTCGTCGGTATTTCGAAGCTGGTGATCGGCCGCCGCGAGCGCGCGGTGGTGCTTGAGCCCCGCGACGATGGCATCGTGCTCTGGTCGCTTCGCTTCGGCGATGAGGTACGGCCAGAGGAAAACTATTTTGAGAATATCGATGCCGAAGCGGATAGAGAACTCATTCCCCTCGTCCAGAAGCTGATCAAGCAGAAGACGGCGCGGTGGTCGCCGGAAATGGTCAGCGATCCAATCCAGGAGAGCCTGCTCAAATTGATTGAGCAGAAGAAAAAGCAGCTTAAGGCAAAGAAGCCCTCCAAGGGCAAAAAAGCGGAAGCGGCACCAGCTTCGAATATCGTGAACATCATGGATGCTCTACGGAAGAGCGTTGAGGCAGATCTCAAGAAGAAGAAAGCCAGCTGATATGCAGGAAGAAACCGAGATCCGTCTGTGTGAACCCGCACCGTTCATTCATTTCGAGAACGGGCAGATCGCCGTCACCGATGGCTCATCCGTCTGGCTGGTCATCGTCACGTGCGAAGCGATGAAGGCAACAGCGGCTCCACCAGAGAAATCTTTGCGGCGGCTCATCCGCTACGCCGAATTTTATCGCGACTTGGCGGCGACTGGCATAAGACGCGGCGAGGATGTAGATGGGAAGGTATGGGTGCGCGAAAGCGACGTACTCGCCGCCCGAGCATCGCGTCGCGCGATAGCCCAGGATCCGCGGGCGTTGGATAGCGTTTGAGCAGCGAGCGTCCTTCATTCCCTCGCACGCCGGACGGTCGATATATGGTCGTGCGTAGTCGGCTTTGGCGGGTCAGCAATCCACATTTAGCAGATTCCGAACGACAAGCGCTCGTCTCGGAGCTGATGGCTGCACGTAGGGCTGTCAAAGATGTGAAGGGTGATGTCGAGAAGACGAAGATTGCTCGCCAGCGCGTGGAAGCCGCGAAAATCTGTCTCGGGGAACGTGGCCCCGTTTGGTGGAGCGATGGTGAGCCGGACTACAATCGAAAGTTTGCCAGGAACACGCCATATCGGGATTGGTTCGAAAGCTTGACGCGGTTGCCTTAGGGTTTAGACCCGCCCGACGGGTTAGAGGGAGCCGCAAGGTTTTCCGGCTCACCCTGGGCTGGCGCCGACACAGATGCGGTCGTTCGAGGATCTGTCGCGGGGCCGATCAGGTAACTTGCTGCAATCGCCGCGACGACAACGATCATAGCGGTTGCTCCGAGCCGGGCTATCCGCTTGTTCGTCCGGTTGGTATCACTCATCTCGCCTCCTCATACTCATACTCATACTCAAACTGCTCTTCCTTTGGACACAGCCTCAACTCCCCGGCGACGGTTCTGCCGCCTCTGCGCCAGCCTGCCCGGTGTTCGGTACATCTTCGCTGCGGGATGTTCTATCCCCGCTCCCTCTCTCTTCCTGCCGCTTCAAATCGCGCTCGATGGTCTCGCGCGAGCCTTCAGCAGGATCCTGCTCAGGGTGGTCTTTCGGGTCGGTCATCTTCGTATCTCCTCTGTCTGTGTCGAACCCGATCCACGGCCGAAAAGTTCCGCCAGAAGACGCGGATTGATTTCGTCATCTTCAGTGCTTGACTGCGAACTGGCAGGCGAGATCTCTTGGTTATGAAACGGATATCCCCGCCCACGACCAACCAGCAGCCTGATCGATTCCTGCAACGTCAGGAAGCGATGGCGGGCGGGTTCACCAATGTCGCTATGGCCGCTGTTGAAGCCGGCTGGAAGCCTGAAGACGTTGCATCGGCTATGGTGGAGTTGGCCGATCATATGATGCTGGGCGTTATTGCCAACCGCGACCTCGACCAAGACCTTTCGATCTGGGCAAAAGAACTGCCAAAGGGCGCAATGTTTAACGCTCGGATTTAGACAATCGGGACGTCGCCAGCTTTTCGGGATACTGCGAATTCGACGACTGCAAAGAATGGGGATGCTACGGCTTTGAGAAAAGCCGTACCGTCACGCGCTGGTTCTGCTCCGAGCACCAGCCTCGCCTTTATCGCGGACTGCCTCGGCATGGTGAGGCAAGGCTCGCTGCAGCCGAGATCGCCGACATGCTGAAGTGAATTACCCACCAGGCCGGAGAATTGCGTGGACTGGGTTGTTTAAACGCAAGCGCATGTGCCAACTTAAACAATCGTCTAGGAGGAGGTGAACGGATGAAACCATGGATTTTATCTGCGGCTTTGGTTGCCGCGTTGGGAACGTGCACGGTTGGAGCGGTCCACGCCGAACAGGTGGCGACGACATCGACAGCAGCCGTGAAGAGCGACCTCAACTACCTTATGTACACGCCGGATGGATATGAGGCTTCGAAGGACACCTACCCGCTCGTTGTATGGCTCCATGGAGGGGATCAGGGCGGAAACGACATCGAGAAGGTCAAATCGAGCGGCATCCCCAAGCTGATTGCAGGTGGAAAGCAATTGCCGTTCCTTGTCTTCTCGCCTCAGAACCCGAGCGAGGAACTGCTCTATCCAATAGAGAAGGTGGAAGCGGCGCTTGAAGAGGTTATCTCGAAATACCGGGTCGATAGCTCCCGCATCTACGTCGTTGGCTATAGCCGGGGCGGTTTTGGGGCGTGGGCCTTGGCTGAGCAGTTCCCCGAAAGGTTTGCCGCCGTGGTTCCTATCGCAGGCGGTGGAAACCGCCACTATCTGAACAGGACGAACGAGAAGGCTGCCTTCTGGGTCTTCCACGGCACAAACGACGACGTCATTCCGCTGTCTGATTCGGTAATCATGTATGAGCGCCTCAAGTCCCTGAAACGTGATGCACGGCTCTCGGTCTTGGAAGGTGTAAGCCATTCTGACGTAGAAATGTCAGCGCTTAATGACCCGGAACTATGGGATTGGCTGCTGAAGCAACGTCTTGCGGTTGCCCCCAAGTAGTCTGCCCGCCGCTGTGTCCTCTCTACGCGGCTGGGAAAGTTCGATCTCGATGGTCTTCTCTGGTAGCAAATCCTACAAGGACGGTGCCAATTGCAGTCTCTACCCATGGGTTTCCGAGCAGTAGTGATCGGCGCAAGCGGAGGAATTGGGTCGGCTATCTGCAGCCATTTGAGCGCGCAGCTGAACGTTGGCGACGTCGTAGCGTTGTCTCGAAGCAGTGGCGGCCTTGACCTACTTGATGAGGGAACGGTTGCCGCTGCGGCTGAAAAGCTATCGGGGAAGGCATTGGATCTTATTGTCTGTGCGACTGGAGCCTTGACGATAGACGGCCGCGGGCCGGAGAAATCTCTTCGGGAAATAGACCCAGACGCAATGCTTCGTCAGTTTCATATCAACGCAGTTGGTCCGGCACTCGTCGCAAAGCACTTCTTGCCACGGCTCAATCGTCAGAGCCGATCCATCGCGATTTTCCTTTCGGCACGAGTAGGCTCGATCGGCGACAACCGACTTGGTGGCTGGATTTCGTACCGATCTTCAAAAGCCGCGCTCAATCAGATCGTAAGGACGGCCTCTATCGAGCTATCGCGGACTCATCCTCAGGCAGTGATAGCCGCCGTGCATCCAGGCACCGTGCAAACAAGGCTATCAGCCCCTTATTCTGACAAACACCCGACAGTCAGTTCGGATGAGGCCGCAACATCAATCCTTCAAGCTGCCGACCATCTTGATGAAACTGGCAAGTTCATCGCCTATGACGGGAGGAGCATCGAATGGTAACGATGACCATCGGAGACCTCATCGATCTGTACCGTCCACATTTACTCGATGAGACAGTGGGGGTGCAGAGGAGTTGGGAGGATACGTTCAAATACACGCTCAAAGTCTATCCGAAGGACACGCCGTTGGAGGCCTTTGATCTCAACCATCTGGCTGCTGAAATGAAGGCCTCGGGCGTGAATAACGCTTTCGTAAACGGCTATATCGAACGTTGGCGTCGCGTGATCGCGCACATCAGAGTTTGAAGGGTGATGTCACCTTAACTTGAATTCGGATGCGTGGGAGACTTCTGCCTTGAGGATCGACCTCAGGCCATGGCTTCGGCTGCAACTTTCCACTCTGCGATCGCCTGGATACGGTGAACGCGGTTTTGGAATGCGGAGCGTTGCGAAAGGGTTTGGACGAAGTGGTTACGAACGGCGGAGAAGACAGACACGAAGCGC
>NZ_JBJDRG010000032.1:0-27181 GCF_044987325.1 Rhizobium sp. ZW T2_16
TCGCGCTGCCTGAGCATACAAACCACAGCGATCTCGGCTCACGACCTTGATTGTCGGACGCTCTTGCAACCAAGATCTTGCGCTCTCGACGCTGCGGTCTTCCAAAACATCGACAACCGAATGACGCGCAAGATCATCCGACGCCGCTTTATGACGACCTCTGCGTCGCCATCAAGCCGGGGGAGCGCGTCGGGCTGGTCGGTCATTCGGGTTCTGGCAAGACGACCTTAGTCAAGCTCATCCCGCGCCTATACGACGTCAAGTCCGGTTCAATCCGGATCGACGGGCAGGACATCGCAAAGGTAACGCAGTCGAGCCTGCGCGGCCAAATCGCCATCGTCCAGCAGGAACCAATCCTGTTCCACCGCACGCTGGCCGAAAACATCGCCTATGGCCGGCCGGAGTCTTCAAGGAGGGAGATTGAGAACGCGGCGAGACAGGCAAGTGCCCACGACTTCATCATTAGCCTGCCGAATGGCTATGAGACGATGGTGGGTGAGCGTGGTGTGAAGCTGTCGGGTGGCGAGCGCCAGCGTGTCGCCATCGCCCGGGCGTTTCTGGCGGACGCGCCCGTGCTGATCCTCGACGAGGCGACCTCCAGCCTCGACAGCGAGAGCGAAATGCAGATACAGCAGGCCATGGAGCGCCTGATGGACGGCCGCACGACACTCGTGGTCGCCCACCGTTTGTCTACAGTGCGTGCCCTTGACCGCCTACTCGTCTTCGACAAGGGAACGATCGCCAAGGAAGGCGACCACCACGCCCTCATCCGCCGCAGCAACGGTATCTACCGCCGGCTTTTCGAGCGTCAGGCCCTGGAGCTTACAAAGGGCCTGGCAGTGTAAAGCCAACCGGTTCCGCCCCCCCCTCGTTCTTCGCCGGAGCATAAAGGGCGGGCGGCGCCTTGGGGGACGCGAACCTGCGACGCTGCTGGTCGGCTTCTACACTTTGGTCGGCCGGTTATTCACCGAAATGTGGCTACGCCGTGGAACCCCCTACGCGGTGACCGACAAGCACATCCTTATCGCAAGGGAGCTGCCCTTCCCACGGTTCACCGCGCTTGACATCGCCACATCCCCCAAATTGATCTTGTGGAGCGTGCCGACGGGAGTGGCACTAATGATCCGCTCCATCCTCCTCCACGCGACCAGAAGCTAAAGCGCTCAATTGCAAAGAAAGGTGACGCGTGCGCGCCCTGACCTGCATGAGGAACAGCGTCGCCGCCCGCCTTTGCGCGATGAACATCGAAGCAGGCGCCCTCAAAGGCGGTTCGAAGCTTGGCGGCGCAAAAGGGATGCTTCTTATCGACAGCACTCGCCCTATGTAGTGGGTCGATACGAACACCAAAAGAGGATCGAATGCCCGTAGCAGCGCCGCCATCTATAGGGTTCTACACATGGCTCGTTCCCATGAATGCACTTTACGGTGACGCCATATTCGCCAAACTTTACGGCATCGCACCTGAAGTGGTCAGCGCGGGCGTCGATGTTGAAGTGATCCTGGGCAAAATAATAGAAGAGGACAGGCACAGGATCGCTGGCAATGTCCGAAAAGCTATCTTGACAGGAGAATTATCCAGCGGAAGCTATCGGATCCTCCTACCCGATGGAAAACTGCGAACCCTGACATCGTTTGGAAGGTGCTTTCGGAATGAGTCTGGTGATGCGTCATTTTATTCTGGTGCAGTCATCGATACCCCGGCTTCTGGTCAAGCCCTCGGAAATGATCCCCTCGTCGCCCTTTGCCAGGCTGCGCTGAGCTTGGCGGAGCAGCGCGGAAATGAACTCACAGCCCGCTATCTGCTATCCGCTTTAAAATCGGTTGGACCAGGGTCACACTCGACTTCGGAAGATGGCTAACGCTGCGCGATCTTATTCCCGCTCCCTTCGGCTGAAATGCCTTGGGCGCTGCCCTCATTGTAGATCCGGTCAAGCACGTCAAGGAGCTTTCCGACGGCTTGGGAATTGCTGGAGTAATACACTGTCTGAGCATCACGGCGCGCAACCACGAGGCCCGCATGGCGAAGTTTAGCCAAATGTTGCGATAGGGCTGACTGGCTGAGCCCCACTTTCATTGCAAGAAGCGACACTGATATCTCATGTTGGGTTAGAACGCTGAGAATTAGGAGGCGTTTCGCGTTGGCCATTGCTCCCAGCAGTTCTGCCGACCTAGCCACTTCATGTTCTTGAGGGATATTTTTTAGCATTTTTTCTCTCCTGGTCGCATCAACTGAATCTAGGAAGTTGGCGAAGATTTGTCGCGGTGCTTCTAATGACCCGGTCGCACGGGTGATGCCCAGAGTGAAGTCGTACCGGAGGTCCGGAATGACACTCCCGCCGGTCGCGCAAGCCTTACTTCTGAAGATGCGGACTGACGGACGTCCGGCGGGCCTCTGGGAAGCATGGAAAGTGTCGGTATCTGCTATTTTAGAAATTGCCCTGCCTGCGCGCGCACGGCTCTCTTGAACTCCTTTATGATTGGACCGCTCTCTGACTGAGGCACCATCAAAGCTAAGCGGACAGTCGCGTCGGTCATGTCAGACAGCAAAAGCAGGGTGGTCTGGTAGTTTTCACGAATATCACGGAGCACAAAAGGCTCTGTCGCATCGAAGAAAGCTTTGTTCTTTGGCTACCGGTCTGTTTTGTCCCCTCTCAGATTGGCTATCCGCACCCCGCTGCGCTCTGCAGTGGGGTTTTCTTTTGCCGATGGAACTCGGTCGAGATCGCCCGGTTAGGCATGCATCGGTAATCATTGCTACCTACCGATCTCCAAGGCCCCTTGCCGTTGTCCCCCTCCGGCAGGGGGTTCCTGTCTTTAGATAGCCCGCTCCATTGCCGTGGTCGGGCTGTGGTACTCCCTGTCGCTGACCTCTACATCGGCGGCAGGGGTATCAGCCAAAAAAGTTGCTTAGCGAACGGAACCCCGAACAACAATCTCAGTTCGCTAAAGCGACAGTCATTCTAACGCAATGACTGTTCGGTGCCTCTCTGCCGCGCACCTCTCTCACCCCGCGCGGCAGAGAGCACTCCCCCGTAAATCAAGCGAGAACGTAAGCTTCGATCGCTGCGGATATGAACGCCTCCCGCGCAACTTCAGTCGGCACAGACCCTTGCGCTGCTTCTTTGCAGACGTTCATCGCGCGGCGATAGTGATCACCGCGTTCATGAGGCCACCGGTTTTGCAGATAATGCATCGCGTCAGACGCACTTTCGACAGGCTCCGATGAGCCGTGACCAATTCGCACGAGTACAGGCGCGCGCCATGGAGCGCTCGCGAGGATATCGACAGCCATGATTTGCTCCTATACTGCCGTCTTGCTCTTATTTTTAAGCAGATGCCGAATATTTGGGCGAATAGTGCGACTTGTCAAGAAACATGAGTGAATAACAGCTAAATTAGCCTAAGCCGGTTACCCGGAAGCAATTCGATTTGCTTCTTGCTCTCAGAATAATACAACGCGTTCAAAATCCGGTCTTGGCTGTACCCTGCTCCGATCATCGGAATACCGATGTCGAAGATGCTGATCGGCGTATCCGGCTTCGCGTTAAGCGCCCGCAACTGCTCAAGGACAGCTTCGATCGCCTCCATCACCGATCACGCTCAAACGATGGCGTCCAGCCACCAGCGGCACCATGGCTCAGATACAAGCTTGCCGTTTCCAGTTCAGCGCAAGATGTTCAGCATCTGCAACCACTGACCTAAGTGCCGCCAATGCGTTTCCGCCGAACGCATCAAGGATCATCTGAGCCTTGTCGATGTCGGCTTCAGCTTTTTCGATCTTCACAGCAGCAGACGTAACAGCCTCCAAAATAGGATTATGTTCCTGTTACGTTCTTATAGCGCGACGGAGTCAACATCGATTAAGGCAATCACATGTAAGCTATTGCAACTTCTCGCATCTTTTCGCTTACCCCAAACCTCTGGTAGGTTATGGCGAAAATGAGGCACCGCAGATGTACTTTACGGCATTCGAAGCGCTGGAACCAGCCGATCTCACAACACTCAAAGCCGTGCTGGAAGAAATTCGCTTGGATCGCGGCATCGTTGCGCCTGATCCAAGTTTGGACGAACTGGCACGCGATCTCGTCAATCTTTGGCTTGCCGGTTTTCGCGGCTCTTCAGAACTAAAGGCGATGATGAAGCCGCTAGATAACCACCTCGTTCAGTAGGTCGGGTTGTCTGCAGTCACGCTTTTTAGTGTTCTCTAGGTGGAAAGTGCTTTGAACCTCCATCAGGCCCGACCATTCGTCGCGTCTTTTTTTATTCGACAGTGCAAATACTGATAACCGCCGCCAACAACAGGCGAACATCCACAGCACCTACAGCGAATATTCACAGAACATACATTAAGGCTTACTCATCAGCGTAAATAATGGCGGCTGGATAAATATGCGTTTTAGAGGACGACGCATATTACTTGGATTTATCGCGGTGAGCCGTTCACCAGCGCCCACATCGGCAATCACGTCGGGTTCGTATATGTGCTGACCGACCGGATCAACGGCAAAAAGTACGTTGGCAAGAAGCAGTTCACATCGACCAAAACACTACCACCGCTGAAAGGCACTTCCCGCAAACGTAAGCGCGTCATGGAATCGGACTGGCAAAACTATTGCTCGTCATCGCCGGTCATCAAAGCGATAGTCGCAGATCACGGGCATTGACCGGTTCCATCGGGAGATCGTCCATCTGTGCCGGACATGGTGATGTGTCGGATCGCATCGAAGCATATTAAATCGCTTCGACTTACCACAGAACCGAACGCACAATAGTGGACAACGACGCGAGTTGTTCGGGCGTGTAGCTTCTAAATACGACCGCCGACACAATGAGCACCGATCGCGGAGCTATTGCGATCTTCACGTCGACGCCTTTTTTCCAGATGAGTTCCATGCCAGCCTCACTGCTGAAGAATGCTGACATTCCATATATTCTGACAAAATCCCGCAAGAAACACTAAATCTAGCTGCAACAACACATTTGTACCAATGCCGATCAACGCACCTAGCCCGATAAATACCGGCATGCTCCAATCCATCGCGCTCTATATTTTTGTCGGTTTCATTGCTGTAATCGGCATCATGGGCGGGTGCTGGGGGTATCAGTCCAGCCGGGATGCAGCCACGATCGACGTGCTGAAGGCGAACAACATCCGGCTCGAAGACGCGGTGTCGCTGAACGAGCGGACCATTCAGCAGATGATCTCCGATGCCCAAGTCCTTGCTGCTGCCAACGCTAAGCTATCCCGCGACATCATGAAATCCGAGATGGAACAGGCGGCAAGCTGGAATGCTATCAATACGCTCGACCTGGAGACCGATACCGGCGATGCGGCAGAGATTGAGGCGCGTGCAAACGATGCTTTCGCGGCGTCGATCGATGCGGTGAGGCGCATCACCACAAGGTGACCTAGTGCCGTATCCGATTACAAGAAATCAGCAGCCTGTCATCACCCATATGGCGCTTCCCGGCTCGCGTGTATGACGAAAGTAGCCAGAAACCGTTGCTGTCACTGACGAGTTCGTTCCGGACTAAGAGGTACGGCATCCGGTCGTAGGTTTCGTCTGTCTCGATAAATCGCTTCGCATCAGCCAACGACGGCATTTCAAGTGCAGAAGTTGTTGCCCCACCCACTCCACTAAGATCGTACTTCGTCTGATCGCCTTCGACACGGGCAAGGCTGAACCTCAAAGGGAACGACATCAGTGAAACGCAAACATCAGTTGCGTTACATGCCGCGATGGGATTGCACGACCACGGCGGCGGTCCCGGAGACATCGCAGCCGATGCCGATGTAGCCGAAGCTAGAAGAAAAGCGACCGCTCTCATTTTCATTGACGAATCCACCATCTACGAACATTCCGCCACCATAGCCCAAAGAAAAGCAGATAAACAAAAACCCGCTCAATGGCGCGCTTTTCTCGTTTCAGGCTATGGCTCGATAATCAGCCGATACGGCTCTCGATGACGTATTTCGCGATATCGGCACGGATTGCGTGAGGCACATACTCATCGGTCATCAGATCGTGCAGGGTTTTCAGAGCGTCGGTGCGAACCTTGGCTTCATCCACCGGCAGAACCGCGAACGGCTCAATCTCAGAGAAGTTTACGCCCTGTCGGCAATCCTTCCAGTCAACTGCCGTGCCCTCGCCTTTCACGCCATACTGGCACTGGAGGCGGAGACCATTGAAGGTGTCGCGGATCAGGTAAAGCTTGCCGTCGTAGCGCATCTGAAGGCGGATTTCCTACGATCGGCCGCTAAAGATCTTGGCTACCCACAACATATTCATATCCACGGATAAGATGGGCAGCTTGCTCGTCTTAAGCTCTTGATGAGAACAGAACCGTCGGCCGCTATGTTCGACGGCCCCCAAACAGCTGAAATAGTGATATTTTTATCATGACCGATCATCAGCATGGGTATTAAGGAATGTCGAAGATGTCCTTTTAGCCAACCGCCAGACGTGACGACGCCCTGAATGCCTTGAACTCATTCAGCGATTTAATCGAACGGCCGTCATCTATCGAGGCGAGGTCCAGAATAACGGCATTTGCGATGGTCATCGGCACCACGATCGATTGCGATTCACCCGGATCACCTCGAGAGACCAGGATTTGATGGTCGGGTGCCGGATCAATCCTTGTGCCTCCCACATCCGTCACAGCAAGTGTTTTTGCTCCCCGTTGCGCCGCGATATCGCGCACTTCCTGCATGAGCGGCGGCGCTCTTCGGAAGGCGAGCAGCCAGACGACATCCTGCGCAGACAAGGTGGACAGCATTTCGGTCAGCTGGTGCATCTGGCTGCTGAGATCCACCGCTTCGTAACCGGATCGGTTGAGGCGAAGGGCGATCAGAGACGACAGTGCCGCAAAATGCCCTCGCCCGAAGACGAAAATCCGACGACTGTCGCGAAGGCTTGTCGAGAATGCGCGAATATCCGCATCGGAGACACTGTTGCGCGCCTGCTGCAGAGCTGCGATCTCGCTGTCCAGTACCGATGCCAGCAAGCCATCGCTTTCGGCCTTCACTAGGCGTGCGGCCATGCGTGCGGCAGGGCTTTCGAAGTCGCCGCCGCCTTCAGTTAGGCTGGACTGCAGAAATCCACGAAATTCCGGATAACCCTTGAAGCCTAGGCGCCGTGCAAGCCTGACCGCCGAGGCCGGATGGACCCCTGCCCGCGAAGAGACATCCTTGCCGTTTTCCAGCGCAGCGCGGATCGGGTCCTGTATCAACACATCAAGCAGGCGCGTGTCGGCATCGGTCAATCGCGTCGAGTGACGGCTGATGAGATCGCTTAGCGCGAGCGGTGTATCCTGCTTGTCCATCGGATTCTCGAGGCTTGGCTATCGCTACGACTGCGTTGCAACCGGAAGATCAACACGGTCGCCATTCTCGCTATCGAAAAACAGCACGCGGTCAAGATCGAAAGCAATCCAGAATTGTTCGGTATTTTTCGGCAGGTCATGACGCGACGCGGACACCGTCAAGCGTCCAGCCGGGCTTTCGCAATGGAGAAGCATGTCGGCACCGGTCATCTCGGACAGTAGCAGACGCGCGGGGAGCGCTGTGTTGCTCGGCTTTGCACCATGCACGGAAAGAATTTCTGGGCGTAGTCCGGCTGTCAGGCCCGTTGGCCCATTCCAATCGGGAAGCATGTCGGCGGCGACGAAATTCATCGGCGGGCTGCCGAGGAAACTTGCCACGAAACGATTGGCTGGACGGTCGTAGATCACGTCCGGGCGATCGAACTGCAGAAGATGACCATCCTTCATGATCGCGATACGATCCGCCAGAGACAGGGCCTCCGTCTGGTCGTGGGTGACGTAGACCATGGTTGCACCGAGCTGCCGGTGAAGTTCCTTGATCTCGGTGCGCATGGTAATGCGAAGAGCATTGTCGAGATTGGAAAGCGGCTCGTCCATCAGGAAGATAGAGGCATTGCGGGCCATCGCCCGCCCCATAGCAACACGCTGACGCTGACCACCGGAAAGGGCTGCCGGCTTGCGGTCGAGATAGCTTTCGAGTTGCAGAGTTTTCGCGACACTCTGCGCCCGTTCGTTGCGCTCTGCTTTCTTCATGCCGCGCAGTTCCAGACCGAATGCAATATTTTCGCGCACCGTCATATGCGGATAAAGTGCGTAGTTCTGAAAGATCATGGCGATGTCGCGATCCTGTGGTGCCAGATCATTGGCACGGCGTCCACCGATCTCGATCGTGCCGTCTTCGCAGCGATCGAGCCCGGCGATAAGGCGCAACAGCGTGGACTTGCCGCAGCCGGACGGGCCGACGATCACCACGAATTCGCCCGGCTGAATATCGAGTGAGACGCCGTGCAGAACCTGGGGGCCGTTGACATAAGCCTTGCGAATATCACGCAGAGAAATCCCGCTCATACCGAGGCCTCCCCGCGATGCTCGGCACGGACGGCGATCGCAAGCGTCGGGCGATCGGTCGTAAAAACCTTCACGCCCAGATCGAGCGCCTTGGTGATCTGCGCTCGGCTGTGGGCCGCCCAGCAGCCGAAATCGAGGCCGGCGGCCTGCACCTTCGCCATCAGGTCCTCATCGGCGGTATCGATGTGGACACCGATCTCAGGAATGCCGTGGGCAATCGCCGCCTCGATGACAGCGTCCGGCCCCAGTTGCCGCAGGACCGACGGACTGACAAGCCAGAGCCTGGGACGGCTGCTCGCCTCGCCAATCTCGTCCATGGAGGCGACAAGGAAGGATGAAAACGTCGTGCGCTCCAGCATCGAATGACGCTTCAGTTCCGCAATGACGGGGGCAACAAAACCTTCATATGGAAGCCCGTCCGTGCCCGGTTTGATCTCGCAGCGGAAATTCACATGGCTGCCCGCATAAAGCGCACACAATTCCTCAAGCGTCATCGGGTGGCTGCCGGCACCATAACGGATCGTCGCCGCCTTGACCTCGGCCAGCGTCATGTTGGCGATGGCGCCTGTCATATCCGTCGTCGCATCGAGCGTGGCGTCATGATGGACGACAATCGCGCCGTCCGCCGTTGGGTGAAGATCGAACTCAACTTCTTCGAGCGCCATGGCGGCGGTGGCGGCAAATCCGTGAGGCGTGCTGTCGCCGAATTCCAGCGTACCCCCGCGATGGGATGCAATGCGTGTCATGTCAAAATATCCTGGATTACTTGACGGCGCCCATGGTGATGCCGCGCACGAGATGGCGCTCCACCAGAAGAAAACCGAGGAGAACGGGAAGAATGGTGATGGTCGATGCGGCCATGACCAGCGGCCAGTCGATCAGACCTTCACCGGGATTGATGCGGTACAGACGGGCCAGACCTATTTGCAGCGTATAAAGGTCCTGCTTGCCGACGGCGACCAGCGGCCAGATGTAGTTGTTCCATTCCGTGATGAAGATGTAGAGCGCCATGGAGGCAATGGCCGGGCGCGACAAAGGCACGATGATGCGCCACAAAACCTGCAGCGACGAGGCGCCGTCCATATAGGCCGCCTCATCCAGCGCCTTTGGAATGCCGCGAATATACTGGCGCAGGAAAAAGGCGGCAAAACCGTTGGAAATCGCCGGCAGGATGAGACCGGCATAACTGTCCAGCAACCCGACCTTGGCCAGTGTCAGATAGTTCGGAATGAGGCTGATATGGCTCGGGATCATCAAGGTCGCGACGGTGGCCGCGAACAGGAAATTGCCGCCCCGGAATGAATACCGCGCAAAAGCGTAGGCTGCCATGGTGGCGAAGGTGATGCCGATAAGCGTCACCAGTCCCGAGACGATCAGGCTGTTCAGCAGATAGCGGGCGAAATTGTATTGCCCGACCGCCCGCGCGTAATTGTCGAGGGTGAAGCCGAGTTCACCGGCATAGTAGGCGTCAACAGTCTGGAAAGACATCCAGATCGAATAGAGCACCGGCGACAGGAACAGCAGGCCGGCGACCAGCGCCAGCCCGGCAAGAATGGGGTTTTCAGGTTTCATAATGCACCTTCCGCCCGATGATGCGCGATTTCAGTATGGCGAGGCCAACCAGCAGGATGAACAGCAGCACCGCCAGTGCCGATCCACGGCCGATATCGAAAAGCACGAAGCCGATCTCATAAAGAAGGTTGACGAGCATGTCGGTTGCCCCTGCCGGCCCACCTTTCGTCATGACGTTGACGATCGTGAAAACCTGGAAGGCTTCGATCACCGAGATTACCAGAAGGAAATAGGTGGTCGGCATGACCAGCGGCATGGTAATGCGGCGAAACACATGCAGACGCTTGCCGCCATCGACGGCTGCCGCGTCATAAAGCTCGCGTGGAATTGCCTGCAGGCCGGCAATATAGATGACGATGTCATAGCCGATCTGTTTCCATGTGTTGACGAAGATCAGCACCCAGAGGGCCAGATGCGGATTTTGCAGCCACTGAACCTTGCCCAGGCCGAACGTGCCGAGCAACGCGTTGACCATGCCGTAGTCCGTTGAGAAAACCCACGAAAACACGACCGCGATAGAGACGGTGGATGTCACCGAGGGCAGAAACAACGCGCCGCGCAGCAGCCGCACATGCATGCTTTCCCGCACGAGATAGTTGGCAATCACCAGCGCAAGGCCGAGCCGGAGTGGCACCGAGAGGACGGCGAAGAGTGTCGTCACCCAGAGGGAATTCCACAGGTCTCGGGAGGCAAGCAACTGCTCGTAATTGCGAAAACCGACGAAGGGCATGTCGGGTGTTAGAAAATTCCATTCGCGAAAGCTCAGATTGATGCTGGCGAGAATGGGGATGTAGGTGAACAGCGCGATGAAGATCATCAGCGGTGCCACGAAAAGATAGGGCGTGAGTTTACGAAGCATGGTCATCATTGCACCGACAGTCGCCAGAAGCGTCTGCCGGTGCCCTTTTCAGAGAGGATCAGTGGCCGACGCGTTTTTCTTCAGCGCGGGTCTGCACTGCAAAGTCCTTCATCGTCTCTTCGACATTGCGCTGACCGAGCGCCATGGCTTCCCACATCTTGTATTCGGTGGTGCGCATCCAGGTGACAACGGTGGTGCGCGCACGACCATGGGCAACCGGCAGGGATTCGATTGCGACATCGATGCCCGGCTGGGTTGCAAGCGCTTCCTTGGCGACAGGGAGATCTGCGCTCTTCTTGTTGATCGGCAGGTAACCGGTGCCGGCAAACCACGTTGCATTGGCCTCAGGCGATGCGGCATAGCTGATGAACTTGTAGGCTGCGTCCTGCACGTCCTTTTCAGAAGTCGACATGATGCCGATGCCGGCGCCGCCGATCGGAACCGAGCAAGCCTTGTTGCACGGCATCGGACGGACGGCGAGACTGTCGCCGAGTGCCTTTTTCGAGCCGACATAATTGCCGGTCGAATTCATCATGATGCCGACCTTCTTGGCGAGGAAGGCGTCACGACCATTGTCTTCTTCAGTCACGCCATCCACTGATAGGCCTCGATCGTGTTGGGCTTGTCGAGAAGGATTTCGCCGGTCTTCGGGTCCACCATTTCACTGTCATTGGCCATGACAAGACCCCAACGTGCGAACTGGCCGGGTGCAGCAATGCCGGAAATGCCTTCCGAACTGAGCTTTTCGCTGATCGTCTTGGCGGCAGCACTGATGTCGGCAAACGTCTTCAGCGGCGTGTCGGCGGAAAGGCCCGCGCGCGCGAAGATATCCTTGTTGAAATAGAGGACCGGCGTCGAGGAATTGAACGGCACGACATAATTCTTGCCGTCGATAACGCCGACTTCGCGAGCATAATCGTACAGATCGGCCTTCAGCGGATCGGCATCGAAATAGGGCGTCAGATCTGTCAGCAGCTTGTTGTTGGCAAACAGGCCGTAACGCGTGACTTCGAGGATTACGGCATCGGGAGCGCGGCGCGCCGGGATGGCGGCCTGCAGCTTGGCGATGATGTCATTATAGCTGCCGACATATTCGGCCTCAATGTCGATGCCGGGGTTGGCGGTTTCAAAGCCGGCGATAATCTTGTCGAGCGCTTCGCCGTTTGACTTGTTGAAGCTATGCCAGAATTTCACCGTCGTCGCCGCTTCGGCCACGCCCATGTTGGCGAGCAGGGCAATCATGCTGGCCGCGATGGTAGTCTGCAATTTCTGTGACATCCGTATCTCCTGTGCAAACACAATTGCAATGACGGCGATCTAGCAATTGCAGGAGACAGTTTCGTGAAGGCCATGCGACGTTTTGATGACGGGTTTTTCTCCGCCTTGGCGCGTCTGGTGAACGGTGTCGGCCAGCACGTGAAGTAAAGGCGCAGAAACGGCTGGCAGACCAAGGCAACGGCCAATCTTGACATGATAAGGAATATTCCTTACATTCTACTACACCGATTTATGGAGGCCCGCCATGGGAGCCCTGCTGAAAGAAGAAAGCACCATCACCGCCAAGGGACAGACCACCGTGCCGAAGTCCGTTCGGCAGGCGCTGGGCGTTGACTATGGTGGACGCATTGCTTTTCTCATTGATGAGCACCACCGCGTCTATGTCCAGAAGGCCGAGATTGAAGAAACCGCCGATCCCGTGATCGACCGTTTTCTCGAATTTCTCGCACGGGACATGGCGAAGCAGCCCGAGAAATCAGTTCTTCCGTTCCCACAAGCCTTGCTCGACCGGGCTGTTGCCCTGACGGCGGGCATGACGGTCGATCTCGATGCCGAGATCGAGGGGGACGTTTCGATCTGATATGCCGACGATCAATGGCTGGACCGTCCTCGCACACCCTCTCTTTCTCGATCAATGGGAAAAGCTGATCGAGGCGGGCGACGCGCTCAAAGCGAAGAAACCGGACGATTATCAGAAATCCGCCGACGCTAAGTTGCTTGCGTCCTTGGTTCAGCTTGTCACCGTCAATGTGCCATCGGACCCGACAGCATCCATCTATCGACAAGGCGCGACTCTTGGCGATGACCGCAAGCACTGGTTTCGCGCCAAGTTCGGCAATGGTCGTTTCCGGCTCTTTTTCCGCTACAGCAGCACCAACAAGGTCATCATCTTCGCATGGGTGAACGACGAAAACAGCTTGCGGACCTACGGCTCCAAAACGGACTCTTATAAGGTCTTCAAGGGGATGCTGGATGACGGCAATCCGCCTGACGATTGGGACACGCTTCACAAGGAGGCTTCCGATCCCAAGGCCGTCGCACGGTTGGAAAAAGCCTCACCCTCGAATCAATAACAGACGCTGTTGAACGTACCTCGCCAAGCAGATGATCCGAGTTTCCCGGCACTGGTCCTGCCGCCCGTTGAAGCGGACGGAAAGTCCAACCTTTCGGCGGTGACATCACGATCCTGGGTGGTGGCGGTCCACGCATAGAGACTGGCGAGGCGTTGCGCACGCCAGGTCCGGGGATCGCCCAGACGGGAAGCGGTCGTGTCTTCGTCGTCGATTACGGAGGAACCGCCGCTCTGATGTCCGTTGTCAATGCTTTGGGCACGAGGAACCGACCGTCCAAACGAATGGCTGGTCATGACGATGATCGCGTATGGGTAGAGGCGGAACTCAGTGACGTCGGTGATTAAGCTCTGATGCGCGGGATGGCTACCGCGCTCCCGATTATGCGTCCGGGCTATTCCGATCTTACTGCGGGCGTGGTCGAATACCGGCCACGAAGCGTCTGACGGGTGTTCTCGGGGGGCGCTGATCCGCCCTGCCTACTTCAAGGCCACATAGGTCTGCGGATCGAGGGCGGCGGCTCGCACCGCGACCCGCCCGCCGGAGGCTTCCGCCAGGGTGGCCTTTAACCGGGTCCCGACGGCGATGACCTCGCGCGTCCGTTCCGGCTTCGGCAGGATGATGACTTCCAGATTGATGGCCGGCTGGTCGGGCAGGCCGTACACCGGCAGGATCGCCAGTTGGCAGTCCGAAACGTCGACCTGCAGATCCGCGCACAGCAGGTCGCGAATGGGCAGGAGCGTCTCCCTGATCGCATCGGAACGGTCGTTTCAGATTGTATGGTCAAAGTAGATCTTTACGTTGGGCATGATTCACATCCTTGGTTGAAACTGTTTGCCATGCGGC
This sequence comes from Rhizobium sp. ZW T2_16, assembly GCF_044987325.1. NCBI lineage: Bacteria > Pseudomonadati > Pseudomonadota > Alphaproteobacteria > Hyphomicrobiales > Rhizobiaceae > Rhizobium > Rhizobium sp. ZW T2_16. Next base: position 14,020 of record NZ_JBJDRG010000032.1, read on the forward strand.
CTTTCAAAGCGGAGCGAGCACGAAGTCGAAAGTCGAGTGCCAGAGCGTGGGACCATCGACGAGGCGCTCGAAGGGCGCGACCAGCGTCTTCTTGACGCCGAACACCGTGTCGGATTCCAGATAGGCGTCATCGCCTACGAAGATGAGGGTGACGAGTTTCTGGAAGCCCGGTGCGGTGACTAGGTAATGCATATGCGCCGGCCGGTAAGCATGCCGCCCGAGATGGCCGAGCATGTACCCGACAGGCCCGTCGCCGGGGATCGGATAAGAAACCGGCTTGATGCCGATGAAGTTGTAGCGCCCGACGACGCCGGTGACGAAGATGCCGTGATTGTTCCATTTCGGCTGGATGTCCGGCTGCTGCACCTCATAGAAACCGTCGGCATTATCGGACCAGACGTCGATTCTGGCGCCTTCGACCGGATTGCCGTCAAGGTCGAGCACCGTGCCCTCATAGAAGCAGCTTTCTCCGTTGTCGTCGAGGCTGATGATGTCACCCATCTGCCGCACCGGGGCGCCTGCGACATGGAAGGGGCCGAAGACGGTGTTCTCGGTCGCGCCGGGCGGACGGTGATTATTGATCGCATTGACGAGCATCGAAAGGCCGAGCGTGTCGGAGAGCAGAAGGAACTCCTGTCGCTCGCCGCTGCAGATCTGGCCCGTGCGCGTCAGGAAATAGATACCATATTCCCACTCGCCCTGTGTCAGATTGATCTCCTTGGCAGAGGCGTGCAGGTGCTTGACGAGACAAGCCATGACTTCCCGTAAACGCGGGTCGATATCCTTGCCCTCCCCTCTCAGGCCCGCTGGAAAGGCAAAGGGAGAGATTTCCGGGTGCAAGAAAATTTTGGCGGTCAGGCAGGGGCCATTATAGGCGGCGGCGTTGCCCACTAAACGAGATGCGCCCCACATCCTTGATATGACCACAACGCTTCGACAGGTAAAAATGCCTGTCATCGCCGTGGAATGCCGCTTGTGTAAGCGCTCAGACGAACTCGAGCGAAAGATCCTTGTTCGCAAGCATGGCGCGGGGATTACCTTCGCTCGATTGCGGAGGATGGCCGCGATGGGCTGCGAAAGGCTGATCAGCGATGACGGTGACCAATGTCACACTTGCTTTCCCTGCCTCCAATCGCCAGTGCTTCCACCCGATCACTATTAAAGGGTCGGTCTCCCACCAGATTAAAGCGTCTGCCCGCTTGCCATGACGCTCACCCGCGCCAGATCCCAATCGATGTAAGGAGTATTGGGATGGCCGAAATCAACGACTGGTTGGATGATCGCATCCAGGAGATCATCAATTCACCTGGGTTTTATGAGAACAAGGCGGAGTTTCGCGATCAGGCAAAGGTCTTGGTCGAGAGCGGCCAGTCCGAGGGCTTTACAATTGCTGAGATCAAGGAAGCATGCGGCGGCGATGTCGAGCGATATCTGATTGATCAGCAACATGCGATGACTAACGTCGAGATGCAGCGGCGGACCGATGAGGCCCCATGAAGAAAAATCGGTAGGCTTGCCATGACGCATCGATTTCTGGTTGCAGGTCCGGATAAAGCAAAGACCACAATCCTCCTGGCTCATGGTGCCGGCGGTGCGATGGACACGCAGTGGATGGACGCCATCACACAGGCGCTGTCCGATCATGGATTGAAGATCATTCGGTTCGAGTTCGATTACATGGCATCGCGCCGAACCTCTTCAAAACGTCGGCCGCCCCCACGGGCAGAGCTTCTCCAAGACGAATTCAAGGCGGTCGTCTCGCAACTCGGCAAGCAGGGATCACTCGTCATAGGCGGGAAATCGATGGGCGGACGTGTTGCGAGCATGATCGCAGACGAGCTTTATAGAGAAGGAATGATCGTTGGATTGTTGTGCCTAGGCTATCCGTTTCATCCGACCGGAAAGCCCGAAAAGCTGCGCACGGCCCATCTCGCAGAGCTTTCGACGCCTACTCTCATCTGCCAGGGAACGCGGGATCCATTCGGATCGAAAGCGGAAGTTGCAGGCTATCAACTGAGTAACGCCATCCGGCTAAATTGGCTGGACGACGGAGACCACGATTTCAAACCACGCAAAGCGATTTCGGGTTTGACAGTCAAAGATCATATTACAACCGCGGCCCAAGATATCGCGACGTGGGCAGAGGCGCTTTCGCAGGGATAAGACTCTTCTCGGCGATCAACCGGAGTCCACTTGCGGCCAAGCGGAACAATCGCAATATTAGCCTCCGATCAATCACTTAGCGCGAGCTCATGACGCAAGACCCTTCGCCGTTTGAACGTTCACAACTTTCTGGCCGGTACACGGAAAGCGGCATCACCGTCATTGTCGAGATCTTTCGCCGTACCGGCAGTGACCACTGGCAAATGGAGGTCGCCAGCCTGGAAGAGCAGGTCACGGATTGGACCGATTCATTTGCGTCTGCCCAAGAGGCTTGGGAGGAATTCATCTATGTCATCAACACGGAAGGCATCGGTGTTTTCCTTTAACCGCATTAACGGTGAACATGACATTGGGAGATTCAGCTTTGATGATCGACAGCGATAAGAGGCGGAAGATCTTCGACCAGGTCCGCACCAAAGCGGAGGCCAGAGGAACACCGATTGACGGTGATCCCGAGTTCCTTGCTTGGGTGGAGCTATGGATTCGTGGCGAATTCGATATCTCCAGTCTTAGGTCGCGATATGACAAACTTGTACTGCATCGGGCACAGCGGAAGAGGGAGCCAGCAGCTTCCGTCCAGGAGATCAGCAACAGCTTTTTACCCGCTGCGGAGACCGATCAAGACGTTGTTGATGATGTTGGTGAAGACAGGCCGTCTTCTTCGGGCGCCTCTGATTGCTGAAGAAGTGGGGAGCGTCGTTGTTGAGTGCAGCGGTGTCACTCCAGGCTTCAACTGACAACGGCCTAAACCGGGCATTTCGCGTTAACTTTTCGGTTGTCAGAGATCGCGCGAATTGCCAACGTCCGCACATGTGGCTTCCTCGGGTTGGCGAACCAGATGCTAATCTAGATCCACCTGATACGGAACCAGGAGGAAGAGAGGATGGCTCTGGCTGAAGACCAGCAAAACTCGCAGAAACCGAACGTGTTGCAACACAGACAGTGGCGCCGCCTAGCGAAAAGCAGACGCGTGCTACTGCAAGATGTGCCGCAGCTTGTTTATCGCTCGATATGGGATAACATCACGCCGACCGCGCTTTTTTTTGGGACATGAAGTTCGATGCAGAGTTTTCGTAAAAGCCTACTCTTTCCGTTATTTCTGCTCGTCCTTGGTGTGGCCGCCTTTTTTCTCTGTCTCTACATTACCGACCATAATCCCGACGAGAAGCCGTTAACGCTCGTTCATTGGATAATTGGTGGCATGCTGATCGGACCAGGCTTCGGTTACCTCATTCACTGGCGAAAAATGCGGAATCAATTGAAACGATAGCTCGGCGAATTTTGCACTGGCATTGCAAGGGTCGGTTGCTATTGCATCAGTGTTTTTGGTACAAGCCAGTCCCATTAGCTGACTGTTTATAAGACTTTCGATAGCGGAGACTTATTAGGATCGGTCTATCGAAACAAGCCCAACCAGAGCGACGCGTGATAGATACTGACCGCCTTATCCTCCGCTTGCCAACGCTAGATGACTATCAGCCGACATTTGACATGTTCTCGCAGGAGCCAGTGTCGCGTCATATTGGCAAACTCAGCCGAGGCGACGTTTGGGCCAGGCTGTTGCGTGATGTCGGCCACTGGCAATTGATGCAATTTGGCCTGTTCTCCGTGATCGAGCGGGATAGCGGCGTTTATGTCGGCAAGGTGGGATTTGGCATGTTCGAACGCGATCTGGGGAGCCTCGCGCAGACCAACATCGAAATCTCTTGGACACTGAGAGCAGAGTTTCATGGACGTGGCTACGCTTTGGAAGCTGCGAGCGCGGCCCAGAGATGGTTCGACCAAAGACGAAAGCAGCACACGGCTTGTCTGATAGCGGTCGGAAATATCCCATCGATGCGCCTTGCCCAGCGCATGGGGTATCAGGAAATTGAACGGATAACGCGAGACAGGGGGGACGCCGTTATCCTCTTACGAGATCCTTCATGAGGAGTACCTTCTAGCACTTGGCCGTCGTGAAAGGATTCGAACTGACGACACGTGTCCTCGGTCAGCCAAGTGGTTGATTGAGTTCGATAACGTCACAATTGCAAAGCCTTCGCATGAAGCCCGTCAGAATCGCCTCGAAATTGCTATCGCCGTCTTGCTGTCGCTTCCGAAGATCTAGCAGAAGTATCGACCGCCTAATTGTATTGAGCGCGCAGCTTCGGAGGGATGGCCGCTTATGCTTGCTCAGCCCGTATCGTGTCTGCCAGTGTCACCAATTCGCTCGCTTCACCGTCAAGGCCATAGAACGCATAGGGGTTCAGGAACTGTCGTCCCCAAAAAAGCGCTCGATCCACTTCGCCCAGCTTTGCCTCAGCGCACAATGCCCGCCAATTATTTGCGATAGTCCGCAGTTGATGGCTGACGATCTCAATCGCCTGAGCCGGGCTCAAATGGAAGTGCGGCGCTGCGTTGAGACAGGTTACGATCTTGCTGCTTCTGTCCTGATCAACGATCAGCATCGCTTGGCCAACTTCCCCTCCTGCCCGCGGTTGCGGACAAACATCGTAGGCCGGTGTGAGCGTCAGCGACGAGTTATCCCAAAAAGCAGCGTGATTTCTGGCATGATCGTCTGTGTTGCCAACGAGAATATTGAAGCATAGACGCGAAAACAGCTCTCTCAATGTTTCAGGAACAGCTGTAAAGCGAATGCGTATCGTTTCCGCCAAGTCCTGATAGCTTGCATATCGCGCGTGCATTTCATCGAGCTCAAGCATGGTCAAGGCAGATACCATCGACCGGCGATACCAAGCGTTGCCCGCGTGGACTCGGTCAAAGCGCTGAACAAGCAACACGTCTTTCCCGGACGCGCGAACGATTTCTACCGGCGCCACGTTAAGTCCCGAAAGAGCTGCTAGGCGCATCGCGATGTATTCGCCCTTCACCACGCTATAAGTGTCGGAACTGCTCGAGAATTTTGCAATGAATTTACGTGCACCATCGTCGATTAGGGCTTTTGGCCTCGCCCCACCGATCGAACTGCCGTGATGGAGAGCTTGATCAAGTTCGGGGCTGAGAGGAAGATTTTTCTCAACTCGCTCTGCAGCGGTCAGAAGTTGATCAAGAGTGGCGTGGCCGGTCCCCCGGCCAATATAGTGTGTCGCCGATGCTTGGAAGTCGAGCGCCCCAATTCGGTCTGAGCCTGACTCAAGTAAAAATGTCAGTTCATCAAGATCCAGTCCATTCAACTCGCCGCCTTTCACGCCGAACGCGCGATTAAGAATAACACGACGTCCCCATGCATCGGGCGAAGCGTCGCGAATGGAGCTGGCCATTGAAAGACCATGGAGAGGTCTGATCTCGCCCGTTTCGAGCGGTAACTCCGGGAGATAAAGGGCAACCGAGCTCGGGTTTTCGAGATAAGATCGACCATAAACGAAGCTGATTTCGCCATTCATCACTGCAAGGCGACCGGCGACCACTGGATCGGGGCTTTCTGATCGCCACACCCATACGAACGCTTCTGTTGGCTGCGGCTTTTTAGAAGTCATTGTCGACCGCTGTCTGTTTTCGTGGACGCGCATACTTGGGTAGAAGCGTGAGGCGTTTTTGAAGGTCTTCGTTTCTGAACGTCATACCAGCAAGATCGTCGTCGAAAAGGCGAATGCCGAGAACGGTACATGCCTCAAAGGCAAGGCCCAGTTCCACCTTGGGATCTCCTTGTTCAAGCCGCTGAAGAGTTCCGCGTGTTATGCCGAGCCGGCCGGCAAGCTCCTGCGCCGTCATCGTGCGAGATTTACGTTCGAGCTGGATCATACTTCCCAGCACGCTAACCGCAGCAATCGTATATCGAGCATAGCTCTGTTTCTTCGTGGCCGGCATTGGTCGATCCATCAATCATATAGTGGCAATATGCGCTATGCATCGAGCTAATACAAACACTTTCGCAATGTTCACTAATCAAAGATGCATCAAACATATTCCCGCTATATGCGCCATGCATCGAACAACACTTCCATCAAAGATGCTAGGGCGTCGTCGTGGCGGATTGCTCGCGAGATCCAGCCAACCCCCTCACGCCTTGACGGGATGTGAACCTCCGACCTGCTACGTTTTCTAATTTAACATTTAAAACAGTAGTATCCCGCTGATGAAAGCGACAACACCTCTGGCTTACAGCATCGGCAGCCTCTTCGGTTTTAGGCCGAGCGGGAAGGCCAAATCGATCCGATTGAGTTCGTCATCGGTCAGCGGTAGCGAGCCAACACCCGCATTCTCACTCGCATGTTGGGGAGTGGAAGCTTTTGGGATAGCGAATAAGGATCGGTGCCGTACGAAGTATCTAAGCGCCACCTGTCGCGCCGTGGCCCGGTGGTTTGCGGCAATCTCCGCCAGCACGCAGCCGCGCGGTGATCGCGCGTCCGGGAAGCTCCCGTGGCCGAATGGGCTATAGGCAGCTGTGGCTACGCCATGCGCCTCACACCAGGGCAGCACGGCGTGCTCGATCGCTCGCTCCTCCAGACTATAGAGGACCTGGTTGCAAGCGATCAGACCCTGACCACCTGCTTTCCAGGCGTCCTCAAGGTCGGACACGTCGAAATTGCTCACCCCCACGATAGGATCTTGCCCTGCTCGCAAAGATGCTCGCGGCGAACGTCTCCTCAAGCGGATGTGGGCCGCGCCAGTGCAGGAGATAACAGTCGACCCGATCGGTGCGAAGGCGCGTGAGCGACCGCTCGCAGGCTGCTACCGTGCCGGCGCGCGAGGCGTTGCTCGGCACGACTTTAGAGACAAGGAAAACCTCATCCCGCCGGCCGGTGATCGTTTCGCCTACCACGACTTCGGCGTCGCCATACATCTCGGCGGTGTCAATATGGGTCATGCCAAGATCCAGACCGCGGCGGAGGGCGGCGATGGCAGTCGGCCGGTGCGCATCATCGATGTACCAGGTGCCTTGGCCGATCACCGGTACCTCGCGTGAGGTAAAACCAAACGGCTTTCGCTCAATGCCGTCCTGACTCGGCAAGGAGGTTCCGTCCGGCCCAGCATCACCCGCGGCGCTCATTCGGCACCTGCCTTCCGGGATTGGTCGCGTGTGCTAGAAAACAGGCTGATGACTTCCCGATTGAAGGCTGGGATGTCGTCGGGCTTGCGGCTCGTCACCAGTCCCTGATCAACAACGACTTCCTGATCCACCCACTCCGCGCCTGCGTTCTGGAGGTCGGTCCTCAGGGAAGGCCAAGACGTAAGGCGCCGCCCGCGAGCGGCTCCCGCTTCGATGATCGTCCAGGGCCCGTGGCAGATTGACGCGACCGGCTTGCCCGCGTCGAAGAACGCCTTCACGAAGGCAACCGCTTCTGGCAGCGTTCGGAGGTTATCGGGATTGATGACTCCGCCCGGCAATAGGAGCGCGTCGAACGCTTCTGGTCGGGCGCTTTCCAGAAGCACATCGACGGGAAAGGTTTCGCCCCAATCCGTGAAGTTCCAAGCCTTAACCTGGCCGTCCTTGGGCGATACGAGCCGTGTTTCGGCGCCCGCCTCATCTAGCGCTTTACGCGGATCGGTCATCTCGGCCTGTTCGAAGCCGTCCGTTACCAGGATTGCCACCGTAAGGCCATTGAGGGTTTGAGAGGCCATGTCGATCTCCTTTCAATAAATCGGCTATGTGACGTCCTCACGATCCGCGTCGAGGCGGCCCACTCGAGGTGAAAACGCGGCCTTTCGAGGACAGAGCAACCGGGATGGGGGACCGGCGCATGCAACATCCGCAGCCCGCCGGATGTGCCGCTTTAGCTGCGGGATAACTGCTCTCTTCGCGGCCGTTGGAGGCAGGCCCGCGCCGAGCCCTGTCCATGCTAGCGAGGGCCGGTGCGCTCAGGAAATCCCGCGTCGACGCGGCGCCGCAAGCCGGGCAGGCGCATGGTTCGCGGAACGCCGTCAGTGGCCGAAACGCCGTGAATGGTCCGCATGCGGGACAGCTATATTCGTACATCAGCATGGTATTCCTCGACGTTCGAGACGATGGAGCGACAGGGCGGCCGGCGGCCGCCCCGAGTGGATCGGCTGTCATGCGGCGGGCTTGAGGATGACCTTGGTCCAGCCGTCATCACGCGCAGAAGATCAGGTCGCGAAGTTGCCGGTTATAGGCTTTTACATTGCACTGACCCGTTCCGATCGTCTGCCCCTTGAACCAGCACAGACCATAGTCGAAGACGATCTCGCCCTGCTTGTAGACAGGGTCCTGCGGTGCGGGATCTTGCGGGACAAAGACACCAACGACCCCGATGCCGCCGGTAAACTTCACTGACTTCACCAGGTCGTTCATCGTCATGTTGGGATGCTCCTGGCCCTCTGGATCATGGGCTTGATAGCCGACGCACTCGCAGCCCCTGTCGGCTCCGACGCCGTTCGTCAGTTCCAGTACCTGATCCACGGCAGAACCCTTGGAATCATCGATGGCAATGGCGCCAATTGATTCCGCCAGCCGCAGCCGATCGGGGTGACGATCAACGACCATGACGATACTAGCGCCTTTGATCATGGCAGAATGGGCAGCCATAAGGCCGACCGGCCCGGCTCCATAGATGACTATCGACTCGCCTGGGCAAAGTCCTGCCAGCTCGGTGCAGTGCCAGCCAGTGGGAAAAATGTCGGCCAACATCACATAGTCATTCTGCTTGGCTTCTGCGTCCGGCGGCAGCTTCAGGCAGTTATAGTCGCCGTACGGAACGCGTAGAAGATCGGCCTGGCCGCCACGGTACGGCCCCATGCCGGCAAAGCCGTAGGCGGCACCTGCCATGTTCGGGAAGACGCTCCGGTCCGCCGTGGTCAGGCAGAAGGCACTCAGACCGAGCTGTTGCATGTGGTTTCCTGTCGATTGCGTTTCTTCGCGGGGATGAAATGCGGATCGGGAAGGAGTGCTGCACCGAAGGGACCCCGTTGCGCTTGCGCAATGGGAAGGCGCGCACAGCCGAAGCGCAGCGGAGGACCTGAGGTCGGCTGAATTTTGATGCGCGAGGAGCCGCAGGCGGGGAAAATTCTGCCGGCATAAGGTTGCGGCAGGACACACGATCCGCATCATTCCCAATGTCGATGAAATGAGATCGACAGGAAAATTGCGGCAGCTCGACTTCGAAGACGACGGGTGATGGAAACCGCCTCAGAAAGGCGGTTCGCTTTTCTGCGACACCGTCAAGCTCGGCGCTCGCGACAATCAGCTCTGCCTGAGCGATTTCGAGCTCGGCCTGGATCTGACGGCGCTCTGCACCATCGACAGCGTTACGCAGCTCAGCCCGCAGTTCTTCGATCTGGATTGCAAGTTCGTAGGTCATCTTCGTCTCCTGACGCTTGTGAAAGATGAGCGGCGGGTCCGAGAGGCGATGGCGGGGTCAAGGATCGCGCAAGCGACCGGCAGAGCCGGGGAGTGGGGGAGCCGATTTGCGTAGGCTGCGCGTCAGGGCAGGTGGAGCAAATTGGGGGCACCGCTCATCCTTGAGGCCGGCATTGCCACTTGGCACCATCGTGCATTCTGAGCAGCTACCCCACCTCTCCGTATGGCAGCAAAAAGCCCCTGAAACGCTCGATGCGGTTCAGGGGCTTGATCAAACGAGGCCTGTCATCTCAGCGGTGGCGACTGACCTCGGAGAAGGATTTGCGGCGCGCGATGAATTCGCGCAGGATCGGCAGGAAGAATGCCTTGCTGAAGCGACCGATCGGCGGCTCCGGTTCGAGATAGAAAGAGGCACCGACCAGGTCGCTGTTGTATTCGTCCATCATAATCCAGAGCTCACGGTCGGCATCGAGGCCGGCACGACGTTTTTCGATCGTTGGGATCTCGAAAGCGAAGCGGCCGCGTTCGGGCTGCTTGGTCGTGATCGGGAAGAACAGGACCAGATCGCCGCCGGCACGAGGAATGCGCACGCCCACCGCGACAGGGCGCTCCTTGCGACCCTCGGTCTCGCCCTTGCCGGCCTCCCGGGCCCAAAGATACGGATAACGAATGACGGCTGCGGTCTGGATGTCGTCGTAGACGCTCATCGCCCTACCTCGTCGTCATCGGCATATTGCGCGACAGCGCGCTCCACGTCGGCGAAAAGGGCGTCGGACATTGTGTCGATCGTGCCGACGGCCCGGGCATCGGCGCTCTTCATCAGTCGGTCGTAATCGTCGATGTTCAAAATGACGAGACGCGGCTTGCTCCGCTGGGTTAGGATCACGGGGTGACGCAGCGCGTCGGCGATGATGTCGCCGGATTTCCGGGATAGTTCGGTTGTCGTATAGGATCGGCTGGCCATATTTCGCTCCTTCGCGGTCATAGGCTGCACTATAGAGAGACTGCGGCTCGAAATCCAGCAATTACAGCAATGCTGTATTTGCTGTGTATACTGTATTTATGAAGGTAGAGGCCCCGCCGTGGGCGGAGCCTCGTGTCCGTCATCAGTCCCGGTTCGGCCGCGACCAGATGAGCTGGAGACCATCTTCGCCTTCGACCTCGGCGAGCGTCGCGTAGATCGGGGCCGGGAAGCTTGGATCGTCGAGCTTGACCGAGAGGTAGTCGCGGCCTTGCTCCGAGGTCTTCTGCCAGGCGGCGCCGAGCTCGACGCTGCCAGCGTAGACGCGGAACTGCGGGCCCTTGTCGGACGGGTTTTCGACGCGAGCGATGCGGGCCTTGACGTTGAGGGCGAGGGTACGGATGGAGCCGTTGAAGCCGTTTTCGGTGGAGGTGAAGGTGCCGAGGGTAGCCATGTTCGAATTCCTTTCGCTGTTTCGGGCCGCTCCAGTGCGGCCTCGATGGCTGTCGACAAGACCGGGAGCGATTGGCCCGCACCCGAAGGGCGAAATGCAATGGCAGGCGTCGGATTGGGGATTTCTTGGAGGGAGAGGAGTGCGGATCGCCGCGCGGGGTAAGAAATCTCCAATCCACCGTTGCGGCAGGACAATCGAGGCGAAGCCGGTTTTCGGTCAGACATGCCTCATCGAGCCCGCCCTGGACCGGGCCTTTGTCGCGCGATGGAAGGAATTCAGCCATGGCGGCGTCGGACACACCGATTGCAACTGAAATGACAGCACGTGCATTGACTTTAAGTCACGGGGAAACAAATGCTTGCCCGCCTGACAGAGGAGAACACTGATGGCCGACGACACCACGATTGAGACAGCTGCCACGCCCGAAGCGCCGGCCACAGCCCCCGTTGAAAAGAAGACCCGCAAGCCGCGCGCGCCGAAGGTTGCCGCAGCTGACGCCAGCACCATCGACACCACGGCTGCATCTGCGGAAAAGCCGGCCAAGAAAACGCGGGCGAAGCGTGGCTCCAAGACTACCCCGGTCAAGGCTGACAAAGCTGCGGTCGAACCAAAGAAGGCCACCACCCGCGCGCCGCGCGCCAAGGCTGCAGCGACGGCCCCTGCCGCTTCGATCGAGGTGATTGACGATATCGCCGACTTGATCAAGTTGGAGGAAGAGAACAAACAGCTTCGCAAGGAGCTTTCCGAAAAGCTGCGCTCCGAGAATGCCGATCTGCGCAAACGCCTCGGCAAGTCCTGATATCCGACTTCCTGCGGCGTCTCGCATTATAGGTGAGGCGCCGCCGATCCTGCGATCGATCGCGCCGACAACGAACGCGATCGATATTGAAATGTCTGTGGCAATGATCCGCCACAATGCTTGAAAGGTTTGGCGCGATGAGAACACCATGGAGATTTGTGGCTGACCTGGTATCGCGTAAGCCGAAAACAGACAGCAACGACGCGGCCACCGCCGTCACACCCGCGACCATCGCTCTCGAGTACAAGCCGGACGCTGAAGAGGCACATCCTGCCACCGAGGCACCTGACGCTGTCCAATCCGTGGAGCCGCCTGCAGCGCCGGCAGGAGACGTTGCGCCCGAGCCACCGTCCGATCCGGAACCGGCATCCGAACTCGCCGAGGCCACGCCTGCAATTTCAGAAGAGGTTCCCAAGGCCTTAGACGAAGTGGTGGAGACAGCGGCGGCCCCCGCACCTGTCGAGCCGATCCATCTCCCGATCGAGCCTGTCGAGGTAGAGGGCAAGCCGGCGCCGACGCGCGCCAAGAAGATTGCGCCGGTCACAGAACCGGCGGCTCTTGAACACCAGGCCGATGAGGCTGGGCCTGCGCTTGCATCTGGCCCCAAATCGATCCTGGATGAAATGGCCGACCTCGATGCTGATGTCACTGCTTTGCGGCACCAACTCGCAAAGAAACTGACCGAGCAGAACGCACAATTGCGCAAGATGCTTGCCAGGTTCGATGCGCGGTAATCGCGCATTTAAGGCAAACCGAAGATGAGGCCCCGCCGGCGGCGGAGCCTCGCGATCCACATCAGTCCCGGTTCGAGCGGGACCAGATGAGCTGAAGGCCGTCTTCGCCTTCGACCTCGGCGAGCGTCGCGTAGATCGGGGCCGGGAAGCTCGGATCGTCGAGCTTGACCGAGAGATAATCGCGTCCTTGCTCGGAGGTCTTCTGCCAGGCGGCGCCGAGCTCGGCCGTTCCCGCATAGACGCGGAACTGCGGGCCCTTCTCCGAAGGATTTTCGACGCGTGCGATGCGAGCCTTGACGTTGAGGGCGAGGGTGCGGATCTGGCCGGTGAAGCCGTTTGCGGTAGAGGTGAAGGTGCCGATGGTAGCGGCTCGACAATGGCGATTGCATTCCTGCGCTGGTAGAAGTGTAAGTTGTCGACGTGCAACGTATGAAGAAGCGACTTCCTGAGGCTCACCAGAGAAGATTGATCTGGGTTTCTCCGCTCGACGCAACCCGAATGGTGGGCGAGCCGGGGCTGCAGGGTTTATTTCGGAAATTAGGATCTCACTCTGTCCGTTGATGAGGTCGTTGCTGCTAAATGTTGCCAGCGGCGCGCAAGTGGACATTAGGGACGGCGGACGGAAATGAAAATGATCGAAAAGGCCCTGGTTTACGCCACCAACCGGGGCGTCGCCTTAAGTTTGGCTATGGCACGGTGATCGACATCGGCCAGGTTTCAGGCGCTGATCGACATGGTGATATCTCGCCATGCCGCGATAGCGTGAGAGCGAAGCTTTCGATGATCTGCTGCGGTC
>NZ_JBJDRG010000033.1:0-26741 GCF_044987325.1 Rhizobium sp. ZW T2_16
CCCGCCCCGATCTGATCTTGCAAGCGGGATCAGCCGCTCAGATCGGGGCTGGTCGGTGTGCCGTATGGCGATCAGTTGGACATTTCTATTTTGCAAATCGTCGGACATTTCAACCTTGCCGCCACATTGTATGTAGCCGGGGCAGATTCCATTTTCAAATGCAACGAGGACAATAATGGCCATGGTTTCAGGAGGATGGAATGGCCCGCTCCTTTGTGCAGCTGAGTTTGGACGAACGCCGCATCATTTCGCGTATGCATGAGAAGAAGATCAGTCAGGCCGAGATCGCACGTACCCTTCGCCGCGACCGGTCGACAATCTGCCGGGAGCTGCGACGGAATTTCTGGCACGACCGCGAGGTTCCGATCGCCGAAGGATACTGGCACGTCACAGCGCATGGAATGGCGTCTGACCGGCGGCGCAAATACCGCAAGCTCCTGCGTGACCCCAGTCTATGTGCAGCCGTTATCGATCGCCTCAAGGACGGCTGGTCGCCGGAGCAGATTTCCGGTCGGCTGCGGCTTGCCAGTGGCGCAACGGCTCGGCTGAGCCATGAGACAATCTACCAGTATGTCTATTCTCGGGAGGGTCAGGATCAGCAACTGGGCCGGCACCTGCCTGAGCGCCGCCGCAGGCGGCGGCCGCGATACGCACGCAAACCCAGAAGCCTCGTCTTTCCAAACGAATGCGCCATTCGCAACAGGCCGGAAGCGATCAATTCGCGAAGCGAGTTCGGTCACTGGGAAGCAGATCTGATGATCTTCAGGAAGGAGCACGGTGCCGCCAACATCACGACCGTCGTCGAGCGCAAGAGCCGCTATACCCTGCTGTTTCGCAACAACGACAGGCGATCGAAGCCAATCATGAGCCAGTTGATCCGCCATCTGGCGCCCCTGCCCGCGCTGGCCCGCCAGAGCCTGACATTCGATCGAGGGCTGGAGTTTGTCTCATGGCGCGAGTTGGAGCACGGCATGGGAACGGCAGCCTGGTTCTGCGACCCGCAGGCGCCTTGGCAGAAAGGGACGGTGGAGAATACCAACAAGCGCGTCCGCCGTTACCTGCCGCCGGAAACGATTGTGCTTGAGGTCAGCAATCAGGAGATCCGCTCCCTGTGTGACCGACTGAATGACACGCCGCGCAAGTGCCTGGGGTTTCAGACGCCGAAAGAGATGTTCGGCCGACATCTATTGGCTCTTGAACGGCAATGCATGTAGATTTTCGAGCAGCGTTGCATTCAAGCTGGAACCAACACGGCTGTTTAGTAATGCGACAGTTGGGCCAGTTAGAGATGCGACAGTCTCGCCTCTCGACGCACTGGTCAAAGCCAACGTTGGGAGCAAGGATGACGATCTTCAGCCTGGTCGAGACCATGAGCGATCGGAGTCGTCATGTCCTGTTTGATCACCATGTCGCAGAAAGAATTGCATCGCCTCGAGCTTATCCAGACGATCCGTGACGAACGCCTGACCGTCGTCGAGGCCGCCGAACGGCTCGACCTCAGTCGAAGCCAGGTCCATCGGCTGCTACAAGCCTATGACCGGGATGGTCCGGCCGGGCTCGTTTCCAGGAAGCGATCTCGTCCGAGCAACCGGCGCCACAGCGAGGAGTTTCGCAATGCGGCGCTGGATCTGATCCGCGAAGGCTATCTAGATTTCGGTCCGACGCTGGCGCGTGAGAAGTTGATCGAGCTGCACCGGATTTCTGTCGCCAAGGAGACGCTGCGGCAATGGATGACCGAGGCTGGCATCTGGATCTCGCGTCGGGAACGCAAGAAGCGGGTTTTCCAGCCACGCGGCCGACGTGATTGCTTTGGCGAGCTGGTGCAGATCGATGGCTCGCATCATTGGTGGTTCGAGAACCGTGGTTCCAAATGCACCCTGCTCGCCTATATCGATGACGCGACCGGCAAGCTGCTACATCTACGGTTTGCCGGATCGGAGAACACATTCGACTATCTGCACGCGACCAAGGCATTAGGCCGAAGACCCGTGAGTGGTCGGCCTTCCACGTTCGCTTTCAATCCTGAAATCGGTCGAGCAGCCTTTTCAGCTGCGCGTTTTGAATCACAAGTTTTTCAGAGAGACAACGTCTCAACTCGGAAATCTCCTGGTTGAGTTGAAAGATCTCTCCCTCAATTGTGCTTTCGGCCACTGGCTTCGCGGTGTGGGCTTCTGCAGGAAGCGTTGTCGGGAGATGCGCCACCGGCGCTTTTACGGAACGCTTCATCCGTTCCGGCTTCGCCGTCAGTTCAACAGGTCCAGTTTCTGCGACGTCGCTAACGGCAGAGTCATTGGGGTGATCTGGGTCAATATCATTCGCAGCCTCAATCGCTACTGCATTCTGCGCATCGTTCAAGGCAACGGTTTGTTCCGCATTTTCAGATGCTAGCTCGGCTGGCGTCAGCGGCCCGTTTTTCACTCGCTCCGCTGCTGGCGCAACCGTGTCTGTGCCGCTTTGCACAACGGTAGAGCCATCGAGGCCCGCATTTGCGATCGCTTGATCTTCGGCAGGACGATGCTCAATCGCGATAACGTTACGAGCCTTATCTCTTGATCCGGATTTCTGATCCTCAGGTGCTTTTCGCAACACCAAGTTTGAAAAAAATCTCCATGGTGTTCTCATCGGATCTCAACCTCATTATCTATGAGCGACACATATGCGGTCGCAATTTCAACGGTGCCGGGCTCAGAAGATGGAGCCCGGCAAACAGGTTCATCAAATGCCTTTGTTGAGAGGCCTTTGAGCTTTCTTACGCGTCACTTCTGGCCAAGGCGCTTGCGAAGGTCCGCGTTTTCATCGCGCAGTTTCATGGCCAACTGCTTACGCAGGTTTTTGTTCTCTTCTTCGAGCTTGAGCAAATCGGCGATATCGTCGATCGCTTCGACTGGAGCTGCTGCCTTTTTAGTTACCGAACGTGGTGCCTTCGCCGCCGGCTTCGTAACTTCGCTGGATTTGGCGGCTTTTGGGGCTGCAGCCTTTGTACCGCGCTTAGCGCGAGCAGCCTTGGCTGGTGCGTCAGCAACGTCGGGAGGAACAACAGGCGTTACCGCCTCTGCAACTACCTTCGGACGTCGCGGCGCGCGTGTCTTTTTTTCTGCTTTAGGTGCCGTGGTTTCAGGGGAAACGGCGCTCGTAATATTGCTCGTAATGTTCTCGTCAGCCATGAATGATCTCCTGTGTGGGCAGCTGCTTTTCACAACTCTGTTTATCGCATAGGCGAGGATTTGACAGAGCTACATTGCCGCTTACGCGAACAAGCTTGTGCGGCACTCACGCAATAGCAGTTTGCGGGCGCTGCCTCTGTATTTTTTTTGCGTGTGCTTACGCTCGCATTCTGCTACTGAATAATCCTGACGATAGCGCATTGGTCACCTGTACCTCATCGCATCAGAAATCTCGGCAAAGCCCTAGGCAGTGTCCCCATAAACGGGATTCATCTCGTTACTTCGTTCAGATGTTAAGGTGTTTCTCTTGGATCTCTATTTGCAGCCATGTCCTCCGTGTGCTGAAGTCTTTCATGCACACTTCGCAAGGTTCGAAGAGAAGCGCGATATGCGATCAAATTCCGCGCGTCTTCATCTTGAGCGGTCGGGTGAATCTCTTCCGCCGTGAGATCTCTTCGGCGGCTTACTATTTCGGCGATTCCCGCTTGATAGATAGCGATTTGCTCTTCGATAAATCTCTTCATGAAAACCCGGTGTTCTTGCCTATGGGGTGGTAGTGACATGAAGGTAGAGCCGATTAAGCCTCGTGTCTCGCCGGGGTTTACTCCACCGGAAGCCATGCTAGATGGCTTGGGCACGGGATGTCAAATCGCTGCCGCAAGCGACCGCATCGCATGGCGTTAAAAGCCCTGCTGCAGCTTTCGGATCGCAGCGGGGCCGAGGAACCTACCTTGAGATGGACAAAACAAGGTCGGTGGCTGAGAAACCGGAAACACTGAGAAAGGTTCCGCCACGCGCCCCGCCGCACCGGAGTACAGCTGACCGTTTTGTTCGAGCGCGAGCGGATCATGCTGGCGAAAACGGAGGTGACGCGTGGTGTGGTGGGGCGCTATGGCGAGACCTATGCCTATTCGTGCGGTCGGCTGAACGTACGTTGGAAGCGGTATTCCCTGCTTTATAAGGTGTTCGACAGAACGCGTTCCCAGCGCAAGCAGCACAGATTGAAGTTGCGCTTGAAGGTGCATTGCGATTCTCTAATATTCTACCGGTGGAATCAGTACATGTCGTCAATGAGCACTCTGGATAGCATTTTATTTGTAGCCCAGGCGGTCGGTGAAGCTCCTCTGTTGGTTGTACAGGCTCAATAACAAGCCGGTAAAGCGGTGGGCTCAGACCGTGGATCCGCAAACGCAGGAGGCTTGCGATGCCACCAAGATGAACCATTGACAAAAAACCTTCTGTGGTTGCCGCCCATAGTGCAAGAAGTTTTTGCCCATCTGAACGTGTGGTCGAGTGCGGTCTTCTGTCAGGCCTTTCATTGCAGCATTTCGCAAGACCGCTGGCCGGTATGGTGATCTGCGGATCAGATCTAAATCTGATGTGCGAGCTGCAACGCTCACAAGTTTTTCCTGGTTTTCCTGATCCACATCGGTTCGATCATTGCGCCCATTCAGGTCATCGACTTCTCATACCTCTTTCACCGGAAGCATCGTATTCTGCACAGCATCGATCATGCCGCTGCTGCCAATAGGTTCTCCCGGTAATCTTCCTTTTTCGTCAGCATGGCCCAGATTTTCCGCGCCATCTTATTGGCCAGAGCAATGGCGACAAGCATTTTCGGTTTACGTATCAGCATGCGTGCGAGCCAGGAGCCTGGCGTTGGTTTACGGCTCACCACTTGCACTTGTGACATGGCGCCGATGATCAAAAGCCTGCGGATGTCAGCCTGCCCCGGTTTAGACACACGACCAAGCCGCTCTTTGCCTCCAGAAGAGAATTGTCGTGGCACGAGGCCAAGCCAGGCTGCAAAATCACGACCAGACCGGAAGCTCGCCATTGCGGGTGCAAATGCTTCGATTGCCAGAGAGATCATAGGACCGACACCCGGCATGGTCTGAAGACGCTTTGTCGCAATGCCATTCCTGGAAGGTCAGTCAGTTGGGTCGTCTTCATCCTTGATGCGGTTTGTTTTTTCGTCGATCTGCACCAGAAGATCACGGCATTCTTCCCGCACAATACCCGGTAACTCTATCCCGTCATCGGCGATGATAGCATCAATGCGCTTGATATGGGCTATGCCCTGCGGAACGATCTGTCCAAAACTCATAGAGCACTGCTCGCAGCGCGTTCACCAGTTCAGTACGCTGATGAACAAGCCGTTCCCGTCCTCGTGGAGTGCCCCCCATTTCGCCGGACAGATCAGCTATTGAGACAATGATTTGATGAACTCCCTTGGGGAGGCCATTTTCAGCGCTGAGTGTGGATGGATTTCATTATAGTCTTCGATCCATCCGTCGATCTTCCGGAGAGCTGTTTCGGCGTCCGGAATGGGTGAGATGCGTATGTAGTCCCGCTTCAAGGTTTTGACGAAAGCCTTCGACATGCCGTTGGACTGAGGGCTGGCAACGGGCGTGAAGCATGGGATCAGGTTGAGCGCTTGAGCAAACAGCCTGGTCTCCCTCGCGGTGTATGCACTGCCGTTATCAGACAGATGTTCGATTGCGTGCGGGGCACTGGTTGCGTTGAAGCGCTTTTCGACGGCCTCCAACATCATGTCTCGAATGTCGGAGCCGGATATCCCGGCATTGGCGACGGCTGCCCATGAGATAATTTCCCAGTCAAACGCATCGATAATGAACGCGAGACGAACCACCTCGCCATTCCAGCAAGTGAACTCAAGCCCGTCCGAGCACCAGCGAGGTTAGACCGCATCACCATGACCTTGCGTCGTGGACACGAGCAATTCGCACCGCCGTGTGTTTCTCAAGGATCATGGCGTGATTGGCCATGATGCGATGCACTCGCTTGCGATTGACGACGGGCAGATCGGCGGCTCGCCGCTGCCTGTTGAGAAGGGCAGCGATCCGCCGATAGCCGTAGGTCGGCCGAGCATCCACAAGTCTGCGAATGGCAGGCAGCAGTTCGGCATCGTCCGCTTTGAGATACGGCCCACGCGGCTTGGACTTGCCTTTAAGACGCTCGACGAGATCCGAACGCGATACGCCCAGGACATCTGGTACCGTCTTCATCGGGAACCGTCCTTCGGCAACAAGATCGGCCGCGATATCGGTTTTTTTGAGTGGGCTTTGGAAAGAGCTTCGCGGAGAATCTCGTTCTCCATCGTCTTGCGCCCGAGGATGCGCTCAAGCTCGCGCACTCGATCTTCCAGCTTCTTCACGTCGGAATTGCCGATCACTGGCTCGTCAGAATCCACGGCCACCGCACCTCCCTCGCTTAGGAGCCTACGCCAGCGGTACAGAAGATTTGGCGCAACTCCATGTCGCCGAGCCGCAGAGGAAACGGTCTCCCCTTGGGCATAGCTTTCCTCGATGATCTGCAGTTTGCGTTCCGTTGTCCAGCGTCGCCGCCGGACGTCACCGATCATCAGATCAACCTGTCGAAACTCGTTAGACATAAGCTTATCCTCAAGCCTGTGCTTGAGCCTTCCTGCTTATGCTGAGTGTCCGGTCGAAAGTGGGGGCAGTTCACCTCGAAAGAGCACAGCCTTGGCTTGCTGGTCCTGCGTTTTTAGGTTCTACGAACCGCATTTCCGGCTGACGCGCCGCAATGGCGATCGCTTCGGCGTCGGCCATGTCATTTTTCTGCCGCTTTACGAATGGGCGAACGTATTGTGGCACAATCAGCCTCACCTCGTGGCTACAGGCCGTCAATTCTCGCGCCCAATAGTGAGCGCTGCCACAAGCTTCCAGAACGACAACGGAGGGCTGGATGACGCAGCATGAATTGAACGAACTGACCGCGCGACAACTTCTTGCGAAACTGCAGATCGCCCGTCATCGACGTCCCATGAAGCACGATGGTATTCATTGCCAGGTCAATGCCGATCATTGTATCCTTCATTTGCCGCTCTCCATTTCGTAGCTAGACTACACTTTTGGCACATTGATGCCGGGTGGGAAGGGCGGCAAACATCCCATCTGATGTGCGGAATCGAACCATCGACCGGAGATTTGCCGGTTTGCAAATCTTAGCAAAGTCCAGGGCTGGTCTTGTGGGCTGAAACCTTTCCGGCTATATTACCGGGAATAGCTGGGAGGTCGAAATGTCCAGTTCCCAGACCCGCGCAATTCAAAACTACAGATCCCGCTTGAGTGACCGTGGGCTCGCTCGTTTCGAGGTACTGGGCCGCGACGCCGATCCTGATCTCATCAGAATGTTAGCGCGCCGCCTCGCAGAAAATGGCCCGGAGTCCGCCAAACTACGTGCGGCTGTGAATGATACCATCAATGGTGAGCCACCCCAAAAAGGCGGAATTCTCGCAGCGCTTCGTCGCTCGCCATTTCTCGGCGCTAATGTTGAAATCTCTCGTCAGCGTGAAGAAGGTCGTGAGATCGATATTTAATGCGCTACCTTCTCGATACCAATATCCTGAGCAGGAAGCCGGAGCCATCGGCCGCTTTGATGACGTGGATGGCCGATCAGACCGACGAGGATCTTTTTATCGCTTCCCTTACCGTGGCTGAAATCCACAAAGGCATCTTGGAAAAGCCCGCCGGCAAGAAGCGAACTTCTCTGAAGACATGGTTTGTTGGTGATGATGGGCCGCAGCGTCTCTTTGCCAATCGTATCCTACCTTTTGACGAAACGGCAGCACTCATATGGGCGCGATTGATGGCCGAAGGAAAAGCAATCGGGCGATCACGCAGTGGCCTTGATACCATCATCGCGGCGACCGCCCAGGCGAACGGATGCATCGTCGTGACCGACAATGAGAAAGACTTTTACGGCATAGAGATATTCAACCCGCTTCGCACCGGCAAAGGCTGAGGAACAACTACCTTCCGACCAAGCCATTTTGACGACGCTGATGGGCAGCGCTGCGCTTTGTGCGCTCCGGCTGCCTCACGCCGGTCGCGAGGCCGCGCCCCGCACCTGACTTGGCCGCAACCACGGGCTCCGCCGTGAATTGCCCCTCCCCGGGTTCTGATCCGAGCTGATGTGCAGACAGCTCGGATCCTCGGGTAGCTTTCGGTGGCGGCCGCTGTCGATCGCCCAAGCCGGGCGCGACATAGCCCACCCGTCGGTGTCCATCGCGGAGCGATTTGGGCTTCTGACCACAAATTCCGTTGTGATCGATCGCGCGTTTGCCCACCCACACCAGCGCGATTTTCCGTTGAAAGCGTTGGGCGTCCGGCCGGGCCTTCCAGATGGTGGTTCACGCTCCGTCATGGCGATGAACCGGGATTGGCCGGAAGCAAGAGCACCGTCGATCACCAGATGCATTGCAAAGACGAAGCGGAGATCGCAGCCCACGTTACGGTGGGGCATCTCCGAAGTGATCAAATGCGCGCGTCGCCACGATAGACGTTTGGCTTCGCGCCCGTCAACCGGCCAAACACCTTCCGAAACGCTGCCGGATCCGTATAGCCGACCGCCCAGGCAATGCTCTCGACCGAACCATTTGTCGTCTCGAGCAACTGCCGCGCCTTCATGATGCGGACGTTCTGCAGATATTCGGTCAGCTTCAGCCGTGTCGCGCGGAAAAAGCGGCGCTGTAGCGTCCTTTCCGAAAGCCGCACGCTATCCGCCAGTTCACCGATCGATTTTTGCAGCTCCGGTGTCGCATGAAACTGATGCTGGACCTGCAGCACCTCCTTGTCGCCGTGATCGAAGCGCGGAAGAAACGCCTTGTACTGGCTCTGGCTGCGACGCGGCGGATCGACGACGAGAAACCGCGCCGTCTCCAGCATCACAGCCTGCCCGAGGAGCTTTTCGACAAGCAGCAGGCCGAGATCGGCCCAGGCGAGAATGCCGCCGGCAGTGATGACGTCACCATCGTCGATGATCATATTGTCGGGCGAGACGTCGATATTGGGAAACTGTTCGGCAAGCCTTTCGGCAAAAGCCCAGTGGGTCGTGGCACGCCGGCCGTCGATCAGCCCGGTGTCGGCAAGGACAAACGCACCGGCACAGATCGAACAGACGGTCACACCGCGCGCATGCTGGGACGCGAGCCATTGCGACGCGGGGCTCATGCTCTGCATTTTCTCCGGCATGATGATGCTCGGCGGCGCGATAACGTAGCTCAGCGAGTGCGCAATTTCGGGGTGTGAGTCCCATGTGCAGGACACATCTCCATCCTCCATCTTCCAGTAGCTGACGCGGATGGTGCGAAGGCTTGTCGGCGTCTGCAGGTTCGTCGACCAGTCGCTGGCGACGCGAAACAGATCGGTTAATCCATAGACGGCGGCCAACTGACAATCCGGGTAGACCAGCAGCCCCACCTCTATGAAATCAGCTTTTTTGCGTTTTGCCACTTTTGCCTCGGATAAAGTCATTTCCGCCACGTGTTTCTGCCAGAAGATCGCGATACCCTCTCCTTGTCAAATACGGAATTCGCAAACACAGCGCGACAGGAGAAATACAATGGCATCCGATACAGATCGGTTTTTCGTGTCGAGACGCAGCGTCCTGCTCGGGAGCCTCGCACTTGCCAGTGTGAGCATTCCGGCGCTCGCCTTCTCACACACCTCTTCGACTAACAGTTCATCACAAGGAGATATCGACATGGGCTTCGTTACAACCAAGGACGGCACTGAAATCTTTTACAAGGACTGGGGTCCGAAGGACGCACAGCCGATCGTCTTCCACCACGGCTGGCCGCTATCGTCGGATGACTGGGATGCGCAGATGCTGTTCTTCCTCTCGAAAGGTTATCGCGTCGTCGCCCACGATCGGCGTGGCCATGGCCGGTCGGCACAGGTCGCCGATGGTCACGATATGGATCACTACGCAGCCGACGCCTTCGCTGTCGTCCAGGCACTCGACCTGAAGAACGCGATCCATATCGGCCATTCCACCGGCGGCGGGGAAGTCGCTCGTTATGTTGCAAAGCATGGCCAGAAGGCCGGCCGCGTTGCCAAGGCTGTTCTCGTCGCTGCCGTACCGCCGCTGATGGTCAAGACCGCTGCCAACCCTGAGGGTTTGCCGATCGAAGTCTTTGACGGTTTCCGCTCGGCACTTGCCGCCAACCGCGCCCAGTTTTTCCGCGACGTTCCGGCCGGCCCATTCTACGGTTTCAACCGGGATGGCGCCAAGGTGCAGGAAGGCGTAATCCAGAATTGGTGGCGCCAGGGCATGATCGGTAGCGCCAAGGCCCATTACGACGGCATCAAGGCCTTCTCGGAAACCGACCAGACCGAAGACCTGAAGGCGATCACCGTACCGACGCTGGTGCTTCACGGCGAAGACGACCAGATCGTGCCGATTGCGGATGCGGCCCTGAAGTCGATCAAGCTTCTGAAGAACGGCCATATCAAGACCTATCCCGGCTTCTCGCACGGCATGCTGACCGTCAATGCAGACGTCCTGAACGAGGATCTGCTGGCCTTCATCAAGGGCTGAACCTGATCCGGTGTGGGTGATCCATGCCGCAGCCCTCTTGGGCCAATGGAGACACGGGAGGGGCGTCAGCGCCCCTCTTAGACGACCTCCACTAGGCAGGTCGCGCCCCGCCTCCGCGCAAGCACTGCCCCGACGCAGCCATGGGCGATATAGACAATGCATTTCCAGAAAGGGAATAGGACCATGGACCAATCAGTCAATTGCGTGGCGCTGCTGCGCTGAAAACGCCTACAGGACTGATTAGCGACGCGGTGAAGGACATCTCCGCCGGCGCAACCGCCGTGTTGGCGGATGTGTTCCCGCTCTATCTCAAAACCAAGAACTTCCACTGGCACATGTCCGGATCGCATTTCCGTGACTACCATCTGCTGCTCGACGAGCATGGCGACGAACTGTTTGCAATGACCGACCCGTTGGCCGAGCGCGTCCGCAAGGTCGGCGGCAGCACGCTGCGCTCTATCGGCGACATCTCGCGCAAGCAACGCATTGCCGACAATGACGCCGTTTTCGTCCATCCGCATGAAATGCTCGCCGAGCTGCGCGACAACAATGGTAGCCTTATCGCAAGCATGCGCTCGCTGCATAACGTCTGTGACGAGTATAACGACGTCGCGACCGCCAGCCTGCCCGAGAACTGGATCGATGAGACCGAGAAGCGTGTCTGGTTCCTGTTCGAGACCCTGAGCGACACCAACGGTTGATCGTTTGAACGTCGGGGATGCGGCAATCCTGTCCCGGTAGGATTACCGATTGCCGCTTTCCTCCCGATGAGTATTGATTTGACTATCAATCACTCACCCACGGAGTGGATGTCTCGCGGCATCCTGTCTAATGCGACGATTTTTGAACGAACAACCCCATCTCGCTATGGCCACCGTAATATGGGTCGCGGCCAGTGCGCTGTCGGTTCTGGTTCTCGCTGCCGTCGAATATCGGTCGGGTCGGCAGGAGCTCTTTGAGAGAGCAGGTAGCACCGAAACGCTTCTCGCCGAAAAACTGGCGCAGCACGATGCGCATCTGAGCGCGCTTGGCGCAATCGTCCGGATGTCGCCAGCAGAGCCGTCGCCGAGCATTCAGGGCCTGTCGGAAAACATTCTGGTCCGATACCCCCGTATCGTCGAAATCGCCACGTTCCGTCTCGACGCCGGTGCGGCGCGGATTTTCCGTTATGGCAAGCCCGCCGGAGCCACAGAGGAAAGCGGGCGCCCGCTCGCCGAACTACCAAAACTCTCTAATGTCGGCGATATCGCGAGCCGCGCCCTGCCCGGCGAGCAGGCCTACGATATCTTCAAGCTTGTCGAACCCGGCCGGGTCCTGCGTCTGCGGATTGATGCCAATGCGTTGCTGGACGGTGAGAGGGCATCCCGGGATTATTCCACGACGCTGACGTTGAACGACGAGACGCTCGCTGCACACGGTGGCACCGAGCGTGCGCTCCTGGCCGCCACGACAAGGATCGCGATGACGAGCCATACCCAACCGCTCCAGTTGGAAATCAGCCGGTATTTTGGCTTCGGTGAACTCGTTCCGCTTCGGTTGGCCGTTCCGCTGATAATCGGCTGGGCAGCGGTCATCTGGTTGGTTGCGTCCTATAGGGAAACCCAGGCCGAACGCCGTCGTCACGAGGCAAGGGCAGCGCTACTGAAGCAGGAAGCGATGCTCGCTCATGCAGGGCGCGTCAACGCTCTTGGTGAGATGGCCTCCGGCATCGCCCATGAACTAGCGCAGCCGGTGACAGCAATGCTCAGTCAGAGCCAGGCGGCAAGACGCGCCTTGGCCATCGGCCGCCAAGATATCCTCGAAAAGGCACTCGACGCCAACATTCGCGAAGCCAAGCGCGCGGGGGACATCCTCGGACGCATGCGGGCCTACATCTCGGGCGCGCCGGCCGATATCAAAATGGTCCCCCTCGATGAAGCGATCACCGAGGCCATGCGCCTCGTCGAAGCGGACATCAAAGCACGGGCCATCAGCCTCAATATGGTCATTTTCCCCGATCTGCCCGTCGTGCCGATCGATGTGGTTTCCTTTCAGCAGGTTATTCATAACCTCGTTCGCAACGCTGCGGATGCGGTCGCCAGATGTCCCTCTCCTCTCATTACACTGACAGCTCGGCGCGAAGGAGACGGCGTTGCCATTGAGGTCGCGGACAATGGGCCAGGCATCGAGACCGGCTCGCTCCATCGGATTTTTGAACCATTCTTCACCACAAAACCTGACGGGATGGGCCTTGGCCTGCCTCTATCGTCGCGACTGATCGAGCGCATGAATGGCAGTCTCGAGGCACATAATAACGGCGGCGCCACCTTCGTCATCCGCCTGCCACTGGGAGAGCCCGCATGATCTACCTCGTCGACGACGACCTCGCGGTACGAGAGGCCATGACGCTTCTGCTCGCCACCTACGGCAAAGAGGTCACGGCCTTCCCTGATGCCGCCCACCTGCTCGCCCATGTGGAAAAGTCGAAACCGGGAGTCATGCTCCTCGATCTCAGGATGCCTGCCATCAGCGGACTGCAGCTTCTGAAGAAGCTTGAGGATCTCGGCATCCGCTGGCCGGCCATCATGATCACGGGACACGGCGACGTGGAAGCATGCCGTCGCGCATTCAAGGCCGGCGTCGTCGACTTTCTTGCAAAGCCGGTCGATGAGCATCTTTTGATGGAAACGATTGCAACTTGCGAGGCCGCGCTCGACGAGCTTCTCATCTGCCACGAGAACAGTCAGTTGCTGAAGCATCTCACCTCTCGGGAACGGGAAGTGATTGAGCTCGTGTCCAAAGGATTTGGAAGCAAGGACATCGCGGCCGCGCTCGACGTGTCGGTCCGGACCGTCGACAGTCATCGGGCGAACATCGCAACGAAACTCGGAACACCGGCAGTCGCGGAGCAAACCCGCATCTGGCTCATGGCGCATCGGTAATGCAAGGCACGCCAACTGCCATTATTACTTAATACGAGCCAGCTGGCTCGAAAATGTTCGCGGCTCGGCTAGGCGTCGTCGAACATTCCAGTGGGTAGGCCATCCATGCTGTATGTATTCTTTTCCCGACGATAGACCTCGATACCATCCGGGCCTTTTGCAGCGGTCCATTGGTCGAGGCTTGGCCGTTCGGCTTTGTAGTCGAACAGAGGGACGCCGAAGCCGCAGGAGGTTTGAACCAGGTCGATGTCCAGCAGAATGACCTGCCGGGCTCCTGAGGGTTCCGAACCGTTGTAGTGGCTGATCAGGATATTCTCGTATTCGGGACTGTCGCGGCGGATGGCCCGCCCGCGACCGTAAAGGCGCAAGATCATCGGTGGCCCTTCGACCGCACAGAACATGATCGTCAGCCGACCATCCGCGCGCAAATGCGCGGCGGTCTCGTTTCCACTCCCGGTCCTATCCAGATAGACCACCGTATTTGCATCAACCACCCGCAGACAGCCCGTCTCCCTCGGCGAAATATTCACCCGGGATTGGCCGGTCGCCGAGGCTGTGAAGAAGATATGCTGCCGACCGATAAAGTCCTTGAGACGAGCGTCAATGCTCTCGAATTGCTTTGCCACGGCCGATGCGTCCTCTTGATCACAAATATGGAAGATAACCACCTAACCTGCAGGAGACCACGCCTCCGTAGGTGGCTGCAATGGTGTCACGGTAGGTTCAGGCCCAACCCGAGCATTCGGCTCAAGGAGAACGCGAAAAGCCCGACGGCAGCTAGCGCGATCGTAAACAACGCGATCACCTTGCCGCCGGTTTGCAGCAACGCTCGCGTCGTCCCCTTCTCTCCCTGGTCGTACTGCCATTTGACGGCGAAATACATCGCCACCCCCAAAGCGATAACCTTGAACGTTGCAAAGACTATAGGAACCCAGTCATACGGAAAACTCTCGTGCGAGAAAGCGGCCCAGGGGCGGCGGCTACTTCGTTCGACGCCCCCTGACATCGCGGGGTTAGTTGATGCGGGCGCTGACCTTTTCGATCGCCTCGTTTGCGCATGCCTCGTCCAGATTGCCGCCCGGTGCGCCTGCAACGCCGATCGCACCGATCGTATCCTTGCCGGCCTTGATCGGAACACCACCGGCCAGGACGAGGAAGCCCGGGATATCCGCCATCCCGGCAGCAACCGGGTTCTTGGAAACGTTTTCGGCGATCGCGCTGGTGGGATTGCGCGACGACGCCGAGGTGAAGGCCTTCTGCGTAGACGCATTGACGGTATGCGGACCTGCATTCTGGGAGCGCACCAGTGCAAGAAGGACACCCGACCGGTCGGTCACGGCGGCCGACACGTTGTAACCATCGGCGGTGCATGCAGAGACGGCCGCCTGAGCGATATCGACCGCGAGCGTGGTTGCGATGCTGGTCTGCTGCACAGTGTCCTGGGCAACCGAGGGGGCCGTTATAAGCGCGCTGGCGGCGAGAGCGATCAGAAGAGTTTTCATCTTGGCAACTTTCTTTCGGTTGTTGATGGCTGTGAGCTTACAGGGAGCCATGATGGGGTGAATTCGGGTGGTCACCGATTGGGATCGGTAGGATTACTGAGCCGCCTCGACGACCGGCAGCCTCGCTGACAACTCTTTGACCAGCACGCGCTCGTTCTCGGAATAGTCGATTGGAACTTCGACGAGATGCACGCCGCCCATCTCGAACGCGTCGTTCAGGGGCGATTTCAGATCCTCGATGTGCTCGACACGCGTGCCCTTTGCGCCTTAAGCCTCGGCGTATTTGACGAAATCGGGGTTTCCGAACGTCATCCCGAAATCGGTGAACCGATCGATCGCCTGTTTCCAGCGGATCATACCGTAGGCATCGTCCTTGATCAGGAGGATGACGAGGTTCAGCCGCAAACGCACGGCGGTCTCAAGCTCCTGGCTGTTCATCATGAAGCCGCCATCCCCACAGACCGCCATGACGCGGCGCGTCGGGTAAAGCATGGAAGCCATCATCGCTGAAGGGAGCCCGGCTCCCATCGTCGCCAAGGCATTGTCGAGAAGCAGTGTATTCGCGACATGGGTCCGGTAGTTGCGCGCGAACCAGATTTTGTACATGCCATTGTCCAGGGCAAGGATCCCGTCGGTCGGCATAACGGCGCGGACGTCGTGGACGATCCGTTGCGGCGTGAAGCGGGCTTCAAGCTCCCTGTCGGCGATGCGCGCGAGGATCCCTTGCCTGAGATAGATCAGCGCTTTTGCGTTTGGAAGCCTGCCCTCAAGCCGGTCCGCCAGGAGCTTGAGGGTGGGCCCGAGATCCCCGATCACCTCGGCCTGAGGGAAATAGACCTGCTCGACAGTGGCCGGCTGGTACCCGACATGAACGGCCTTCGCTCCGTTGCCATTCATCATGAAGGGAGGCTTTTCGATCGTGTCGTGTCCGATCGTGATGATGAGATCGGCCCGTTCGACGGCCTCGTGGACATAGTCCCGCTCGGAAAGAGCGGCAGTACCCAGATAGAGGTCCACGCCGCCTGGGCGAAAATTCGGCTGAAGGCGCTCCAAGCTCGGATTGCTGAGCTGGATCAAGCCAGAGTTGCACTCAAGCGCCTCGTGGGCGAGTGCGCGTCCGGAAGGACCGGGCCATGTCCGATCCTGTCATCCTTCGGCGTCTGAACAAAGCAGTTCGCCGAGGCGTGCTAGCCATCAACTATATCGCCCTCACGGTCCCGGATCGGTGGAATGAGCAAACGATCTCTCAACGGTCTCATCGCCAAGAGTTGCTTCAAAAGGCTGCGCCAGCTCTTCGCCTCCTTTTTGAAGCGCTTCGTCACGCGACGTAGCGGCTGGCCAGATTGCAATATCGATGATGTCCGGATCGACTGGGACGCTCTCATCCCTGCTGCCGTGAAATTCCATCCAGTTGATCTGGATCATGCAGTCAACGCTGTCCACGAGGAAAATAGGGCCGCATGGCAACGGATCGGGCAGCGAGGGGCTGGATATCGCGAACGACTTCGATGGAAACGAGGCTTGGGTTTGTTCTATGCGCGTCCACAGATTGCCGCTCATTGGCTCGGTGACCGGATGCTCCGGTTCGCTGTCATAGATTGCGATCCTGATATGTTGTTGAAGGCAGGACTGGGTGTAGACAACCAAACCACTGGGCATCACGGATAGGCTGCGCGTCTCCATCTCGGAAGTGATCTCGCCTGGTGGCGTGAACCCATCCTCAGCTCGGTCGACCAAGTAGAACTGGCCGTAGTCGGACTGCCAGGCGAAAGTCGCGCATCCTCGCAGCGATGATGACACGGTCTTGCTCCTATTTGACTAGCGTGAATGCCCGCCCAGTTATCCGAGGGGACGTTTCTGTATATGCGATGATAGCAGGCAACGTCCATCAGGCGATTGTCAAAGGCGAGCCCTCGAGTGGTCGCTTCCGTGTCCTGCGTCCCGACGGGTCAGCCTTGTCGCTGGTGTCGTTCGGTCGCTGCCTCCGTGACGATATCGGCGTTCCCACCTTTTACACAGAGGCTGTCATGGCAGCTTCGTCGCCTCAGGTCGCCGAAGGGAACGATGGTTTGGAGGCACATTGCCGTGCGGCGCTGGCGTTGGCGCAAGAAAGAGGCAACGAGCTCGCCATCCGCTATTTGTCCTCTGCTATCAATGTCGTCGCCTCGACGTCCCATAAGGCCTGACGGGAAAAAGGCTAGGCCGACAAGTCGTGTAGATCTGTGGTGATTGCGTCGCCCAAAGAGAATTCGGAGAACTGCACCTTCAGACCAGCACGTTCCGGCGTGCAGGCCATAGGTCCCACCATGTACTTCTCACCGCTCGGAAAAGCCGCTAGCCGCAGCAGAGGCCAGGTGCGGCCATCCGAACTCGCCTGGATTCTTGCGGCACCCTCCCTAAGAGTGATCCGGATGGTGAAATCTTCGAGATCGTCGAACGGCTGAGACACCGACCAGTCGGATGCACCGTTCGTTACCACGGTGGAGAGGAAGCGTTCGCCATCCGTGAATTCGACGCCAGTCTTGATCCAGCGATCTGCATCGATGCGCAACATAAGCCCAGCCTGGTCATAGAGCGACCGGAATTCACCTTGCACCCGCACTCTTGCCGTAAAGTCTCCGGTCGCAGGGATGCCGAGCATATGTCCGCTGTCCCGGTTGAAGCCATAATGCGTTTTCCGCCAGAAGTCCGTATTCTTGTCGGTTGTCATGGTGAGGGTGCTTGGAGACGCCTTCCAAACCGCTGGCTCGTTCAACCACATGCCGTATTCGAGATTTTTGTTCACTTCATCCCCTTCATTTGATCACCCACGTCAGCGCCCAGGAAATTCCTGACCTCAGATCAGATCTTTTCGCGTGTGAGCGAGATCGATCCTGGAGTTGTAGCCATGCTTTTGCGGTAGATGGAACAGTGGACCATGAGAAAAGGCGACTTGCCCTCCGCTGGACATCCAGCGGCCGGCCGTAGGCGCGCTCTGCCTTCAGACTAAAAGATCCTGTCCCTTCTAATGCCTAAGGTGCCCACGATTATCATCCACGTTGCCGAGGGACGAGTGAAAATGACGGTCTGGTCTAGTAAGTACAACCCAGCGCAATCTGAATATTCATTGCATTTGCTGCGTGGGCACTGGGTTAAACAATGCTGCAACTCCCATGATAAGTAATGCTTATCGATGGTAGTTGATCTGGAGTCGCAAATCACTGAAAATCGCTGCTAAACGCCGGTCATCAAGGCCGCATGAATCCGTCTTTTGGAGCGCCCATGACCAGGAAATCGTTGGACGCCGTCGAGCGCCGCGCCGAAGAACTCGACACCATCGCCGCCGTCCTGCCGCTCGAGCGCCGCGACGAGCTCGCTGAGCTGTTGACCGATAAGGACGTCGAAACGCTGCGCCATCTCGTCAACCAGGGAATGGGCGACAATACGCTGAGAGAGCTGACCTCCGACCTCGCCTATCTTGAAGCCTGGGGCCTGGCTGCCACCGGACAGTCCCTGCCCTGGCCGGCGCCCGAGGCGCTGCTGCTAAAGTTCGTCGCCCACCATCTGTGGGACCCGGAGAAGCGTGCGTCTGATCCTCATCACGGCATGCCCGATGGTGTCGACGAAAACCTTCGCCGCCAGGGTTTCCTGAAATCCACCGGTCCGCACGCGCCCGACACGGTGCGGCGCCGGCTGGCCAGCTGGTCGACATTGAGTAAGTGGCGCGGTCTCAACGGCGCTTTTGCCTCCCCTGCCCTCAAACAGGCGATCCGGTTGGCTGTTCGTGCCGTTCCCCGGACGCGCCGTCGTAAAAGCGCAAAGGCGGTCACAGGCGATATCCTTCAAAAGCTGCTGGTGACCTGCGCGGATAACAGCCTGCGCGACATTCGCGATCGGGCGATACTTATGGTAGCATTCGCCGCGGGTGGTCGTCGACGCAGCGAGATTGCCGGCCTTCGTGTCGAGCAATTGACAATTGAGCAGCCGATCGAGGTGGAAGACGGCCCTCCCCTCCCCTCTCTCGCCATTCATCTCGGCCGGACGAAAACAACCACGGGCGAACAAGATGAGATCGTCTACCTGACGGGCCAGCCGGTGGAGGCGCTCAATGCCTGGATGGCAGCCGCAGCTATTGAAAAGGGCAGCGTGTTTCGGGGGATTGGCAAGTGGAATACCGTTTCGAAGCGGGCGCTCGACCCGCAGTCGATCAATGCCATTCTCAAGCAGCGAGCCAAAATGGCCGGGCTGGAGCCAAGGGAGTTCTCCGCGCACGGGTTGCGGTCAGGGTATTTGACCGAGGCGGCAAACCGGGGCATCCCGCTCCCAGAGGCGATGGAGCAATCACGCCATCGATCCGTGCAGCAGGCTTCGAGCTACTATAACAACGCTGTACGGCGAAGCGGTCGAGCAACCCGATTCCTAACATAATTGATTTTTTCCTTGCAATTGCGGAATACAACTCCATAAATGCAAGGATGATTGAACGAAGAATTGAAACCGAACTCCGACATCTGGTAGACGAAAGTCCTGCTGTTGCACTGTTGGGGCCCCGCCAGGTCGGCAAAACAACGCTAGCAATCAATATTGGCGAAAACCGGCCCTCGATTTATCTCGATCTGGAGTCGGAGGCGGATCGGGCCAAACTAGCGGAACCAGAACTCTATCTTGCAAGCCATGATGACAAGCTGGTCATCCTTGACGAAGTTCATCGTCTGCCAAACGTGTTCCAGATTCTGCGGGGCTTGATCGATCGCCATCGCCGTGCCGGACGGCGCACTGGCCAGTTTCTGTTGCTTGGCTCGGCTTCGATCGACCTCCTCAAACAATCCGGAGAAACATTGGCTGGCCGCATTGCCTATCTTGAAATGCAGCCCGTCGACGGGCTCGAAGTGCCGGAAGACGCGCTCGAGAGGCTTTGGCTGCGGGGGGGATTTCCCGACAGTTTCCTCGCTTCCAGCGACCGTGCAAGTATGCGCTGGCGACAGGATTTCATTCGCACCTATCTCGAACGCGATATCCCGCTTCTCGGGCCGCGCATTCCCGCCGAGACGTTGAGGCGGTTCTGGACCATGCTGGCACATCACCAGTCTGGTCTTCTCAACGCAGCCGAACTCGCCCGTTCGCTGGGGGTAGATGGCAAAACCGTCGCTTCTTACCTCGATCTTCTTGTCGACCTGCTACTGGTGCGTCGTCTCGAACCCTGGCATGCCAATGTCGGCAAGCGGTTGGTCAAATCACCCAAAGTCTATGTCAGGGACAGCGGCATCGCCCATGCGCTGCTTGGGCTTGGAAGCGCTGAACAATTACTTGGTCATCCAATTGTCGGCTCCAGTTGGGAGGGCTTCGTGATCGAAACACTGATCGCGTCCTCGCCAGATGGCACAATGGCCAACTTCTACCGTACAGCGGCCGGAGCCGAAATCGATCTCCTGCTAACCCCTCCAGGCGAAAAGCCCTGGGCGATAGAGATCAAGCGAAGCCTTACCCCGAAACTCGAAAAGGGGTTTTATCTTGCCTGCGAGGATTTGCAGCCGCAAAACCGGATCGTTATCTATCCCGGTCAAGAGTCCTTCCCTCTTGCAAACGGTGTGACGGTAATGTCCCTCTCTGCCGCAGGTCGCCTATTGCTTGACCGATAGCCAAATATTCGATGATGGGTACAGTGTGCAGGCCAGCTTAATTCCTCGGCACTGTTTCCTCTAAACGTCTGATAACGTTGACTTATCGGACGTATTTCTCATTATAAAGAAATGGCCCAAATCATCGAGCAAAACACCGAAATCCACGTCGAGGACACCTCAACGCCGTTTCTCAGCACGGGGGCCGGCCATGATCTTTCCGCGCCGCAGGTCCTGGGGCAAAGCCCCCTCCCCTCCCCCGCCGGCAACAATCATCCACCAGACCATCTCGTCAGCCTCGCCGATCGGGCTCGGACCTACGTCGAAGCCGCCAGCTCCGCCAACACGCGCAAAGCCTATGCCGCGGACTGGAAGCACTTTTCTGCCTGGTGCCGCCGGTCCGGCCTCACCCCCCTCCCCCCACATCCACAAACCGTCGGGCTTTACATCACCGCCTGCGCGTCGGGTGCGGCCGAACGGGGGATCAAGGCGAATTCAGTCTCAACTATCGAAAGGCGTCTTTCGTCGCTGTCGTGGAACTATGCCCAGCGCGGATTGACCCTCGATCGCAAGGATCGCCATATCGCCACGGTACTGTCCGGCATTCGCAAAACTCATGCCCGGCCGCCGGTGCAGAAAGAGGCGGTGCTGGCCGAAGATATCATCGCCATGATCGAAACGCTCGATCGCGGCACGCTCCGGGGCCTGCGGGATCGGGCCATGCTGCTGATCGGTTATGCGGGCGGTCTTCGGCGGTCAGAGATCGTTGGTCTCGATCTCAAAGCCGACCAGACCGAGGACGGTCGCGGCTGGATCGAAATATTCGATCAGGGCATGCTCGTCACTCTGCGGGGCAAGACCGGATGGCGGGAGGTCGAGGTCGGCCGAGGTTCCTCCGACGCCACGTGCCCAGTCGCGGCCGTCGAGACCTGGATCAAGTTCGCCAGAGTGGCGCATGGCCCCCTCTTCCGCCGCGTCACAGGACAGGGCAAGGCGGTTGGATCCGAACGATTGAATGACAAGGAGGTAGCCCGGCTTGTGAAACGATCGGCGATCGCTGCCGGCGTTCGCGGCGATCTCAGTGAGATCGAGCGGGCTTTCAGGTTTTCCGGCCACTCATTGCGCGCCGGCCTCGCCTCCTCTGCCGAAATCGACGAACGCTACGTTCAAAAGCAGCTTGGCCATGTATCGGCGGAGATGACGCGCCGATATCAGCGGCGGCGTGATCGCTTCCGGATAAACCTAACCAAAGCTGCTGGTCTATAGCGGCGGCCATCAGCGCGGGTCGCAAAATTACCTATTTCGCGAAGTTACGCAAAATCGAAACTAAAAGCGGGAGTTTTGCGACAATGAGGTACTCGTCAGCGCTCTTCTCGGACCATCGCGAGCGCAGCTGCGAGGGTCATGTCGCGGCCAGCGGCCAGATCGGCGCCGGTCGGCGTGGCGACCATGTCGGGCATAAGCAATCCGGCCGGCACCATCTCGCGAGAAATCTCCGGTGGCGTCAGAACGGGGTCGGCCTTTCCTTCGGCCCAATCGTGCCAGCCGTCCGAATAGCGGATCGATAGGCCGGACCGCGGCAATACCTCGGTGCCGCCCTCGGCGTGAAAGGCCGCCGCGTCCCCCATCTCCTCGCCGACGAGACGACCACCCGCGTGGAACTTTAGCAGCGCCGCGGCGACGAGCGCCGCCGAGAAGGTGAACTTGTCGACCAACACCGCGAGCGCCGCCTCGGGAGCGATCTTCGGTAGGTCGCGCGCGAAGGTGGCGGCGCCGAAGAAGTCGCCTCCCGGGTTGCCGCGCAGATCGACCACGAGACGGCGGGCACCCCGGATTTCTGTTGCGATGGCCGTCAGTTGTGCCACGGTTTCCGGAGGTGGCGCGGCACTGAGATCGCCGATCCGGACATAGGAGACTTGCCCAGCAAGCTGACGGAGGAAGGTCCCGCGTCTTGCCTCGCCGACTTCGGCGATCCCTTGGTGGGCGATCAACTGGTCTGCAACTCCGCGCTCTGCCACAGGATAGAGCGCCTCCGCTGGAACCGTGTCGGAAGTGGCAAGCTCAACCAGATCTCCGCCGACGGTCACAAGGCGGTAAACCGGGGTCGGCACGCCGGTTACCAGCGCGACAGCGGGCGGCCAGGCCAGCATGAATCCGGCCAGCGCCCGCGCCCTCTGATCTGTACCAGCAAGGTAGGGGCGCAGCCTAGCGAAGATTTCCGCGACCGAAATGCCATTCACCGCGAGAAGCTGAGCGCCCGCTTCCGGTCCCTCGACGAGGCACGGCCCGTTTGCCAGCCACACTAAGCGCACCGGCGCCACCTGGACTGCAGCATTCGCGATGGCTCGGCTGTGGCCATTCCGGCCGAGCGCCAGCGTTCTCATCGCTTCTAGCCGGAAATCGTCTATCGTGTCGGCTTGAGCAAGACGCGCCTCGGCGGCATCGAGGACGGTCGCGGCGACACCTTGAAACGCGGTGTCCTTCGCGGCAATTTGTCGGATACGGAAGGCTTCGTAATCGAGCATGCCGACTTTTAGCAATCGTGGGGGGAGCTTTCCACCTCTTTGGCCCGATACCAAACCGATTATGCCTGCTGATGGCGCGAGCCGGAAGTCGACTCTCGGCCTGAAACGGTCATGCAGCTATAGACCCGTGCATTCATTTTAGCGACCATGTGGCCCACACGGCGGACTGCTGCCAAATTGCGCATACCATTGTAAGGCCTTTTTGAGCGATATGATTTCAGTTCGCGAGAGTTTTGCGACCTCAGAGGAGCGACTTGCCTCAGGAACACCACTGCATTCTCTGAAGTATGCTTTCATCACCGTCCCGTTGACGAAGACAACTTTGTTAAGATCGACGCAGTTCGTAGGTCCAGAGGAAACGACTTTCCCCTCATCGTCACAGCTTTGCGTGTAGTGGTATCGAGCTGCATAAGTTGACAGCGATTGTAACGCAGCGTCTTGGGTGAACATGCAGCAGAAGGCATACGCGATGCTCGCAATTACCGCGAAGAGCGTGGCCAGTCGTAGCATACCCTGACCCAAGGTGGGGCTAACTTCTTCGCTTTGCATCAATGAACTCTAGGAAGACAATCAGTAAAACAATCTCACAATTGTGGCCGTGCCAGATATTGAACGCAACATTCTCACAGTCCTTGTGGCATTTCACCGACGCTCTGTCATGGCCGCAATTGGCGCGTAGCGGAAGACCGCAATCGGGGCCAACGCGGGCTCTCGATTAACGACGTAGTCTTTCTCCATCCGTTGTGGTACGCGAGCTTCGTTGCCACGCCTGTTTCTCATCCCAATGGAATTCTATTGATGAAGTGCTTGCGCATCTACGCCTCGCCGGATGGCGAATCTCATTTTGATGAAATCGATTTGCCGACGACTAAGCGATCAGTTCATCCTGATGCTGTTGCTTTTGATGTTACAGCCAGCTACCTAGCCTCTCGCGTCCGCATCACTCATATCCCGGCCGGAATGCGAGAAGTTACATGGCATAAGGTTCCGGAGCCCGTACTTACGGTAAGGCTTGATGGATCAGTAAAATACGAGACAAGTGACGGCGAGGTTCGCCATGTTTCGGCAGGCAGCTTCGTGCTGGTCGAAGACACGCATGGCAAAGGTCATCTGTCGCGACACTCCCCGGAAGCTCAGACCGTCATCTGGATTTCATTGCCCGACGGGCTTGAACTGCCACCTCCGTAATATCCGCACTTGGCGCGAAGCAGAAGTCGGCATCCGGCCCGAAACGGTCATTCAGGTCGGCTAGTGTCGATGGAAGCCACCACTTTGATCTCGACGACCGCACCTATCCGGCGCAATCCTGCGACCTCAACCGCAGTCCATGCAGGGAAGGGTTCCGACACATATTCGGAGCGCACGTCGCAGAACCTGTCGAAGTGATCACGCAAGCCGATATGGTAGCTCGTCATCTCCACGACAGAGCCGAAGTCTAATCCGGCCTCTCGAAGAACAGCATCAATTTTTTCGAACGCCTGCCGGAACTGTTCTTCCAGGTCCACCGGTATCGTCCCGTCCGGCGCTGGATCAACGACCGGATGTCAGCGAGGGACCGCTAGTTTAGCCAGCGCCCTGATCGTTTTCCGAATTCAAGTCCTGAGGCTTGATACCATCATCCGTCTGCTCGTTGGATGAGCCCGCGGACGACCCGACACCGCCACCATGGTCCGCCGACCAGGTTTGTGGAAGGCCAGTGTTCTTGAGCGCTTCGCTCGCCTCCCGCCAATGGCGTTCTTGCTGGCCCTCGGGCCTCCCCTCTGCCTCCCAGCGCGCGTAAGCGTCTTCACGAATTCTATCTTCGTCTGACATCTGAGGTCCTCCTGAACTCATAGGAAACGGCGGTTGACTTCGTTGCTGATCATCGGGATCGCGACGGCGGTGGCAGTAGGCAGCTTGAGCGCCCGGATCAACTGTCCTAATGCGAAAGTGACGGCGATCGTCGCGGCAATCCTGAGCCAAGCGTGCTCTTTCTCAGGCGTGAACTCGACATCGGACTGGCTATGAATAGCAACCAGCTTCTCCTTGAGATCGGCGACCTCAGCGCGCAGTCGGCGTACCTCCTCGAGGGCGGCGTTCTCTCCCATCGGCGGGCTGGTCTGTTGAGCGGGGGGTGGGTTCATTGCGTTTCTCTCCTGCCTTCTGGAAAGGCCCAACGCTCAAGCCTCCGAAAAGATGCAGGTGATCTTCGGGTTCTGACGACGGCCGCCTTCATCTGTCCTGAAGTCCCGGAACCATCACACTTGGAACATACCTCGCGGTCGACCCGTTCAATGCCCCGGGAGAATGGGAGGGCAAATGCAATCCAAGGAGAAATTTCCATGCAGCGTTTCGTGGACAAGGTCGTCGTCGTAACTGGGGCTGGCTCGGGCATCGGCAAGGCGACCGCCGAGCGCTTCTTGAACGAAGGCGCGAAGGTCGCTCTGGTCGGCCGCACGAAGTCCAAGCTGGAAGACGTAGCGAAGCCGTATCCTGAAAGCCAAGTTCTCGTGATTGAAGCCGACGTATCAAACGAAGAGGATGTCAATCAGCTCGTCCTCGCGGCGTTAG
Source organism: Rhizobium sp. ZW T2_16 (assembly GCF_044987325.1). Lineage (NCBI taxonomy): Bacteria > Pseudomonadati > Pseudomonadota > Alphaproteobacteria > Hyphomicrobiales > Rhizobiaceae > Rhizobium > Rhizobium sp. ZW T2_16. Next base: position 25,625 of record NZ_JBJDRG010000033.1, read on the forward strand.
AGAAGTTTGGCCGCCTGGACGTGCTGGTCAACAACGCTGGTGTGGTTACCCAAGGTGATGTCGGATCGTTGTCGACGGACGATTGGCGCAAGGTCATGGCCACCGATCTCGACGGCGTTTTCTACGCCTCTCGGGCGGCCATCCCGCATCTCAAGACATCCAAAGGCTCCATCATCCACGTGGGTTCAGTATCTGGAACTGGCGGCGACTGGGGAATGGCCGCTTACAATGCGGCCAAGGGTGCGGTCACCAACCTGACCAGGGCGATGGCAATGGATCACGGCAAAGATGGCATCAGGGTGAACGCCGTTTGCCCGAGCTTCACGAAGACCGGGATGACGGAAGACATGGTAGACGATCGGAAGCTCATCGACAAATTCAATGAGCGATTTGCGCTTGAAGGTCCTGGGAAGCCCGAGGATGTCGCAGCCGTCATCGCCTTTCTGGCAAGTGAAGATGCCCGGTTTGTAACCGGGGTAAATCTTCCGGTGGATGGTGGGATGTCTGCCTCGAATGGCCAGCCCCCACAATAAGGAGAAACCGAATGCCTGGGACGTTCAGCACCATCTAAATTGTTGCCTTCGACCTTGACGATCGCAAGCGGGCCGTCCGGGTATTCGAGCCTCGAGTAGCTACCAACGAAGTACGGGCGATCGAGGAAGCCGAAGACCTGGCGCGCCAGCACGCAGGTGTCGTTGTTTGGCGACGGGACGGCGATCCAGTCGATGGCGAGGAAAATCGTGGTTTTCAGCGTGGGCAGGATCGGAGTGTTCGATTGAGCCTCTAAGCAGCACCGCGAACTCATTCCCGAAACTCTGCCTTCTACTCGCGTTGCAAGCTGCAAGACGCTGATGCCGGAAAAATTGCGCTTTCGACGAAGCAAATATTTTCTGGCTACCCCACAACCAACGGTGGGTCGCACCACTTAACCAGTCGCAGCGGCCTAACCTAGATTGCCGCTGTGCAGCGGGCAGCGGCTCCTCTAGCGGACGACCGGAACAATCGATGTCGCCGAGCTGTTTAGCCTATGTGCCGCTGCACCTCCCGTAGATCTCACTTCATAGACGACTGAAAGAGCGGCGAACCAACGCTTTCATGCTGCCGTTGGATGTAAGCG
>NZ_JBJDRG010000034.1:0-24218 GCF_044987325.1 Rhizobium sp. ZW T2_16
ATGCCAGACGTCCCGGTGCGACGGCCGCCGGCGACGGATTTGCTTTGCGTAGGCCGGTCCGAATTTCCGCCCCCATCGGCGGATCGTTTCATACGAAACGACGACGCCGCGCTCCAGCAGCAATTCCGCACGATGCGATTGCCCGATCGGTATTGGCCGGGAGAAAAAACCTGCGACGAGCCATGGCGCTCGGCCATACGGCTCATAGACCGAAGAAGCGGAGCGCTCCTCCAGCGGCGCGGATGCCTTTACCGTCGGCCTGCCATCATCCCCCCGTGCCGCCCGGCTCGGCGACGACGACCTCCACGCCGGCCGCTGACAGTGCTGCGACCATCGCCGGTTCAGGCAGGCGGTCGGTGACGATGCGTGCGACCTTCGCCAATTGCGCCACCTCGAAAACAGCCGGGCGCCCGATCTTGCTGTGATCGGCCAAAACAGTGACGCCCTGAGCCTGTGCGATCATCGCGCGGGCCATTTCGGTCTCGCGCTGGTCGTAATCCATGATGGCCGCTGCCGTCACGGCACCAACGGTCAGCACCGCATGCTCGGCGCTGAACCCGGCGATCTGGCCCGTCGCTATGGCGCCGAGGATCTCGCGGCCTTCCGCCGCCACCTCGCCGCCGGCCAGATAGACCCGGTGGCGCATATCCGCCTGGGCGAGGATCTGCGATATCTGCGGCGAGTTGGTGATGACGGTCATGCCGCGCCGTTTCGCCAGCGCTCGCGCAAAGGCTATCGTGGTCGATCCCGTATCGATGAACAGGGTGGAACCCTCGGAAAAGAGGCTTGCGGCCTTTTTTGCGATCGCCATCTTCTCCGTGAGCCTGTCTTTCATCCGCGCGTCAAACGCGCCTTCATCCGGTAAGGCGTGGTCGATCTTCACCGCCCGCGCGCCGCCATGGAATTTCCGGATATGGCCGCCGGCATCCAGTTCGGAGAGGTCGCGCCTAATCGTCTCGCGCGAGGCTGTAAAGCGCTCTGCCAGATCCTCGACCATAACCTCGCCGCTCTCCTCCAGAAGCTTGAGGATTTCCTGTTGCCGTGCTGCAGGTTTCATCGACTATCCTCTTGCCCCCGCTGTCCTTTCAAGCACCTGCCGCAAAAGGCTGATCGGGTGCATGAGATCGATGCCCGCAAGATGCCTCGTCTGGCATCGGCAGGAAAAGCCGGTCGCCAGGATCACCTCCGGCCCGGCTGCCGTGGCCGCCTGCCAGCTCTGCGCAAAAATTCTTTCCGATTTTTGCCGGTTCTTCGTCTCATGGCCCCAGATACCGGCCATGCCGCAACAGCCGGTGGCGGGCGTATCAAGGGTAATCCCGAACCGGTCGAAGACGGCGCGCCACTGTGCCGTCACCGACTGGCCGAGAACCCGCTCGCTGCAATGGGGTATCAGTCGCACCGAAAGATCGGAGGATTGTGCGGTGGCACCGGCAAAATGCCCGGCAATCAGCGGAGCCAGAACCTGCTGCGGCAGGGCAATCACCGGCATATCCTTGGGGTAATCGCTGCGATAGGAGAGCGTTACCGGCGGCTCTATGCCCATCAGCGGCACGCCTGTCGCGGCAATCGCCGTCAAACCGGCCATCTGTCGTTCCGCCTCAGCGGAAAAGCTGGCGAGCCGCCCGAGTACCTTGCGGGCCTTGCCGGACGGCCGATAGGGCGCGATCCACAAGCGCTTCTGGAGACGGGACAGGACGGCATCGAGATCGGCGACGATCTGGGGCTCGAAAAACTGCGTGAATGCGTCCGGAACCAGAACCACGTCGCGGCCCGGATCGAGCCTGCCGATATCTGAGTGCTTAAGCCAGCGCAGCCCTTTGGCCTGTCTCGGCATGTGCGGCAGCGCCGTCAGACCGATGGCCGACATCAGACTTGCACCAGGCCCCGACGTCATCAGGTTGAAACCCCATCGCAATCTAGCCGCGAGGGGCAACAGGCCTTCGAGATTGGCAAGTAGCGTGTCGCGCAAGGATCGGCGGTGACGGCGATGGTAGCTATCCAGAAAGAGCGCCCGGATCGACGGAACGTCGACCCGCACCGGACATTGGCTGGTGCAGCCGCCACAACTCAGACAGCCGTCGATCGCCTCCTTGACCTCGGCCTCGAACCGCGGCTCGGCCCTGCCCTCCTGGCCACCCTGCCGAAGCCATTCCCGCACGAGGCCGACACGCCCCTTCGGTGAATGGCGCCGATCACCCGTCACCTTGTAGGAGGGGCACATGACATCGTCCATGGCCCGGTTGAAGCAGGCGCCATTGCCGTTGCAGCCGAAGGCCGAGGCATAGTCCTGTCGGTGCTCGACGGGTACGGTGCGGTCCTTATGGCCGCGCAAGGGAACCGCGTCGATTTTCCAAAGCGCGCCATCGGCCGGCGTTGCGATCTTGCCGGGGTTCATCTGGTTGCGAGGATCGAATGTAGCCTTGATCCGCTGCAGCGACGGATAGAGCGGGCCGAACACATCGGGCACGAATTCGGATCGCACACCCTTGCCATGTTCACCCCAAAGGAGCCCGCCATGCCGGCGCGCCAAGGCCTCGACGGCTTCGGTAATGCGGCGAATGAGCGGCTCCTGATCCGGGTCGGTCAGGTCGATCGCCGGGCGCACATGGAGAACGCCCGCATCGACATGGCCGAACATGCCGTAGGAGAGGCCCTCGCCATCAAGGATCGCACGGAAGCCGGCGATAAAGGCTTCGAGGTTTTCCGGCGGCACGGCGCAGTCCTCGACGAAGGGGATCGGCCGCTTGTCGCCGGTCGCGCGCCCGAGCAGGCCGACGGAGGCTTTTCGCAGCCCCCAGATACGCTCCACCTCGCCGTCTCTGGCAATCGTCATCGCCAGCCGGTCGGCCACGCCCGATACTGGGGCGGAAAGCCGCGTCGTCAGCTCCCTCACCTCGGCATCCAGCGACTGCGGATCGTCACCGGTGAATTCGACGATATTGACCCCTTGCGCATCGGGCTCGACGAAGAGATGGGCGACGGCGGAAAATGTCGGCTCCTCGCGGGCAAGGCCCAGAACGCGGCTGTCGATGGTCTCGACCGAGGTTGCGCCCAGCGCTGCCATTTCGCGGGCATCTCGCAGCGCCGCCTGGAAATCCGGATAGAAGATCAGGATCAGCGCCGCAGCCCTGGGGAGCGGCAGCACGTTGAGCCTCGCCTCGGCAATCAGGCCGAGCGTGCCTTCCGAACCGCAAAGAACGGCAGCCGGATCGATCGTGTCACCCTCGCGGATATGGGCAAGGTCATAGCCGGTCAGCGAGCGGTTGAGTTTTGGGAAGCGCGCGGCGATCAGGTCGGCCTGCGTCGCGGAAATATCGTCGAGACAGGCAAGAACCTCGCCCGTCCTGCCACTCGTCATCGGGTCAAGCGGGGCGCGCCGGGTCTCCAGCACCTCGCCGCCGACGAGAACAGCGCGCAGGCCAAGAACGTGGTTCGACGTCTTGCCGTAGACGCAAGACCCCTGCCCGCAGGCATCCGTCGAAATCATCCCGCCGATCGTGGCGCGCGATGAGGTTGACAGTTCCGGCGCGAAGAACAGGCCGAAGCGCTTGAGCGCCGCATTCAGCTGGTCCTTGATGACGCCCGGCTGGACCCGCACCCAGCCCTCATCGGCGTTGATCTCCAGAATGCCGGTCATGTAGCGCGAACAATCGACCGCGAGCCCGTCGCCGAGGGACTGGCCGTTGGTGCCCGTGCCGCCGCCACGCGGCCGCAGCACGATGCCATGGAACCGCGGCTCCTCGATCAGGCGGGCGATCAAAACCAGATCAGCCTCGTCCATGGGAAAGGCCACGGCATCCGGCAGGACCTGATAGATGGAATTATCCGTCGCCAGTACCACGCGGTCGGACGAGGCCGTCGTCACCTCCCCGCGAAAGCCGCTTTCCTTCAATGTCACCGTAAAGGCGCGGTAGTCGGCGGCGTGATGGCTGGCGGGCAGGCGGACAGGAGCGTTCAATGTCATTTCCTTTGAAAGGCAGAAAACGGACGGCCATACAGGGGACCGCAGAGGGCCGATGAAGCTGGAAATCGTGGCAGGATGTCTCGACGGTGCAGCCTCCATGCCAGTCGATGGATCGAGTTCTAGCATGTTCGTTATCGACATGAAATATTCTGTTCAGTCAATAAAATGACCGAACGTACAATTTTCTCTAGGCAGATGGGACTTCGATCGGTAGCGTAACCGTCATTCGCTACGGAGAAACGCATTGGCTCTCGACGACAACCCCGTGGATGCGGTCATTATCGGCGCCGGCGTCGTCGGTTGCGCCATGGCTCGCCGCTTTGCACTCGAAGGCGCCTCGGTTGTGGTCGTGGAGCGGGCTCCCGACATCCTGTCGGGGGCATCAAAAGCCAATAGCGCCATCCTTCATACCGGCTTCGATGCGCCGCCGGGCAGTATCGAATTGCAGTGCATGCAGGCGGGTTATGACGAGTACATGGAGATCCGCCAGGGCTTCAACCTGCCGCTTCTCGACACCGGCGCCATGGTCGCCGCATGGGACGAGGTGGAAGAGGCACGCCTTGCCGAGCTGCTCGCCCAGGCCCACGAAAACGGCGTCTCCGATGCGGGGCTTCTGAGCCGCGACGAAACGCTCAAACGCGAACCGGCGCTTGCCCCCCATGTCAGGGCCGCCATTCTGGTGCCGCGTGAAGTCCTGATCGACCCGTGGTCGGCGCCGCTCGCCTATGCGACGCAGGCGAAGATGATGGGTGCCCGTTTCATCTTCAATGCCGGCCTGCAATCGGCGCGTCATGACGGCGAGTTCTGGCACCTGCAGACACCTGACGGCACTCTGCGCGCACGAAGCGTCATCAACTGCGCCGGAATCCAGGGGGATCGCGTCGAGGAGATGCTGCTCGGAACATCCACGTTCGAGATCCGTCCGCGCAAGGGCCAGTTCGTCGTCTTCGACAAATCGGCGGCGAGACATCTGCGGACCATCCTTCTGCCGGTGCCGACGGCACGCACCAAGGGCGTGGTGCTGACCCGCACGATCTTTGGCAATCTTCTGGTCGGCCCGACGGCGGAAGAACAGGAAGAGCGCGACCGGCCTGAAGTGACGCAGCCGGAACTCGAGATGCTGATCGCCAAGGCGGTCGAGCTCGTGCCCGCGCTGGAAAACGCGCCGGTCACGGCCATCTATGCGGGCCTGCGGCCGGCATCTGAGGAAAAGCACTATCGCGTCCACAGCATGCCGGAAAAAGGCTATTTCTGCGCCGGCGGCATCCGCTCGACCGGGCTGACCGCAGCGCTTGGAATTGCCCGCCATGTCCATGGGCTCTGGTCTTCAAGCCATTCGGCCACTCACCGGGTCGATCATACGGGCAACCAGAAGCCGGCCTCATCGCCGCCGGCCTTCCCCTGCCCCAATCTTGCCGAGCACCTGCCGCGCGACTGGCAGACGCCCGGACATGACGGTGTCGTCTGTCATTGCGAAATGGTGACGGGGCGCGAGATCGAGGCCGCCTTCGACAGCCCCCTGCCGCCGGGAGATTTCGGCGGGTTGCGCCGGCGCACACGCTGCGCCATGGGGCGATGTCAGGGGTTCAACTGTCTGGCGCGTCTCGCAAGCCTGTCGGAGGGGCGCCTCTCCGTGCCGATTGCGCCGGAGACCGCATGATGAGTGAAGCCAACTGCGACGTTGCCATTATCGGCGCCGGGCCGACAGGGCTTTCCGCCGCCATAGAACTGAAACGGCAGGGCGTGGCCAATGTCGTCGTCTTCGAGCGGATGGCGGAGGCAGGCGGCATCCCCCGCCATTGCGGGCACCCACCCTTCGGCATGCGTGAATTCGGCCGCATCCTGACCGGACCCGCCTATGCGCGCCGTCTCGTCGCCAAAGCCGTCGCCGTCGGAGTGACTATTCTCACGAAGCATAGCGTGATCCATGCCGGGGACGACGGCCAGCTCACAGTCGCCAGCCCGGACGGCAGCCTCACCATGCAGGCAACCCGCATCCTGATCGCGACCGGTGCCCGCGAGACGACCCGCGCGCAATTGCTGGTCCCGGGAACGCGGCCGCTCGGCGTGATGAACACGGCAGCGCTCCAGTCCTTCATCTATCAGGAAGGGCGTCTGCCCTTCCGCCGTCCGGTCATTGTCGGTAGCGAGCTTGTTGCCCTCTCGGCATTCGTGACCTGCAGAAGCCACGGCATCCGCCCGGTCGCCATGATCGAGACGCGGCCGATCGTTCAGGCACGTCCCCTGTTTTTCACGCTGCCGCGGCTCTTCGGCGTGCCGGTGCTGACGGGGGCGGAAATCCTCGGCATCGACGGTGCCCCGACGGGCGCCGCAAGGGTGAGCACCCTGCGTCTGCGCAAGAGCGACGGGCAGGAAACCGCCCTCGCCTGCGACGGCATCATTTTTGCCGGTCGCTTCACCGCGGAGGCCGCTCTGGCTGAGGCCTGCGGCCTGACGCTTGACCGGCGCACCGGCGGCCCCGAGATCGATCAGGACGGAAGAAGCTCCGCCCCCCGCATCTTCGCCGCCGGCAATATGGTTCATCCGGTCGAGACGGCCGGCCATTGCTGGGCCGAAGGCCGCCGTGTTGCAAAGGTCATCGCTGCAGACATTCATGCCGCGGCAAAAGCGGCCGCATCGGCACCCGTCTCATCGCCGCCGCAACGACATATCGGGCTTGGCGAGGGCCTGACCTATGTGGTACCGCAGAAGCTGGCGGTCATGCCCGATGGCAAGGCGCCTTGCCTCAACATTCGTGCCGTCGGCAAGGCGCGCGGTCGCCTGATCCTTGCGGGTCGCGATGGCCGGCCCTTGCGCACGATATCGGTGAATACATTTGCCCAGCAGCCGATCCGCTTTCCCCTGAACGGATTGGATCTTGCCACTGTTGACAGCGACCTTGAGCTTCGACTGGAGCCCCGGCCATGAGCATTTTCCTAGCACTCGACCAGGGAACGACCTCGACACGCGCCTTGAAGATCAATTCGCAAGGTGAGGCCGAGATCGTCTATTCTGCCCGCCACGGTCAGCATTTCTCGGGTAGCGACCGCGTGGAACATGATCCGGAAGAGCTCATCACCAATCTTCGCGCGGCCCTTACGGCCGCCGGGCCGGTGACGGCGATCGGCCTCTCCAATCAGGGCGAAAGCTGCCTTGCCTGGGACAGGCTGGACGGCACTCCGCTCTCGCCCGTCATCGTCTGGCAGGACCGCCGCACCGCGGCAGAAGTCGATCAACTGGCGCATGTCGAAGACGAGGTGCGGTCGCTTTGCGGCCTCCCGCTCAGCCCTTATTTTTCCGCCACCAAACTGGCCTGGCTTCTCAACCATAGTGATCGGGTCAAGGCGGCCATGGAGGCCGGCCGGCTGATGCTCGGCACGACGGATGCCTTCTTCCTGCAAAGGCTGACGGGCCGGGCCGCGACCGACATCACCACGGCGTCACGCACCGCACTCATGAATATCCGCACCGGCCAATGGGACGAGCGGCTCTGCGCGCTCTTCGGCGTGCCGCTCGATTGCCTGCCGCCGATCCTGCCGACGGTCGGCGATTTCGGCAGGATCGACGGCGTGCCGGTGACGGCTTCGGTCGTCGATCAGCAGGCGGCGCTTTATGGCCATGGCTGCCGCGTCGAGGGCGATGCCAAGATCACTTTCGGCACCGGTGCATTCGCCCTGTCCTTGAGCGGGTCGCATTTGCGGCTGGATGCGGAAACCGGGCTCCTGCCGACCGTCGCATGGTCCATCCGCGGCGAGACCACCTATGCGCTGGACGGTGGCGTCCATGCCGCGGGGGCGGCCATCGACTGGGCCCAGCGGATCGGCCTTTTGAATGATCCTGCGGAACTCAATGCTTTCGATGAGAAGGCCGCCATCGATCGCGGCCTTGCCTTCGTGCCGGCGCTTGCCGGGCTCGGCAGCCCGCACTGGGACGAGACCGCCGCCGGTCTCTTCATAGGCATGACGGGCGCAACGACACGCCGCGACATGCAGCAGGCCCTCGTGGAAGGCATCGCCTTGCGGGCCGCGGAAATCGTCCGGGCGATGGCGATCGATGCGCCTCTGGGGCAGATTTCCGTCGATGGCGGCGTCAGCCGCTCGCGCTATCTCTGCCAGTTTCTTGCCGATACGACCGGATGTACCGTGGTCATCCCGAGTGTTGACGAACTGACCGCCTTCGGCACGGCGCAACTGGCCGCCCTCGCACTTGAGGAAACCCTGCCCCGGCCGCTGCCCCTGGAGACGATAGAGCCGCAACCGTGTGATCGTGCCTTGCGCCATGCCCGCTTCATCGAGGCCGTCAACAGGGCCAAGGGCTGGCAGGCAGCAGCGGCGCCGCCGGCCTGATGGCGCCACCGATCTGACGTGTCCGGCTCAAGCAGGCTTTGCGGGAGCCTTGTCGGGCCAGAACCGCACGCCCGGACGGGCAAGGCCGCCACCGAGCGCCGCGACAGTACCATCGGCGCGCCAGCAGGCAGCGCCCGTCATCGCCTCGCCAAAGGCAATCGCATTCATGCCGCCGCCGATATGCGGCATGACGCGTACTTCGTGGCCAAGTTCTTCGAGTGCCGCCTTCTGCGGCTCATAGGCCCGCTCGATTTCGACTTCCTGCCCCTGCGTCCAGATGCGCGGCGCTTCGACGGCTTCCTGAAGGCTCATCTTGTGATCGACGAGGTTGACGATCGCCTGCATGGCGGAGGGGAAGATCCGCAGGCCGCCGGGCAGGCCCAGCGCATAGATCGGCTTGTCTTCCTGCATCAGGATCATCGGCGCCATGGAGGTCGGTACACGCTTGCCCAGCACGACGGAGAGCGCGCGGCCCGGATGCGGATCGAAATTGCTCATATAGTTGTTGGGAATGATGCCGGTGCCGGGCACCGCGAGACGGGCGCCGAACAGCCCGTTGATCGTGTGGGTCGCCGTGACGATATTGCCGTCGCGGTCCGCGACGGTGATATGCGTCGTGTCATGGCTTTCATAGCCGGGCGCATAGGGGGCGGGAAGACTTGCCGCCTGCCGGATCTGGTCACGGCATTGCGCGGCATAGGCCTTCGAGGTCAGCCGCTCGACCGGCACGTCGACAAAGGCCGGGTCGCCTGAATGGGCCCGCCGGTCGGCAAAGGCGATGCGGATCACCTCGGCGAGAAGATGCAGCGAGGCGGGCGTGCCAAAGCCCATGCCGGCGACATCATAGGCCTCCAGCATGTTGAGCATCTGGGTGATATGGACACCGGACGATGCCGGTGGCGGCGGGCCGGCAATCTCTATCCCGCGATAGGTGCCGATGATCGGCTTGCGCTCGATCGACCGGTAATCGCGAAGATCGGCCTCCGTCACATAACCGGCGTCATCGCCGCCGGTCAGCATGCGGGCGGCAAGGGCCTGGCCGAGCGCGCCACCATGGAGGGCCGCCGCGCCCTCGCGCTGGATCAGGCGCAGGCTCTCGGCATAATCGCCCATCGAAAGCCGATCCCCGGCCTGCGGCGCGCTGCCGGACGGCATGAGGATACGGGCGATTTCGGCATCCTGCGACAGCTCGCCTGCCGCCTCCCCGATCGCGCCCGAAAGGTAATGCGTGACCGCGAAACCACGGGTAGCAAGCCGGATGGCCGGCTCGACGATATCGGCAAAGGGCAATTTGCCGTAACGCGCCTGCATGTCGCACCAGCCGGCAAGATTGCCGGGAACAGCAACAGAGGAGGCTCCGATGATATTGCGGCGCCCCTTGGCATCCATGTAGCGCGGCGGTTCATCCGATACGGGCTCGTAGATTTCCGGATGCATGCTGGCCGCCGCCGTGGAGAGAGCATCGATGACGACATGGCGTCCATCGGCCATGCGCAGATGCGAAAGCCCGCCGCCGGCAATACCGACCATCATCGGCTCGACAACCGTCAGCGCCAGAAGCGAGGCGACGGCTGCATCCACCGCGTTGCCGCCTGCGGCGAGGATTTCGAAACCTGCCGCCGAACCCTGGGGATGGTTTGTCACCACCATTCCGCCTGCACCGGTGGCGGGAGATTTTTCGCAGGCGAAGGGAAAGCGGGAAGCGGTCATTTCAGATCTCTGTTACTACTCGATAGCCGTTATGCGTCATACGATAGCCGGAGCATCACGCTCCGGCCACACGATATCGATCCGTTTAGGCCAGCTTCGCAAGCACCTTTGCCGTTGCACCGGACAGATCGCCAAGCTTGACTCCGGTATCGCGAACGCTGGCTTCACGGCCCTTGCCACGGATCTGGATCTCGATCGCCTTCTGCGCTTCGGCCGCAACCTCATCGGGGGGAAGGACGACGACGCCGCTTTCGTCCGCAAGCACCGCGTCGCCGGGCATCACAACCGTGTTGCCGACAGAAACCGGAACGTTGATTGCGCCGCCGAGATCGTAGATGCGGGTGGTGATCGGCGAGATGCCCTTGCACCACATCGGGAAGTCGGACTGGACGATCTCTTCGAGGTCCGTGCAGGGGCCGTCGACGACGGCGCCGACGGCGCCGGCCGCCTTGGCGCCCACCGTCACCCCGCCACCCCAGCACGCATAGCGATCGTCATGCAGACGGTCGACGATGACGAAATCGCCGGGGCGGATGAGGCTCAGAAGATGGTGAAGCAGGGTGGAATCAGGGCCCGGAATGGCAATCGTGACGGCCGTGCCGACGACGCGCCGGCCCGGGATGAGCGGCTGGATCTGACGATGCAGGAAGCCGAAATGGCGCCAGTGGCCAAGCGTTGCCGTTTCGACCTGCGCCAGGAGATCGAGGTCCTGCCTGGCGATCTGTGCGGGCATCGGATTGATTTTGTAGGTCATCTGAGGGCTCCAGTCTGTGACTTGTATGGGTTAGCGGCCAAACGCCTTGGCAAAGCCGACACTGCGTTCGACGACAAGGACGATGGCGAGGGAGAGCGCGATCATCAGCACCGCCAGCACGGCGACCATCGGATCGGTGCGCTCGTCGACATAGCGATAGAGCGCGACCGGAAGGGTCTGCAGGCGCGGGCCGACGATGAAGAGCGACAGGACGATTTCGTCGAAGGACAGAATGAGGGCGATGGCGGTGGAGGCGATCACGCCGGGCGTCAGGCGCGGCAGGGTGATCTGCATGAAGACCTGAAACGGCCGTGCGCCGAGCGTCATGGCCGCCTCGTCAACGTCGGTGCCGAGATTGCTGATCGCCGTCTGCAGGATACGGATGCTGAAGGGCAAGGTCATCACCAGATGGGCAAGAACGAGACCGGGATAGGTCGCAACAAGGCCCGCGGGGGTGAAGACCATCAGGAGACCGAGACCGAGCATCATGGCCGGCAGGACCAGCGGGGCGATGACGAGGCTGCGCACCAGCGCCCGGCCGGGAAAATCGATCCTGACCAGCGCATAGGCGGCCGGCAGGCCAAGGGCGAGGCTTAAACCCGCCACGATCACGGCGATGATCACGCTGTTGCGAAAGCCCTGCATGAAGCCTTCATTGCCGAGCACCGTCTCATACCATTTCAGGCTCCAGCCGGAGGGCGGAAAGGAAAGGTAGCTATCGGCGCTGAACGAGATGACCAGAATGATCACGATCGGCATGAAGACGAGGCAGAATACCAGCGTGACATAGGCGCGGGCGAGAAAAGAGAGGAATGCCGTCATCGTGAGGCTCTCCGGGTCAGCAATCGAAGGACAAGGCCGGTCAACCCCATTGCGATGACGAAAAAGGCCAGCATCAGGAAGGAGAGTGCCGCAGCCGTCGGCCAGTCGAGCGAGACGAGCGCAAGATCGTAGACCTCGGTCGCGAGCAGGAAGACGCGGCCACCGCCCAGAAGTGACGGCGTGATGAAGGACGAGACGCAGAGCACGAAGCCGATCGTCAGGCCGGCAATGATGGCCGGCACGCTGAGCGGCAGGGTGACATGCCAGAAGACCTTTTGCGGCGGCGCGCCGAGCGACATCGCCGCATCGTCGAGCCGACGATCAAGCTTGCCGAGGCCGGCTGCGATGGTCAGGAACATATAGGGCATGATGCTTTCGGACAGGCCGATGATGACGCCCGAATAATTGTTGACCATGCGCAAAGGCTCGCTGGTGAGCCCGATGAAGCGCAGGAGATGGTTGACGGGGCCGTCATCGCCGAGCGTCACGAGCCAGCCGAAGGAGCGCACGACCGCCGAAATCAGAAGCGGCGATGCGGCAAGCACGGTCAGCGGCGTGCGCCAGCGTGAGGTCATCCGCGACAAGGCAAGCGCCATCGGATAGGCCAGCAGCAGGGCGACGACCGAACAGGTGATCGACACCCGCAACGTGCGGCCGAGAAGATCGAGATAATACGCATCCTGAAGGATCGCCAGATAGGTGTGGAGGCTGACGGCCTTGGTGATGGCGCCGTAATCGGAAATGTTCAGCGACATGCGGAACAGCCAGACGATCGGCGCGACAAACGAGATTGCAAGGACGATCAGAACCGGGGCGAGAAGCAGCCACGGTGTCATTCTGGTGGAGGTGCCGGGAACGGTGAAGCGGTTCATGCGGCAAAGATCCGCATATCGTTCGATTTCCAGGTGACGGCGACATCGGCGCCGGGCTGCGCAAGCTGCGCCTCCTCGCCGCCGGGCAGAAGCTCTGCCACCATCTTGTGCCCGCCGGCGAGTTCGAGTTCGACCTCGATCATGTTGCCGACAAAGACGCTGCGGTTGACGCGGGCCGTCAGGCCGCCTTCCGGTCTTGAGAGCCTGACGGCATGCGGACGCACCACCGCCGACAGGCGTGCATTGGCCGAAATGCCGGCCGGCAGCTCATCCGCAACGGGCGGCGGAAGCGGCTGGCCTTCATGGAGAAGCTGCGGCGCCCCTGTCGCCGCCGCAGTCGAGGCAAGCGTCGCCGGAATGCTGTTGGCGCGACCGATAAAGCCTGCAACGAAGGGCGTGGCCGCCTTGTCATAGACCTCGACCGGCGTGCCTATCTGCTCCAGCTTGCCGCCATTCATCACCGCAATGCGGTCGCACATGGTCAGTGCTTCCTGTTGATCATGGGTGACGAACAGCGTGGTGATGCCCGTGCGCGACTGGATATCGCGGATTTCAAAGCGCATCTCGTCGCGCAGCCGCGCATCGAGATTGGAAAGCGGCTCGTCGAGAAGAAGGATTTCCGGCTCGATGACGATGGCGCGCGCAATCGCGACACGCTGCTGCTGGCCGCCTGACAGCTCGGCCGGACGCCTGCTGCCGAAACCATCGAGCCGCACGGCCCGCAGGGCTTGCGCCACGCGGGACGCCGTCTCTTCCTTACCCACCTTGCGCAGGCGAAGGCCGAAGGCGACATTCTGGGCGACGGTCATATGCGGGAAGAGCGCGTAGGACTGGAAGACCAGCCCGAGATTGCGCTCCCAGGGCGGCCGCGAGACGATATTCTCGCCGCCGATGACGATTGCACCGGATGTCGGGGCCAGAAGCCCCGCAAACATCCGGAGCGTCGTGGATTTGCCGCAGCCGGACGGCCCCAGAAGCCCGATGAATTCGCCCTTCGCAATCTCGAATGACAGGCGGTCGACTGCCGGGCGGTCTCCGCCATAGTCGAAAGTGAGATTGTCGATCTTGATATGGGCGGGCGATGTGGCGAGGGTCATGGATCCGTCCTGCTGGTCGTTTACTTGCCTGCCGAGATGATCTGGCGCTTCCAGATCTGGTTCCACTCGTCGGACTTCGTGGCGGCCCAGCCCCAGTCGAGCGGCAGCGTCTTGTCCAGCTGACCCGCAACGGTGCGGGCCGCCGCCTTGCTGCTGACCTTGGCCTTGGAGTTGACCGGGGCGTAATACATGGCTTCGGTGAAGGCTGCCTGCGCCTCGGGCGACAGCGCGTAATTGATGAAGGCCTTGGCCGCCGCGGGGTTCTTGGAACCCTTGACCAGATTGATCGTGTTGATCTGGAGGATCGTGCCTTCCTTCGGCAACATGACGCCAAGCTTGCCGTTGGACCGGTCGGCATAGAACTGGGCGCGCGCATTCCAGCCGGTGCCGAGCACATCCGTGCCGTTGAGGACCAGCGTATAGCTGTCCGGCTTGGGATCGAAGGTCTGCACGCTGGGCGCCAGTTCGGCAAGCTTTGCCGCGGACTGCTTGACGGATTTGGTATAGTCTTCGCCGAGCATGGCCGAGGTCATGACCATCAGGCCCGTGCCGAGGATCGAGGGCATCGAGGTGACGGCCAGCTTGCCGGCATAGGCCTTGTCCCAGAGAACCTGCAGGGAAGTCGGCGCCTCCTTGATCACATCCTTGTTGTAGGTCAAGACGAGGTTGTCGAACGTCACCGCCGGGCCATAACCCTGCTTGACGATCGCCTGCGGCACGAGATCGGCAAGGTTCGGGACATCCTGTACGGTCAGCGGCGCGAGCAGGTCTTCCTTGTCGCCGATCAGCGAAGTCGAGACGTCGAAGAGGATGACATCGGTCTGCGGATCGCTGGCCTGCGACCGCAGGCTGCCCAGCATCTTCGACGATGCATCGGACGCGTAGTAATTGACCTTCACATTCGGATATTTCGCCTGGAACGGCTTGATCACCGCTTCCGTATACTTGTCCTGGAAGACGCCGGAATACGCGGACAGTGTGATCTCGCCGGAGACGTCCGAGGACTGGGCGTAAGCGGTGGTGGAGAGCAGCGCGCCGACGATGACGGCGGGAAGCAGGCGGGTGAGCATCAACACATTCTCCTGTCGGGTGAAGCGGTCCGGTTATCGACCTGATGTCGAAATGACGGGCGGCACGTTAGGTATCGAGGGCTGCCCCTCCTCCTGCGGGCGATAAGGCTGAGCATTGCAAGGCAACGTTCATGCAATCCAGCGCCTGCGATGCAACGATCTGGGGACCGCAATGTCCAATCGAATTTTCTTGGCGCCGCCATTAAAAAAATTTTGGCGCTTTTATGGCCGATTTTTTAGTCAGAACGCTCCGGTGTGAGCCTGTAAATCAGGCATTCTGCCATAAAAAAATCCCCCGCATCGGCGCAGCCGAGACGGAGGATGGATGTCTAATTATAAAATAAATCTATGTGCTTAGTAGCCGCGCTTGGCATCTGCCAGATCGGCGACCGTGCCGGTTTCCTGGAAGGTTCTGATATTCCTCGCAACGATCTTGCTGCCTGTAGGAGCATCGATCAGCGATGCGACATGAGGGGTGACGGTGATCTTCGGATTGGTCCAGAACGGATGCGTCGACGGCAGGGGCTCGATATGGAAGACGTCCAAGGTCGCGCTGCTGATCTGCCCGGAATTCAGGGCCTCGACGAGATCGCTATCGACGAGATGTGGGCCCCGGGCCGCATTGACGATGCTTGCGCCGCGCTTCAGCTGGTTGAACGTATCGGCATTGAGGATGCCGCGTGTGCTCTCTGTCAGCGGCAGGAGGCAGACGAGAATTTCGGTGCCTTCCAGAAACGCCTTTAGCCCTTCCGCGCCGGAATAGCAGGTGATGCCCGGCAGATCCTTCTGCGTGCGCGACCAGCCGACGACGTTAAAGCCGATCTGCTTCAGGAGATCGGCAGCGACGGCACCGAGATTGCCGAGACCCATGACGCCGACGCGCCTTTGGGTGGCCGGCGGAACGACGATCTGTTCCCAATGCTGGCGCGCCTGGTTTGCCTGGATGGCCGGCAGTTCGCGGTGATGACGAAGAACATGCAACGCCACATATTCCTTCATCCGCTGTGTCAGGTCGGTGCCCACCGTGCGGATGATCGGTACATGCTGGGGCAATTCCTCATCCGCCAGAACATGGTCGATGCCGGCACCCAGAGAGACGATCGCCTTCAGGTTCTTGAACGGCTTCATCGAACCGGTCGCCGGGCGCCAGAGCACGGAATAGGTGATGGCTTCCGGGTCGGGCACTTTATTGATCGGATAGACATTCCATTCCGGCATCAGATCGCGCAGCATCTGGCACCACCATTCGGTCTTGTCTGCGGCGGGAAGGGAAACGACAACGTTCATGGTGGTTCCTTTTTGGCTCAAGCTTGGGACTTCACCTGCATTCACGACAGTCCGGGCCTTTAGGTCAAAGCAAAAATTCCTGTGGCCTTCATAGAAAAAATTTATATAGATTCACCAACCCATTGCATGAGAGACGATCATGAACTTCAAGCAGTTGGAAGCCTTTTACTGGCTGACCCGTCTTAAAAGCTACCAACGTGTGGCCGATCATATCGGTCTCACCCAACCTGCTGTTTCCGCTCGTATATCCGGCCTGGAATACAGTCTGGGCATCCAGCTTGTCGATCGTGGCCAGTCCGATTTCACCCTGACCGAACAGGGCTATGAAGTTGCCGAATATGCCGAGACCTTTCTCAACCTGAGCGAAACGCTGACGAGCCGTCTGCGGTCCAAACAAAAAAGGCGTTATACGATCGGCATCGTCTCCATGGTCACGCAGACCTGGGGCGTGACACTGCGGCACAAGATCGCCGCCCTGCCAGATCCCCCGCTCGTGGATTTCTATTCCGGCGCCAATCTTGACCTCAGGCCGATGGTCAAATCCGGCGCGCTGGACATGGCTTTCGTCACCGGCGAGGCCGGCCTGCCGCAGATCGAGAACAGTTTTTCCGTCCTCTATCACGTCGGCTGGGTGGCGCGCCCCGATGTCGTCGGCGAAATCAAGCGACCGCTGACACCCGACGAATTGCGCGAGCTGCCGCTTGTCCTTTACCCACATACATCGCCGCTCTTCGGGCCAGTCGCCGATCTCATCGAGGAGACCAAACGGCGGCCCAATGCGCGCCACACAGGCAATTCGCTCGCGACCATCTGCGAGATGGTCAGGGCCGGTTACGGGGCCTCGGCGATGCCGCTGGTCTCGCTCGAACAGGAGATCGCAACCGGCATGCTGGTCGAGATCCCGACGACGGTAAAGCTGGCGCCGCTCGATATTCGCTGTGTTCACCAGAACCGTGCCCGCAAGACACAGACCGAAGAGATCTTCCGGCTCGCCCGGCAGGCCGCCGAAGAATGGGTTGCTGCCCATCCTCGCTACACCAGCTTCCGCGCCACCTGATGGTTGCTGGCTGGAACGCGGCATTGCCCATGCCGCGTTCCGAAATCATCCTTACGCCTCGAAGCGCTTGGAAACGTGATCGCGGATGAAGCCCGCGCCGATATCGACGAGGCGCTTCGTCAGCGCGGCCCCGGTTTCGGCCGAGCAATACGCCGGGTCGCCGCCCCATACGCCGTGCGGCGCGGTTTCCATCGCCTCGATCGGCGCCTGCAGGCGGGCGCCGGCATATTTGAGCGCGGCAAAGCCCGCGACATCGACGCCCATGGCTTTCTGGCCCTTCGGCGGCGCCTTGGCCAGATCCATGCGCAGGATATCCGGATAGTAATGCAGGCCGACCGAGGTCAAAGGATCGCCGCCATGGCCGGAGGATTTTGCTGCGGCTTCGGGGCCGAGAATATCCTTCAGCAGCTCATAGCTGATCTGCCAGAGATACATGGAGGCGACGAACATGCCGTTCTTCTGCCGCCATTTCAGCGACACTTCATTGATCGCCCCGACATTGCCGCCATGGCCGTTGATGACCAGTATCTTGGTGAGGCCGTGGCGGGCGAGCGACGCGAACATGTCGTCCAGGACGGCGACGAGCGTCGACTGGCTGAGCGCGATGCCGCCATGCGAGGAGCCGAAATAGTCGGCGCCGCCAAACGGGATGACGGGTGCGATGAAGGTTGGCACGCCTTCGGCGCGGGCCGCGCGTGCGATATCGAGCGCCACGGCTTCCGCCGCGAGATAATCGCCCATCGGCGCATGCGTGCCCTGATCTTCCAGCGAGCCCATCGGCAGAAGGATGACGGCATCGTCGTTGAGGAACTGGCGCGCTTCCTCGCTGGTCAGTTCTGCAATCTTGATTTTTTCGGTTGGCATGTGCGTTTCCTCACAGAATGTCAGTTCTAAGACAGGCCGCCTGGTGTCTGTCGCCAACCGTTTGCAGGGGCGGAACGGTTTCGGCGCAGGCGGGCTGGGCATAGGGACAGCGGCTGCGGAAGATACAGCCGGATGGCAGGGCGAGCGGCGAGGGAATTTCGCCGGTCAGGCGGATGCGTCGGCTTTCGCGATGCAGGCTGGGCTCGGCCGAGACAAGCGCTGCGGTATAGGGATGTTTGGGCGCAAAATGCACCTGATCGGCCGGGCCAACCTCCATGACATGGCCGAGGTAAAGCACCATGACGCGATCGGAAATGTAGCGGACAACCGAAAGGTCATGGCTGATGAACAGAAGCGACACGCCGGTCTTTTCACGCAGATCGGCGAGAAGATTGAGAACCTGCGCCTGGATCGACACGTCGAGCGCCGAGACGGCCTCGTCACAGACGATGAAGCGCGGCTCGACGGCAAGCGCCCGCGCAATGCCGATGCGCTGCCGCTGACCGCCGGAAAATTCGTGCGGACGCCGGTCGAGAAATGTCGGGTCGAGCCCGACGAGCTTGACCAGTTCGACGAGACGGGTCCCGCGCGCGTCACCCTGATGCAGGCCATGCGCATCGAGGGCTTCCGACAGGACGGCGCGAATGGTCTTGCGCGGATCGAGACTGGCATAGGGATCCTGGAAGATGACCTGCATTTCCTTGCGCAGGCTGCGCATGCGCGAAGACGAAATGCTGTTCAGATCCTGCCCGTCGAAACGCATCGTCTCGCTGCGGGATTCGATCAGGCGCAGGATGGCGCGCCCGATCGTGCTCTTTCCCGAGCCGCTTTCTCCGACAAGGCCAAGCACCTCGCCGGGCGCGACGCTGAAACTGACATCGTGCAGCACCTTCACCGACCGTCTGGAAAACAGGCCGCTGCGTCCGATCGAATAGCTCTTCTGAAGGTTCTGGACCTCAAGGAGCGGCGGGGGCGTCACGCCGCCGGTTGGCCGTGCTGTGACGCTTGCGGTCGGATGGGCTGTCATGTGATCTGTCATGCGGCCTCCGTCTGGTTGTTCTTCAGGTCTGCCGGAGCCTCCGGAGCGCGCAGACAGCGAACGGCGCGCTCGCCATCCGCACTGGCATAAAGAGCCGGCCGGATATCCGCGCAGGCCGATATCGCGATCGGACAGCGATCCCGGAACGCACAGCCGGATGGACGGGCCGAAGGCAGCGGCGGCGTGCCCGAGATTGCCGGCAGTCTTTGTCCGCCGGTCGAATGCAATGTCTCGTGCGACGAGGGCATGCTTTCGATGAGCGCGCGCGTATAGGGGTGGTGCGGATCATGAAGGATGCGGTCGGCTGGACCTTCCTCGACGATCTGGCCCGAATACATGACCGCGACGCGATCGGCGATATCAGCGACGACGCCGAGATTGTGGCTGATGAACAGAAGGCTGAGGCCGCTGTCCTGATCCTGCCTAAGGCTTTGCAGGAGTTCGATGATCTCGGCCTGGATCGTCACGTCGAGCGCCGTCGTCGGTTCATCGGCTATCAGCAGGCGGGGCTCGCAGGAGAGCGCCATGGCAATCATCACGCGCTGCCGCATGCCGCCCGACATCTGGTCCGGGTAGCTTTCGATGCGACGTTCCACATCGTTCATGCCGACGCGGGTGAGAAGGTTCATGGCGTGCTGGCGGGCAGCGGATTTCGACATCGGCCGATGGGCGAGGATTGCTTCCACCATCTGGTCGCCGATCGTGTGGACCGGATTGAGCGAGGTCATCGGTTCCTGAAAGATCATGGCGATGTCGTTGCCGCGAATATCTTCCAGCGTGCGGGCATCGAGGAAACCGAGGTCGACGACCTCATTCGACTTGCGCCGCAGTTGCAGAGTGCCGGACGCCTGCCGGATGGCGCCGGGAAGCAGGCCCATCAGGGCAAGCGACGACAGCGATTTGCCCGAGCCGCTTTCGCCGACAAGTGCCGTACACTGATTGGCGCGCAGTGTCAGGGAGACGTCCTCAATGACGGCGGCCGGCGTGCCGAAACGGGCGGTTTCAAGCCGCAGATTGGTGATTTTGGCAATCACATCAGGGTCATTGATCGCCGGCGCGTCGGCGAGTGCGAGCGGCTTCGACACTTCATCCATGCTGCTGCCGGAAGCGCCCTTCGGATCGAGCGTATCGCGCAGGCGGTCGCAGAAGAAGTTGATCGCATAGATGGTCAGGACGAGTGCGGCGCAGGGGATCATGATGCCGAGCGGATCCTGTGCCATGAACTGGCGGGCGCCGCGGATCATCTGCCCCCAGGAGGGAGCCGGCGGCACGACACCGAGGCCGAGAAAGGACAGGCCGCTTTCGATCGTGATCGCGGCAGCTGCCGTCAGCGAATACTGGACCGACAGGGGGCCGGCGATATTGGGAAGGATCGTTCCGAGGACGATGCGACGTGACGGCGTACCAAGCGCGCGGGAGGCTTCGACGAAATCGAGCGAGGCGACTCGAAGGGCTTCGGCAAAGGTGATGCGCGCAAAGGTCGGGAAATAGAGAACCGAGAGCACGGCCACCAGCGTCAGGACGCCCGGCCCGAACAGGGTGACGACCAGAAGCGCCAGCAGGATCGGCGGGAAACAGAGGACGATGTCGGAAAGCCGGCTGGTGATGAATTCCGACGGGCCGCGGAAATAGGCGCCGACCAGGCCGAAAAATGTGCCGATGATGCAGGCGATGGTGGTGGCGACGAAGGCGACCGTCAGCGACACCTGCCCGCCATAAAGAACGCGTGCCAGCCGGTCGCGGCCGAATTCGTCGCGTCCAAGCCAATGGGCGAGATCCGGTGCTGCCATGCGGTAGCGAACGGCGATCTTGACGGGATCTTCCGCCGTGATCAGCGGGGCGGCGAACGGCACGATGATCAGCGTTGCCAGAAGCAGGCTCGGCAGGATCATGCGCTTGGGAAAGCGGCGGAGTGAGATCATTGCAGGCGCACCCTCGGATCAAGCAGCGAGGTCAGGATATCGATCACCAGATTGATACCGATGAAAATGGCTGCGACGGTCAGGATGATGGCGCGAACGGTCGGGTAATCGCGCTGTTCGACCGCCGAGACGAGCAGGCCGCTCAATCCGGGCCAGTTGTAGATGAACTCGACGAGGACGGTTGAGCCGAGCAGAATGCCGAGCTGCAGGCCGACGACCGTGATGATCGGACCGAGGGCGTTGTAGAGGATATGGCGGCGAACGACCTGCTTTCTGCGCAAGCCCTTGGCGACGGCCGTGCGGACCCAGTCATGGCCGCGCATTTCGAGAACGCTGGTTCGCGTCATGCGAAAGACGATGGTCGCCAGATGCAGGCCGACGGTGAGCGCAGGCAGGATCAGCATCTGCAGATGCTGCAGCGGATTGGAGGCAAGCGGAACATAGCCGCCCGCCGGCAACCAGCCGAGGAGCTGGGCGAGGAAATAGATGAACAGCGTGCCAAGCACGAAGCCGGGCACCGATGTCAGCAGCGCGTTGATTGCGGAAGCGGCGATGTCGAATTTGCCGCCGGCGCGCAGGCCGGCTGCCGTGCCTGCCGGAATGGCGATCAGCAGCGCCAGGACCGTGCCGGCAACGATGATTTCGATCGTCCGCGGCAGGCGCAGTGCAATCACGGCCGCAATCGAGCTCTTGTCGACGATTGACGTGCCGAAGTTGAACTGCGCCGTATCGGCGATGAAATGGACATATTGCGTCATGACGGGCTGGTCGAGGTCCATCGTGGCGCGCAGGTTGGCGATCGCCTCCGGTGTCGCCGAGCCGCCGCCGGTCGACAGCAGCAGTTCGGCCGGATCGCCGGGCACGATGATCAGCAGCGAGAAGATGATCGTGGCGATGACCAGGATCATGGCAACCGCGGCTGCCATGCGACGAAAGATGAAGGCCAGCATGCGCGCTCCTTATGCCAGTTTCGTCTCGTCGAGGGCATAGCCCGACGAGCCGCTCAGGAAGCCGGGCAGCTGCTCGAAGCCTTCGACCGACTTTTTCATGGCATAGGCCTGGACGCGCCAGTTGAGCGGCACCTGCGGCACTTCCTCGTAATAGGCGATCACGAGATCCTGGTAGATCGCCTTGCGCTTGGCGGGATCGACCTCGGTGCGGCCCTTTTCGAGCAGGCCGTCAATGCGCGCGCTCTTGAAGCCGAAGGACTGCAGATAGGACGGGTTGCCGGAATAGAGCAGCGACCAGAGCGCATCGGGGTCGTTGTAATTGCCCGACGTGCCGTGCACGGCAATGTTGTACTTGCCTTCCTTGCCGGCGGTGACGCGCGTTCCCCAATCGGGAAGGTCGAGCGTTGCCTTGATGCCGATGACATCGAGATGCGCCTGCACGACGGATGCCGTATCCTGATGCATGCCATAGGTCGCGGTGGCAAGCAGACGGCATTCGAAGCCGTTCGGATAGCCGGCTTCGGCAAGCAGCGCCTTGGCTTTCTCGACGTCGTATTTCCATTCATGCGCGGGATCTGCGAGGTCGAATGGCGATCCCTTCGGGTTCGGCAGACCGTAGAGCGGTACGCCGCGGCCGGCAAAGGCGGCATCAACGACGTCCTGCCGCTCGATCGCATAGCCCACGGCCTGACGTACCTTGGGATTTGCAAACGGACCTTCCGTGACGTTGAACAGCAGGAACATGAACGGCCCGAGCGTGTCCTTCATCTTCAGCGTGGAAGATTTCTCGACGGCATCGAACTGGGTCCAGGGAAGGTATTCGATCAGGTCGACGTCGCCCGCCTGCAGCGCGGCATAGCGAAGGTTTTCGTCGGCATAGGCAATGAAGCGGATGCCATCGACCTTCGGTTGGTCGCTGAGGTAGAAATCCTTGAAGCGCGCCACTTCGATATAGACGTTCTTTTCGCTACCTTTGAGCGTGAACGGTCCCGCGCCGATCGTCTCGCTGTCGGTGCTCTTCTTCGAGATGATCGGGCAGCAATAGCTCGCGAGCAGATCGAGGAAGACGGCGCTCGGCGCCTTGAGCGTGATCTTGACGGTCTTCTCATCGACGGCATCGACCGCGGCGATGATCTTCAGATCGCTCTTCAGATAGGCGGCCGAACCGTCCTTGGTGATTTCGTTCAGAGAATAGATGACGTCGGCGGCTGTGACCGGGCTGCCGTCGTGGAAGACGGCATTCTTGCGCAACTTGAAGACTGCGGTCGTCGGCGTGCTCCACTCGACGCTTTCGGCAACTTCCGGCCACAGCTTGCCATGCGCGTCATAGCCCATCAGGCCGCGATAGAGCATCAGCTTGACGGTATTGGCCGCACCACCGGTATTGTCGAAAGGCTTGATCGTCGGCGGGAAGGTCGAGAGGCCGAACTTCAGCACGGAAGCCGAGGCCTGCGCCATCGTGATCTTGGGCATGGAGAGCGCGACGATGCCTGCCCCGAGGCTGATCAGCATGCTACGTCTGGTGGGGTTCAAACAATCGGAAGATGTCACAGATGCCTCGAATGAGTTGGAGGGAAAGTGCGGCTTCGGTCTGTGACGACAGTCCATCGGGATGAGGATGCGCTGTCCAATCGAAAATATTTTGCTGCCGTATAGATTTCTTTGCCGCCAACCGGCCGCCGATATTTGCATCACGATTAGGCGATTGATTTCATCGCATAAATAATAACCGGCCAGGGGCCCCCGCACATTCGTTAGGCATGGACATGCGAAAATCCGATCTCATTTTCGTCGTGCAAGAGGCGCAAAATCCGGGGCGGGAAGAGCCAAGAGCGCTCGGATGCCACCTGAGGCGTGCATCGGCATCAGGCGAATAACGGCAGAAATTCAACTTTGCGGAGTGGCGCGCCGCAGCGGGTGATCCCCGTGGTCGACATGATCCTCGGCGGTTTGACCCGGTTATGGGGGGTAGGACCGAACTGGCGCCCGTGGAGCTCTGTCAAGTCTCTGCCACGAACGGGCGAGCTTTTGGAGACGTCGAAAAATGGTCATCGCATCCGCAGGTCGAGCCGTATCTCTTGCTCCGCTCCGTCTTGCCGATGCCCGGATTGAAGCTGTTCGTCGGATCGAGCGACCGGTAATGCCCTGCCAGTGCGGGCTTGGCCCTGTAGATATGGCCAACAGGTGTTGTCACATAAACCTGCTGTCAGTGAGTGGGGCGTAGAGATGGTGGGATGAAGAATTCAGCCATCAGCTACAAGCGCCACCGTTTCCCGCAGCAGATCATCGCCCATGCAGTCTGGTTGTACTTTCGGTTCCCGCTGAGCCTGCGCCTGGTCGAGGAATTGCTGCTGGAGCGCGGCGTCGTCGTTTCGTATGAAACGATCCGCCGATGGGGGCGGAAATTCGGACCGGCCTACGCAAAGCAAATCCGTCGCCGGCGGCCGTCGCACCGGGACGTCTG
>NZ_JBJDRG010000035.1:0-23092 GCF_044987325.1 Rhizobium sp. ZW T2_16
AATCCGCGTCGGCGCTCTTCTCAACGAGTGAGCGAAGGTCCATCATGTCTTTGGTCATCGGTGGTCTTTCCATCAGGTTGTGCTTGAACAACCCAACCCTACCGGAAAATCCCGATGACCACCCTTATTCAGCTACACCATCTCCCGGGACACGATCTGCTGTCGGGCAATTGCATGCTCATATTGAGCATTTGCGGGTAAGGCCGACCATTGAGGAACAGGTTTATCTGACCCCTAAGGAGGCCACTTACCTTCGGTGGATCGAGCTTGGTAAGACCGTCGACGAGACGGCCGACCTCGAACAGGTGAAGTACAGCACGGTCCGCATCACCCTGGACGGTGCCAAGGAACGTTACAACCTAACCAACAATACGCAGTTGGTAGGACTGGCGATCCGGCGTGGCCTTATATGATTTGCGTAATCAAACCTTTTGGGGGCCGGCCCAGAATTTTCAAAAGCGTCGTCAATGCGGACATCTGCGCGTGCATTTCGATCGTTGCCTGAAGGTAGGCTAGATGTTCATTGCTCCCAGCTGCAGCACCTAATCTCTCCTCGGTAGGAAGCGCCTCAAATAGGGCTTCCGCTTTCTCTAAAAGATTGCGATGAGTTTTCATCGCTAGGGTAGTCAAATGTTCTACCACAGGCTCCGGCAAGCCTGCGAGAAGACCCACGAGGGGTCTGAGCTCGACGTCGGTGTATTTACCATTGGTTTCACCGGACAAGGACGCTCCTCCCAAAAAAGACAATGCGCGGTACCCCCCGCATTGTTCCTGACGCCTGGCGATCGGGGAGTTTGTAACCGAGCATACTCAGCCATGGACCTTTAGTTCCAAGGAACCTGGACATACGTCCACGGCTCCCCGACCATAAGTCGAGGAATTCGGCACCCTGACGGCGGACACCAGATCAGTATGCTTCGGGTTACAAAGCCCGGAGACAGCGCGTACTGCCTCGCAGGTGCTTATAGCGGTTGGCTTTTGAATCTTCCACTGCAGTTTTGTAGATGTGCTGCGAAGCCCCTCGATAGCTTGCGCTGAGCAATGGATCACAGAAAAGTGTGGTCAGAGGGCGAGGTATACCATCCCTGTTGATATGTACGCCTATATGACGTACATTTTAGAGCAGTTTCACGGCTGGGGGGATCCATGCATTCATCCAACGATATCACTGCCGACATCGATGAACCGAGCAACGCCCGGATGAACTTCCGCACCAAGCCGCGCATCAAGGATGCGATCCACCGGGCAGCGGCATTGTCTGGCATGGACGTCTCTGCCTTCACGATGAATGCGGCGTACAAGTTTGCTATCGAAACGATCGCTGCTCACGAGGCGACCATCCTCAAGTCTGCAGATCATGCGGCGTTTTTTGCAGCCCTCGACAACCCGGCTGCTCCTACAGATGCGTTGAAGAACGTCTTCAAACGTCACCGCGAGACTATCGATTCACGCTGATGCTGGAGAATGCAGAACCTACTTTCATCATTGAGCCGCTCGACCCGTCGAAGCACGATCGAGCGGCTTTCTCATGCGACGTGCCTCAGGTCGACAACTTCATCAAGAAGACGGCTAACATACTAACCATGGCAGATAACCTCCGTGTCTGGATCATGACCGAGGATGGGACCTCCATCATCGGCTTTTATGCCATCAACGCCCATTCGATCGACTACCAGGATCTTCCAGAAAAGTTCGCTCGTAATCGGCCAGGACACGGATTCATCCCTGCAGCCTATATCTCAATGATCGGCCGTGATGAGAGATTCAGGGGCGGCGGACATGGAGGTGTTCTTCTTGCCGATTGCTTGCAGCGCATAGCGCCGGTCGCTGACCAGATCGGCACGGCAATCACTGTGCTTGACGTTTTGGATTGTGGCGATGCTGAAAGAACAAGTCGACGCATGGAGCTGTACGCTGGGTACGGTTTCTTACCGTTTCCTTCGAAGCCAATGCGTATGTTTTTGCCTGTCGCGACGATAAAGCAGTTGCTCGGCTGAGTCTTCTCTACTCATCGGGTATAAAGGCCTGGGAAAATGATATCCTGGTCAACAAGTACATTGAACCTGTAGCCTGGTCTGATCGTGATCGTCGGCTGCACGCCGAGGTTTTTCGAAATCGTCTGTTCCGCAACTCGCCCAAAGGTCTCGGCAAAGTTCCGGCGCGCTGCGTCAGAGGCCGTATCTTGTGTGGCCAGCGTCGAGCTCTGGGGCATCGACATGTCGATGCCGGTTCCGATCAAGGCGATCATTGCTGCGGATCCGAACGTCCTCAGGTAGTGATTGTCGACCTTGTCCGTAAAGCCGCCATAGCCTTCAGAGTCCGTGCCAGCCATCCCACCTATCTGCAAGGTCGAGCCATTCGGGAAGATGATGTCCGTCCAGACAACTAGGGTGCGGCTTTGGCCGAAAGAGACCTTGCTATCGTAGCGGCCGAACAGCTTCGTCCCCTGTGGAACCAGCAGAACATGGCCCGTAGAACTGTCGTAGACGTTTTGGCTGACCTGCGCAGTGATACGGCCGGGCAGATCGGAATTGATCCCTGAAATCAGCGTGGCGGGAATCACGGAGCCGCGCTTGAGTTCATAGCGCGATTGCTGTGGTACAACCTGATCGGGCAAATAGCCGAGATCCTTGATGTCGGCATTGAAAAAGTCTTCCTTCGAAGCCTGGCCATTCTGATCGCCGCCTGCTCCCACCGCGCCCGCACGCAATGCCGCGGCGTAAAGGTCGGATGCTTCACCAGCCGGCTGCGCCCCCTGTTGACGGGTCGCCGCACCGGCGGTTCCAGCCCCCTTGGCTTCGACATCAGAAATATCGACTTTCAGGGGTGAGTCGAGCGCGGCACCTTTGGCCTGGAGACTTGCCATTCGCTGTCTTTGCTGCTCGCGCGCGATCTGTTCCCGTTGTTCGCGCAGCATGCGTGCGTTCCATTCTTCATCGGATTCCGTCTGCGGGCGCCGCGCCTGTTGCGGTTCTTGCCTCGCTTCCGGCTGCTTCTCCTGCACAATAACGGGCGTGGTCGTGACCGGGGTGGGTTGGAAGGCTGATGGATAGTCTCGGTCCCCGATGATGCCGTCCTTCACGCCGCGCTTCATTTGCTCGGCGAAATTGGACGCTGGAGCGTTCGCGCCGCCATCTTGCGGAGCCTGCTGCCCAAACCGGTATCCGCGCGAGGAAAGGCCGTAGACAAGGACGGCAAGGAAAAGCACCGCTATGCCAATCCCGATGAACAAGGGCATGCGGTTAAGGCGCTTCATCCCCGTGTGGTCGGAAGAAGGATTGGAATTACCAAGTTGCAGCGATTGGACCATGAGCCTCCTCCTTCGTCAGTTACGCTTCATGAGAGAAAGAGGGCTCGCAGGGACTGCGACGCCGTTGGTGATGGAATAGGCGCGGCCGAGTTCAAGAGTATCTGTCGAGAGGCGTGCCAACACCTGTCCGTCCAGGCTAGCAAGCGAATAGGCAATCTCCACCGGTTTCGCAGCATCCTTGGCGGATCCAGACTTCTCATCCGAGATGACCGAATAGCCCCAGCCCTTCAGGGCGGCCTCCAGCGCGACGGCAAAATCCGACGTATCCTTGTGCAATTTGATGGGCGTTGCGGTCGATCCCGCCTGTTCGGCGAAACGGCCGGCCATATCGCCGGCGATTGCGCTTGCCGCCGGCCCTGCGATTTCGGGCGGCGCAGCGCTAGTGGTCAGGCCATCGGACGCCGTCTGGCAGCCGGTCAATCCCATTGCTATCGCGAGCGGAAGGAGAAAGCGGGTCCGCATCGTCTACCCTCCCCGCCGAATGGTGATCTTCTGCTGTTTCCAGCCAACGCCGGAGATGAGGACGGCCTTGTCGATATTGTAGTCGACGATCATCATGTTGTTCTTCATTCGGTAGTTGACGATCCGGTTCTGGCCTCCGGAGACGACGAAGAGCACGGGTGCGTCCTGACCGGAAATCGCTCGCGGGAACTGGATGTATGTCTTCTGGCCATCCGAAAAGACCCGGCTCGGGCGCCATGGTGCGCTGCCACTCAAGGAATAGGAAAAAGCGAGCTGCTCTGGAGGCACGCCTCCTCCTGGCCCGGTCATCGCATGGATCCGGGCATTGATGTCCGAGAGTTTTGTCGCAGCGTCTTCCGGATATTCGAAACCGATGCGCGCCATGTACTGGCTCGGGTGGGACTTGAGCTGGATGTGATATGTCCTGCGCGATGTCGTCACCACCATCGAGGTGACGAGGCCCGGCTCCGACGGTTTCACGATGAGATGTATCGCCTGCCCGCCGGCCGCCCCGGAGGTTGCCGGTTCGACTTTCCAGCGGACTGTATCGCCGACCAGGACGTCGCGGACTATCTCGCCCCCTTGCAGTTCGATATCGCAGACCTGCAAGGGCGAGCAGACCACCGAGGGCTGCGTCTCGCCGAATAGAAAAATGACCTTACCGTCGTGACCGCGTGTTACGAGGCCGGCTTGCCCACGCCATTTTCCTGAAAGTGTCGTGCCTTTCACCTCATTCCTGTTCAGGCTTTGCGACCGGACCGGTTCTGCCATTGTGAGCACCGCCGCGCCTAGCAACAGAAGGCCGGCGACCGCGTTTGAAGTTTTCGTCCCCATTTCCATCCCCTGCTCCTACAGTTGCGCGGTCCAATCGAAATCGGTCACATAGACGCCGATCGGATTGAGCCGGATCGTTGCTTCGTCTTGCGGTGAGGTGATCGAGACGGTTGCGATACCGCGAAAGCGGCGGGTTGCCGTTTCCTTTCCCTTCCGATCTCGCTCATACTCGGTCCAATCGATCTGATAGGTCTGATTGGACAGCGCCACGATATTGTTGACTTCGATCGCCACGGTCGCGTTGACCGCCTTCTCGAATGGTGAGTTCCCCCGAAACCAGGCATTGATCTTCTGGGTGGAGGGATCGTATGTGCGAAGCAGGGCGTAGGTCCGGTCGATATACTGCTTCTGCACGACTGCATCCGGCGTTATCGATCGAAAGCTCGAGATGAAATTGCCAAGCGTGGCGCGAACAACGCGGGTATCGGCATATTCGATCTGCTGCGGGAAGCCGCCCGAAACGGTGTTGCCGAGTTTGTCCACTTCAACGATGTAAGGGACAAGCCTCACCTGGGTGCTCAGATAGAGCGCATAGCTGAAGCCGATCACGGCCATGCCGAGACTCAATATGCCGACGGCCCGCCAGGCGGAGGCAGCCCTCACATAGGAGCCATATCGTTCCGACCACTCCTGCCGTGCGGCAAGATACTGGTTATCCGGTGCGCGCGGCGCTGCCATTATGACCATCCTGTTTTAGAGAATCTATTTGTCCGGGCGCTCTGGTGGCGTCGGTGATGAAGATGACTTGCCACGCGCCTGATCAAGTTTTGCGTTGGCCAACCCCAGGATCGAACCTGCATAGGCCCCAGGAGATCCGATCGCCTTCTCCTTGGCTGCGGATCCCGCCGCCGATGCTCCGGCTCCGAAGCTTGCCCCCATGCCACGAAGGGCGGCTCCAGCAACCGACGATCCCCCTGCCCTCGCCGATTGCGCGGCTGAGAAGCCGGCGCCCACCGCGCCAGCCGCGAGAAACGCACCGCCGGCCGCAAACGACGCGGCCTGTCCGCCATGTCGGATGCTTTCCATGCCGCCGGAAACCGACGCACCCTGAACGATGCCCTGTATGATGTTGGGGACATACATCGCGACAATGAAGACGACGACCGCGATACCAGCGATCGCTAACGCTGTCTGGAATTGATCACCGATGTCAGTTCGATTTGCTAGTCCAATCAGGACCTCGGAGCCGATCCGAGAAATCATGACCAGCGCCATCAATTTCATACCGACTGAGAACGCATAAATCAGGTAACGGATAGCAAAATCCTTCGTGAAGGATGATCCACCCAAACCAAGCATGATCATCCCGGCGAGCAGGCCGAGATACATTTCGACCATCACAGACACGAAGATCGCGGCAACGAGCGAAAATGCCATTACCGTCACGACCATCGCAAGCGCCGCTGAAATTGCGAGTGCATTGTCCTCGAACAGGCCAAACTGCACCTTCTCGGACATCTTGGTCGCAACGGCCAAACCCGCGTTGAACACATCGGCTGGCGACGCCGAGCCTCCACCAGCGCCGATCTGAAACAGGCTATCGACGAGCACCTTCGCGAAACTCGGACCCTGCGCGAGAATGAAAGCGAAGAAGCCCACGAACATGATGCGCCGGACCAATTCGGCAAACCAACTGTCGAGGGAGGCGGCCTGAATGGCCAACCATACCGCCGCTATACCGATCTCGATCCCCGCGAGGATCCAGAAGAGCGATATCGCCGCATCCGTGACAGTCGTCTCCCATCCTTTGGCGGCAGTAGTGATCTCGCTCTGAAGAGCGGTTAGGATCGATCCCTCCTGTGCGAGCGCGGGCTGAACCGCTAACATCATGACTACGACAAGCCCGGCAATGCGCCTGATCCTTTGAAGCTTAGACGTCATGCGATCACCACTCGACCTTCATCTTCTCGCCGCCCGACGTTGGGTACTCATTCCTCGGCGCGTAGAACTTTTTGCGCCGTTCTTGTGCCGTGTGTCTCTCAGAAGCCAGCATCCAGAGCCCTGCTCCGCCGAGGGAGACGATATCGGCTGCTATAGCTATGATCAGTTTCCCTCTCACCATTCCACCTTCATTTTTTCACCGCCGGATGTTGAGGGTGCTGTCGCTTTAAAGAATTCTTCACGGCGTGCCTGGGCCAGATCCTTGTCAGTCTGTTCGCTTTGCAGCCAGGTCCCCATCAGCGTGGTCTGCTGCGAGACGATGCCTCGCAGCTTCTGCATCTGGGCAACTTGCTGAGCGGCAATCTGGTGACCGACCTGCAGCGCCTTCATCTGGCCATCTGCCGACTGCGACATCGAGCGTAGCTCGCTCATCGTGTCTTCTTCGCTATCGAACTGTTCGGCCGTCAGACTCGCGGCCTTCAGCGTGCTGGCGATCGTGTCGCGGTTGGTATTCGACCAGGTCTGATAGGTAGATGAGAAAGTATCTGCGTTTGGCAAACTGGTTTTGAGATCCGCATAACTCTTAAAGCGTTGCTTCAAGAGGTCATCGGCATTGCCCATCGAAAATGCGATGCCTTGCCCCTGATTGACGAGATTTCGCAATCGGTTCAGATCGCCTTCGACGTGGCCCCAGAAATGGCTCGGCAGCTGCGCCGTGTTTTGCAGCATATTCCCGTAGATGTTGAGCTGATTCTGGATTTGCTCGGCAAGCTGCGTGATTTGGGTGATCTGGTTTTCGATTTGGGTGGCGGACTGGCCGACCAACGAGATGAGCTCACCGTTGTTGAGAAGCTGCGTCCACTCTGTTGCCTGGCCCGTGGCCGCTCCGGCGAATGATGTGGCGGGCGTAAATGCCATGCCGAACGCGATGGCGATCGACATGATTGTTCGCCCTGCCATAGGTGACTGGTTTCGGTTATCCATGGTAAGTGATCCCCCTTTCGATAAGCCACTTCCCTGGCCATTCTGGCCCGTGGGCGGATTGCAGTGCCCGAATGCGGGCGAGGTCGGATTTTCCCGAAGCGCCGACGAATGACAGCGTGACCGGGCCGAGCGCCATATCGAACAGGCGCCGCCCATCCGGGGAGGTCACGTAATATTCGCGCTTGGGGATGGCGTTCGCGACAATCTCGATCTGTCGCTCGTTGAAGCCGATCCGCTCATAGAATTCTCTCGTGCCGGTCTCACGTGCAGCCCCGTTGGGAAGGCAGATCTTCGTCGGGCATGACTCCTTCAGAACGTCAATGATCCCCGAGCGCTCGGCATCCGAAATCGATTGCGTCGCGAGAATGACGGCGCAGTTCGCCTTACGCAGGACCTTCAGCCATTCCCGAATCTTGTCGCGGAAAACCGGGTGGCCGAGCATGAGCCAGGCTTCATCGAGAACGATGAGGCTCGGACGCCCGTCGAGACGCTTTTCGATGCGCCGAAACAGATAAGTCAGGACGGGCACTAGGTTGCGCTCGCCCATGTTCATCAATTGCTCTATCTCGAAGCACTGGAAACGGCCGAGCGTCAGGCCGTCGGATTCAGCGTCGAGAAGCTGGCCCATCGGGCCATCAACCGTATAGTGATGGAGGGCATCCTTGATCTCACGCATCTGGACCCCGCTGACGAAGTCGGACAGTGAACGACCGGACGCAGAAGCCATCAGGGCGATCTGCCTCGAGATCGCATTGCGGTGATCCGGTGTGATCGTCACGCCCTGCAGGGCGACCAAGGTCTCGACCCACTCGGACGCCCAGGCTCGGTCGCCGTCAGTCGAAAGTTCCGAAAGCGGGAAGAAGGCGAGGTTCGCCCCCTCCCCCATATCGCCACCGATCTCGTAATGGTCGCCGCCGGCAGCCAGCGTCAGCGGCAGCATGGAATTTCCCTTGTCGAAGGCGAAAATCTGGGCGTTCTCGTACCGGCAAAACTGAGCCGCAGTCAGGGCCAGCAAAGTCGATTTTCCCGAACCGGTCGGCCCGAAGATCAGCGTGTGGCCGACGTCGTCTACATGCAGGTTCAACCGAAATGGCGTTGAGCCGGAAGCCACCTGCATGAGCGGCGGCGCATCCGGCGGATAGAAGGGGCAAGTGGCCGTTGGACTGCCCGACCAGACAGAATTGAGTGGGACGAGATCAGCGAGATTACGCGTATTGATCAACGGCTCTCGAATATTGCAGTACCAGTTTCCAGGCAGGCTTCCAAGAAATGCATCGGTCGCATTCAGCGTCTCAATCCGGGCGCCAAATCCCTCGGCCTGGATCAAACGACGGACAGCTTCGGCTTTCTCCTGAAGGATTGCGCGGTTTTCGTCGAACAGGATGATGACAGGCGTGTAGTAGCCATAGGCGACAAGCTGCGATGATGCCTCGGCAATTGCATCCTCGGTCTCCGCCACCATCGACATGGCATCCTGATCGACGGATCGGGATTGCGTCTGAAACAGCTGATCGAGAAACGGCCGAACTTTCTGTTGCCACTTCTTGCGGGTCCGCTCAAGGCGCTGCTTGGCCTCTTCAGCATCGAGGAAGATGAAGCGAGACGACCAGCGATAGGTGAGCGGCATGAGGTTGAGGCTATTGAGAATACCTGGCCAGCTCTCGGCCGGAAGGCCGTCGATCGCGATCACGCCGAGAAATCTGCTTTCGATGCGTGGCGTCAGGCCATGCTCCAGTTCGGCAGTCGCCAGCCAGTCGAGATACATGGGGATTTCCGGCAGCCGCACCGGATGGTTCTCGCCGGTGATCGCGAAGCGGATGAATTGAAAGAGCTCGTCATAGCGCGCGATACGTTGACCGCCTCTCTCGCGTGCTTCACGGGTCTGCATTCGCTGCACCGAGACGACATTGCCTAGATACTGCTCGATCTCGCGGATTGAGCGCCGGAAGGTTTCCAGCACTGTTTCCGCATAGCTAGCCGTCCGGCTTTCGGTGTCGGAATAGATGTATCTCGTGAGACCACTGCGGCGTCTCTCCGGCGGCCGGTAAGTCAGGATCAGGGCATGCCGGCTTTCGAAGTGGCCCTGCTCGCGTCCAAAATGCCTGCGGCGTTCATCATCGATCATCGCGGTAACAGCGTCTGGAAAGTAACTCCGATCAGACGAAGGATAGTCGATGGTCGGAACGCGCACGGCTTCCACCTGAATCATCCAGCCGGACCCGAGGCGGGAGAGAATGGCGTTGATCTGCCGGGACAGTTCGTTGCGCTCGAAGTCGGTCGCGCTCTCCGAATCCGGACCGGCGAAATACCACCCGGCCATCAGGCTCCCGTCCTTCAAAAGCAGGATGCCGTTATCGACTAGGCCGGCATATGGGACGAGATCGGCGAAGGACGGGCCGGTCGATCGAAAGGCGCGCAGTGCCACCATCTTGGAAACCTCAGTAGCTTCGCCAGGGGGAGGATGTCGGCAGGTAGTGCGCGCGGTAGCGCATGTGGCGCACATATACCTGCCGCATCACCGGGTCGGATTTCGCCATCATCCGCAGCGCGCCAACAACGACGATCCAGATCGCAACACCGAAAAGGGCAGAATAAAGCGTGAGCACCACGAAGATCAGGATCACCGAGGCGAGCCCCGCCAAGAGCACCAGTTCTCGATCCGCTCCCATCAAAAGGTTCGGGCGCGAGAGCGCGCGATGAATGCGATTGCGATGGAGCGCGGAGCCGGCGTCAGCCATTGGCCCTCTCCTCTCTCGCTGGCTCCGATCCAAGTGGCGGGTTCGTTTGGTCGGCGACTGTAGAAATCCCGATCGATGCACCGGTCGCCCCGAAGAGACCGACAATTGTCGTTGCGCCGAGCAGGATGCCGGCAACGAGCACTACATACATGAGGCGCCGCGCGAAATCGTTGAGCTCGCCGCCGAAGATCAACATGCCGCCGGCGATCGCAACGGCGGCAAGTGCGATATAGCCGGCAACCGGGCCAGTGATTGATTCCTGGATCTGCTGGAGCGGTCCTTCCCATGGCAGACTGCCGCCCGAGCTGGCAAGCGCCGGCCCGACGATCGATGCGCCGAAGATGGCTGCGAGAATTCCCAAACGGAGCAGACGATTATGCGGCATGGCTGTCCTCATCGATTTGTGGATAATGTTCAGTCTGGTAGCGGGAACCGGTGAAGCCCTCGACATGAAGGACTTCCCTCACACGCCGTCCGCGGCCGGCGCGCTCAATCGAGATCACCAGATCGACCGCTTCACCGATGACAGCTTGCATCGACTGTTGGCTCGCCTCGGCGGTCAGTTGCTCAAGGCGGCGCAGCGCCGACATCGCCGTGTTGGAATGGATTGTCGTCACACCGCCCGGGTGGCCGGTGTTCCAGGCCTTGAGTAACGTGAGAGCGGCCCCATCGCGCACCTCCCCGACAATGATCCGGTCAGGACGCAAGCGCATCGTGCTCTTGAGAAGCCTAGCCATATCGATGGCGTCGCTCGTATGGAGGCTGACGGCATTTTCCGCTGTGGACTGGATTTCGGTAGTGTCCTCAAGGATGACCATACGGTCATCGGGCGCCGATTTGACAACTTCGGCGATGACAGCGTTCGCGAGCGTCGTCTTCCCGGACCCTGTACCGCCTGCGATGACGATGTTGAGCCGATTGGCGATAGCGCTTCGGATGATTGAACGCTGTGCTTCCGTCATGATGCCTGTGGTGACGTAATCGTCGAGCGGAATCAGGTGCGACGCGCGCCGCCGGATGGTGAAAGTGGGAGAGTTGACGACGGGAGGGAGGAGCCCCTCGAAACGGTGGCCACCCATAGGAAGCTCACCGGAGATGATGGGGCGCTCTCCATCGGCCTCGGATTGCAGAGAGTGAGCAACGGAGCCGATCACCGTTTCCGCGGCTGCCGGCTCCATCTTGCCCGCCGGGGCGACACCGTGCCCGAGCCGTTCGATGAACAGCTTGCCATCGGGATTGAGCATGATCTCGACGACGGTTGGGTCGTCGAGGGCAACACATAAGCGCTCACCAAGCGCGTTCTGCAGTTTCCGGACAAGGCGGTAGTGCGATTGAAGCATTGATGAGATCGTCCCCTCGTTTGAATATGCGTGGAGACAAACCGTGAGCAGGCTGTGTTGTCGAGGTGCAAATTTGCACCTCGCGAGTTGGGAGGGCTACCAATGTTGCCGCAATTCTATCGCCCTAGAAGTGCAATCAAGCGTCAAAGTCGTTTTAACGAAGCTGCCCGATGCTGCCAAGCAAGAGCCTAATTTCTAAAGGATTTATCGACACTTGGTGGAGCTGCAGTGATTGCATTAAGTTATCGTTAACCAAAAATCTCTCGCTCGCCGTTAGAAATCAGAGCTTAGTGCCAATGGCGAAACTTTGCAGGTTTTGCGGAAAATATCGCCACTGGTAGGGAATGGATTTTGGGATGGCGAAGAGCGCCGTAAAAGCAGCACCGGCAATAGAAGGTCAGACGGCCTTGATGGAGAGGCACGCCGACGCGTTGCCTACGCAATTGCAAGCCCATCACCTCAAGGTCTTTCCGCCAACTGCTGAAAAAGGCATTCGCTCCTTCGGTCCATCAGAGGCTGCTAAACTCCTCGAAATTGGGGAAACGTATCTCCGCGCAAACTGCTACTGGCCCATGAGGCGATGAATGCAGTTCACGATTAAATCGAAGGTCTAATCAAGAAAGCGTGGGGTAGGTCTGCATGAGCCGCAAGCACATCCTTGGCGTAACAACAGACAACGCAGTTACACACGTAACGGACAGCCGTGCCGCAAGACCTCGCGCGATGCCGCTCCTTGGAGTTGCACGTAAGGAGCGCGATCCTGCGCCCAAGTTAACGGCAAACATTGGCAATGCGCTTCCCGAACAGAACGACCGTTTGGGACGTGCAGAAGATATTGAGCGTCGGCTCTCGGAAGGCCAAACGGTTGTCGATCTGGACGCGGGAACAATTGAACCATCGTTCGTTCAAGAACGTATGTCAGGGGACATATCCGGCTTACTCGCGTCCATCAAGGATCAGGGGCAGCAGGTTCCCATCCTGGTCAGACCGCATCCTGATCAACCAGGTCGCTACCAAGTAGCATTCGGCCATCGCCGTCTTCGTGTCCTTGCGGAACTTGGTTTGCCAGTCAAGGCTATCGTTCGCGAACGAGCGATGAACAGCTTGTGGTCGCTCAAGGACAAGAGAACAACGAGCGGGAAGATCTTAGCTTTATTGAGAAGGCTCGCTTTGCACACCAACTGAATAAGCAATTTCCTCGAGAAATCGTGATTGCCGCGATGTCGGTCGATAAGAGCAACCTCTCAAAGATGCTTCATCTCGTCAATTGTGTCCCCGAGATTGAGCCAGTCAAAAAAGCTGACAAGTGGAAGATCTTTCGCGACACGTCGGTCCCCTACGAAAAGCTTGGCTTCAGTCCAGCAGCCCCGCTGTTCTCGATGCTCTCTTAAGTTTCTACCCGGAAAATGAACTCCGACACGATGCACAGATGATCGTCTTTCCATCGAATATCCAATTGTGCCTTCGAGCTCACAGAATGGTGCCATTTGCGGCGCTGGTTGAAGCCGGACTAATCATTCGCAGAGATAGCCCCAACGGCAAGCGGTATGCCCGTAGGGACAGAAGCGGCGATATTGAAACGCGCTTTCGGTTTCGACCTGTTCCCCCCTGCTCTCTCGTTCCGAGGAGCTGGCGTTTTTTTCCCAAGAAGTTGCCGCGGAACGTGAAGCGTTCCAGAGAGCAAGAAACCCTCACGATAAGCCGGTGTGATTGCCGAAAGCTCATAAGCGCGGCTCTGGAGGAGGGCGCGTCAGGCGACTGGGCGGGGATAGAAGACGCATACCTATCGCTGGTCTCCAAGATTCCTCGATCGCCAATCTTAGCGGATCTGCTTGATCTTCGTGATGAGTTGGATCTGCTCCGTGAAGAGGTAGTCAACAGATTGAAAGTTCGCATGAATGCAGAAAATTGTAGCAGCAATGATGCTCTTGGTGAGCAGCACACACAGAATTCAAAACCAGAATCTACAATTGAATTTGAACCAACCTCCGAGAAAGAGCAGGGAGCGAAAACTGTGCCTGACAAGCTCAGGCAGACATGTTCTCACCGCTCGCATTGCTAGCTTTCGTTCGTGCACTGCAACGTTTAAAAATCAGTGCAGGATCTGGCTGAGGAAGAGTTTGGTGCGCTCGTGCTGCGGATTGTCGAAGAACTCGGCCGGCGAGTTCTGCTCGACGATCTGGCCCTGGTCCATGAAGATGACGCGGTTTGCGACCTGGCGGGCAAAACCCATCTCATGGGTCACGCACAGCATGGTCATGCCTTCTTCGGCAAGCGAGACCATGGTGTCGAGCACTTCCTTGACCATTTCCGGGTCGAGCGCCGAGGTCGGTTCGTCGAACAGCATGATCTTCGGCTTCATGCAGAGCGAGCGGGCGATCGCCACGCGCTGCTGCTGGCCGCCGGAGAGCTGGCCCGGATATTTGTTCGCCTGTTCCGGGATCTTGACGCGCTTCAGATAGTGCATCGCGATTTCTTCGGCTTCCTTCTTCGGCATCTTGCGGACCCAGATCGGTGCAAGCGTGCAGTTTTCCAAGATGGTCAGGTGCGGGAAGAGGTTGAAGTGCTGGAACACCATGCCGACTTCGCGGCGCACCTCGTCGATCTTCTTCAGATCGTTGGTAAGCTCGATATTGTCGACGAGGATATTGCCCGACTGATGTTCTTCCAGCCGGTTGATGCAACGGATCATCGTCGACTTGCCGGAGCCCGAAGGCCCGGCAATGACGATACGCTCGCCCTTCATCACCTTCAGATTGATGTCGCGCAGCACGTGGAAATCACCATACCACTTGTTCATGCCGATGATTTCGACTGCAACCTCGGTCGAGGAAACGGTCAGTTTTTTCAGTGCTGCGCTCATGTCATATCCAAATGGTGTGTGTTCTGGCTGGAGCTCAGGCTTCGACCACGAGACCCTTCGCCTTCAGGACCGGCTCGAGCTTGCTGACTTCGATCACCGATTTTCCGGCCTTGTAGGCTTCGATGAAACCGGCTTCGGCGTCTTCGCGCTCCTGAGACAGCTTTGCCGCTTCGGCCACTTCGCTGCGGCGAACGACGACCAGACCATCGGCATCACCGATGATCACGTCACCCGGATTGATGATCTCGCCGCCGACGATGATGCTGTCATTCGTCGTGCCAATCGTTTCCTTGACCGTACCCTTGATGCAGGTGCTGAGCGAGAAAACTGGGAAACCGAGTTCGCGAAGCTGCAGCGTGTCACGAACGCCGGTATCCGTAACCAGGCCGCCGATGCCCTTGGCAAGGCAGGCATTGGCCAGAACGTCGCCGAACGAACCTGCTTCTTCGTATTCACCCGCCGAAACGACGATGATGTCGCCGGGCTTGGCATAGTTGATCGCTAGTTGCAGCATGATGTTGTCGCGCGGCGAGGATTTGACCGTGAAGGCCGGTCCACAGAGTTTCATGCGGTAATCGACCGGCTTCAGCCGCGACGACAAGGCGCCCCGACGGCCCTGTGCTTCGTGAATGGTGGCGGGCGAAAATTTTGCCAGTGCATCAATGTCCGACTTGCTCGGGCGGGCGGGAATATCCTTGATATGGACCATGTTTTGCTCCTGTGATTTCAATGATTTTTACGAACAGCCGAAAGGAAGTTGCGAACATCGTGATGGGCATCGTCCGAAAAGAATGCGGTGGGTTCGGCGTCGAAGGTCAGCGTGCCGTTGCGCAGGAACCAGATGCGATCCGCCACTTCGCGGGCGAAACCCATTTCGTGGGTGACGCACATCATGGTGATGCCATCGGCCGATAGTTCCCTCAGCAATTTCAGCACCTCACCGACCATTTCCGGATCGAGCGCGCTGGTCGGCTCGTCGAGAACAAGCACTTCCGGCTTCAGGATCAGCGAGCGCGCAATCGCGACGCGCTGAGACTGACCACCGGAAATGTCGGCGGGAAGCGAATGTGCCTTGTCGGCGAGCCCTACCCGCTCCAGCATCTGCATTGCCACAGGCCGAGCTTGGGCACGCGATTGCTTGCGGATGCGCAACAGCGGCAACATGACGTTTTCCACGACCGAGAGATGCGGAAAAAGATTGAACTGCTGGAAGACGAAGCCGATGCCGCTGCGCAGCACGTTGACGTCGATATCCTTCGCGTAGATGTCATGCCCGGCCAACGTGATCTTGCCCTGCTGGATGGGTTCCAGCCGGTTGACGGTGCGGATCAGTGTCGACTTGCCGGAGCCGGAAGGGCCGCAGAGAACGGTCGTGGTTCCCTTGGCTACCGTCGCATTGACATCGCGCAGCACCTGCAAGGCACCGAACCACTTGGAAACGTTTTGGAACTTGATCATGCTACGGCCTCCACAACGACCTGCCCCGTTCTGCGGGACGAAATGCGGCGTTCCAGCCAATTTGTTGCCTGGCTGAGAGCGAAGCAAAGGACGAAATAGACCGCAGCGAGGATGCCGAAGATCTGCAGCGGCTTGGTCACCTCGTTGGAATTGACCTGCAGCATGACATATGAGAGTTCCGAGACAGCGATGATCGAGCCGAGCGAGGATTCCTTGATGATCGTTGTCAGCTGATTGACGATGCCCGGAATGACATTGAAGATCGCCTGCGGCAGGATGATCCTGAACATGGTCGGGATATAGCCGAGGCCGAGCGCTGCGGCGGCTTCCCGCTGCCCCTTCGGCAGGCCCGTGATACCAGCCGCGATGATCTCACCCAGATAGGCCGTTTGATAGATGACGATGGCGACGATTAGCGTGAAGGCAGCATCTATCGGAAAGCCGATGATCATCGGCACGGCGAAATAGGCCCAGAAGATCAGCATCAGCAGCGGAATGGCGCGAACGCTGTGAACGAAACCGTTGGCAATCGACTGGATGATGCCAGGTTTTCCGGTTCTGGCGAGTGCGATGAGAACTGCGCAGGGAAATGTCACGATGAGGCTGACGAAGGAGATGATCAGCGTCATCGCCAGTCCGCCGAGCTTGCCGTGCGGATATTCGCCGATCAGCAGCAGAAGCCAGTATTCCTGAATGATTTCCAGCATTACTTCACCCTCAGCTCATATCGCTTGGAGAGGATTGACGAGAGCCACATGATCGCAAATGAGATGAGCATGTAGATCGCCGTGGCGATGCCGTAGGCCTCGAAAATGCGGAAGGATTGCTCCTCGATATAACGGGCCTGGTAGCTGAGCTCGGCAACACCGATGGCGGCGGCAAGGCTGGTACCCTTGAAGAGAATGAGGGTCTGCCCGAGCAGCGCCGGGAGCGCCAGGCGCCAGGCCTGCGGCAGGATCACCCAGGTCATGGCACCGAGATAGGTCAGTCCGATCGAGCGCGCCGCTTCCATCTGCGCCGGATGGATGGAGCGCAGACCGCTGCGGAAATCCTCGGACATATACGCCGCCTTGTTCAGGGCCAGCGCCACGATGGCATATCCGATCTCCGCCCCGATATCGTTCAGATAATCGTTGACCGCATCCGGCAGGACGACGGCAAAACCGAAATACCAGACGAACAGCTGGATCAGCATCGGCACGTTGCGATGATATTCAACGAAGGCAGCGACCAGAAACTGTGTCGGCTTGAACTCGATCGCTCGAATGACGGTCAATACGACCGCCAGAACCAGACCGATAATCCAGGAGAAAACGAAGACCACCATCGTGGCCTGGAGACCCTCCAGGATGAGTTCGAGATACTCACCCTGCAGGACCTTACCAAAGTCGAATTGGTAACCCATGAAAGTTGACCTGTATGCAGTATGCGGAGGAGATCAGTTCGTAAACCAGGTTTCCTGGGGTTTGCCGAACTCGAACTTGCGCGTGGCCTTCAGGTCAGAATCCTTGCCCAGCCACTTGTCGTAAAGCTTCTGGCCTTCCCCATTGGTCTCCAGTTCGGCGAGGAATGCGTTCGCCTGCTTGACCAGTTCCGGCGATCCCTTACGGAAGCCGAAACCGGACGGCATGGAGAGAAGCGGTTCGTCAAGGAAGCGCAGTCCCTTGATCTCGGAGCCGGCATTACGCTGCACGGCCTTGCCTTCGGAATAACGATAGACGGTCGCCTTCACCTTGCCCTGCTGCAGGGCGAGGAAGGATGCGGCACTCGTTTCGAACGAGAGGATGCGGGCATCCGGAAGGCGCTTTTCCGTTAGGGGGATCAGGACCGAGCCCTTTACCAGCCCGATGCGCTGGCCGGAAAGGTCGGCAACAGTCTTGATATCAGACTGATCAAGCACGACGAAATTGAAGTCC
Source organism: Rhizobium sp. ZW T2_16 (assembly GCF_044987325.1). Classification (NCBI taxonomy): domain Bacteria; kingdom Pseudomonadati; phylum Pseudomonadota; class Alphaproteobacteria; order Hyphomicrobiales; family Rhizobiaceae; genus Rhizobium; species Rhizobium sp. ZW T2_16. The sequence goes on from NZ_JBJDRG010000035.1 coordinate 17,787, forward strand.
TCGGCAATATAGGCGCCGCTGAAATCCACCTGCTCGGCGCGTTCCTTGCTGTAGCTCAGAAGCGATGAAAGGATGTCTACGCGTCCCTGGGTCAGTTCGGCCATTCGGGTCTGTGGCGAGACGGCGGTCATCTTGGCGCTGACGCCGAGATATTTTGCGAACATACGGCAAATCTCGATCTCGTAACCGTTAGGCTCACGGGTCTTGGGGTCCTGGAAACCAAGCGGCGGCGAGTTCGTCAGAACACCGCAGTTCAGAACTCCAGCCTTCTTGATGTCATCCAGCTGCTCGGCAGCGGCGACATTTGAAAACAACGCAGCGCCGATCGCGGCTAGCGTCATAAGACGAGCAAATTTCATAGTGTCCTCCTTTTAACAGCGCTTCCTCTCGCTGCATGGAAAACCTAGGCCAAGCTCGATATTCGAACAAATATATATTGCAGATACGTACTATATCTTTACGGTATAGAAAGTGGAGGGGATGCATGGTTCTCGATCTTTTAAAGATGCGCTATTTTGCCAAGATTGCGGAAGTGGGGTCCTTCACCAGGGCATCACGGGAACTGGGTGTCGCTCAACCGCCGCTGAGCCTGCACATGCGCTCGCTGGAGGACTATCTGGGCGTCCAGCTTCTCAACCGTACATCCCGCGGAGTGATACTTACCGATGCGGGACAGACGCTGCTCTCTCACGCCCAGTCGATCCTGCGCGCGGTCGAGCAGGCTGAGGCGGAAACCAGACAACAGGATCTGACGCCGAGGGGAGATGTCTCGCTTGGCATGCTGAGCTCGCTCTCCCCGATTCTCTCCGTTCCCGTGTTGGAAAGCTGCGAGAAGATGTTTCCGCAGATCCGCCTGACGATCAGCGAGGGCGACAGCCAGACGTTGAGAGCTGCGATCGACACGCATCTGCATGATCTTGCCATCAATCTCGTTGATGTCGCCAAGGCAAGTTCCCTGCCCCTTTTCGACGAGCGGCTTTATGCCGTGGGAAGGATCGGCAGCTTTGACGACATAACCGGGCAGATGTCGGTCGAGGACGCACTTTCTCTGCCGCTGATCATGCCGACCCGTCGTCACGGCATTCGTGTCCTGCTTGAACGGCAGGCTTTGATGCTGGGCCGCGACCTCAACATTGTGCGCGAGATCGAGGGCTTGGCTAGTACCAGGGCTGCCATTCGCGCAGGCCTGGGCTTTGCCATCCTCGGCAGGGGTGCCGTGTATACGGATATGCAGCAGGGAAACCTTGCCGCAATTCCCCTCTCCGCCCCCATACTCTCGCGCCGCCTCATACTCGACATGCCGGTCAACCACCCCCCGACCCGCGCGATGATCGAGGTACGGAACATTCTGACATCGGTGATAAAGACGCTGGGCCAAGAAGGGCATTGGACATGCTTGCCTTGACACGCGCCCGAAAGCACCCTTTCAGCTGGATCATCCCGTAACAGGAGAAAAGATGTCGATCGAGCAGGAGCCCCGACCAACCGAAGCCGGTAATGGTCCACCGACAATGGCGGATGTCGGGCGAGTTGCCGGCGTATCCGCGATGACGGTGTCGCGTGCCCTCAAGGGCAATTCCTATATCGCCAGGGGCACGTTCGAGCGCATCATGGCGGCAGTTGACCAGCTTGGTTACGTTCTAGATCAGTCGGCCGGTACCCTGTCTTCACGCCGTAGCGGCTTCATCGCCGCAATCGTCCCCTCAATCGACAATTCGAACTTCGCCGACACCGCACGCGGGATTACCGATGCGCTTGCGCAGACAAGCATGCAGCTGCTCCTCGGCTACACGAATTATTCGGTCGAGCGCGAGGAAGAGCTGATTGAATCCATGCTGCGGCGTCGGCCAGAAGGTATCATCCTGACGGGCGGGGAACATACGTCGCGTGCACGGTCGATGCTTGCAAATGCCGGTATTCCGGTGATCGAGACCTGGGATGTGCCGGAAAACCCAATTAATGCCGTCGTCGGTTTCTCCAACGCCGATGCGATGGAAGCACTTGTCGACACTCTCGTCCCCCAAGGCTATTCGCGTTTCGGCTTCATCATTGGGACCGAAGCTTCCGATGCACGCGGGCGTCAGCGTCATATCGGGTTTGACCGCGCCCTGCTGCGGCATGGCCTGAGCAGCCACAGAGTTGTATCGGTGGAGTCCACGCCAATGCGCATGGCGCATGGAGCAGAAGCTATCCGCCAGTTGCTTCGCAATTTTGCGGACACCGATATTGCTATCTGCGTCGGCGATCTCCCCGCTTTCGGCGCAATGACGGAATGCCGTAGAATGGGGCTTTCTGTGCCGGGAGACATCGCCATCGCCGGCTTTGGTGATTACGAGATCGCTTCGATATCTGAACCCGGAATAACCACCGTCAATGTCGACAGCTACGGGATAGGCGCGCAGGCAGCCGGGCAGATGATTGCCATGCTTGAAAAGCGCAGCACCGCCGCGACCATCAAGACGAGCTATCAGGTGCTGCTTCGCGGCAGCACCTGATAGGTTTCATTCGGCTCAGAAGCTGAGCTGGACCTTCATCGAACGGCCGCGATCCCCCGCAACCTCGAATGCCTTAACCGCATCAGCGACCGGGTAGATCTCTGACAGGAGTGGTGAGAAATCGACGCGCTTCTGGTTGATGAGGTCGACCGCCTGGCCGAATTCCTCGTGGAAGCGGAACGTGCCCTTCACCTCGATTTCCTTGGCGACGATCGTGTTCTGCGGCAGCGAGATATCACCGCCGAGGCCAAGCTGGACGAGAATGCCGCGAGGCTTCAACACCTCCAGGCCTGAGCGGACGGCGCGTTCATTGCCAGAGGCCTCGAAGTGAACGTCGAAATAGCCCTTGTTGGCCGTGTAGGCGTTGAGAGCATCGGGGTGTGACGCGGTGTTGATGGCACGGTCGGCGCCGATCGCCTTCGCTTTTTCCAGCACGGCATCCATGATGTCGGTCGCAACCACTTCGCGTGCACCATGCAGGCGGGCGGCGATGATCGACAGGACGCCGATCGGACCGCAGCCGGTGACCAGAACCCGCTTGCCCTGAAGCGAACCGGCGCGTGAGACCGCGTGCAGGGTCACGGCAAAGGGCTCGGCGAAGGCCGCCTCGTTGATGGAAATGCCTTCGTTCACCTTGTGGCACTGCCAGGCTTCGGCCACTAGGCGCTGGCGGAACGCGCCCTGGATATGCGGCATGGGCATGGCGCTGCCGTAAAAGCGCATGTTGAGGCAGTGGTTCTGCTGGCCCTTGAGGCAATAATCGCAGTTATTGCAGGGACGGCTCGGCGATACGGCAACACGATCGCCGACCGCAAGATGGGAGACGCCGCTTCCAAGCGCGACCACACGACCGGCAACCTCATGTCCAAGGATCATCGGCTCACGGACGCGCACGGTGCCGAAGCCACCATGATTGTAATAATGCAGGTCGGAGCCGCAGATACCTCCGGCTTCGATGGCGATATCCAACTGTCCCGCACCGGCGGCCTCGACTTCGCGTTCCTCGACCCTGAGATCCTTGGCGGAATGAATGACGACAGCTTTCATGACACGACCTCAGATGACCGGAGTGGAAAGGGGCTGGCCGGCAAAATGCGCTGCCAGATTGTCGCGTACAAGCTTGCCCATCGCCTTGCGCGTCTCGATCGTGCCGGACGCATGATGCGGCTGCAACAACACGTTTTCGAGCTTGAGGAAGCGCGGGTCGAGATTGGGTTCGCCATCGAACACATCAAGCGCTGCCGAACCTAGCCTACCGTTTTCAAGCGCGTCCAGAAGCGCCGATTCATCAATATTGGAGGCGCGTGAAATGTTGATCAGCATGCCTTCCGGCCCGAGAGCCTCGATCACCGGCTTGGAGACGATATGCCGCGTGGCAGCGGATGCCGCCAGCGTCACGAACAGGAAATCCGAATGTTCGGCAAGTGCCACCGGATCGGCAATGAACGTCATGCCCTCGGCATAGGACTTTTCGGAGACGTCGCTATAGGCGATATCCATATCGAAACCGCGCAGGCGCTTGGCGACCTCGAAACCGATGCGGCCAAGGCCGAGAACACCGGCCTTGCGGCCCCAGACCTTGCGCTTAAGCGGGTAAAGTCCCTTGGCGGCCCAGCTTCCGTCCTTCACCCACTGCTCGGCGCCGATCATGCCGCGCGACTGGCAGAGCATCATAGCGACGCCGAGATCGGCAACGTCGTTGGTAAGCACATCGGGTGTGTTGGTGACGCGGATACCGCGTTCGCGGCAGGCGTCCAGATTGACCGCGTCATATCCTACCCCGTAGACCGAAACGATCTTCAGATTTGGCAACCTGCCGATCAGCTCCGCCGAGGCGCCAAGTTCACCACGCGTAGCAATTGCCGTTACCTGGCTGGCTTCATTGGCGATGAAGGCGTCTCGATCGCTGGCTTCATAGAGCTTCTTCACATCGTAGCTCTTTTCGAGCTCAACCATATCCCACTCCGGATAGGGGCCGATGACGAGGATTTGTGGCTTCATTTCTCACTCCCGCGTTTTGTTTTCGATTGCATATGTTATCGATAACATCTATGTCAACTTCAAAGACGCTTATGAACCGGGAGGAATTTCTGATGTCATTTCCGCTGTTCGATCTGACGGGTAAAACCGCGCTGATCACCGGCTCCAGCCAGGGCATCGGCCTGGCACTCGCTCGCGGCCTTGCCGAACACGGCGCTACAGTCATTCTCAACGGCCGCGATGAGGCGAAACTGGCTGACGCACAAAAACAGCTTTCCGCCGATGGCTTTACCGTTCACGCCGTCGCATTCGATGCGACCGACCAGGCCTCGGTTGCGGCAGGTGTCGCTCGCATCGAAGCGGAGATCTGCGCGATAGACATTCTCATCAACAATGCCGGCATGCAGTATCGTTCCCCGCTGGAAGACTTTCCGGCCGACAAGTGGCAGCAGCTTCTGACCACCAACATTTCCAGCGTGTTTTATGTCGGTCAGGCTGTCGCCCGCCACATGATCGCCCGCGGTCACGGCAAGATCATCAACATCGCCTCGGTGCAGAGCGAACTTGCCCGTCCGGGCATTGCGCCGTACACGGCCACCAAGGGCGCGGTCAAAAACCTCACCAAGGGCATGTCCACCGACTGGGCCAAGCACGGCCTGCAGGTCAATGCGATTGCGCCGGGCTATTTCAAGACACCGCTCAACCAGGCACTGGTCGACAATCCGGAATTTTCCGCATGGCTGGAAAAGCGCACGCCGGCTGCCCGCTGGGGCAATGTCGATGAACTGGTCGGCGCGGCCGTCTTCCTGTCGGGCAAGGGTTCCTCTTTCG
>NZ_JBJDRG010000036.1:0-21755 GCF_044987325.1 Rhizobium sp. ZW T2_16
TACGCCTTGAATTCACCGAAAAACTTCGTGATCGCAGCCGTCAAAGACGTCTTGCCGTGGTCAACGTGACCGATCGTGCCGATGTTGACGTGAGGCTTATTGCGCTCAAACTTGCTCTTTGCCATTGCAGGCTCTCCATCTTGTACAAGCCCTTGAGGGCTAAATTCTTGTTGTCGCCCCGGTTCGAGACCGGGGCGTATTCAGTGTGGGTATTCCGATTACTTCTGACCGGAATACTTCGCCTGGATTTCGGTTGCGACGTTCGACGGAACCGGTGCGTAGTGATCGAAGGTCATCGAGTACTGCGCGCGGCCCTGGGACATGGAGCGCAGGTTGTCGACGTACTTGAACATGTTCGCCAGCGGAACGTGAGCGTTGATAACGATCGCGATGCCGCGCTGTTCCTGGCCCTGGATCTGGCCACGACGCGAGTTCAGATCGCCGATAACGTCACCGACGTAATCTTCCGGCGTTACAACTTCGACCTTCATCATCGGCTCGAGCAGCTGAGCGCCGGCCTTCTTGGCTGCTTCACGGAAGCAGGCACGCGATGCGATTTCGAAGGCGAGGACCGAGGAGTCGACGTCGTGGAAGGCACCATCGATGAGGGTAGCCTTGACGCCGAGCATCGGGAAGCCAGCCAGCGGACCGGAAGAGAGAACGCTTTCGATACCCTTCTGAACGCCCGGGATGTATTCCTTCGGAACAGCACCACCGACGATCTTGGATTCGAACTTGAACTCTTCGCCTTCCGGATTCGGTTCGAAGATGATCTTGACGCGCGCGAACTGACCGGTACCACCGGACTGCTTCTTGTGCGTGTAGTCTTCTTCGTGCTGACGCGTGATGGTTTCGCGGTAGGCAACCTGCGGAGCACCGACGTTGGCTTCAACCTTGAACTCGCGACGCATACGGTCGACGAGAATGTCGAGGTGAAGTTCGCCCATGCCGGCGATGATCGTCTGGCCGGATTCCTGGTCGGTCTTAACGCGGAACGACGGGTCTTCAGCAGCCAGGCGGTTGAGCGCGAGGCCCATCTTTTCCTGGTCGCCCTTGGACTTCGGCTCGATCGCGATCTGGATGACCGGTTCCGGGAATTCCATGCGCTCGAGGATAACCGGCTTCAGCGGATCGCAGAGCGTATCGCCAGTAGTGGTTTCCTTAAGGCCGGCCAGAGCAACGATGTCGCCTGCAAAGGCTTCTTCGATGTCTTCACGGGAGTTCGAGTGCATCTGCAGCATACGGCCGACGCGCTCGCGCTTGTCCTTGACCGTGTTGATGACCGACGAACCCTTTTCGAGCTTGCCGGAATAGATGCGTGCGAAGGTCAGCGAACCGACGAAGGGGTCGTTCATGATCTTGAACGCGAGCATCGAGAGAGGCTCGGCATCGTCAGCATGACGTTCGATTTCTTCTTCGGTCTTGAAGTCGATGCCCTTGATGGCCGGAATATCGACCGGCGACGGCAGATAATCGACGACTGCGTCGAGAAGCGGCTGAACGCCCTTGTTCTTGAACGCGGTACCGCAGAACATCGGGTGGAACTTGACGTCGATCGTGCCGCGGCGAACCAGGGCGCGAATCTTGTCGTTGTCCGGCAGATCGCCGTTCAGGTATGCTTCCATCGCTTCTTCGTCGATCTCGACAACGGTCTCGATCAGCTTTTCGCGATATTCGGCAGCCTTTTCCTTCAGGTCTTCCGGGATCTCGACAACGTCCCAGGCAGCGCCCAGGGACTCATCGCGCCATACGAGCGCGTTCATCTCGATCAGGTCGACAACGCCCTTGAATTCGGTTTCTGCACCGATCGGGAGCTGCATGACAACTGCGGTGGCGCCAAGACGCGTCTTGATCATTTCAACCGAGCGGTAGAAGTCCGCGCCGGTCTTGTCCATCTTGTTGCAGAAGATCATGCGCGGAACGTTGTACTTCTCAGCCTGACGCCAGACGGTTTCCGTCTGCGGCTCTACGCCGGCGTTGGCATCGAGAAGGGCAACAGCACCGTCGAGAACGCGCAGCGAACGTTCGACTTCGATGGTGAAGTCGACGTGGCCGGGGGTGTCGATGATGTTGAAGCGGCGCATCTTGCCGTCACGGCCCTTCCAGAAGGTCGTGGTGGCAGCGGACGTGATCGTGATGCCACGCTCCTGCTCCTGCTCCATCCAGTCCATGGTGGCAGCGCCGTCATGGACTTCGCCGATCTTGTGCGACTTACCGGTGTAGTAAAGGATACGCTCGGTGGTCGTGGTCTTGCCGGCGTCGATATGCGCCATGATACCGAAGTTGCGGTAGTCTTCGATTTTATATTCGCGAGCCATAATGACTGCCTTTCGAAATTCGATCGGTTAAGATTACCAGCGATAGTGCGAGAATGCGCGGTTCGCGTCTGCCATCTTATGCGTGTCTTCACGCTTCTTGACGGCCGAGCCACGGTTGTTTGCGGCATCCATGAGTTCGCCCGACAGACGATCGATCATGGTAGTTTCGTTGCGCTTGCGGGCTGCAGTGATCAGCCAGCGAATTGCGAGGGCCTGGCGGCGTTCCGGACGCACGTCAACCGGAACCTGGTAAGTAGCACCACCAACACGACGCGAGCGAACTTCAACATGCGGCGCGACATTGTCGAGCGCCGAATGGAAGATTGCAAGCGGGTCAGACTTGGCCTTGCCCTGCACAGCGTCAAATGCGCCGTAAACAATGCTTTCAGCTACGGACTTCTTGCCGTGGAGCATGATGGCATTCATGAACTTGGTGACGATCAGATCGCCGAACTTCGGGTCCGGGTTGATCTCACGCTTTTCTGCACGATGGCGTCTGGACATACTAATCTCGTCTCTAAACGTTACGGGCGCTTTATCACGCGGAGAACCTCGCGCAGCGCCGGATTGATAAAGTCAAAGTCCGAAGGATTACTTCGGACGCTTTGCACCGTACTTCGAACGACGCTGCTTACGGTTCTTGACACCCTGGGTATCGAGAACGCCGCGGATGATGTGGTAACGAACGCCCGGCAAGTCCTTTACGCGGCCGCCACGGATCATGACGACAGAGTGTTCCTGCAGGTTGTGACCTTCACCCGGAATGTAGCCGATGACTTCGAAGCCATTGGTGAGGCGAATCTTGGCGACCTTACGCAGAGCCGAGTTCGGCTTCTTCGGGGTCGTGGTGTAGACGCGCGTGCAAACGCCGCGCTTCTGCGGGTTTTCCTGCAGAGCAGGAACCTTATTGCGCTTTACGTTGGCCTGACGCGGCTTACGGATCAGCTGGTTTACGGTAGGCATATACCCATCCCTTGCAAAATCTTCTTCAAAGCCCCTTTCGGGACCATCGAGATGCCGTTTCCGGCGGCAACACGCACTTTCCTCATACACAAACGTGGCCCGATCCCGTTTTCGGATGGACCACGGAAGACAGAGGACGCATTATTCATGCGTCGTGCGTGCAGCATTCATATAGTCTACGTGCGTTTTAGGAGCCTGTTTGAGACGAGTTCCGGAATAGATTAATCCCGGACGCACGAGTCTCACATGGCTTCCGATGCCGGGCGTTTACTGTCTTAACCCTTCTGCGTCAAGGGTCGGCCCCAAAATAATGGTTCAGGCGCCGGTTTTGCGGGGTTTTCATCAGCGCGGCAGCAGTCGGCATATCGATATTGGAACCGAGTCGCGATTGTGTTTGGGAATCGCAGTCGAGACGTCTATTGAAACCGGGAACTTTTCAGACGGGACGATCTTCCCTTATGAAGGCCCATTCAGGAGAATATCATGATTTCACCCGCAGACAACGACAATACCGACGACCCGATGATCTTCATCATCATTGGCAAAGCCTATGAGACGAAGGGGGGCGAAGGTATCGAACTCCACATCATGCTGCGTGCGCCCGATGACGATACCGCTGTGAGAGACGCGTTGAATGCCCTTTCTGAGGAAGGTTTTCTGGAAGCAGATCTCGATCAGATCGGCGTGCTCCAGGACGAACCGCCGGAAGAACCACATGCTTCGGCCTATCAAGGCGCCCTGGAGGGCGAAGTCGCGATCATCCGTTTCGACTAAGGGCACTATCACCCCACAGCAGATGTCCGACCTCCTGGGATAAAGGCCGCTCCTGTTTCGGCACGGCCTTTGCCCCATGCGGGAAAGTTTCTCGTCTCCCCAGCCTACTTGACCGGTATTATCTGACTGGCCGGCTTAGGCGTTGTTGCCGTTTCTGCAGGTAGAACCGGGTAGGTCACATCTGGCGCCCTACCCGTCAGGCTTTCCAGAAACGCGACGATCAGATCGACGTCGTTGCCTTCCAGCTTTTCACCTAACTGCGCCGTACCCATGATTGCCACAGCCTGCTTTAGACCCCAGACCTTGCCGGAATGGAAATAAGGCGCGGTAAGCGCAATGTTACGAAGTGGCGCGGCGCGGAAGACGTAACTGTCGTCAGCCGTATTTGTCACCGCAAAGCGACCTTTGTCATTTTCAGGAAGAACATCGGCGCCTGGCTTCTCGATCAGACCAAACGGATAATAGCCCTCCCCGCCCACATTGATGCCCGCATGGCAGGATGCGCAGCCCTTGTCCATGAAAAGCTGCAGGCCCTGCCTTGCCTCTGCGGTCAATGCATCATCATCACCATTGAGGAATGAATCGAACGGTGCCGGTGTTATCAGCGTAGCCTCGAAGGCTTCGATCGCCATGGCGAAATTATCGAATGTCACCGGATCCGCATCGCCGGGGAATGCCGCCTTGAACCACTCTACATATCGCGGCATGGATTTCAGGGTTGCGACCACCTGGCCGGGCGTATTGGCCATTTCGACACCCGCCTGAACCGGGCCTTTTGCCTGAGCCTTGAGATCTTCCGCCCGTCCGTCCCAGAACTGGGCGATATTAAAGACCGCGTTGAAGACCGTAGGAGAGTTACGCGGTCCCTTCTGCCAACCGTGACCGATCGAAGTTTCGAGATTGTCGTCGCCGCCGGTCGCCAGATTATGGCAGGAATTGCAGGAAAAGACGCCGGATGCAGACATGCGCGGGTCAAAGAAGAGCGCCTTGCCGAGCGCGATCTTTTCCGCCGTGATCTTGTTGCCCTTCACCGCCGGAACAGTCGAAGGCAATGGCTTGAACAGTTCCTGCGCCTGTTGCCTCAGTTCCGCAGGATTGAGATCGGCAGCATAAGCGGTCGTTGCCAGAAGCAGACAGGCAGCGACGGACGTCATTAGCTTTTTCATTCGAGCCTCCATCATCATCGAATGCGAGAAGCTTAGAACGGCTCCAAATTGATGCCTTGTCTTCGATCAACACTTTAGAATTAGTCAAAATAAAAACGCCCGGATTGCTCCGGGCGTTTTTGAATGCGTCGCGAAAACGGGAGGAAATCCCCCTCGCCTGCCTTATTCGGCAGGCGTTTTCTCCGGGTTCAGGTTCTGCAGCATCGGCGTTGCCGAGTCTGCACCAGTGCCCTTCTTACGCTCGTCTAGGATCAAGTCGTCGCGCGTGGTTGCGATACGACGGATCTGGGTCATGGTACCACCTGTACCAGCCGGGATCAGGCGGCCGACGATGACGTTTTCCTTCAGGCCCTGCAGCGTGTCGATCTTGCCGGCGATTGCAGCTTCTGTGAGAACCTTGGTGGTTTCCTGGAAGGATGCAGCCGAGATGAAGGACGGCGTCTGCAGCGATGCCTTGGTGATGCCGAGCAGAACCGGCTCGCCATAGGCAGGCTTCTTGCCTTCTTCGATCAGCGCGTCGTTGGCATCTTCAAGCTCGATGCGGTCGACATTATCACCGACGATGTACTGGCTGTCGCCGGCATCGGTGATTTCGACCTTCTGAAGCATCTGACGGACGATGACTTCGATGTGCTTGTCGTTGATGACAACGCCCTGCAGACGGTAGACTTCCTGGATTTCGTTCACGAGGTAGGAAGCGAGTGCTTCCACGCCCTTGATCGCCAGAATGTCGTGCGGCGCAGGATTGCCGTCGAGGATGTAGTCACCCTTTTCGATGTAGTCGCCATCCTGAAGATGGAAGGGCTTGCCCTTCGGGATCAGGTATTCGACCGGTTCGACACCATCTTCGGCCGGCTCGATCATGACGCGACGCTTGTTCTTGTAGTCGCGGCCGAGGCGGATCGTACCATCGATTTCAGCGATGATAGCGTGGTCCTTCGGACGACGTGCTTCGAACAGTTCTGCGACGCGCGGCAGACCACCGGTGATGTCCTTGGTCTTGGCGCTTTCCATCGGGATACGTGCAAGCACGTCGCCCTGGGCGATCTTCTGGCCCGGTTCGACGGAGAGGATTGCTTCAACCGACAGGTTGAAACGGGCCTCACCACCACGCGACAGCTTCATGATCGCACCGGAAGCGTCCTTGATGACGATTGCCGGCTTGAGATCCGCACCGCGCGGCGTCGAACGCCAGTCGATAACCTGACGCTTGGTGATGCCGGTAGATTCGTCGGTCGATTCCAGAACCGAGATGCCGTCGACGACATCCTCGAACTGAACCGTACCGGCGACTTCCGTCATCATCGGGCGTGTATACGGATCCCACTCTGCCAGACGCTGACCGCGACGAACCTTGTCGCCGTCATCAACATGGATCTTAGAACCGTAAGCGACGCGCTGCGAGGAACGCTCGACACCACGTTCGTCGAGAATGGTGATGGCCATGTTACGGCCCATGGCGACGAGAACGTTTTCCGAGTTCCGCAGCATGTTGCGGTTCTTGATCAGGATCGTACCTTCATACGATGCTTCCAGGAACGACTGGTCGACCACGTTTGCCGTACCACCAAGGTGGAACGTACGCATGGTCAGCTGCGTGCCCGGCTCGCCGATAGACTGAGCAGCGATAACGCCGACTGCTTCGCCCATGTTGACCGGCGTACCGCGAGCAAGGTCACGGCCGTAGCAGACCGAGCAGACGCCCGTCTGAACTTCGCAGGTCAGTGCGGAGCGAATGCGGATCGACTGGATGCCAGCCTTCTCGATTTCGATGACATCCGGCTCGAGGATCATCCTGCCGGCGTCGACGATACGATCGCCCGTGACCGGGTGATCGATGTTGTCGAGAGCCGTACGTCCGAGAACGCGAGCGCCGATCGAAGCAACAACCTGACCAGCATCGACGATGGCAGTCATGGTGAGGCCGTTTTCAGTGCCGCAATCCACGAGGTTGACGATGCAGTCCTGGGCAACGTCGACGAGACGACGGGTCAGGTAACCGGAGTTTGCCGTCTTCAAGGCGGTGTCTGCCAGACCCTTACGGGCACCGTGGGTCGAGTTGAAGTACTCGTTAACGGTCAGGCCTTCCTTAAAGTTCGAGATGATCGGGGTCTCGATGATTTCACCCGACGGCTTCGCCATCAGGCCGCGCATGCCGCCCAGCTGGCGCATCTGGTTCGGAGAACCACGGGCACCCGAGTGGGACATCATGTAGATCGCGTTCATCGGCTTCTGGCGACCGGTCTCGGCGTCGAATTCGACAGCCTTAATGCGGGCCATCATGTCTTCGGCGACCTTTTCGGTTGCCTTGCCCCAGGCGTCGACGACCTTGTTGTACTTTTCGCCCTGAGTGATCAGGCCGTCATTGTACTGCTGCTCGTATTCCTTAACGAGAGCCTCGGTATCACCGACGATCTTCTCCTTGGAATCCGGGATGATCATGTCGTCCTTGCCGAACGAAATGCCGGCGCGGCAAGCATGAGTAAAGCCGAGCTGCATGATCCGGTCGCAGAATATGACCGTGTCCTTCTGACCGCAATGACGGTAGACCGTGTCGATCATCTTGGAGATGTTCTTCTTGGTCATTTCCTGGTTGCAGGTCTCGAACGGCACGTTGACGTTCTTCGGCAGAAGCTCGCCAATGATCAGACGGCCAGGCGTCGTGTCATAGATCTTGGAAACCAACTTGCCGTCGGCATCCATGGTCTTGAAACGACCCTTGATCTTCGAATGCAGCGTGACGACCTTGTTTTCCAGCGCATGGTGCAGTTCGCCCATGTCGGAAAAGGCCATGCCTTCGCCCGGCTCGCGCTCGTTCATGATCGACAGGTAATACAGGCCGAGAACCATGTCCTGCGACGGAACGATGATCGGTGCACCGTTTGCCGGATGCAGGATATTGTTCGTCGACATCATCAGGACGCGGGCTTCGAGCTGAGCTTCGAGCGACAGCGGCACGTGAACGGCCATCTGGTCACCGTCGAAGTCGGCGTTGAAGGCCGTGCAGACGAGCGGATGCAGCTGGATGGCCTTGCCTTCGACCAGGGTCGGTTCGAAGGCCTGGATGCCCAGGCGGTGCAGCGTCGGTGCGCGGTTCAAGAGAACCGGATGCTCGCGGATAACCTCGTCGAGGATATCCCAGACTTCCGGCTTTTCCTTTTCGACCAGCTTCTTGGCCTGCTTGACGGTGGACGAGAAGCCCTTGGCGTCAAGACGGGCGTAGATGAACGGCTTGAACAGTTCGAGCGCCATCTTCTTCGGCAGGCCGCACTGGTGCAGCTTCAGTTCCGGACCAGTCACGATGACCGAACGACCGGAATAGTCGACGCGCTTGCCGAGAAGGTTCTGACGGAAGCGGCCCTGCTTGCCCTTGAGCATGTCGGACAGCGACTTCAGCGGACGCTTGTTGGCGCCGGTGATGACGCGGCCACGGCGGCCGTTGTCGAACAGCGCGTCTACAGATTCCTGCAGCATGCGCTTTTCGTTACGGATGATGATGCCCGGAGCGCGCAGTTCGATCAGGCGCTTCAGACGGTTGTTACGGTTGATGACGCGGCGGTACAGATCGTTGAGGTCGGACGTCGCGAAACGGCCGCCATCAAGCGGAACCAGCGGACGCAGGTCCGGCGGGATGACCGGAACGACCTTCATGATCATCCATTCCGGGCGGTTGCCGGATTCGATGAAGTTCTCGACGATCTTCAGGCGCTTCATGAACTTCTTCTGCTTCAGTTCAGAAGTCGTTTCAGCAAGTTCCGCACGCAGGTCGCCGGCGATCTTTTCGAGGTTCATCGAAGCGAGCATCTCGTAGATGGCTTCCGCACCGATCATCGCCGTGAACTGGTCTTCACCATATTCGTCGATGGCGAGCATGTACTCTTCTTCGGAGAGAAGCTGGTTCTCCTTGAGAGCGGTCAGGCCCGGCTCGGTGACGATGTAGTTCTCGAAATAGAGAACGCGCTCGACATCCTTCAGCGTCATGTCGAGCAGGGTCGAGATGCGCGAAGGAAGCGACTTCAGGAACCAGATATGGGCGACCGGAGCGGCGAGCTCGATATGGCCCATGCGCTCACGGCGAACGCGCGACAGCGTAACTTCGACGCCGCACTTTTCGCAGATGATGCCCTTGTACTTCATGCGCTTGTACTTGCCGCACAGGCATTCGTAGTCCTTGATGGGACCGAAGATACGCGCGCAGAAAAGACCGTCACGTTCCGGCTTGAACGTACGGTAGTTGATGGTCTCCGGCTTTTTGATTTCGCCATAGGACCAGGAGAGAATCTTCTCGGGCGACGCGATCGAAATACGGATCGAGTCAAAGTGCTGCGCAGGCATCTGCGGATTGAAAAGGTTCATGACCTCTTGGTTCATGCCTATCTCCTTTGGGGCAAAGAGCCCTCGGCTTGCGACGGTACCATCCTGTTTCCCGCGATGGATGGTCTGTCACGTCAGTACGGTGCTAGCCGCAAAATGCGGCAAAACTTTCCCCGACACCCGGCGGGAACCGGTGCAGGGAGCGGCGCGCGCAGACAGCGCGCGCCTCCTTGACGATTATTCGGCTGCGTCCGGCAGCTGACCTTCGGCTGGCAACTCGACCTTCGAGTTTTCCAGCTCGACCGACAGACCGAGCGAGCGCATTTCCTTGACGAGAACGTTGAAGCTCTCCGGAATGCCCGCCTCGAACGTGTCGTCGCCACGGACGATCGCCTCGTAGACCTTGGTACGGCCGGCCACGTCGTCCGACTTCACGGTCAGCATTTCCTGCAGGGTGTAGGCTGCGCCATAGGCTTCCAGAGCCCAGACTTCCATTTCCCCGAAGCGCTGGCCGCCGAACTGCGCCTTACCACCGAGCGGCTGCTGGGTGACGAGCGAGTACGGGCCGATCGAACGCGCGTGGATCTTGTCGTCCACGAGGTGGTTCAGCTTGATCATGTACATGTAGCCGACGGTGACCTTACGGTCGAAGGGCTCGCCGGTACGACCATCGTACAGAACCGACTGACCGCTTTCGTGCAGGCCTGCCTTCTTCAGCATCGCAGCAACGTCCGGCTCATGCGCACCGTCGAAGACCGGTGTTGCTATGGAGACGCCCTTGCGGGACTGTTCGGCAAGCTTGACGAGCGCGTCGTCGTCGAAGTGTGCCACTTCGTCCTTCGCCTCACTGGAGTACACGTCCGTCAGGACAGTCTTCAGGTTGCTGATGTCCATGGTCTTGCGATACTCGTCGAGCATCTCGCCGATCTTCTTACCCATGCCGGCGCAAGCCCAGGCAAGGTGGGTTTCGAGGATCTGACCGACGTTCATACGCGACGGAACACCGAGCGGGTTCAAGCAGATGTCGACGTGCGTTCCGTCTTCGAGGAACGGCATGTCTTCGACAGGCACGATACGCGAGACAACGCCCTTGTTACCGTGACGGCCGGCCATCTTGTCGCCCGGCTGGATCTTGCGCTTCACAGCGACGAAGACCTTGACCATCTTCATGACGCCCGGAGGCATTTCGTCGCCGCGCTGGACCTTTTCAACCTTGTCCATGAAGCGATGCTCGAGCAGCGACTTGGACTCATCGTACTGGCCGCGCAGAGCTTCGATCTCGCCCTGAACCTTCTCGTCTTCGACTGCGAACATCCACCACTGCGAGCGGGGGTATTCGGAGACGACGGCGTTGGAAAGTTCGACGCCCTTCTTGAAGCCCTTCGGACCGGCAACCGACATCTGTCCACGCAGCATGTCGACCAGACGGCTGTAGACGTTACGGTCGAGGATCGCCTGTTCGTCGTCGCGGTCCTTGGCGAGGCGTTCGATTTCCTCACGCTCGATCGCCATCGCACGTTCGTCCTTCTCGACGCCGTGACGATTGAAGACGCGAACTTCGACGATCGTGCCGAACGTGCCCGGAGGCATGCGCATGGACGTGTCGCGGACGTCGGAAGCCTTTTCACCGAAGATGGCGCGCAGAAGCTTTTCTTCCGGCGTCATCGGGCTTTCGCCCTTCGGCGTGATCTTGCCGACGAGGATGTCGCCAGGAGCAACTTCCGCACCGATGTAGACGATACCGGCTTCGTCGAGATTCTTCAGCGCTTCTTCCGAAACGTTCGGAATGTCACGCGTGATTTCTTCCGGACCAAGCTTCGTGTCGCGGGCAGCAACTTCGAATTCTTCGATGTGGATGGAGGTGAACACGTCGTCAGCGACGATGCGTTCCGACATCAGGATCGAGTCTTCGTAGTTGTAGCCGTTCCAAGGCATGAACGCGACGAGCGCGTTGCGGCCGAGTGCCAAGTCACCGAGATCCGTGGACGGACCGTCAGCGATGATGTCACCGCGGTTCAGAACGTCGCCGACGGCGACCAGCGGACGCTGGTTGACGCAGGTGTTCTGGTTGGAGCGCTGGAACTTCTGCAGGCGGTAAATGTCAACACCGGACTTGCCGGCATCGAGATCTTCCGTAGCGCGGATAACGATACGCGTCGCATCGACCTGGTCGACCACGCCGCCACGACGGGCAGCGATCGCCGCACCGGAGTCACGGGCAACGACCGGTTCCATGCCGGTGCCGACGAACGGAGCTTCGGCGCGAACCAGCGGAACGGCCTGACGCTGCATGTTCGAGCCCATGAGGGCGCGGTTGGCGTCGTCGTTTTCGAGGAATGGGATCAGAGCGGCAGCAACCGAAACCAGCTGCTTCGGCGAAACGTCCATCAGGTTGATGGTGTCGCGCGGAGACAGCATGACTTCGCCGGCATGACGGCAAACCACGAACTCTTCAACGAAAGCGCCTTCAGCCGTCAGCTCGGAATTGGCCTGAGCCACGTAATACTTGGCCTCTTCCATGGCGGAGAGGTAGATCACGTCCTTGGTGACGACGCCGTCAACGATCTTGCGGTACGGCGATTCAATGAAGCCGTACTTGTTGACGCGGGCGAAGGTTGCCAGCGAGTTGATCAGACCGATGTTCGGGCCTTCCGGCGTTTCGATCGGGCAAATACGGCCGTAGTGGGTCGGATGAACGTCGCGGACTTCGAAGCCTGCGCGCTCACGGGTCAGACCACCCGGTCCAAGAGCCGAAAGACGGCGCTTGTGGGTGATTTCCGAAAGCGGGTTCACCTGGTCCATGAACTGCGACAGCTGCGAGGAGCCGAAGAATTCGCGAACGGCAGCAGCAGCCGGCTTGGCGTTGATCAGGTCCTGCGGCATGACGGTGTCGATCTCGATCGACGACATGCGTTCCTTGATCGCGCGCTCCATACGGAGCAGGCCGAGACGGTACTGGTTTTCCATCAGCTCGCCGACCGAACGAACACGGCGGTTGCCGAGGTTGTCGATGTCGTCGATTTCGCCCTTGCCGTCACGCAACTCGACCAGCATCTTGACCACGGCCAGGATGTCGTCCTTGCGCAAAACGCGAACGGTATCTTCGACCTGCAGGTCGAGACGCATGTTCATCTTGACGCGACCAACGGCCGAGAGGTCGTAGCGCTCTGCGTCGAAGAACAGCGAGTTGAACATGGCTTCCGCGGATTCCATGGTCGGCGGCTCACCCGGACGCATGACGCGGTAGATGTCGAACAGAGCGTCCTGACGGTTCTCGTTCTTGTCAGCCGCAAGCGTGTTGCGGATGTAGGCGCCGATATTGATGTGATCGATGCCGAGAACCGGGATCTCGTCAAAGCCAGCTTCGAGGATGATCGGCAGAGTCTTCTCGTCGATTTCGTCGCCGGCTTCGAGATAGATCTCACCGGTCGAGTAGTTGACGATGTCTTCAGCGAGGTAGTTGCCGTAAAGGTCTTCGTCGGTGGCCTTCAAGGCCTTGAGGCCCTTTTCGGTCAGCTGACGGAGCAGACGCGGGGTCAGCTTCTTGCCGGCTTCAACGACGACTTCGCCAGTATCGGCGTCGACCATTTCCGACAGAGCCTTGGCGCCCTTGAGCGTCTCGGCCTGGAACGGAATGCGCCAGCCGTCGCCGGAACGCTCATAGTTCGACTTCGTGTAGAAGGTCGACAGGATTTCTTCGCCGTCCATGCCGAGTGCCATCAGCAGCGAAGATACCGGGATCTTGCGGCGACGGTCGATACGGGCAAAAACGATGTCCTTGGCGTCGAATTCGATATCGAGCCAGGAACCGCGATACGGGATGACGCGAGCCGCGAAGAGCAGCTTGCCGGAAGAATGGCTCTTGCCCTTGTCGTGGTCGAAGAAGACGCCCGGCGAACGGTGCATCTGGGACACGATAACGCGTTCGGTGCCGTTGACGATGAACGTACCGTTATCCGTCATGAGCGGCATGTCGCCCATGTAGACAGACTGTTCCTTGATGTCCTTGATGGACTTCGCGCCCGTATCCTCGTCAATATCGAATACGATGAGGCGCAGCGTCACCTTCAGGGGAGCTGCGTAGGTCAGGTCGCGCTGACGGCATTCCTCGACGTCGAACTTCGGCGGGTCGAATTCGTAGGAAACGAACTCGAGCATCGAAGCGCCGGAGAAATCCGTGATCGGGAAGACGGACTTGAAGACCGCATTCAGGCCTTCGTCCGGACGGCCGCCCTTGGGCTCTTCTACCATCAGGAATTGGTCATAGGATGCCTTCTGAACCTCGATGAGGTTCGGCATTTCCGTGACTTCGGGGATCTTACCAAAAAACTTGCGTACGCGCCTGCGACCATTAAACGAAAGGGTCTGCTGAGCCATCGTCGCTCCTTCAAAATTGCATCCGGGCCTGCAACGGACGGCTATCGGAGGCCAACCGATATACCATCGAACATGGTTTCTCAATCTCGTCCCGCTTGCCGAAACCCTAAGCCGGATTGCCTAGCACTTCGGTGGGGACCATCCTCTTGAGAACCCATTACCCAGGACCCGTTTTCATACGGATCCTGGGTAATAAGTTCGAAAAGAAACGGACGGGAGAGAGATAGGCTCTCCCCCGCCACATTCCAGTATTACTTGACGTCGACCTTAGCGCCGGCTTCTTCAAGCTTCTTCTTGAGGTCAGCGGCTTCAGCCTTGGAAACAGCTTCCTTGACAGCCTTCGGAGCGCCTTCGACCAGGTCCTTGGCTTCCTTGAGGCCGAGACCGGTGATGGCGCGGACTTCCTTGATGACGTTGATCTTGTTGGCGCCAGCGTCAACCAGGATAACGTCGAACTCGGTCTTTTCTTCTTCAGCAGCAGCCGGTGCGCCAGCGCCGCCAGCAGCAGCAACTGCTACCGGAGCAGCAGCGGAAACGCCCCACTTTTCTTCGAGAAGCTTGGAAAGCTCAGCAGCTTCCAGGACGGTCAGGGCCGAGAGGTCTTCAACGATCTTTGCGAGATCAGCCATTTTGTAGTTCCTTCTGTTCGGTTCGAACTGGTTTTAAATAAACAGCGAAGTTCCGCCTTACGCGGCTTCGTCCTTCTTGGCATAGGCTGCAAACACGCGAGCAAGCTGACTTGCCGGTGCCTGTACGACGCCTGCGATGCGGGTTGCCGGGGTCTGAATCATACCCACCAGCTTTGCACGCAGTTCGTCCAGCGAAGGCAGGGTCGCAAGCGACTTGACTGCATCCGCATTCAGCGAGGTCGCGCCCATGGCACCACCGAGAACAACGATCTTGTCGTTGGTCTTGGCGAAATCCATGACGACCTTCGGAGCCGTAATCGGATCATCGCTGTAAGCGATGAGCGTCTGACCCTTGAACAGGTCAGACATCGATTCGGATTCCGTGCCCTGAAGAGCGATCTTGGCCAGACGGTTCTTCGCGACTTTGACGGTGCCGCCAGCAGCGCGCATCTTCGAACGAAAATCGTTCATCTGTGCGACTGTGACACCAGCATAGTGGGCCACGACAACCGAACCAGAAGCCTTGAAGACTTCGTTCAGCTCCGTGACAAATTCGCGCTTTTCCGCTCTTTCCACTGTCTGTCTCCAGTTGGTAGGACCGCAATCCTGCAAGTCCCACCGGGTTGCCTTTGCCTCAGACGATCTCCGGAGAGACCGTAAGCGGCGGTTGAGGATCCTGTCCCCCCGCACTGAAACCAAAGGCTTCAGGCACAAGGCACACTAGGCTCGAACCGAATATTGAAGCGCTATACGCACTTCCAAATTCTGGGTTCTTACCCGTCTCATGCAGGTCATTCGATTAAGGCATCATCAACAAGGATTTCAGCCACCCGCAATCTCGGACAGGAATTCCGGATTTCTCCGGAAATCCCCTCCCCCTCAGGATTGGCCCTTCAGGGTTGGGAATTCATGCGACCGAAGCCCAGAGAAAACTCTGAGCTTCGGAAATTCAGTCATTAAGCAGCAGTAACCGACGACGGGTCGATCTTGACGCCTGGACCCATGGTCGAGGAGATCGCTACGCGCTTGACGTAGTTACCCTTGGCGCCAGCCGGCTTTGCCTTGATGACGGCGTCAGCGAAGGCCTTGATGTTTTCTTCGAGCGCCTTGGCGTCGAAGGAAGCCTTGCCGATGCCAGCGTGAACGATACCGGCCTTTTCGACGCGGAATTCAACAGCGCCACCCTTGGAAGCCTTGACGGCACCCGTGACGTCCATCGTAACCGTACCAACCTTCGGGTTCGGCATCATGCCACGCGGGCCGAGAACCTTACCGAGGCGACCGACGAGCGGCATCATGTCCGGGGTTGCAATGCAACGATCGAAGTCGATCTTGCCGCCCTGGACGATTTCCAGCAGGTCTTCTGCGCCGACGATGTCTGCGCCTGCAGCCTTGGCTTCATCAGCCTTGGCGCCACGTGCGAAGACGGCAACGCGAACGTCGCGGCCAGTGCCGTTCGGCAGGTTGACAACGCCACGAACCATCTGGTCGGCATGACGCGGGTCAACGCCGAGGTTCATTGCGATTTCAACGGTCTCGTCGAACTTGGCGGTTGCGCGTTCCTTGACCATCGAAATGGCGTCGGAAAGGGCTACGAGCTTGGTCGGATCAACGCCTTCGCGGATCTTCTGAATACGCTTTGCAAGCTTTGCCATATTAAGCCACCACTTCCAGACCCATGGCGCGGGCAGAACCCTCGATCATGGCCATTGCGCCTTCGATATCGGCAGCGTTGAGATCCTTCATCTTGGCTTCGGCGATCGACTTGATCTGAGCCTTGGTGAGAGTACCGGCCTTGCCGCCCTTACCAGGCGTCTTGGAACCGGAGGTGATCTTCGCTTCCTTCTTCAGCCAGTAAGAAACCGGCGGCTGCTTCATGACGAAGGTGAAGGACTTGTCCTGGTAATAGGTGATGACGACCGGGATCGGCATACCTTTTTCCATTTCCTGCGTGGCGGCATTGAACGCCTTGCAGAATTCCATGATGTTGATGCCACGCTGACCAAGCGCCGGGCCGATCGGCGGGGACGGGTTTGCCGATCCTGCCTTGACCTGAAGCTTGAGCTGGCCTGCTACTTTCTTAGCCATATCTCTCTGCCTTTCACTAACGGGGCGGTTTCCCGACCCAACTTGCCGGATTTCTCCGGCGGCTGCGGTTGCGTGGTTCGGATCATTGGAGCCCGGCTAAGACTTCTCACCTTCCACGCGGTTCGCGGCTTTCACCGCGCGAGGCCCGACATGCGGGCCCCAACTTGAAATCAGACCTTCTCGACCTGAGCGTATTCCAGCTCGACCGGGGTTGCGCGACCGAAGATCGATACTTCGACCTTGAGGCGCGCACGCTCCTCGTCGACATCCTGAACGACACCGTTGAACGATGCGAAAGGACCATCCGAAACGCGAACCTGCTCGCCAATCTCGAACGAGATCGAGGACTTCGGACGCTCTACGCCTTCCTGGACCTGACCGAGGATACGCTCGGCTTCGAAATCCGGGATCGGAACCGGCTTATTGTCGGAACCGAGGAAGCCCGTAACCTTGGGCGTATTCTTGATCAGGTGATAGGCCTCATCCGTCAGGTTTGCACGAACGAGCACGTAACCCGGGAAGAACTTGCGCTCGCTGTCGACCTTGCGGCCGCGACGCACTTCCGTCACCTTTTCAGTCGGAACGAGAATCCTTTCGAACAGATGCTCAAGCCCCTTCTGGCGAGCCTTGTTCTCGATGTCGTCTGCGACCTTCTTCTCGAAGTTCGAATATGCGTGGACGATATACCAGCGTGCCGCCATCTTCACTCTCCAGTTTTAAACGCTGACGTTCAGGATCAGGCGCAAAAGCCAGCCCATCAACTGATCCGCCGCGAAGAAAAACAGGGCAGCAAAGACAACCATAACCAGAACCATAGCCGTGGAGATCGCAGTCTCGCGGCGGGACGGCCAAGTGATTTTCAGACCTTCGGAACGAACTTGCTTAAAGAACGTGACCGGATTGGTTTTGGATGCCATCGATTTTCCACGCAATTACGGCACGTAAAGCCGAACTCGCTCAGCCCCACGCACCGCGTGTCTGTTTTTCCCTACATAAACACCGCCTCCCCTTTGCACAAGAGGAAAAACAATGTTCGATTAAATTTCGCCGATCCACTCGGCACAGCTCCGGCGGATCAATCACCCAGCCTAACGAGCTTTATTGAGTGGCAGGGGCAGCCGGGCTTGAACCGACGACCTGCGGTTTTGGAGACCGCCGCTCTACCAACTGAGCTATACCCCTTCGCCCTATCCGACTTCAAAAATCACATTCGATTCCGCGTCGTCTTTAAGCTAGGCGCTCCCTTTACGGTGCGTTGCCCCACTTGGCAAGTATGTTTTTTCGTTTCCGACATGTTCAATATGCATCGCCGCGCCGATCGCCGGCATCTACAGCACGAACCGTCGCGAAAGCGGGCTCGGCGCCGCCGAGAATATCGCTGCCGGCAATATCCATCGCCCCCGGCAAAACAGCAGTCACCCCCTTGCGCTCATTGGTAAGCGGCAGGCGCTTCCACGCCAAACGAGGCGGCTGCGCGACATAGGCATCCGGCTCATTCACGAGTTGCCCTATCACTCGATCGACGATTGTCGAAATACCGAGCTTGCGACCTTCGGAATGATAGAAATTACCCTTTATCTGGATCGCACCGGCCAGCGCCTTGATGAAGCAAGCCAGAAGGCTTCGGTCGATTCGCTCGGGATGCCGCCAGAATACATCCAGTCCACCCTGATGCGTCAGTCCGGGTATATCGAAGACAGCAGCACCCAGGACGATGGTAGGGACGTCTGCCCGCAGACTGTGAAGACCTGTCGTGGAATTGACCACGATGGAACCGTGGCACTCGCGCAGGATTTCCGCAAGATTGCCTTTCTCGATAAAGGCGACACGATTTTCGATCCGATATTTGGCGGCAAGTTCAGCAACGACCTTGCGCCAGTTCTCAAGATCATTATCGAGCGGATGCTGCTTGATGATCAGCCGGCCGTTTTCGGGCGCGTGGCGCGCAAACGACTGCATGACCTGATCCAGCATCTGCGAAATATGCCTATAGGGCGAATTCGCCCTGATCTGGTAATCGCTCTGGAGCTGGAGCGCGAGCAGATAGTTGCGCTTCAGCTTGTCGTCGAAATACCCCTCCGGCAAATCGTGCCTCTCGCGGAACATGCGCGGCAGCCAGGATAGGTAGTCGAACAACGGGTCGTAATATTTGTCGGAGCGATAAAAGGGAAACATCATCCGGCCGAAATAGGCGACCAGATTATAGATTACCTCGTTGGTCGCCTCCTGCCCGAATGTATGCGGATAGCGGTTCTTCAAATCCGGATCGGCCACCTTCGCGGCGATCTGGCGAATACGGTCCGGATCGTTCGGAAAATGAGAGAAACGCCCCATGCCGTCACGCTCAAGCGTGATCCAGTCAGGTCGGAGATAACCGAATTCCACGGCGTGACAGCGCACACCAAGGCGCCGCGCGACACGCGCGGCAAGCCGGTGATATGGCAACCGATCCGCATAATAAAGAATGTCGGTGATGCCTTCCCGCTTCAGAAGCGCTGCAAGATAGCGCGGCCATGCCTTCAAAGTTCCGCGGTAGTTGATCGCTCCGCGCTTGAACCAGTAGACCTGATCACCGAAGGAGAAGTTCACTCTCCTCGTCTCCACGCCCCTGGCTTCGAACCCTTGGGAGAGCTCGCGCCAGAAAACCGACGGAGGACCTTGCAGAAAAAGAACTTTGGTCATACGCGATCAATGCCTTCTAAACTTCGAGGTACCGAGAAATCGGCCACACAAAGCAGTGAGATTCAGCTATTCGTCGTTAGGTTGCTGGAATTCTCACCAAACCCATACCGCCGTCAATGCAAATACGGTTTCAGCCCGTTAATTTCGCGTAAGCACTGTGACATGAAGAACCGCACCTTTCTTTTCCTTCAAGGCCCCGCCTCGCCGTTTTTCCGACTTGTCGCGGACAGGCTGGAAGCTAAGGGCGCGCGCGTTTTGCGCATCAATTTCTGCCTAGGCGATATGGTTTTCTGGTGGCCGAAAAGAGGCGCCTTCTTTCGCGGAGAAAAGAGCGAGTGGCCCGATTATCTTGAGGCATTCACACATCACCACTCAGTGACAGACATCGTCATGCTCGGTGACGGCCGTGATTATCACGCGGCTGCCGCTGAAATCGGCCAGGCTCTGGGCGTCAGGATACATATTGTCGAGCATGGCTATCTGCGGCCGGACTGGTTGACGGTCGAGCCGGACGGCATGTCGGCTCATTCGCGTTTTCCGCAGGAACCGGAGGCGATCAGGGTTCTAGCCGACGGCGTGCCGCCCGTGGCGCGCGGCGGCCTGTTCCGATCAAGCTTCCTGACCTACGCGCTTTACGATCTCGCCTATCATGTTCCCAATGTGCTGGTCGGCCCCCTCCTCCACCGCCACTACAGAACCCATGGCGCGGCCCACCCCGTCATCGAATATAGCGGCTGGATCTGGAAGGGACTATTCGCCGGTAAAAGACGAAGACAGGCTGAACAGGCTATCGCAGCATCTACCCGGCTGGCGACTGGTGCGGACGCCCGTTTCTTTCTGTTTCCGCTGCAATTGCCCGGTGACTACCAGATAATCAAGCACTCACCGGGCAGTGACTTATCTGCAATCGTCGAGGCCGTGATTGCGTCTTTCGCCAGATATGCTCCCGAAGAAACCCGGCTCCTGTTCAAGGTCCACCCGATCGATAACGGTCTTTCACGCTGGCCCCAACGGATTGGCGACGCTGCCTCGCGACTGAATGTAGGTGACCGGGTCTTCGTGGCCGATGGGGGGAATACCGACAGCCTGATCGAGCGATCGGCGGGCGTCGTCACCGTCAACTCCACAGTGGGGCTCACGGCACTCGCTTTTAACCGTCCGGTTATCGCGCTCGGCGCTGCGATCTACGATGTCGACGGTCTCACATCTCAAGCAGCCCTGGCCGATTTCTGGAGGCGACCACCCCTGCCCGATCCGGATCTGTTCGACGCCTTCATGCGCGCGCTATCCGCCACCACGCAGGTTCGCGGCGGCTTTATCGGGCGCGATGCGCTCAACACGGGAGCGGACAATGTCGCTTCGCGGCTGCTTGAGCCCGACGAGAGGCTGCCGGAGAGCCTGCGCAAACAGAGAGACCGGGGCGTTTTCCGTTACGAGCGAGAGCTTTTTCCGGAGCAGCCCCGCTAGCTTTTCAATACCTTTTATCCGCGCCCGGCGTGCACATATCGCGTTTCGGGATGAACGCTTTTCAACGTCTACAATACCGAACGAAAAAAAGGCCTCGCTGTTTCCAGCGAGGCCTTTCTCAATTCAGGTGATTATCGATTACTCGATGATCGAGGCGACGATGCCTGCGCCGACGGTACGGCCGCCTTCGCGGATAGCGAAGCGCAGCTTTTCTTCCATCGCGATCGGAACGATCAGTTCAACAGCAACCGTGACGTTGTCGCCAGGCATAACCATTTCCGTGCCTTCCGGCAGAGAAACGATACCGGTCACGTCCGTCGTGCGGAAGTAGAACTGCGGACGGTAGTTGGTGAAGAACGGCGTATGACGGCCGCCTTCTTCCTTCGTCAGGATGTAGGCTTCAGCCATGAACTTCTTGTGCGGCTTGACAGAGCCCGGCTTGCACAGAATCTGGCCACGCTCAACGCCGTTACGGTCAACGCCGCGAACCAGTGCGCCGATGTTGTCGCCGGCCTGACCCTGATCGAGCAGCTTGCGGAACATTTCAACGCCGGTAACCGTCGTCTTCGAGGTGGCGCGGATGCCGACGATTTCGACTTCTTCACCAACCTTGACGATGCCGCGCTCGACGCGACCGGTCACAACCGTACCACGACCCGAAATCGAGAACACGTCTTCGATCGGCATCAGGAACGGCTGGTCGATCGGACGCTCAGGCGTCGGGATGTAGGCGTCAACCGCTGCCATCAGTTCGCGAACGGCGTCTTCGCCGATCTTCTTGTTCGAATCTTCAAGAGCAGCAAGAGCAGAACCCTTGATGACCGGAACGTCGTCACCCGGGAAGTCGTAAGACGACAGCAGTTCGCGAACTTCGAGCTCGACGAGCTCGAGCAGTTCTTCGTCGTCAACCTGGTCGACCTTGTTGAGGAACACGACCAGAGCCGGAACGCCAACCTGACGAGCAAGCAGGATGTGCT
>NZ_JBJDRG010000037.1:0-21360 GCF_044987325.1 Rhizobium sp. ZW T2_16
CTGGAAACCATCGCCACAATGAGCGATGATCAGCTTATCAGCTTGCCAGCCGCAAGTTGACCCATTCCCGGCCTTGGCCGGAAAGCTCGATGATCAACCGAGCTACACCATTCCATGGGACACGATCAATTTAAAAGCTATCACAATACAACAGACAACGTCGCCAGCTTGATGACAAAGACTTTCTTGGCCTTATGTGAGCTAGCTGATTTCAAAGATGGCACGATCGACAAACGCGAAGCGGCTCCGCAACCAGTTGCGGTTACGGAAGATCGAACGACGCCCCCGATTCACCATGGAAGCCCCAAAGCCCCACCTGGCCTTCACTACAACATCCAGATTCACTTACCGGCAACAAAGGACGTCGAAGTTTACAACGCCATTTTCAAGTCATTGAGAGAGCATCTCTATGACCACTAAAGAACTAAGAGATTTTCTCTTCCGAGGGCTAATGTTTGAAGCGGAGGCTTCTAATTTCCAGTCAGCAGGGATTCAAGTTGGAGCAGATCAGAGCGACGTTGAAGAGAAATTGCTCGCGGCCGCTCTATCGCCATTTAATGTTTCTCTCCGAAATCAAGCGCTCGAAATGGCGAGACTTTATGCCGTTTTGTTTTGCTTCGAAAATTCGGTGCGGGATTTCATTCGCGATACTCTTTCAGAGAAAGACGGCTTAGACTGGATCGAGAAACTACCGCCTAAGATAAAATCCCATGCAGAATCTCGGTGTGAGACAGCCATCCAAGACTCTTGGCTTGAAGGAGAGAATACAGATCTGCTGGGCTTTGTAGATTTTGGTCATCTCGCGCAAATTATCATCAACAAATGGGAATATTTCCCCATCCTTCCATCTCAACACTGGCTTAAACAAAGAATGGATGAGATGGAAAAAGTGCGAAACTTCATAGCTCACAACCGAATGCTTCTGCCCAGCGAGTTTCAAAGATTGTATATGTATATCGGGGATTGGAACCGAGTTGTAGGACTATGATTAGCAACCGATAGCTTCAACACACAACCTACTGGAACCCCGTAGTCACCCATGATAAATTTCGAATGGGATGAACTAAAGGCTGCGACCAACTTCGCGAAGCACGGAATCACCTTTGCTGATGCTTCGGCCGTTTTCAACGATCCATTCGCCCTCGACCTAGAGGAACGATCAATGGATTACGGTGAAATCCGGCGACGTATTGTCGGGCTTGGCAACGGCCGGTTTCTGACAGTGATCTATACCGAGCGCGAAGAGGCAATTCGCCTTATCTCCGCGCGAAAATCGACCCGCGCCGAACGACGGGAATACGACAATGCCCACTGAGAGAGACAACAAAACCGACTGGTCTCACCTCGACGCCATGACCGACGAGGAAGCGGAAGACAATGCGTTGGCCGATGCCGACAATCCGCCGATGACCGAGGAGCAGCTTCGCACGGCTCCCCGCATGCCGCGGGTGAAGGTCATTCGTCGGGCGCTTGGTCTGACGCAGGAAGAGTTTTCGGCGCGCTACAGGATCCCGCTCGGCACATTGCTGGATTGGGAACAGGGGCGTTCGGAGCCGGATCAGCCGGCGCGCGCCTATCTCAAGGTGATCGCCGTCGATCCTGAAGGGACGGCCAAGGCGCTGGTGGCTTAGTCGTCCATCCGCCCGTTCACGAAAGCGCCAGCAGGTCGCGCTGCGGCAGGAGAAGCCGGGCACCAGAAGATGCCCGACGCATTTATCTATCAAACAACCTTCGCCAGCGCGTCCACCGCAAAGATCGCATCCGCCACTTCCTCAGCCGTGAAGTCGGCACGCAGGTTCTGCAGCGTGTCGTCCTTGCTGTTGGCAAGCTGGCCGACCTTGATCAGGTCTTCGCGGGACACGCCTTCCAGGTGCAGTTCGGCCAGCGTCACCGGCATTTTTATCGAGCGGTAGAAGTCGATATAGCCGGCGATCTCGTCGTCGGGGCGTTGTTCGAGGATCATGTGGGCGAGCGTGCCGTAGGCGACCTTTTCGCCGTGGGTGAGGTGATGAATATCACCATTGAGCGCCGTAAAGCCGTTATGGATGGCGTGGGCGGCAGCCAGACCGCCATTCTCGAAACCAAGGCCGGAGAGAAGCGTTGAGGCTTCGACGACCGCTTCGACGGCCGGCGTTACCAGCTTCTTTTCCACCGCCTGATAGGCGCTGAGGCCGTAGGTCAGCAGCGTCTTTTCGCAGGCTTCGGCAATTGCCATGCCGGCGATGGTGGCGGAACCGCCGACCATGGTTTTGGAATTGGAGCGCTGGACGGCGAGCGCCTCGACGTAGGTTGCGAGACCATCGGCGATGCCCGATGCGAAGAGGCGAACCGGCGCCTGGGCGCAGATCCAGGTATCGACCAGAACCAGATCCGGGTTCTTGGCATAAAAACGGTATTTCTCGAACACGCCGTCATCGGAATAGATGACCGAGAGCGCGCTGCAGGGCGCGTCCGTCGAGGCGATGGTGGGGACGATGATGACGGGGCTTTTCAGCTCGTCGGCCACGGCTTTCACCGTATCCAGCGTCTTGCCACCGCCGATACCGACGACGAGGTTGGTGCCGTTTTTCTTCGCCACGTCGACGAGACGGTTGATCTCATTGGTGGAGGCTTCGCCTGAGAACTTTTCGCGGGAAAATTCGACCTTGCCGGAGACTGCCGCCTCGACCTTCGTGCCGATCAGGCCCCAGACGATATCGTCGGATACGAGAAGAGCCTTGGTGCCCATTTCGGAAAGATAATCGCCGAGTTCGGCAATGACGCCGCTTCCCTGAATATAACGGCCGGGGGAGGCAAAAATTCGCTTGGTCATGTCTGTCACTTCCAGTTGATCAATGGAAAAACTACCACGCGGATATCGACCGGCTGGCGATCCAAGGCAAGGGTTTGGGCGCAACCAACGAAACCGTTACCGGCCAGAATGGAGCGGCGGGCGGATAGTTCATTGAGGCAGATCATTGCAGGAAATTCATTTTAACACAGCAAAAACAATATCCTGTTGAATCAGGTGCTTTTCACCGGAGTGTGAACCGCCCGCCGACCGCCATATGATGGACGCTGTGTTTCCAATCTCGAACCTCTGTCGCCCGGGCGCAGGAAATCTCAGTTTCCCATGGATTGGAAATGCTGCTTGAGGCGGGGGACGTCTTGCGGTGACACGGCAGGATCGGTCAGCGAAATCCAGGCATCAATATAGTGCTCGGGCGCGTAGACATGGCCGTGGCCGATCGGCGAGCTGGTGGCGATCGCCATGTCTACGGCAAGCTGCAGGCCGGTGACGACCGGAATCCAGGTGAAGCTTTGCGATACATCCGGTCCGCGTGGGCCTCTCAGCCAGGCGGGCTCGCGAAAGAAGGAGGACGGATCGAAAAAGGTGACCGGATCGCTTGCATATTGCAGATAGATCATCCGGATCGGCCCCCAGGGCGCAAAGTCTCCGGAGGCCGTCTCCACCTGGTTGGCGAAGCGCACGACCGATCCGTCGCGAAATTTCGGCAGCCAGGCGGGAGAGCCCTTTTCGCGCATCGCGGTGATCGCATTCCATCTGGCGCTGCGGAAAGGCGGACCGCTCCACAGGGCGCCCTGGAACGGATCGGCCACGACATCATAGATGTCGGTGGAGAGTTGCGAATTCAGCGCGCCGAGGCTCAGGCCATGCAGGTAGAGCCGTGGCCGCCGATCCTTCGGCAGAGTTTTCCAGTGGTCATAGACCGCCTGAAACAGCGCACGCGCCGCATCCTGTCCGTTTTCCGGTTCGACCAGCAGGGAAAGCCAGCTCGAGAGATAGGAATATTGCAGGGCGACGCTCGCAATATCGCCATCATGCAGATATTCCAGCGTATCCATGGCGGCCGGGTCGACCCAGCCGGTACCCGTGGGCACGACAACCACCAGCAGCGAACGCTCGAACCCGCCCTGCCGCTCCAGTTCCTTGAGAGCCAGAGCCGCACGCTCCTCGACTGTCTCCGCGCTGTTCAGCCCGGCATAGACGCGTACAGGATCGAGCGCCGGCTTCTGCCAAAACTTGCCGATGGATTCGGCTTTCGGGCCGGTCGAGACGAAGACTCTGCCCTGCCGGCCGAGCGTATCCCAGCCGACCAGCGAGCCCGGCCCGCCGGTCATGGCCGGGCTTGTCGGTGGCGTCTCGTCCGGCTCGATCAGCGAATCGGCCTTCTGGAACGAGGCGTCGGTCGCATCGAGCGCCCATCGGACAAGAAGGCCCTGCCCGATCGACCAGAACATCACGATCGCCAGTGTTAACCCGAGAACATTGGAAACGCGGCGCGGCATGATCGCGTCGAGCCAGTGGGAAAACCGGCTTGCGGCGAGCTGGAACAGCCAGCCGAGTGCCAGAAGCACGGCGAACGTAATCGCGGCTATCCCTGCCAGACGAAACGGATCTGCGCTTTGCTGCGGGTGCATCTGCCAGAGCGTGCGGATCGAATTCTGCCATTCGACCGCGTGCCAGAGGAACACGACCGATACGATGATGGCGAAGAGAAGCGTGGTTGCCCTCAAAGGCGCCGCTTGTTTAGAAAACCATGGAAGTTCCAGATAACGCCAGAGCCAGCCGATGAAGACCCCGAACGCATAACCGATCGCAGCGCAGGCACCGGACAAGACACCCTGGATGAGCCAGGACCGTGGCATGAGGCTTGGCGTGAGGGAGGCTGCAAAGAAGAGAAGTGCGAGCAGCACGCCCGTTGCGCTCAGGGATCCCATAAACCGCAAAACAAATCGCAATATTCGCCCGCCCAACTGTTCGAAACACCCCATCTGTCGCCATCAAGGCAAATAGCGCGCGAGGTCATGAGATCCAGCGAGCCACGGCCACTCATCTGCGCAACCTGCACGACTTCAGCGGGAAAATCCACAAGCCTCTGCCGGCATCATGTCGGTGGCTCAGACAAGCCGGACCGGCCAAAAAATTGGTGCAAAAGCTGCCCGTGCCTTCACGAAAGCGTGTCGGATCGGCACGGCTAATATTTCGTCAACCTCCTATTAGCATTTCATTGACCATAATCAGGGCTTCGTTGCCGGGTTCTCATCCTTTTGTCCCGGTGTGGTGATCTTGGCGTAAAGCGAGTTGTGTCGTGTTCCAGCCCCTGTCGAATGCTCCCATCAAGAGTGCTATCCGCACGCTTCTTGGCCATGCCGCCGATACGGCATTGACAATCGCCAAGGCCTCCTGCGCCGTGGTTCTCGCGCTTTCCGCATGTGCTGGAACTGCCGCGATGGCGTTTGCGGAAGACCGGACGCTGAAGCTGCACTTCACCCATACGGGCGAGCGGGCAGCGATTACCTACAAGCGCAATGGCAGGTTTGACCAGAAGGGCCTTGCGCAGGCCAACCGGCTGTTGCGCGACTGGCGTCGCAACCAGTCGACGCGGATGGACCCGCGCCTTCTCGATCTCGTCTGGGAAGTTTACCAGCGCAGCGGCGCCACCGACTATATCCATGTCGTTTCCGCCTATCGCTCGCCGGCCACCAACAGCATGCTGCGCGGTCGCTCGCGCAGTACCGGCGTTGCCAAGAAAAGCCAGCACATGCTGGGCAAGGCGATGGATTTCTATATTCCGGGCGTAAAAATCTCGACGCTGCGCCGGCTTGCCATGCAAGCGCAGGTTGGCGGTGTCGGCTTTTACCCGACCTCCGGTTCACCCTTCGTGCATCTCGATGTCGGCAGTGTACGCGCCTGGCCGCGCATGTCGCGCAAGGAACTGGTGGGTGTTTTTCCGAACGGCAGGACGATGCATGTGCCGGCAGATGGACGACCGCTCCCAGGTTATGATCAGGCGGTGGCCGACTACAAGCGCCGCGTCGGATCGCAATCGATCCAGATCGCCAGCACGGCACCGGATGATGACGAGGATACCGGCAGCGCAAAACGTGGTGGCAGCGGCCTCTTGACCGCGATGCTGCCGACACCGAAGAGCCGTGCGGCGGAAGCACTTGCGGAACAGACTAGCCCAACGGCTATCGCCAAGGCAGCGAGCCGCAAGAGCGATCCAGAATTTGCCGATCTTGCAGCTCTCTCCGCCCCGCTGCCGATCCTGCGGCCGTCGAAGGCTGTCGATGTCGATCCCGTGCAGACCGCATCGCTTGCGCCGACACCGAGCCTCGCGCCCATCATTGCGGCACGACCGGTAGCGGCTTCGGCGCCTGCAAGCACGCCGGCCTTCAGCGCCCTTGCGGCACTTGCTGCACCAGACGGGATGAAATTGCTGCGAGCACCGGAAGGCTCGATCGCCTTGCTGCCGATCTCGGGACCAGATCTCGATGTCGAGGACGAATTCGATGGCGAAGACACGCTTTTGTCATGGGCGCTCGCTGCCCCTGCCGAGAATGTCGGCATGGCCGCGCCGGTCGTCATCGGCAGAACATTGACGGACCTGACGGCAAAACCGGAGAGCACAACGCCGTTGCCGCTTTCGATCGCAGAAGAATTCGATCACGACCGATTCTGGTCCGGCGGCTAACGGAGCCAGCGGAAGTCAGCCACAAGCACAACCGGATCCGCACATAGATACACCTGGCGGCTGCATCCGCTTCGTGGAGCGGTCCTGCCGAATCGCCTAGCGTTCTCGCTGTAACACTCGGGAGGACGACATGCCGAATTGCAAGGACAGCAATGGGGATAATTGGGAAATCTATCAGAGTGGCAGCCAGTGGCGCTGGCGCCGCACGGCATCAAATGGCCGCATCGTAGGCGCTTCGGCAGAGAGCTACGTCAACAGGAGTGACTGTGTCGACAATGCCCGACGCAATGGAATGAAGTGCAATCCCACCTGACGTGATCAATCCGTAAAATGATTACGGGCCTTCGCCACAAAGGTTCGAAGGCCCGTTCAGATTTGGCTGCAACTCATGGATGGCTTGAGTTAGAGAAGCCTCAGAACTCAGTCCATTCCGACTCTTTTACCGCAGCGGCTGATGCCGAACCACCACCGAATGCGGAGGCGAGTTTTCGCCCCAGGGAACGAGCAGGAGACAAGCGAGGCCGTTCATCCTGCTCGGCGACGCGCACCGGTGCGGATACACGCGAGGCCTGCCGATCGAAAGCAGGCCGCTCGGCGGAACGGAAAGATTGCGGACTTTCGCTGCCGACCTGGAACTGGCCAAGCAACGTCATCAGCGCCTCGGCATCCTTTGCAAGACTATGGCTGGCAGCGGTCGATTGCTCAACCATTGCCGCATTCTGCTGCGTTCCCTGATCGATCGTATTGACGGCCGTGCTGATTTCCTGAAGGCCAAGCGACTGTTCGCGTGACGCCTCTGCGATCGCTTGAACATGCCGATTTATCTCATGGACCTCGGCCACGATTGCATCAAGTGCCTTCCCGGTCTCGCCGACCAGATTGACGCCCTGCTCGACATGGCTGCCGGAGGTATTGATCAGCGTCTTGATTTCCTTGGCGGCAGCGGCTGAACGCTGGGCCAGCTCGCGGACTTCCTGAGCCACGACGGCGAAGCCCTTGCCCGCATCACCCGCGCGTGCGGCCTCGACCCCGGCATTCAACGCCAGAAGGTTCGTCTGGAAGGCGATATCGTCTATCACACCTATGATGTTGCTGATTTCAGACGAGGAACGCTCGATCTGATGCATCGCATTCACTGTGTCCCGAACGATCTCGCCGGATTTCTCCGCCCCTGCACGCGTACGGGCAACAAGCTGGCTGGCTTCTTCGGCACGGCTCGCCGCGTCCTTGACGGTGGTGGTGATCTCCTCAAGCGCTGCGGCCGTCTCTTCGACAGAAGCAGCCTGCTGCTCCGTGCGACTGGACATATCGTCGGCCGAAGCAAGAAGCTCGTTGGCACTGGCGGTAATTGCCTTCGCATTGAAACCAACGGATTGCATCGCCTCGCGAACCCTGCTCAGCGAGTCGTTGAAATCCTCGCGAACAACATCGAGATCAGCCACAAACGGCGTATCGATACTTGTCACCAGATCACCAGCGGCCAGCCGCTTCAAGCCATTGCCAAGCGACTGAAGCGCGAACTGGACGTTGCGGGCCTCCGAGGCTTTCTCGATTTCCTGACGCGCTCTCTCGCTTTCGGCGTTGCTCCTGGTAGCTTCCGTCTGTTCTTCCAGACGAGCACGCTCAATCGCATTTTCCCGGAAGATCGCGACTGTAGCCGCCATTTCCCCAATCTCGTCACGTCGATCGCGACCGACGATCTCTCCGGATGTCTCTCCGCGTGCCAATTGCTGCATCTGCGCGCGCAAGCCATTCATCGGCTTGGTTATTCCTTGTTGGACAAAATATGCAGCAAGGACAAGAACGAGAACAATGCTGATGACCATAGCGGCCATGTTGGTCACGATTGTTTTGTGCACGAGTGCCGCCAGACGATCCGTGCCGGCGGTCTGCACCGCCTGCAAGGCGCTATTGCTGTCGTTGAACTGCTTGGAGATCCGCGTTGTCAGACCTTCAAGCGCCCCCATCCGAGCCACGGCAGCCGGATATTGCCCATCATTGCGCAGCTTCACGATATCAGCAAGAAGCTCCCGCACGCCGCTGATGTCGACCATAAGGTTGTCCATCGCCTGTTTGGTGCTCGGAACAAGTACCGAAAGCTCCTGCATGCGGCCGACGGCGATATCAAGAAGGGAATTAAATTCCTTCTGTGCCGTTTCGAATTGCGGCACATCGGGCGAAAACAGCAAAAGGCGGCCCAGGCGAACGGCGGCACCGTTGACGCCGGAGCTTGCTCTTGCCGACAACAGGGCAGCCTTCGCTTCGGTATTTAGAAATTCGTTATAGGCGAGACTGGCTTCATCGAACTTGTAAGTGAGATAGGACACTCCGCAGAGAGAGATAAGCGCCAATACGCCGATGGACAGAAGGATCTTGGTTCTGATGCGTATATGCTTCAACATCGTAATAGTACCTATGAAATCGACAGGGTCGGAAATGCGCCATAACCGCAACTGAATGTGCAGCGGCGTCACAGAAATGACTGAGGATTGGGTGCGCGCATCATGCGACGGCTCAAGCAGGCTCACCTGCAGTGTCGACAGAAGATCCCAGATGAATTAATGCATCGAAAATAACCAAGTACAAACACTTGAAAAACAGTGACAAACGTCAAAAACAATTCGATTTATTGGTGATTCCTCATAATTAAAACGGAAAAAAACATAAATTTATGAATCTATACTCAAGTATAATTTCTGTAATCAGAAAACTTAATTATTGCGGATCGCCTGATTATCGGCTCCAGCAGCAGCCCACCGCTTATTCATGCAGCCGACGCCCGTAGCCCACACATTTCGTTCAAGACAAACGAAAATGGCGCCGCAGACCCTAAGGTATGCGACGCCATCGTCATTTCATTCGCGAGCCTTGAAGCTCGATATTTTTAGAACCGGTAGTTTACGCCGGCCTTGATCGTGTGGTCGCCGATATCCTTCTCGGAAGTCGTGCCAGCACGGAAGCTGCGTACATCGTTGGTCTGGGTATAGTTGTATTCGACCCGACCCGAGAGATTGCCGGTGATCTTCTGCTCGACACCTGCGCCGACCAGCCAGCCAGGCTTCCAGCCATCCGGGCCTTCAGTCGCACCGTTGTCACGCAGGCTGGTCATTGCCACACCGGCGGTACCGTAAACCAGCGTATTGCCAAGCGGTGCACCAACCTTACCCTTGGCTGCGACGCGGTAACGTTCCTTCAGCGTACCGCCGCGCACACCAACTTCCGCATCACCGAGATGGGAGAGCTCGGCTTCACCACCAACCACAACACCATTGATTTCGGTGTTGTAACCGCCATGAATGCCGCCCGTGAATTCAGAGGAACTCGAGAACGGGTTCAGCTTGTCGGAAGCGGTACCGGCATTCAGACCAACGTAAGCGCCACTCCAGTCGGAGGACGGGCCAGAAGGCTCGTTGTAAGCGGGCGGCTCATAGGAGCTGGTCAGGTCAGCAGCAGATACCGACATTACAGAGCCGGAAACGAAAACGGCGGCAAGAGCCAGCGCGAAGGGCTTGTTGTTCATAATAGATTTACTCCATACACAGCCTGCGTCTGGTGGATGGGCAGGCGATACATCCAGCTCTTAAGCCTCGGGTCACTCATGCGGATTTGCCCTACCCCCGGCCGCATGTGCGATCCCGCACCGATTGCCTTCTAATTTCACGAATTTATAAACACTCCATTAACTGCGACCGGTGTCACCACAGAAAGGCTTGCACCGGGCATTCACGACATCGCGAGGGGGTTGAGGGCCGCATTTCGTCTGACAATTCATTGTCAGCCTAGACAAATTCCAGAAGCCAAATCAGCGGAAGATCTGGCCGGCGCAACGTTGGATACTATCTTGTTCGGAATCCTATCGAGTCCGCCAGACAGCAACCCTCGGGGTATTATGGAAACAGGAAAACGATCAGCCAGAGACCGTTTTGTCCTCCTCGACGGGTTGAGGGGCATTGCTGCGATATTCATCATCCAGCGTCATGCCGAGGATCTGCTGGGAGACGCCTTACCCTCCAGCTATCTGGGGGTCGATCTATTTTTCGCCTTAAGTGGCTTTGTGCTTGCCCATGCCTACGGCGCTTCGCTTTCAGAAGGGCGGATTTCACCGCTACAATTCATGAAAGCCCGGCTACTGAGACTTTATCCCCTTTATGCGATCGCGCTGGCGCTGGTTACGGCGTACTACATTCATATGTATCTTGCGGGCCTTCCGGTCATGGCAGACGAACATGTGATCCCGAACGAACTTCTGCTTGCTTTCGCAACCGGGCTTTTCTTCCTTCCCTCGCCTGTCACCATCTCGTTCAACGCGGCGCTTTTCCTGGTCCATCCGGCATGGTCGCTGTTCAACGAACTTGTTGCAAACATGGCCTATGCTCTGCGGGGGGCGCGGGCTACGCTGATCCAGATTGGCATCGTGCTCGCAATAAGCGCTATACTTCTGGTGGTGGCCGCCCTGCAATTCGAGCGTCTGCATGCCGGTTTCCGCTGGCATGAAATGTATGCAGGTATGGCTCGCGTCTTCTTTTCATTCTCCATGGGGATGCTGATCTATCGCTACCGTCGCAAGATGCCCGTGATGCGACCGGTACACGCACTCCTTTGCCTTGGGATACTGATGCTTGTACTCGCGTTCCCGACTCCACGGGACTGGCGATGGATCTTCGACCTGCTTGTCGTTTTCTTCGTCTGGCCGATACTACTCTACTGGGCGAGTGCGATCGTGCCCGGCCCGAGGACCTCATCCGTCGCGAATTTTCTCGGGGTCGCCTCCTATGCCGTCTATGTGCTGCATACTCCATTGCTTGACTGGGCGCATGTTATCGCTCCCGGTATCGCCAACCCCGAAATGATGCCATTTTCGGGCATTGCTCTCGTCACCTTGATCGTCGCCATTTCATGGTGCGTGACGATTTGGCTCGACCAGCCATTACAGAAACGCTTCAAGAGGCGAATTCTCCACCGGCCAGCACTAGTTCAAAAATAAAAGAGGTTTCGACGGGAACTTTTTCCGTTCCCGGGAAATTGACAGGGATTCGCGCAAAAAAGAGAGGAGAACTGCATCCATGCCGAACGACGCACGCCAATCCGTCGCCTCGCCGAAAGACCATGTTCTCACGGTCCAGGAGGCTCTTGAGCCGTTGTTTCTGGCCCTTGAGCAGGAGGCCGAGCTCAAGATGCTTTCCGCGGCACTCGATGCAGGATGGCCTCTCGACGAAGCTGTGGTCGCGATAGATGAGTTGAGGCGAAACGAACTCTTGCCAATCCTTCGACCTCACTGACCTGCGGCGCTACGCAGAAATTGAATTATTACAAAAACTCCTTCACCTTGCGGCCCTCGCTGCTCTACCCTGCCTCAGACAATTGGAATGCAGCGAGGGACGATGAGCATAAAGACAATTTGCATTTATGGCGCAGGCGCACTTGGAGGGGCGTTTGCGGCAAATATCGCGCATGCCCTTGAAGGGAAGGTGGACGTTTCCGTCATTGCCCGAGGGGCACAACTCGCCGCAATTCAAGAACAGGGCTTGAGTGTCATATATGACAACGAGGCTTTTCCTGCGATTTCAGCACGAGTTACGGCAACTGACGATCCTTCAAGCCTTCCACCGCAGGATCTCGTGATCACCGGCCTGAAGGGGCATCAGCTTTCAGCAGCAGCCGACGGCATCGCATCTCTGCTTCACCCCCAAACGCGGGTGATGATGATCCTCAATGGTATACCGTGGTGGTACTTCCATCAGGATGAGACAAGCGGATTTGCAGAACGACAATTGCCGCAACTTGATCCGGACGGCAAATTGTGGACGCTGATCAATCCCAAGCGCGTCATTGGTTGCGTGGCCTACCAAGGCGCCGAAGTGATCCAGCCCGGCCGTACCAAGCTCAACGGCAAGGGCCATTTCTTCCTCGGAGAACCAAACGGCAATCTCTCCGCCGACTTGCAGGCCGTTGCAGACCTGCTCGGTCAGGCCGGTCTCGATATCCGACCGACTGCGCGCATCCGCGACGAGATCTGGTCCAAGCTTAGGGGCAATGCCGCGTTCAATCCGATCAGCGCGTTGACGCGGACACTGATGGTCGACCTGATGGCCAATCCAGAATTGGCGCAGATGGTTCGCAAGATCATGAACGAGGTGCAGGCGGTCGGTATCGCGCTCGGTTGCCGGTTCCAA
The DNA here is from genome assembly GCF_044987325.1 of Rhizobium sp. ZW T2_16. Taxonomy (NCBI): domain Bacteria; kingdom Pseudomonadati; phylum Pseudomonadota; class Alphaproteobacteria; order Hyphomicrobiales; family Rhizobiaceae; genus Rhizobium; species Rhizobium sp. ZW T2_16. Next base: position 12,653 of record NZ_JBJDRG010000037.1, read on the forward strand.
CGATCAGCAGACGAACAGTTTGCTAGCGCCAACGGCTTTGGCCCGGTCAAGACGTCCATGCTTCAGGACCTGATTGCCGGCAAGGCGCTGGAAATCATTCCGCTCAACGGGATGGTGGTCGAACTTGGAAAGCTTGCGAATGTCCCGACACCAATCTGCGACACAATATTGACACTCGCTCAACAGCTCAATGTCGAAAATCGGAGATAACTCAGCGCAAAAGAAACCTCGCCGAGGGGACGCGGCGAGGTTCTAATTATATGTCTCATTTTTATTGTCGGGCGGCACAGGGGACGGGCACCACCGGCTTTATTCCTCTGGCAACTGCATCGATCGCTCTCAGCTTCGCCATTCACCAATATAACCCACCAGCAAGGGTTAGGTTCCACCAATCCTTAACCCGACAGCCGCTAAAGTTGCGCAAACCTGGACGGGGTAGCAAAGAGACTTACATGACGGGACCAAATTTCCGTTTTACCCATTACGATCTCAAATCACAGCGCGCGGGCACCGCGATCGAGGTGACATTGAGTGCGGTAAACAATATTCGCCTCATGAATGCGGTGAACTATCAGCGATTTACAGAACGACTCGATTTCAAATATGCCGGCGGCATTGCGCGCAAATCGCCGGTTCGGCTGGTCATCCCAGAAAATGGGCACTGGCACTTGATCGTCGATACCGAAGGCCACCATGGATTGGCGGAATCTTCTGTCAAACTTATTCCCGCTCCAGCGATGCAAAGCCCACAATAGCAGGTTTCGTGATCAAATTATACGGACGCGTGGGCGCATGATGCGTCAAGATGCGTAATCTCATCATCTTGATCGCCATGCGTTCTGTGAACACCATGCGGCCTGCTCTCACCAGGTCGTGATGAGCATGCTGCATGGGAGGATACAGCTTTGGCGGAATTGCAACATATCGAGACCAGCATGGATGGAAACGTTATTCCCCTCTCAAACGAGGCGGCTAACCAGCTGAGCGGCTCGTGGCCTGACCGGAGTTATGAGATTGTCCGGCGGCTGGAACTACATGTCTATAAAGTCACGAAGCCGAAAGCGCAGGCATTGATCTATCCCGGCGGCGGATATCTGAAGCTGATGCATGACAAGGAAGGCGTCGAGGTCGCACTTTGGCTGAATTCGCTTTCTATCGACGCCTATGTCGTGACGCATCGCCTGCCGGGCTCCCAAGCCGAGGAAGGTCTGCATCCCAAGGATGTTGCACTAACCGACTCGCTTTCCTGCCTCGATTATCTGCATAAAAATAGCCCGCATCTGTCGCTTTTCCATGTCGGCCTTTCGTCAGGAGGGCACCTCGCTGGCGTGATGGCCTGCCAAAATCATCCGCTTGCAGCAAAAGGTGCGATCATCGCCTATGCACCGGTAAACGCCAATCACCGGGATTACAAATCGCCTGAAGGAAAACCAGACTATCCTCCGGTCGAGAAACAGGCCTTTTACGATGACTGGCCGATCGGGATAGCGGCGATACCGCACGGAATGCCAAATATACCACTATTTCTTGCCTATGCGTTGCATGATCAATCCGTGCCGGTGGATCACGTGCTCAACCTAATCCGATCGGCCCGGCAGGCCAAGCGTGAGGTGGATGCCCATATCTTCGGGACGGCCCCTCACGGTTTTGCGCTCAGAGACAAGTCCGGCACCCATGCGTCCTGGGCGAGCCTCGCGGAGCAATGGATAGAACGGCATCTCTAGGCCAAGACATCAGGGTTCGCCGCGTTCCCTGCGCAGTTTCGACCACCACTCCAGCCGTTTCCGGATCTCACGCTCGAAACCACGCTCCGGCGGGTCGTAAAACGTCTGGCGGCCCATTTTCTCGGGGAAATAGTTCTGGCCGGAAAAGGCATCCGGCTCATCGTGGTCATAGCGATAGCCGTCGCTATAGCCTTCCTGCTTCATCAGCTTGGTCGGTGCATTGAGGATGTGTTTGGGCGGCAGAAGCGAGCCGTTTTCCCTGGCCGCCCGCATTGCCGACTTGAAGGCGGTATAGACGGCATTGGATTTCGGAGCGGTTGCGAGATAGACGCAGGCATTGGCGAGCGCCAGTTCGCCCTCCGGCGAACCGAGATAATCGTAGGCATCCTTGGCGGCATTGCAGACGACGAGCGCCTGCGGATCGGCAAGGCCGATGTCCTCGATCGCCATCCTGACCAGGCGTCGACCGAGATAGAGCGGATCCTCACCGGCATCGAACATACGGGCGAGATAATAGAGTGCGGCATCGGGATCGGAGCCGCGAACGGCTTTATGCAGGGCCGAGATCAGATTGTAATGACCGTCCTGCCCCTTGTCATAGATCGGAGCGCGGCGCTGGACGATCTCGGTCAGGCCGGCCGTATCGAAGACTTCCCCTACCCTTGCGGCGCGCCAGACTTCTTCCGCCAGCGTCAAGACTGCACGGCCGTCGCCATCCGCCATGCGGATGAGTGTCGCCCGTGCTTCGTCATCGAGCGGTAGCGGCTTTTTCTCCACATCTTCGGCACGCTTGAGAAGTTCCTCCAGGCTCTCCTCGTCATGCGCCCTGAATGTCAGGACGCGGGCACGTGACAGGAGAGCGGCATTCAGTTCGAAGCTCGGATTTTCGGTCGTCGCGCCGACAAGGATCACGGTGCCATCCTCAATGACCGGCAGGAAGCTATCCTGCTGGGCGCGGTTGAACCGATGGATCTCGTCGACGAAGAGAAGCGTCTGTCGCCCGTCCATCCGGCGCAGGCGGGCCATCTCGAAAACCTTCTTCAAGTCGGCGACGCCCGAAAATATCGCCGAAATCTGCTCGAAGGCGAGGCCCGTCTCTCCGGACAGAAGCCGGGCAACGGTCGTCTTTCCCGTTCCCGGCGGTCCCCAGAAGATCATCGAGCCAAGCGTGCCGGATGCGATCATGCGGCGCAGCACACCGTCCTCTCCCGTCAGATGTGACTGGCCGGTGACCTCGCTGAGCGAGGTCGGGCGCAACCTGTCGGCCAGCGGTCTCCGGCTGGCGACATCATCTGGAATACTGGGAGAGAACAGGTCGTTGCTCATCGGAAGAATTGCCGGATACGCTGGCCGCCACGCTCGATTTCGACGCGCCAGAAGCTCGGGTCAGCATCCAGCATGTCTTCGAGCGTCTTGGTGGTGTTGACCGTGCTGCCATTGATGGAAACGATGATGTCGTTCGGCTGGAAACCAAGACGTGCAGAAGGCGATCCGCGGGTGACATCGGTCACGACGACGCCGGTCTTTTCGGTCGACAGGTGAAGCTCGGTTGCAAGCTTGGGCGATAGGTTCGCAACATGCAGGCCGGAAAACGGGTTGCGGCCCTCCATCAAGCGCTCGTCGCGCGGCGTGGTTTCAGGGGCGGTGTTCAACACCAGCGTCATCTCCCGCTGCCCGTCACTTGTCTGGACCGTCAGATCCGCCTTTTTGCCGAGACCGGCCGTGGTCAGGCGGTAACCGAGGGCATCGGGATGCTCGACTGCAACGCCATTGACGGCAGTGATCACTTCGCCCGGCTTGAGGCCAGCCTTATCCGCCGGGCCACCTTCGACGGTGCGAACCACCAGTGCGCCGCGGGCGGCTTTCAGGCCAAGTGCTTCGGCGACATCGGACGTGACGGCATCGAAGGTCGCACCGACATAGGGCCGCTCAAACGTTGTCTTGCCCTCTTCGGCAGCAACGAGGAAGGCCTTCACGAGATTGGCGGGGATTGCGAAACCGACACCATTCGAGCCGCCGCCACGGGAAAAGATCGCCGTATTGATACCGATCAGCTCGCCATTCATGTTCATCAGCGCGCCGCCGGAATTGCCCGGATTGATGGATGCGTCCGTTTGGATGAAGAAGCCGAAATCACCGCTCGACACCTGATTGCGGGCAAGCGCCGAAACGATGCCGCTGGTGACGGTCTGGCCGACACCGAAGGGATTGCCGATCGCCAGAACCAGATCACCGACCTCGGTGCGGTCGGAATCGGCGATGCCAAGCACCGGGAAATTCTCCTTACTCTTGATCCGCAGGACCGCGAGATCGACGCTCTCATCCTTGAGCACCAGCTCGCAAGGGAACTCGCGGCCATCGGCGAGCGCGATCTTGATGTCGTCGGCGCCCTGGATGACGTGATTGTTGGTGACCACGAGACCGTTATGCGAGAGGATCACGCCGGAGCCGAGAGAGGACTGCTTTTCCGATCTGTTCGGCATGCGCTGGCCGAAGAACTGATCGAAAAAGGGGTCGCCTGTCATCATGTTCGGGCGCTGCACGAGGCGTTCGGCATAGACATTGACCACGGCACCGGCCGTCTGCTTGACGAGCGGCGCGAAGGACAGCTGCATCTCCTGACGGCTCTGGGGGACCGCTTTGCTGTCCTGCGCATAGGCGGTTACGGGACAAACCACGGCTAGGACGAGAAGACCGACCGAGAGACGCTTGAGCAGGTTGGGCATGTGATTCCTCTTTGCGAATTTCCGGATCGAGTTTTAGCGCCGGAGGCTGGAAAATAAAGGTGACCTTGCCAGACAAAACGGGCATTCGTTCGTCTATAGGGTAGCGGCCTCAACCGAGATAAGAAGATGCTGAAAAAGGCAAAAGCATGGGCAAAGGCCCTCAAGCGCGATATCGTCGCCCTGTGGCTTGCCGCCCGTGACCCGCGCGTGCCGCTGAGCGCCAAACTGGTGGCAGGAGCAGTGGCGGCCTACGCGCTCTCCCCTATCGACCTTATCCCCGACTTCATTCCCGTTCTCGGTTATCTCGACGATCTCATTCTGGTGCCGGTCGGCATCCTCATCGCCATCCGGCTTGTGCCGCAGGAGCTGATGTCGGAGTTCCGTCTGGCGGCCGAACAACGGTCGGGGCGTCCCGTCAGTCGGTCGGGTCTCGCCTTCATCCTTGCCATATGGCTTGCCTGCATCATCTTCATGGTCTGGAGCCTGAAGAAGTTCTTCTGACCGGTCTCCGGCGCAAGATCAGGAGCATGGACGATGAAATCGAGACTGGCTGTTTTGGGCGTAATGAGCTTTCTCATCGCCCCCACCCTTCCCATTCCTGCATCTGCTGCGAGTTTCGACTGCGAACGGACCGATCTTGCCGCCGATGAAAAGGCGATCTGCGATACGCGCGTGCTCAACGACGCGGATGTGAAGATGGCCACGACTTTCGATATCCTCACCAGCCTGCTTGCCATGGGAACCCGAGACGCACTTCGTGACGAACAGAGCGCATGGCTGAAAAAGCGCCAGGCCTGCGGCGGCGATGTCGCTTGCCTGATGGCAGCCTATGAAGAGCGCATGAAGCAGCTCACGCAAGCCTTTGAAGGGCTCAGCCGACCGCTTTAATTCGGCGTGCAATGATCTGCCGCAATCCGATCGAGCGAAGTCATGCGGCTTTCTGCCGCATGCCCAAGCTTGACCGGTGCGGTGCTGCCGACAATCGACTAATCTTGCTGCGTCGTCTGGTCGCGGACGAGATTCCCAAGGAGCGTACGGGAGCGCGGGTGTCTCAAGGGCGGCGGATGACCGGGTCCGGCCGCGTCCGGAAACACCCCTCCCGTCATCGACAATTAGCGTCGGCCAATTCGGCATTTCAGCATGATCATTCGTGAACGCCCCACGCTCGGGCAGCTTTTCTTCATCTACCGCGGCTCCGTCATCCAGCGGATCTTTCCCCAGATGCTCGTCGTCGTCGCGATGTCGGCGATTATCGTCATCGCGCATCGTCTCGCACCGCAATTCGTCCCTTCGGTCGCCGGCGCGCCGTTTACGCTGATCGGCATCGCGCTATCGATCTTCCTTTCGTTCCGCAACAGCGCCTGTTACGAGCGCTGGTGGGAAGCGCGCAAGAACTGGGGGGAGCTGCTGGCGGCGAGCCGCGATCTTGCGCGGCAGACGGAGCTTTTCGAGGCCCGCAGCGCGGAGGCAAGTCAGGCACGGCGTCTCATCCTGCTTCTGACCGTCGTACTTGCCGACGAGCTGGTCAAATTCCTGCGCGGCGGCGACTGTCCGAACAACAGTGCGGTACGTCTCCTGCCGAAGGAGATGTCCGACGCGATCAAGGCCTCCAGGCATCCGCCCGTCCATATCGTCGACCTTATCGGCCGCCAGCTGATCGAGCTGCAGCGAAACGGCATGCTGAGCGATGTCGAATTTTCGCTGTTCGACCGGACAATGACGCGACTGAGTGGCTCGCTCGCCGCCTGCGAAAGATTGAGAACGACGCCGGTTCCGTTCGGCTATACGCTGCTCATCCATAGAACGGCGCACATGTTCTGCTTCATGGTGCCGTTCGGCTTCGCCGATGTGCTGGGTCCGGCGACGCCGCTAGCCGCAGGTCTCGTCGCCTATACGTTCTTCGGGCTCGATGCGCTTGGTGATGAGCTGGAAGAGCCGTTCGGGACATTGCCAAACGACCTGCCGATTGCCGCCATCTCAACCGTGATCGAAATCGACCTACGCAGCATGCTGGGAGATACGGACCTGCCGCCCATGCCCAAGCCGGTGGATCACATTCTGCTGTAATTTCGAGATCAGTCGAAACGCAAAAAGCCGGCGCATGCGCCGGCCTTTCTTTGTGAGAGACTGCAATTCTTATTCCGGCAGTATCCGCACCGCGCCCTTGTCAGCAGAAGCTGCGAATGCGGCGTAGGCCTTGAGTGCCGTCGTGACATTGCGCTTACGAGGCGCGGCCGGCTTCCAGCCGAGTGCGTCCTGCTCGTGACGGCGGGCGGAAAGCTCGGCGTCGGAGACCTTGAGGTTGATCGTCCGGTTCGGGATATCGATCTCGATCAGGTCCCCTTCCTGCACGAGACCGATGGCACCGCCCTGGGCGGCTTCCGGCGAGGCGTGGCCGATCGAGAGGCCCGAGGTGCCACCAGAGAAGCGGCCGTCGGTGATCAGCGCGCAGGCCTTGCCGAGGCCCTTCGACTTTAGATAGCTGGTCGGGTAGAGCATTTCCTGCATGCCGGGGCCGCCCTTGGGGCCTTCGTAGCGGATGACGACGACGTCGCCGGCCTTGATCTCGTTGGAGAGGATGGCCTTGACGGATGCGTCCTGGCTTTCGAACACGCGGGCCGGGCCGGAGAACTTCAGGATCGATTCATCGACGCCCGCGGTTTTGACGATGCAGCCGTCGAGAGCGATATTGCCGTAGAGCACGGCCAGACCGCCGTCCTTGGAAAACGGCTTTTCGACAGAGCGGATGACACCCTTTTCAGAATCGGTGTCGAGCTCATCCCAGCGAGAAGACTGCGAGAAGGCAACCTGGGTCGGCACGCCGCCGGGAGCGGCCTTGAAGAAGGTGCGGACGGTTTCGGAATTCGTTCGGGTGATATCCCAGCGGTCAATGGCATCGCCGAGCGTTGCTTCATGGACCGTGAAGCAATCACGGTTGATCAGACCACCACGGTCGAGTTCGCCGAGAATGCGCATGATGCCGCCGGCGCGGTGGACGTCTTCCATGTGGACATCCTGCTTGGCAGGCGCGACCTTGGACAGGCAAGGCACCTTGCGCGACAGCGCATCGATATCTTCCATGCCGAAATCGACGCCGCCTTCATAGGCAGCAGCCAGGATATGCAGCACTGTATTGGTGGAGCCACCCATGGCGATATCGAGCGACATGGCGTTCTCGAAAGCCTGCTTGGTGGCGATGTTGCGCGGCAGGACGCTCGTGTCGTCCTGCTCGTAATAACGGCGGGCGAGATCGACGATCAGGTGGCCGGCTTCAACGAAAAGGCGCTTGCGATCGGAATGGGTGGCGAGTGTCGAGCCGTTGCCGGGCAGAGACAGACCCAGAGCCTCTGTCAGGCAGTTCATCGAATTGGCGGTAAACATGCCGGAGCAGGAGCCGCAGGTGGGACAGGCGGAGCGTTCGATGGTCTCGACTTCCTCGTCCGTATAGCTCTCATCGGCTGCGGCAACCATGGCGTCAACGAGATCGAGCGCAACCTTCTTGCCATGCACGGTCGCCTTGCCGGCTTCCATCGGACCACCGGAGACGAACACGGCCGGGATATTGAGGCGCATCGCGGCATTCAGCATGCCGGGGGTGATCTTGTCGCAATTGGAGATGCAGACCATGGCATCGGCGCAGTGGGCGTTGACCATGTATTCGACCGAGTCGGCGATGATTTCGCGCGACGGCAGCGAATAGAGCATGCCGTCATGGCCCATGGCGATGCCGTCATCGACTGCGATCGTGTTGAATTCCTTGGCGACGCCGCCGGCGGCTTCGATCTCGCGGGCAACCAGCTGGCCGAGATCCTTCAGATGCACGTGGCCCGGCACGAACTGGGTGAACGAGTTGACCACGGCAATAATCGGCTTACCGAAATCGCCGTCCTTCATGCCGGTGGCGCGCCAAAGGCCGCGTGCGCCGGCCATATTGCGGCCATGGGTGGTGGTTCTGGAACGATAAACAGGCATAGGTCTTTCCTCGCTCGATCAGGCCAATAGTCTACCCGCTCCTCGGCAGAGACACAAAAGGCCGCATTTTTGAAAAATGTCCTAAACCAACTGCTGATCACTGTCACTGCCGGTTATCGATAAATCAGTACGGTACGGTACGGTTCTTATCCGCGCCGATCTCCGCCCTATCGTAAATCCTCACGACGCAAGTCGAAATGATCGAGAATGATATCGAGATTTCGGCGATGCGACTTGAAGAAAAGGTCGAACAGGTCACCCGCGACCGGCACGCTGCCGACGAAGG
>NZ_JBJDRG010000038.1:0-20396 GCF_044987325.1 Rhizobium sp. ZW T2_16
TACAATGCTAACTTCATTCATGGATGCTCTCTCCTCTGAGTGACGTTGTTGCAAACATCACTTTGGCACATCGCGATGCCGTCGGGAGGGGGCATCCACTCCATCAGTTCTGCGTGGAAACCAACAAGTGTGCCATCTCCATCTCAATTACAGAAGAAGGTTGACGACAATTATTTTTACAAAAGCTTTGCCGCGACGCTGCATTCCCGAACTTCCTTCCATTTCTCCCAAGCGCCACCGTAGCGTTTTCGGAAATGGTTTGTGGATCGGTACGGTTACTTACGCGGAGTGGGTCCCGATGCTTATACCGGCATTTTTAGTTCATTTAAGGACCAGATTTTCTGCTAACTCTGCCCCGGCAGCACGCAGGCCGTCAAAGACCCTTTCCTGATCCTGTGGTCTCGCCAGCCTCGCTCGAATCTGCTTGACTATGTCAGGCATCACGGTCGGGGCATTCGCATTCAGCCACTCTATTTCGCGGCGAGCCTGCAGCGTCTTTCCTGAGGCTCCCAGAATCGCCGCCAACACCACACGATGCATCGGGTTGTAGGAAAGGTCCGACATCTTCGACCAGAGTTCTGCAGCCTGAAAATCGTCCCTCATAAATGCGCAAAGCGCCATTCCGACCTCATAGTACCCGCTGGGGCCTGCGCCATCGTTGACTGCCTTGCTGACCAATTCGCATCCCGTCTCCCACCTACCGCTCATTGACAGCCGAAGCCCATATTCGCCGGTCACCTCTGTATCGTTCGGGTTGAGCGCGTACGCCGCAGCCCCCGCGTCCAGCGCTGCGGAGATGTCATTGTTGAAGAAATAAGACAGCATGAGCGCCTGGAGAACACGGGCGTTCTGCGGATCGATCGTGGAAGCTCGATGCGCCAGTGTCGAAGCGACTTCCAAGGCGTCTTTTGGCGGAGACTTGCCAAGCTTTGCAGCGAAACGTAGCTGGTCGAGATTGGTCAGGGAAAGCAATGCCATCGAGGTTGCATCTTTTGCATTCTCGGCGGTTTGAGACGTGAGGCAATCCTGCGCAGCAGAAAGAGTCGCTGCCGTCATCGCCCTGCGGTAATTATAATATGCCAGGGCGCACTCATAGGCGTCCCAGCCGCCACTGTGTGACCTCGCGTCCGATGAGAAAACAACACCAAATGGCTGAGCAACAGCGGTCGCGACCTTTTGAGCCACGGCTGTTTCTGCGTCTAAAGCGCTCTGAACATTCAGGTCAGTATCATAGTTAGTCGCCCAAACCACCGCTCGATCAAATTGTCGGAGCAACCGAACGCTAGTCCGTATCTTGTCACCGTGGTTTCGGAGACCGCCCTCCAACATGTACCGCGCGTCCGACTGGTTTTGGCCACGAGGGTCGGCCGAACCATCTATAACAACGATTTCGTTAAACTTCACCAGCTTCGCTATGACCTCGGCGGCCGTACCTTGAGAAATAGCCTCCAGTTCCTTGTCATCAGCGGGGTATTCAAAGCGGCCGACCGCGATAGTCGCCCTACCCTCGTCCATTCCCGGGAGCGAACTCTTCATTGCGCTCGGCTGAACAACGACGGCTAGGATTACCGCCCCCAACAATACCGACATGCCAGCCAGGAGCAGAGGTGGCGTGGACCAGAAAGGATCGGACGATGACTCCGGTTGCGGTTTATCTGGAGCCGTCTGGTTGGCGATCAGCGGAACCGCCGGCCCTTGGTCCGACGAACCCGATGCAGTGCTCGCCCCCCTCTCGAAGCTGGGGACATAGCCACCCTTGGGGATGGTGATGATGATCGGTTCGCCCTCACCTGCTATTAGGTAATAGCGCTCGAGCTCCCGCCTTATGCGGCCCGCTTCAATTCTGACGGCCGGATCGCCCTGCGCATCGAAATCGCGTCTGCCGAAAACGATGCACGCAATGGTGTAAGCCTTCAGATAGTGAGAGCGACCATCTAGGGTCTCCATTACAACGTATTGGAGGAACCTCTTCGCGCGGTCGGGAAGGTTCAGGCTTTCGCTCGCTAGTATGCGTTCCAGTTGCGCGAGGACTTCGTCCGCACGAGGTTCTATCCCTTCGTTGCCGAGCTTCGCATCACCCATCGCACCCCCCTACGTACTCTCATAGAGTACAGTGCCCTTTCGGCGAGCCCAAATATAAGCACAATCTCCAGTTGATGACAATATGTCACATTAGGACTCGGAATAAGCCTCAACTTTAGATAGTATTAACTTCTCGATGCTTATCTAGGAATAGTATCGCGTACCGGAGGTCGTATTTCGGCTTTACTGCGGCCTCCGGCTTTTCGCTGCATTTCTTTCTCTGCAGCGGCGACCCAGTACGGCACTATCGAAGCGAAGCCTCTCGAGTCTCACTAACATTTCTGGTGGCTCGGTTACGCGTTTCGCATCTTTCATACTGTCGTTCGTCGCGTTGCTCGTCCGCGCCGATAGGAGAGCAAGTATGGGTCGCAGCGATCAAGCGATCTGTCGCACATTGTCTCACAAGCCCCACGGTCGAACGCATCCTTGTTCAACTGAACACCCAGCCGTTCTACGCGTGCGATGCCGCTTTCTTAACAGAACAGCAAAGTGCGAACGCTGTCCTGATCAGAGAGGCTAATTCACTCGCGGCCGGTTCGGTGTCCAATGCCCCGGTGACGTGTTGGATCGCCTTACTACGTTTCTAGCAGAAGTCTTGGATTGAATAGTTCACCTCCCGCGTCCACCTCCACCGCCGCGTCCTCCACCGCTACCAAAGCCACCCCCACGTCCGCCACCTCCATGAAACGCTGCTCCACCACCTCGGCTGCCGCCACCTTGAAAGCTGCGACCGCCACCGCCTTGGAAACCGCCGCGCTCGAAGCTATGGAAGTTTCCGCCTGATTGTGGATCACGTCGACCAAAGGTGCTGTTGAGTTCATTCCGGTTGCCCATTTGTCGTCCATTGAAATCGGACGAGAGATGCGCCGGCGCACGGTCGCGAGCCCGTTGTTGATTGCCCCGCGAAACGGTCGAGCGCTGCGTAGCTTGGGGCCGATTAGCTGCTGGACGTTGCTCGGACCGTTTGGCTATCGGACGCTGTTCAGACCGTTTGATATTTGTTCGATCCCTGCGCTCCACCGGTTGCCAGCCACCGTCCGGCTGATGCTTTTGCCACTCACCGTCCTGGCGCCGATAGACGTTGCCGTCGCGTCCAGCATAGATATCGCCGCCCTTTTCGCCAGCGACAAAGCCTTTGTTACCTTCCGACGTACGCCAGCGCAGACCGCTCGCACCTCCCATTGAACCACCGCTGACGCGCGCATATTCGCCGCCATGCTTGACGGAAACGCTGCCCCAGGAGCTATAGACATTTTGCCCACCACGCGCGACGAAGGCGTTGCCCGTCCGCGGATTGTAGGCAGCCATGAACCCCCTCTGGCCTGCCGGCCCTGCCACGGCACCGGCCCGGACATGCGTTCCCGTTTTCGGATTGTATGCGCCACCGACAACAAGACCGCGGTTCGGTCCATAGGCGTAGCCATAGCGACCAAACGCTCCGTATGCCGAATTGTAGAATGCTCCGACACCATAGGTTATTGGCGGCGGGTAATAGGGCAGATCGGGATCTTCGTAGTCCCAATAAGGAGGATAATACCAGCCAGAACCCCACACGACTGTATCCCACGCAAGATAGGTGCCGAGATAACCGAGCGTATAACCAAACCAGATAGCGTCATCCTCGGTTTCGTAGATGTGCACATAGGTGGCGTTGTAAACCGGCGACGAAGGCGGAATATCATAAATTTGTTCGTCGACCGCACGTGCAACGGAAAAAGGCCCCACCGGGGTGTCCCCGACGAACCATATTCCATCCTTGAGCACGTAATATTTTTCGGCAACCTTTATAACCTGCTCACTTGCGTTGACAGCATAGAACATCGAGGTGCCTTCGATCGGCTCGAACTTTGGCTCGCCTCCGTAGACGACCTCGACATTCACCGATCCATCGGTCGCCACACGCGCCATCTTCGGAATACTTGCCTTGAGCCGCCTCGGCACTCTCCGATGTCCCAGGAATGGACGCGCGTACGGCGGCATAGGGTGCATCCTCGGGGATGTTCAGGAAATCCTTCGGGAGGTGAGTCGTGGCAAAAGTCCAAGGGCCGCCAAGCAACGACGACGAAAACCACCTGCCGGACAGCAAGGTGTACCAGACCTTGAGCGCTCTGTGATAGAAGACAGCGCCGGTAGTGTTCGATACCCAGTCAAGGCCCGTTCCCGGCACGGCTTCGAGAGTCGGTTTTCCCTCGAAGACTATCAGTTCCGCTGGCTTATCTGAGAAAAACACCTTTGGGGTGGCCCCTTCCGCAAATGGAGCAGGCGGAAGCGCGGTTTTTGCGTCCTTCCAGTTATCATCGTCGGGCAGGTTAGAAAGGAGATCGGGAACGGTCTTCGCCTCCGCCCAACCGCTGTCCAGTGCATTTGAGGTGAGCCAGTTTTTGTCGCTCCGCAGATAGAGGGTGTTCGTTGCGTCTACCTTCAGGAGATCCCAGTTGGTGTTCACAACAAAGGACAAACCCTGTACGCCCTTCACTGGCGCGGACACGGCCACGCCGTTTGTCTGTAGAAGAACTGCTGGCGTTTCGCTGATGAATATCGGCGGAGGGTCGGCTTTAATGTCGGCGACATTCGAAAGTCGCTTGTAGTTCGCAAGACTCGCCGTTAGCCGATCCTCCGAGACGACGATGGGATCGGTCGGCAGAAGTTTTCCGACCTCAAGCGATAAATCAGACAGTTGCTTGCGCTCGAGCGTCGAGAACTCGATCCGCGTTGATTTCAAGTCAGTGAGCGTGACATCGCCGGTAGCATCGTCTGCGATCGTTCTCGCAGAAACCCCGATAATGCCGTAGGCCGGTCTAGCATCTTTTGAAACCTGCAGTTCTGTCGCAATGAGCGCGTCCAGCCGTGCAAGATCTGTCCATTCGGTTATCTGCGGCTGAAACAGAGTAATTGCAGCGCCGCTTTCCGTCGTAAAGACCTTCGGCCAGGCCGACGTTGTTGTGCCGGTTTGAGTGAGGTACTTGCCGGCAACGAAGCCGTTCAATCCAGAATAACTCACAGCGCACCATTCGGCACGGCCGTCGCATTCCTTGATATCGACCTCCTCACCCTTCTTGACGACACTCATTGCCTGGAAGCCGGTGCCCGGACCAGTTCTGAAGTTTACGTTTGCCGTCAGGATAGCGGGATCGGCGAAGGCCGATGTCGAGAAGAAAGAAGCAAGCATTAGATAAGCGAGTATTTTGCGCATCGAAACGGCCTCAGTGGTCTTGCCCAAAGCCTGTAGAGTTACAGTTCCAACACGGTTGACCCGTAAGTCCCTCAAGCCCGCTGATGTCTACCCGAGAAGGTTGAGTGCTCGGGAAGATAAAATCTCCCCGGCAAGTTAGGAAGAATAAGACGGGAGAAGATCGCAGACAATCGATCTAGCAGAGGATCGGTGTAGCTTACACGGAAACAAACTCGGCAGCTCACGCCGATGACCCAATACAGGATGGCGACCTGGTTATCATTTGCAGCAGCCTGCCCGGTGGCCGCGGCAAGCATGGCATGTCTGATACCGTAAAATACGTCCCGAAACAGTTCCTGTCGTGTCACGGTTCGGCGGTGCAGATCAAGGCAGCACCTGCTGTACCCGTCCCAGGTAGGCTCGGAGCACCCAATTCTGATTTCCGTCGGGACAGCGATCCACTCTTTGGCCTGACCTAGATGGCCAAAATCTTGGCCGTGAGGGCGTTAGTCCAAACAGGACGATAGGAGGTTTATGCAATGAACATCGTAGTGTTCAGTGCCCATGCCTATGACAAACGCTTTCTGAACGAGGCAAATCAGAGCGAAGTCGCACCGTTCAACCTGGTCTTTCATGATGTCGGCCTTTCCATGGAAACGGTTGCCTTTGCCCAGGGCAGCGATGCGGTATGCATCTTTGTCAATGACGTCGCAAACGGCCCGGTCATTGAAGCTTTGTACAAGCTTGGCGTAAAGGGCATTTTCCTTCGCTGCGCCGGCTTCAACAATGTCGACCTCGAGATGGCACAGCAGCTCGGCCTGCTTGTCGCGCGCGTGCCGGCCTACGCGCCGGAGGCAGTAGCAGAACATACAGTCGCTTTGATGATGACCCTAAACCGGAATACGCATCGCGCCTACAATCGCGTCCGGGAAGGCAATTTTACGCTCAACGGCCTGCTAGGGATGACGCTTCACGGCAAGACGGTCGGGATTATCGGCACCGGCAAGATCGGGCTTGCCGTGGCGAAAATCATGAAAGGATTCGGCTGCCACATCCTTGGTTTCGATCCGGCGCCTTCCGCCGAATTTCTGGCAATAGGCGAAATGTTGGAGCTGGAGAGCCTGCTGAAACGCTCCGATATCGTCACGCTCCATTGTCCGCTCTTCGAGCACAATCGGCACTTGATAAACAGCGAGAGGCTGGCGTTGATGAAGCCGGGCGCGATGCTGATCAATACATCGCGGGGAGCACTCATCGACACGCGAGCGGTGATTGCCGGCCTGAAGTCGCGTCGGTTGGGCGCTCTCGCTATCGATGTCTATGAACAGGAAAGCGCCCTGTTCTTTCATGACCGGTCCTCCGAGATCATCGATGACGATATCTTTCAGCGGCTGATGACGTTTCCGAATGTTCTCGTGACAGGGCATCAAGGATTTTTCACCAACGAGGCGCTGCGCGAAATCGCGGATGTCACCTTTCAAAACCTGAACTGCTTTGCCAAGGGGACCAATTGCCCGAATGCAGTTCTCCCGACGTAGAGCCCTCCTTTCGAGACCAGACCCGTAATCAAACGAGCCGGGGAACAGGCAATGTGGCAGCAGACATATGATCCATCGGGAAGCCTTTATCGTTCGGCATTGGTTGCCGCGCTTCCGATCCTGTTCTTCCTGGTCGCGCTGACCTTTCTCAAGCTGAAGGGTTTGACCGCAGCGATTGCAACGCTGGCCTTGTCGATCCTCGTGTCTCTCGTCGTCTTTCAGATGCCGTTGGAAAAGATACTTGCCGCCGCAATATTCGGCATCCTCGCCGGCCTATGGCCGATTGGCTACATCGTGCTGATGGCGGTCTGGCTTTATCGGCTGGCGGTGAAAAGCGGCAAGTTCGAAATCATCCAGGCGAGCATCGCAACGATTTCGGACGATCAGCGCATCCAGGTGATCTTGATCGCCTTCTGCTTCGGAGCCTTCCTGGAAGGCGCCGCCGGCTTCGGTGTTCCCATCGCGATCTGCGCTGCGCTGCTTGTCGAACTTGGCTTCAAGCCGTTCAAGGCCGCCATGTTGTGCCTCTTGGCCAATGCTGCCAGCGGCGCTTACGGCGCGATCGGCATACCTGTCTTGGTCGGCGCACAACAGGGCGGCGTCGAACTCCGGGATCTATCCGTCATGATGATCGCTATAGTTCAGCTTTCCACGCTGTTCGTGCCTCTGTTGCTCGTTGTCGTTCTCGACGGTTACCGAGGAGTACGGGAAACATGGCCGGTACTCCTCCTGATCGGGCTGATGTTCAGCGGCCTTCAAGTCATGACGCTCTATTTGTTCGGGCCGGAACTGACCGATATCATCGCCCCTCTGGTCTCCATGGGCACACTGGCATTGTTCATGCAGTTCTGGCAGCCGAAGCAGATCTATCGTGAGGACAGCGCTCCACCGATTTCTTCGCTCCGCTGGTCGTTTAAGGAGGTCATCAAGGCCTGGTCCCCCTTTTACATCCTGACTGCGACCATTCTCATATGGAGCCTGCCGCAATTCGAGGGCCTGTTTGCGTCAAACGGTATCCTGGCTGCCACAGTGCTGAAACTGCAGATCCCGTTTTTGCATCTTCAGGTCGAGCAACTACCTCCCATCGCGGATGCGGTTCGTGCCTTGCCGGCAGTATGGAACGTCGCTCTGATCAGCGCATCCGGAACAGCCATCCTTTTGGCCGTGATCCTTACCACTCTTGGCTCGTCGCGGCTGTCTCCATCGGTATCGATCCAACAGCTCAAACTGGTCATTCGTGACTTGTGGAGCCCTCTGGTCATGATCTCGCTCATCATGGCCGTCGCCTATATCGCCAACTTCTCCGGCGCATCATCGAGCATCGGACTTGGGCTGGCGCGTACCGGAACGGTCTTTCCGTTGATTGCGCCGGTGATCGGCTGGCTTGGCGTGTTCATCACCGGCTCCGTCGTCAACAGCAACACGCTTTTTGCTCATCTTCAATCAGTGACGGCCTCTCAGATCGGAACCAATCAGGCTCTTCTGGTCGCAGCCAATACAAGTGGCGGGGTAATGGCAAAGTTGATCTCACCGCAATCCATCGCCATTGCGGCCGCGGCTGTCGGCCAAGTCGGTCGGGAATCCGACATCATGCGGACCACCCTGCTCTATAGCTTCGGCTTTCTTGTCTATGTCTGCCTTTGGACTTTCATCTTGTCCTTCATGGTTTAGCTCGGATTAGGTAAGATGCACATTTTCCAAGGTTACGACCGCCCAAACCTTTTGCTGCCTGATGGCAAAAATCACGATCGTACTCTTGCTGAAGCACACCTTTTCTTCTCCTGTGAGCTTACAGTAATGGCCCATCCAAGTTTATGCTTTCATCTGGCTACATTTGCCGTTGAGAGGAACTAGCTGTGGAGGACGACACACAGAGCCAACCTTCGATCAAGGTTGCTGCGTTCAGATTTTTTCATTCCGTGAGAGCTTTGCTGAGGTCCGACGTAGGACGCAGAGCGAAGATACTTCTTTTCATACTCCTTGCCCTGTTTTGCGGCATAAGCGCATTAAACGTCGCCAACAGCTATGTCGGCCGGAATTTCATGACAGCGATTGCCGAGCGGCAACCTGCCGAATTCTCAAGGCAAGCTCTGATATACGTGCTGGTCTTCGCCGCATCGACCGGTGTTGCAGTGATCGCACGCTTTGCAGAGGAGCGCCTCGCGCTCCTCTGGAGAGAGTTCCTGACGCATCGCGCGATCGGACTGTATGCGAGTGGTGGCACTTTTTATCGTGTCAGCAGCAAAATCTCGCATCCCGACCAGAGGATTGCCGACGACATCAACGCATTCACGATCACGACGCTTTCCTTCGTCCTGATGCTGTTGAACAGCCTGTTGACCGTTTTGACTTTTTCGAGCGTGCTTTGGCTGATCAGCCCTTTACTGTTCATCGTCGCAGTCGTCTACGCCGCGGTGGGATCCTACATGACGATCGTGATTGGTAGACCGTTGATCGGCTTGAATCACGATCGACTGGATGCGGAGGCTGCGTTCCGCTCTGGTCTAATTCACATGCGGGAAAATGCGGAATCGATTGCGCTCGCAAGCGGTGGGCAATTCCATGCCAAGCATCTTATCGATCGGTTTGATCACGTCGTCGCCAATTTCAGACAGATCACCCTCATCAATCGCAACGTCGGCTTCTTTACCACCGGCTATAACTGGATGATCCAAGTCGTTCCTGTCATCATCATCGCCCCGGCCTTCATCAATGGCCAGATGGAATTCGGTGTGATTACGCAGTCAGCTGCGGCGTTCGCAACGCTTGTCGGCGCGTTCTCGTTCATCGTCAGGCAGATACATTCGATCTCCGCCTTCGCGACCGTTGTCACCCGTATCACCGCGCTAATTGAGGCTATGGAGGAGATCGATCCTGAAGAGTCTGGCCCAGAGCTTGTGGAGACAACGGGAGAACTTGCCTACAAAGGCGTCACGCTGGGCTCAACCGATGCTCCGCTTGTGCAAGATCTGACGATATCCATCCCGGCCGGCATGCACCTGCTTGTTGCAGGAGGCGTAGAAACTGCAGGCCCCGCCTTGTTTCGAGCGACAGCCGGCATCGGCATGGCGGGTAACGGACAGATCCTTCGTCCGAAGAAAAACTCGATCCGCTTCGTTTCACAGCGTCCATATATTCTTCCAGGTACGTTACGTCAGATCCTTGTATCGCCGGAACGCCACCATGAGGTGTCAGACGAGCAGCTTTTCGGGCTGCTAAAGACGCTTGGTCTCGGCCGACTGCTCGGCGACGGGCTAGACCGGGAGCAAAATTGGGCGACGCTACTGTCGCCGCGCGAGCAGCATCTCCTGGTAGTCGCAGCAGTTCTTTCTGCTGTGCCCAAATATGTACTCATCGAAAAGGGCAATGTCATTTTCGGCCGGGAAATGCTCGACCAGATCCTCAAACTCCTGACCGAAAAGTCGATCGCATGCATTAATTTCACAGATTCCGATGAAGGTTCGATTGCTTATGACGCAGTTTTGCAGCTCCACGTCGATGGATCTTGGACGTGGGTCGATCAGCAGCAGAGCTCAGGGAACAGCCCGGATCGGATCTAGTCGAAGAGCCTGCTCCGCTCACAGTTGGGCTGTCCATGACAGGCTTTCGTTGCTTTCAGCGCCTGCACGTAAGTTACCGGAACATACACGGTAAGGCCTTGCCAGGTGTTGATCGGACAGCCTTGATAATAGCTGTTCCAAAGCTTTTGCCGAGCATATGTGATTGTCGCGCACACGGGGCACAGAATTCAATCAGACAACTGTATGCAGGTCTTTCAGGGACTGGAATTCATGCGCATCAAAGATGTAATGACCACGACGATCGTCAAGGTATCGCCCGAAAACAGCGTCAGGCACGCTGCAAGGGTAATGCTGGACAATCACGTCAGCGGTCTTCCCGTTATCAACGATGAGGGGCACTTGCTCGGCATCCTCAGCGAGGGCGACCTTATACGCAGACCGGAGGTCGTGTCCGCAGCGAGCGCATCTCTCAAAGACATCGGGCTATCATTGGAGACACGCGCCAATGACTACGTAAGGCGCAACTCGTGGCGTGTCAGTGATGTCATGACCCCCAACGCCATCACCATCGACGAGAATGCTCCACTCTCTCAGGCGGCGCGGATGATGAACGAGCGTAGCATCAAGCGTATTCCCGTCATGCGTGAGCACAAGCTGGTCGGCATTGTCAGCCGGGCAGACCTACTTCACGCAGTTCTCGCCGCGCCGACGGACAAGACAGTCGGAGGGGACAAAGGTATCCAGCGTAGCATTAAGACCCGTCTTGCCGAAAATGCCAGCCTGCAAGGGTTAGGTCTCAGCGTCACCGTGGTCGACGGACTTGTGCATCTCTGGGGTAAAGTGG
Source organism: Rhizobium sp. ZW T2_16 (assembly GCF_044987325.1). NCBI lineage: Bacteria > Pseudomonadati > Pseudomonadota > Alphaproteobacteria > Hyphomicrobiales > Rhizobiaceae > Rhizobium > Rhizobium sp. ZW T2_16. Next base: position 11,158 of record NZ_JBJDRG010000038.1, read on the forward strand.
ACAGTTTGGAATGCCGCAGAGCAGCTCGAACGGTAGCGGAAGGCGTACAAGGGGTCACCGGCGTCATCGACCATTTCGACCAGTCGAAAGCTTAATCCGGTCCCCGGTTACCGCCTTCGCTAGATCACCCGACACATCAGCTGCTGCCGAAAGGCGGCAGGTTGATACCATGTCATATTACGGTGCCCGAGCCGAACGCATCGGGAGTGGCATTACAGATTCTGAGTTCAACAATGAAGGTTTGACCAGGAGTTTGAGATGGCTTCGAACAAGACGGTTTCCGGCGAAACTCACCCATATGGCGGCGTGCTGTCATCCCACGAACTGCACCTCCTGGATGCTTACTGGCGCGCCTCCAATTACCTTTCAGTCGGTCAGATATACCTTTTGGACAATCCGCTTTTGCGGGAACCGCTGAAGCGCAAGCACATAAAGCCACGCCTGCTCGGCCATTGGGGCACCTCGCCCGGCCTCAACATGCTTTATGTCCATCTGAACCGCGTTATCAAGCGCGACGACCTGAACATGATCTACATCATCGGCCCGGGTCATGGCGGCCCCTCCCTGGTTGCCCATGCCTATCTGGAGGGGAGCTATACCGAGGTCCATCCGAACATCAGCCAGGATGCGGAAGGCATGCAGCGGCTTTTTAAGCAGTTCAGCTTTCCGGGTGGGATTCCGAGCCATGTTGCCCCAGAAACCCCTGGCAGCATTCACGAGGGCGGCGAACTTGGCTACGCGCTGAGCCACGCTTACGGAGCAGCATTCGATAACCCGGATCTGATCGTCGCCTGCGTCGTCGGTGACGGAGAAGCCGAAACCGGGCCGCTTGCGACGGGCTGGCAAAGCAACAAATTTCTCAATCCCGCCCGCGACGGTTGCGTTCTGCCGATCCTCCACCTCAACGGCTACAAGATTGCAAACCCGTGCTTTCTCGCCAGAATTCCCAAGGAAGAACTGAAGAAGTTCTTCGAGGGCATGGGCTACAAGCCTTATTTCGTCGAAGGGCACGACCCTGAACTCGTTCACAAGGAACTGGCGGCCACCCTTGATGCCGCCGTTGCCGAGATCCGCGCCATATGGGCGGATGCGCGGGAGCATGGAAATCTAAAACGCCCAGCCTGGCCCATGATCGTGTTCCGAACACCGAAAGGCTGGACATGCCCCGCCGAGATCGACGGCAAGAAGTCCGAGGACTATTGGCGCGCGCACCAGGTTCCGATGGGCGACATGAACAAGCCGGACCATATCAGCATCCTTGAACAATGGATGAAGAGCTATCGACCCGAAGATTTGTTCGATGAGAGCGGCCGGTTCAAACCCGAACTTGCCGCCCTTGCTCCGTCCGGGCAGCGACGAATGAGCGACAATCCCCATGCCAATGGTGGCCTTCTGATGCGGGATCTCAGGATGCCGGATTTCAGGAATTACGCGGTCGATGTGCCCAGCCCCGGCGAGACGACTGTGGAATCCGCCCGCGTCATGGGAACATTCCTGCGCGACGTGATGAAACTGAACCTCGACGCCAAGAACTTCCGGCTGTTCAGCCCGGACGAGAACAACTCCAACCGCTGGCAGGACGTGCTCGAAGTTACCAACCGGTGCTTTATGGGTGAGATCTACCCGGAAGATGACCGATTGTCGCCTGACGGCAGGGTTATGGAAGTGCTAAGCGAACATCAGTGCCAAGGCTGGCTTGAGGGCTACCTTCTGACAGGTCGACACGGCTTCTTCTCCTGCTACGAAGCCTTCATCCACATCATCGACTCGATGTTCAACCAACATGCCAAGTGGTTGAAGATATGTAACGAAATCCCATGGAGGAGGCCGATCGCCTCGCTGAACTACTTTTTGAGTTCGCATGTCTGGCGGCAGGACCACAATGGCTTCAGCCATCAGGATCCGGGCTTCATCGATCACGTCGTCAACAAGAAGGCGGAAGTGGTGCGCGTCTACCTGCCGCCGGATGCCAACACGCTTCTATCGGTCACCGATCACTGCCTGCGAAGCCGCAACTACGTCAACGTCGTGGTTGCCGGAAAACAACCTGCACCGCAATGGCTGACGATGTCGGAAGCGGTCAGGCATTGCAGCATGGGGATCGGCATCTGGGAATGGGCCAGCAACGACAAGGGCAGCGAACCGGATGTCGTCATGGCCTGCTGCGGCGATGTCCCGACGCTGGAGACATTGGCCGCCGTCCAGTTGATCCGCGAGCATCTTCCCGAGATCAAGGTGCGTGTCATCAATGTCGTCAACCTGATGAAGCTGCAGCCTCCCGAAGAACACCCCCACGGGCTTCCCGATGCGGATTTCGACGACCTCTTCACCAAGAACAAACCCATCATCTTTGCCTTCCACGGCTATCCTTGGCTGATCCACCGCCTGACCTACAGACGAACCAATCACGCCAATTTGCATGTTAGGGGCTACAAGGAGGAAGGGTCGACAACGACGCCCTTCGACATGGTGGTTCTCAATGACCTGGACCGCTTCGACCTTGTTGCGGACGTTATCGACCGGCTCCCGCAACTCGGCGCGCGAGCAGCGTATTTCAAACAGGCGATCAGGGTGAAGCTGCTCGAGCACAAGGAATATATCAGAGAACACGGCGACGACATGCCCTCGATTGCCGGCTGGAAATGGGGTGTTCGAGACCCCGCTTTCGGCACGAAATCGACGTCCACCGAAGGCGACAATGTTTGAAGGGTTTGCCATCAATCCTACCGGCGACCGGTAGGATTGATCAACTTTGGGAGGCCAGCAGGCAATGCTGTCAAACGAGCAATCCGGCGTGGACAACGCCAACTGTCATTTCGTCGGAGGCCTGCCTCCAAAGGCGGCCCTGCTTTCCAACGGCAACTATAGTGTTTTCCTGACAAGAGCCGGAGCGGGCTACGCGTCCTGGTCCGGACTTGACGTGAACCGCTGGCGCGAGGACGGAATACGCGACTGCTGGGGACAATTCTGCTATGTCAGAGACCTCGAAAATGACAATGTCTGGTCGGTCGGCAAGCAGCCGGTTCCTCGGCAAGATTGTACTTATGAACATTCCTTCCTCGATAATCGGGCAGAGTTCCGATGCCACGCCCAAGACATCCATATCCAGACTTCGATATGCGTGGCGACCGATTGCGACGCGGAAATCCGTCTGCTTCGAATATCCAACCTTGGCTCGGACACGAGAAGGCTGGAATTGACGAGCTACAGCGAGGTTTGCCTCAACAATCGTCGCGCCGACCGCGCGCATCCAGCCTTTGCAAAACTCTTTGTCGAAACCGAATTTGACAGGGAAACAGGCGCTCTGTTCGCGCGAAGACGGCCACGCAGCGCGGATGAGCGCCCCGTCTGGGCCGTGCATGTTTCGGCTTCGAGCGAGGAGAAGCACGACGCTGTCGAATACGCCACCGATCGTTACAGCTTCATCGGGAGAGGCCGCTCAGCCGCCAATCCTCGGGCAATGGAGCGCAATGCACGACTTTCCGCCGTGACAGGCCCCGTGCTCGACCCGATTTTCGCTCTGCGCAGAACATTTGTCATTCGTCCGGGGGCGACGGAACGGATCGCCTTTGTAACGGGTGCCGCAGCCACCGAAGCGGCGGCGCAGTTCATTGCTCGGCGCTTTTCCCATATCGAGGCGTCAGATAACACGTTTGCCGATGTGGCAGCCCGCACTGGCGGCCAATCCAGTTCGTCAAACGGTTCACACGAGGTCAGCCTTTTCTATCAACTTGCCGACGGCATTCTGCATGCTCGCCCCGAATTGCGAGACGGCACTGCTCTCATCGGCGAGCAACCGGACAGACGGGCGCTATGGGCGCACGGAATTTCCGGGGATCGTCCCATCGTGCTCGTGCGAATCGATCTCCCCGACGGCGGGGCTCTCGTCAAAGAGGCGATAGAAGCGCATACGTTTCTTTCCGACCGCGGGCTGCCTTTTGACATTGTTTTTCTCGGAGATCATAGCGCCGTCGAAGCACTGCATGCCGAACACAAGAGAGCTGAGACCCCGGGCAAACCGTCTGGTTTTCATGCTCTCGCAGCGGAGGAGCTTTCGGAGCAATCGAGAAATTCGTTGATGGCTGCAGCCCGCGTCGTGCTCCGTTGCAGCCACGGCTCGCTGGCCGAACAGCTTCGAAGCACTTTCGAAAACACCCCGTCCGGCAATGCGCCACCGCCAACACAGCCAAAAAGTACAGATGCAGATCCTGCCACGGCGACGGAAGGACTTCTTTACTGGAACGGGTTTGGCGGGTTCAGTTCCGATGGAAATTATGTGATTGCGGCAGGAAGCAGCACGTCCACGCCGGCACCATGGTGCAACGTGATCGCCAATCCAGCGTTCGGCTGCTTGACCAGCGAAAGCGGCCTCGGCTTCACATGGGCAGGCAACAGCCAGCTCAACAGGCTGACGCCTTGGTCGAACGATCCGATTTCGGATCCCCCCGGCGAGGTCGTATATCTGCGCGATGAGGAGACCGGACGGTTTTGGACTCCGACGCCAATGCCACTGGGACATCCGTCGGCACGCACCGTTCATGCACAGGGTTATACCCGATACGAGAGCACTGACGGATCGCTGAACCAGGAACTGACCGTCCATGTCCCGATTGCAGACCCGGTTAAGATCGTTCACCTGGTAGTTCGCAACGATGGAAGCGACACCCGTTCGGTGACAGCAACCTATTTCACGGAATGGGTTCTTGGCACGATTGCCGACGATGCCGCCATGCGGGTGGTGTGCGAGTTCGATTCCGGTTCCAAATCGGTCGTGGCGCGAAACGTTTGGCAAAGCGAGTTTTCCGGAAAGGTCGCCTTCGCCGCTGCAAGCCTGCCGCTGCGATCTTTTACCTGTGATCGAAGCGAATTTCTTGGACCATACGGCTCTACGGTTCACCCTGCCGGGCTGGCCAGTCCCGATTTCGGCGGAAATACCGGCCCGCTGATTGACCCTTGCGCGGCGCTCATGGTCGATCTGAAGATCGCTCCCGGCGAAAGCGCCGAAGTTGTCTTCGTACTGGGGCAGACTGACAATCGCGACGCCATCGACAATCTCCTCAAGCTTTATGTGACACCCGAACTAGCCCGACGATCTCTCGCAGCGGTCTCTCATGATTGGGATCGGATCCTCGGTACGATTACGGTCAAAACGCCCGATACGGCCTTTGATCTGATGATGAACCGGTGGCTGCTTTACCAGGTCATCGCCTGCCGCGTCTGGGCCCGGTCGGCGTTTTATCAATCCGGCGGTGCCTACGGCTTTCGCGACCAGCTCCAGGACGTAATGGCACTGGTGCATTGCGCACCCGAAGAGGCCCGTGCCCACATTTTGCGAGCCGCCGCGCGTCAATTCGACGAGGGAGACGTCCAGCATTGGTGGCATCCGCCATCCGGTGTCGGTGTAAGAACCCGAATGACCGATGATCTCTATTTCCTGCCCTATGTTGTTCACCACTACGTTTCAACAACCGGAGATCGATCCGTTCTGGATGAGCAGGTTGCGTTCATCAGCTCGCCTGTCCTGAAAAGCGGCCAGGAAGAAAGTTTCGACGTCCCCGATACAAGCCAAGATACCGCGACTATCTATGACCATTGCTGCCGCGCGCTGGAACATGGCCTAAGCCTCGGATCACATGGGCTTCCACTAATGGGTACCGGCGACTGGAACGACGGGATGAACAAGGTCGGCGCCGAGGGCAAGGGAGAAAGCGTCTGGAACGGATGGTTCTTCCTGACGGTGTTAAAATCCTTCGCCTCGCTGGCCTTGGCGCGCAACGACGAAATTCGGGCCAGATGGTGTGATGAGCGCGCAGAGGCGCTGCGTCAGGCGCTGGAAGCGAATGCCTGGGACGGCGAATGGTATCGCCGCGCTTACTTCGATGACGGCACCCCTTTGGGCTCGCATCTAAATGACGAGTGCCAGATCGACGCCATTCCCCAGGCATGGGCTATGATCTCCGGCATGGCCAATAACAAACGGACGGCGATGGCGATGAAGGCGGTTTCCGACCGGCTCGTCCGCGACGATGACAGGCTGATCCAGCTTTTCGATCCGCCATTCGACAAGGGCGTGCTGCAGCCGGGCTATATCAAAGGCTACGTCCCCGGAATAAGGGAAAACGGCGGGCAATACACCCATGCTGCGACATGGGTCGCATTGGCGACTGCGCTGCAGGGAGATGGCGACAGGGCGTTCAAGCTCTGGAATTTCCTCAATCCCGTCACCCATGCCCAGACGAAAGATGGCGCCGAGCACTACATGGTCGAACCCTATGTGGTCAGCGCCGACATTTATGGCGCCTCTCCCCACACGGGCCGCGGGGGCTGGACATGGTATACGGGATCGGCAGCGTGGCTCTATCGCGTTGGCCTAGAAGCTATTCTCGGCATTCGCCGAAACGGCCAATCACTCTCGGTAGAGCCCTGCCTCCCCCAAGACTGGCCAGGTTTCGAAGTGAGCTTCAGATATGCGACCTCAACATATCGAGTTCGTGTCGAACGGACGCCCGGCTCAACAGACGCAGCGAACTCGATCCTTTTGGATGGAAGGCCGGTCCATCAGGCAGAAATCCCGCTGGCGGATGACGGCGATATCCACGCTATTCATGTGATCATAGGCGCCCCATGACGAAACTTCTCGCAACCGACCCTGAATTGAACAGGTTGCCGACTGACGAGGATCTGGCACGCCTGCAATTCACCACACTTCTATATTATCTTCATTGCACCAACCCGGAAAATGGCCTTGTCCGGGACAAGACCGATCCCGATGCGCCCGCTAGTATCGCCGCGGTCGGCATGGCTCTCGCAACGATCCCCGTTCTCGTCGAGAGAGGCATAATCATCCGGAAATTCGCGGTGAAGATCGCCAGGATGCGCCTCAAATTCCTGCTCGAATGCCCGCAGGGGCCGGAACCCGACGCGTCTGGCTACAAGGGCTTCTTCTACCATTTCCTCGATATTGAAACCGGTCGTCGCGTTTGGGAATGCGAGCTGTCGACCATCGACACGGCGTTTCTTTTTGCAGGAGCACTGACTGTCGCGGCCTATTTCGATCGCGACACCGAGGACGAAAGGGAAGTCCGCCGCCTGGGCAATGCCCTCTATGAACGCGCGGACTGGGTCTGGGCATGTGACAACGGCCGAACTCTGACCCATGGCTGGCGCCCCGAAAAAGGCTTCATCCCCTTTCGCTGGCGCGGATATGACGAAGGCTTGCTTCTCTACATACTGGGTCTCGGCTCGCCGACGCATCCGTTACCTCCTGAGGCCTACAGGTCCTACACGGAAAGTTACGAATGGCGAAACATCTATGGGCGGGAACTGCTATATTCCGGCCCGTTGTTCACCCATCAGCTTTCACACATGTGGATTGATTTCCGCGGAATTCGCGACGAATTCATGAGGGACCACGATAGCGATTATTTTCACAACAGCCGCCAAGCAACCTTCGTTCAACAGGAATATGCGATCCGCAACCCGATGGATTTTGCCGGATATGGCGAGTATTGCTGGGGATTTACGGCGAGTGATGGACCCGGGTGGTTCAAGCGGGACGTTGCTGGCGTCGAGGTGGAATTCTTCGACTATCTCGCCCGCGGTGCCCCTTTTGGTCCGGACGACGGCACAGTGGCACCATGGGCGGTCGTTGCCTCTTTGCCCTTCGCCCCGGAGATCGTCATCCCGACCTTGAGGAACTTCGCCCGTATGAATCTCGGCATGACGCGGCTCTATGGCTTCAAACCGTCATTCAATCGCACCTTTGGCGAGCAAAATGGCGATGGCGAGCCCTGGGTTAGCCCCTATCACTTCGGGATAGATCAAGGCCCTGTTGTCCTGATGATCGAGAACTATCGGACCGGTCTGCTTTGGGACATCATACGCCGCTGCAAACCAATTGTTGTTGGCTTGAGAAAGGCGGGTTTTACCGGTGGATGGCTGTGACCCATCAGCCCCTTGAAGAGGTTGCGAATGTCATCCGGAGGTTCGGCGACCGAGCTGTTTCCAAGCGGCATGGCAATCCGGCAAGTCAGCGCAACCAGGACGGTTACCGGCGCTTCTCGAAACAACGTAGGGTCTTGTAAGCTACCCGGCATCTGGACGTAAGTTAATGGGACACGTCAGCAGATTGCGGTATTTGGTTGTTCTGAAAAGCGAGTGTACATCATGACCTCTCCTAAGCCTCCGGCAAATCCGATGATGAGCGCTGCGGATCTGCGAAAGCATGCGCTGGAACATCAGCTTCGTGAGATTGAACGCAGCCAGGGCCATAAGGCGGCCGAAGCAGCGAAGCACGCTGAGTTTGTCGATACTTTTTTCGATAAGAAGATAGGTGACGACGAACGCGCCCTCATGAAGCGGCTTGTCATGCGCGCAGCACTCGATGGGAAACTCGAAGCATTGATATTCAGTTTTCCGTCGGACCTCTGCACGGACAGTGGGCGAGCAATCAATAATGGTTCCCCCGCATGGGAAGATACGCTCCAGGGGAAAGCCAAGGAAGTCCTTGAATTATTCCAACAAGTTGCCAAGCCCAAGGGCTATGGTCTCAAAGGAGTAATCATCAATTTCCCGGCGGGTATGCCGGGAGATGTAGGCCTTTTCCTTACTTGGGATCCACCTATATTGTAGCAGGGATCAAAGTTGTTCGCATCCGTGAACGCAGTAGCGAGCGATGACGATGAAAAGCGGGTCCTTGGTTCAGGCTGCGCTCGCCGAGCGAGTGCCTAAGCGATACGAGTTGTCGACTGCCGGAAAGCGAAAAAGCCTTTCCTCTTGATGTTGGAGTGGACGGCCCCTGAACGGCATCGAAATGTGCCAGAATGGGCTGTATTGACCTGTTTACCAAAACAAAAAAGCCGCCTTGAGGGCGGCATTTTGTTTTGGTTGCGGGGGCAGGATTTGAACCTGCGGCCTTCAGGTTATGAGCCTGACGAGCTACCGGGCTGCTCCACCCCGCGCCAAGCGTAAATCCCTTTGGGATTTATCGCGACTACGCCAACGATTAATCGTTGGCGGACTGTGCCGGAGCAAAACCGTTATGTTTTGTCTCCTGTAAGGGACGCACCGGCTTGCGCCTGTGAGCGATCCTTTGTTGGTTTCCACGCAGAACTGAGCCGGTTAGGCGCATAATTTCCATTGAGAATTGAGCCATGTGAACCTTCCCCCAACGCGGTGAGCGACGGGGGCAACGGAGTGATCCACATGGGACTTTTAAACATCATCCGTCGGATGAAGCT
>NZ_JBJDRG010000039.1:0-20247 GCF_044987325.1 Rhizobium sp. ZW T2_16
CACCGAGATTGCCCAGCATCTGGACGAGTTTTGCGGACGGCACGCCCATGCGGCGCGCCTCGTTGATGAGGTAGAGACCAACCAGCGCTCCACCCGCATCACCGATTACGGGAATGAGACCGAAGACGGAATCTGCGCCGAAACGGATTCCGGTACCCGGAATGCGGATCGCCGTATCCATCAGGCGCGCAATACCGTTCAGCCGGCGCAGGCGCTTGAGCTTTTCGACGTGATCCAGATCGTCCTTGACGAACCGCCCGCTGGCGGCATCCCAGGTCTTCGTCGCCATCCGGCAAATCTCCACACTCATTCACTGCTACAAATGAGAATCGTGGATGTCGGTTCCAAGATGGCCGGGCTGAGAATATGCGGTTTTTCTCACGCAAACGTGGTTCCGACGAAAAATCCAGCCTCTGTGAAACCGTATTGTTTGGGATTACGTATAGTTCAAAGGAATGGCATCGCGCCCGAGGAGACATCCCATGCCCGCCTATCGTCCGCCTCACATCTCACCTTTGGAGATCACGCCGAAGGATATCTATCTTTCCCGCCGCAGCTTCATCGGGGCGGCCGCAGCGGCCGGCTTCAGTCTTGCGGCAGGTGGGAATGCCTGGGCGGCGCCCTTGAGCACAGTGCCCGGCCCCTACAAGCTGAATGAAAAGCTGACGCCGAAGGAGGCGGTGACGACCTATAACAATTTCTACGAATTCGGGGTGAACAAGGAAGATCCCTCGCAGAACTCCGGCGCCTTCAAGCCGACCCCGTGGTCGGTGAAGGTCGAGGGCATGGTCGGCAAGCCGAAGGAATTCGGGCTTGAGGAAATCCTCAAGATGAAGCTTGAGGACCGGACCTACCGGATGCGCTGCGTCGAAGGGTGGTCGATGGTCATCCCCTGGATCGGTTTTCCGCTTTCGGCCATTATCGATCAGGTAGAACCGCTCGGCAGCGCCAAATATGTGGCCTTCGAAACCGTGGTGCGGCCGGAGGAAATGCCGGGTCAAGGCGGCCTCTTCCAACCCCTGCCTTGGCCCTATATCGAGGGCCTCAGAATGGACGAGGCGCGGCATCCGCTGACCATTCTTGCCGTCGGCCTTTATGGCGAAACGCTGCCGAACCAGAACGGCGCGCCGATCCGGCTTGTCGTTCCGTGGAAGTACGGGTTCAAGAGCATCAAGTCGATCGTCAAGATCAAGCTGGTGGAAGAACAGCCGCAGACCACCTGGAAGAACTCAAATGCGCGGGAATACGGCTTCTATTCCAACGTCAACCCGGCGGTGGATCATCCGCGCTGGAGCCAGGCGACGGAGCAGCGGATCGGTGAAGGCGGGTTCTTCGGGACGAAACGGGTCGATACGCTGCCGTTCAATGGCTATGCGAACGAGGTGGCGAGCCTTTACTCCGGCATGGACCTGAAGGCGAATTACTAAAGATGGCGTCCCTCTCAGCCGCCATCCCTGCCCTGCCGCGCAAATATCATGCGGCCAGCATCTGGACACTTTACGTGATCGGCCTCTGTCCGGCCGCCTGGTATTTCTATCAGGCGACGACGGGCGGGCTCGGCTTCAATCCGGTCAAGGAATTCGAACATCTTCTCGGCATATGGGCCTTGCGGCTGATCATCGCCACCCTTGCGATCACGCCGTTGCGCGATCTCTTCGGCATCAACTGGGTGCGCTATCGACGGGCGCTCGGGCTGCTCGCCTTCTATTATGTGCTGATGCATTTTTCCGTCTATCTGCTCCTCGACCTGCAGCTCAATTTCGCGGCGGTCGGCGGCGATATCGCAAGGCGGCCCTATATCACCATCGGGTTCGCCGCGCTGCTATGCCTTATCCCCCTGGCGGCGACATCCAACAACTGGTCGATCCGCAAGATGGGGCAAGGCTGGATAAGACTGCACAAGCTGATCTATCTTATCGCCATTGGTGGTGCGATCCATTATGTGCTCGCGGTCAAGTCGGTCACATCGGGGCCATTCGCCCATATCGCGCTGATCGGAATCCTTCTCGCCTACCGCCTTATCCGACGGCCGCTGATGAACTGGAAGCGCGGGCGACGTCAGCCGGCACAGGTCGCGCACTGACGTCACCGAAGAGAGACAGCATTACACGGAGCGCGTCAAACCACCGTCGACCTTAAGGTTTTGGCCGGTGATGTAGCCTGCACCTTCGGAAGCCAGGAATGCGACGGTGGCGGCGATCTCCTCGCTTGTACCGTATCGCTTCATCGGCACGCCATCCCGACGCTCTTCGGTGGCCGGCAGGCTGTCGATCCAGCCCGGCAGGACGTTGTTCATCCGCACATTATCGGCGGCATAGGTATCGGCGAAGATCTTCGTGTAGGCGGCAAGTCCGGCGCGGAAGACGGCAGAGGTCGGGAACATGGATGACGGCTCGAAGGCCCAGGCCGTGGAGATATTGACGATGCTGCCTGATTTCTGCGCCTGCATGATCGGTGCGATGAGACGCACCGGGCGGATGACGTTCATCAGGTAGACGTCGAGGCCGGTGTGCCACTGTTCATCGGTGATTTCGATGATCTGGGCGCGAGGGCCGTGGCCGGCGCTGTTGACCAGGACATCTATGCGGCCCCAGCTATCCATCACCGTATCGACGAGGCGCTTGAGATCGTCATTGGACTGGTTCGACCCGGTGATACCGATGCCACCGAGTTCCTGCGCCAGCGCCTCACCCTTGCCGGAAGACGACAGGATCGCAACCTTGAAACCGTCCGCTGCGAGTTTTCTTGCCGAGGCTGCGCCCATGCCGCTGCCGCCCGCCGTTACGATCGCTACCTTTGCTTCCGACATCTCTTCAAGCCTTTCGATGCTATTGGATGACAATGGGTAACGCTGCTGCGCGCAGAACGCCAGCGCGGGTTTTGCTTAATCAGGAGCGGCTTTTCGACTTTGCCTTGGCAGTATTCAGCGCCGCCGCGTTGCGGGTCAGCGCCATGAAGGCTTGCTCATCGATCGTCTCGCCCTCCCGCAGGTCGATCGCCCTGCGGGCATTGCCTTCAAGGCTGGCGTTGAAAAGGCCGGACGGGTCCTCGACGAACGCTCCCTTGGCGAAGGTCAGCTTGACGACCGCCTTGTAAGTCTCGCCGGTGCAGATAATGCCGTCCTTTTCCCAGACCGGTACACCGCGCCATTTCCAAGTCTCGACGACATCTGGAACAGCCTTGTGGATGAGAGCACGGACATGAGCCAGCATCTCTCCGCGCCAGTCGTCGAGTTCCGCGATGCGCTGATCGATCAACAGGGAGGAATCCTGTGTACTGCCTTCAGCATCATTGTTCATGGCATCATCCTAAAGCTCTTCGCCGGGCAGCGCGCTTGCCTGCCTGACCCAGGTTGCGAGCTGTGCCTCGTTCCACTCGTCGGTTTCGTGGATATGGAAATAACGCGTCTCGGGCATTTTCGAATTCTCCGGCGGGACGGGATCCAGCGATGCGCCGCGAAAGAAAGTCAGCTTCACATATCTGTTGAAGCAATGGAGGCCGAGGAACCAGCCCTGTCCTTCGACCCCGTACAAAGGTGTGTTCCACTTTACTGCCTTGGCGACATTGGGAACACAGCGCTCGACAAGCACGTCGAGCTTCCGCCCGACCTCGCTTTTCCAGCCCGGCATCGCAGCAATATAGGCCTGAACCGGCTCGTTTCCGTAACCTTTCGGGATTTGCGGATTGCCGCCGGCCAGGAGCTTGGGGGAGCCCTGCTGCGCCTTGCCCTTGCCTTTCATGATGTCACGCTCCTCCCCGATCATGATCGGAATGATCATAGAGCAACGAACGATGGCGTCCATGCTTGGGACATGAAGCCCTATCCCAGTTCCCGATACGTCATGCCTGTAAATGCACAAGGGCCGGCGCCAATGGCCCGGCCCTTCCTGGATTGATAGAACTCGCTTCCGGTTCAGAACTGCTTCTTGAACAGAAGCCTGTCCAGCGACAGGTAACCGCCGCCGAAGGCTGCGAAGAGAAAGGCGCCGCCCGTCCAGAAGAGCGAATCCTGCTCGGCCTTTTCCTGAACCTGATGCAGGAACTTGGCGCCTCCATCGGCAAGACGCGCCACACCAGTTGGCGTGAAGTACTCGCCCCCCGCCTTCAGGGCATCGATGCCTGCCTGCGTCAGAAGCGCGTCGCCATAGGGATGGGCGAAATGGTACCAGAGAGTTATCGCCAGCATCACGCCGCTTGCCAGCGCGGCGGGACGGGTGAAAAGTCCGACTGCGATCAGGATGCCACCGACCACCTGGATCAGTGCAAGAACCGGCGACCAGAGCCAGCCGGGATAAAAGCCGAGATTTTCGACGAATCCGACCTGTGCGAGCGGGGCCATCAGTTTCGGCCAGCCCTCCACAACCAGCATGCCACCGACGGCCAGGCGAAAGATGCTCCAGGCCATAGGCTGGGCGGCCTTCTCGTAAAAGCCGCCAAGGGCGGGAATTATCAAATCTTTACGTTCGTTCTCAAATACGGGTGTGTATGCCATTGTCGTCCCTCACAACCCCACTGGTTGATATGTTTCGACACTAAGCCTGCCTTGCGCTTCATCATTGATTCCGGTCAAGAAAACGCAGCCGCATCTCGATTGCCATTCCCAATCCGATGCCCGCGGCATAGGCGACAATGTTCCAGAGCGAGAATACCCGACCGAGCAGAAGCCTTCCTGCCAGTGTCAGGCGAAATTCGTCGAGAGCCGGGGTCTGGTAAAGTCGGGAGAACTCTACAGAAACAGCTATCGCCAGTGCGATTGCGGCCATGACGGCCACGCGGCGGGACACGATGGCAGCTGCGACCAGCAAAAAAACCATGCAGCCCCAAAGAAGAGAACCGCCATATTTCACGACGCTGAAAGGCAGGCCCAGGTCATAACCGAAACCGCGAAGTGCAAGTCCGGCGACAATAACCGCGCCGACGCACAGTAGTCTTTGCAACCGAGCCCTCAGCATCCACCTTCCATCTGTCATGCCATCTCCACAAATAAAAAGCCGGGCGTTTCCACCCGGCTTTTCAAATTTGCGATCAAAGATCGAAAATTATGCGGCTTCAGCAGCTTCTGCTTCAGCGGCAACGCGAGCCTTGTCGGCTGCACCCTTAGCAGTGACGTCGCGTTCAACGAACTCGATGACTGCGAGCGGAGCATTGTCGCCCTGACGGTAGCCAGCCTTCATGATACGCAGGTAACCGCCGTTGCGGGTTGCGTAACGAGAAGCGATGACGTCGAACAGCTTCTTGACAGCGTCCTGGTCCTGAACCTGCGAGATCGCCTGACGACGAGCGTGCAGATCGCCGCGCTTGCCGAGGGTGACGAGCTTTTCGACGATCGGGCGAATTTCCTTCGCCTTCGGCAGGGTGGTTACGATCTGCTCATGGGTGATGAGCGATGCTGCCATGTTGGTGAACATAGCCTTGCGGTGGCTTGCGGTGCGGTTAAGCTTGCGGCCGGCTTTTGCGTGACGCATATCTGGTCTCCTTCACTTGCAGGCATTCGCCTGCAGTATGATTTGTTAGTATTGGTCTTCGTAACGCTTAGCGAGATCTTCGATGTTTTCCGGCGGCCAAGCAGGAACTTCCATACCAAGATGGAGGCCCATGGATGCCAGAACTTCCTTGATCTCGTTCAGCGACTTACGACCAAAGTTCGGAGTGCGGAGCATTTCCGCCTCGGTCTTCTGGATGAGGTCGCCGATATAAACGATGTTGTCGTTCTTCAGGCAGTTGGCCGAACGGACGGAGAGTTCCAGTTCGTCGACCTTCTTGAGGAGCGCCGGGTTGAACGCGAGTTCAGTGACGGATTCCTCTTCCTGTTCCTTCTGCGGCTCGTCGAAGTTGACGAAGACCGACAGCTGATCCTGAAGAATGCGGGCGGCGAAGGCTACGGCGTCTTCACCAGTGACCGAACCATCGGTTTCGATAGTCATGGTCAGCTTGTCGTAGTCGAGAACCTGGCCTTCGCGGGTGTTTTCCACCTTGTAGGACACTTTCTTGACCGGCGAGTAGAGGCTGTCGACCGGGATGAGACCGATCGGGGCATCCTCTGCACGGTTACGCTCAGCCGGGACATAACCCTTGCCGTTGTTGACCGTGAATTCCATGCGAATCTCAGCGCCGTCATCCAGCGTGCAGATCACGTGGTCAGGGTTCAGGATCTCGATGTCGCCAACCGTCTGGATATCACCAGCGGTAACGGCACCAGGGCCCTGCTTGCGCACGACCATGCGCTTCGGGTCATCGCCGTCCATCTTGATGGCGATTTCCTTGATGTTGAGCACGATGTCCGTCACATCTTCCCGAACGCCCGGGATAGAGGAGAACTCATGCAGGACGCCGTCGATCTGGACAGCCGTGACGGCTGCACCGCGGAGCGACGACAGAAGCACGCGGCGAAGCGCGTTGCCGAGCGTCAGGCCGAAGCCGCGCTCAAGAGGTTCGGCAACAAGCGTTGCCTTGGTACGACCGGACGAGGTGAATTCCACCTTGTTCGGCTTAATCAGTTCCTGCCAGTTCTTCTGGATCATGACCTATACCTTCCGTTCGTTGCCACCATCCAATCGTGGCAACCGAGCACGAGGAACACCGGAAAATACCCTTCCGGCGATACGGTGAAAGCCGCCTCGACCCCTGCAGGAGACAAAGCGGCTATTACCGAGTTCAGATGGCACTCGCCTTAAAAAGCGAGCCCCAATACGTCCATTAGACGCGGCGCTTCTTGCGCGGGCGGCAGCCGTTGTGCGGGATCGGCGTAACGTCGCGGATAGAAGTGATCATGAAACCGGCAGCCTGGAGCGCGCGCAGAGCCGATTCACGGCCGGAACCCGGACCGCAAACTTCAACTTCGAGCGACTTCATGCCGTGTTCCTGAGCCTTCTTGGCGCAGTCCTCAGCGGCGATCTGAGCAGCAAACGGGGTCGACTTACGCGAACCCTTGAAGCCCTTTGCACCGGCAGACGACCAGGCAATAGCATTGCCCTGCGCGTCGGTGATGGTGATCATGGTGTTGTTGAAGGTAGAATTGACGTGGGCAACGCCCGACGTGATATTCTTGCGTTCGCGACGGCGAACGCGAGTGGCTTCCTTGGCCATTTTATCCCTTTCGTTGATCTCTGCACCGCCGTAGTTCCAGCGGCTCCACCTTGAGAGGCAGTAGGTTTTAGGCAGCAGACAATTGGGCTTTCGCCCAATGCCTATTGGCTAATGCCTCAGAATTACTTCTTCTTACCGGCGATTGCCTTAGCCGGACCCTTGCGGGTACGAGCGTTGGTGTGGGTGCGCTGACCGCGGACCGGAAGGCCACGACGGTGACGCAGGCCACGGTAGCAACCGAGGTCCATAAGACGCTTGATGTTCATCGCGGTTTCACGACGAAGATCACCTTCGACAGCGTAGTCGCGGTCGATGGTTTCGCGGATCTGAAGGATTTCAGAGTCCGTCAGCTGATGGACGCGCTTTTCAGCCGGAAGACCGACCTTGTCCATGATTTCCTGCGCAAATTTCGGGCCGATCCCGTGAATGTAGGTCAGCGCGATAACAACGCGCTTCGCAGTCGGGATGTTGACGCCAGCGATACGTGCCACGTCTATTCTCCTTCGTTCCGGTTGCCATCCGGCAAGCGGTACTTCTTCCATGATAGCAGCCTGATCAAGGCCACCAGTTCAACAACACCAAACGAGACAGGTCAAAACGACCAGCCCCGGATATCCTTGCGGAAATCCGCGCCAATCGCTCAAATCTGTCGCGAGTTGGCGCGGTGTTTAACGGAATCAGCGCTGAATTGCAACCGCCGAGCCCGAGATTCTTTAACAGACCTGTGACAGCTCAAAGAGCAGACAGTGTCTTTTCGATTTCGGCAGTCACGGCCTTCACGTCAGCCATGCCGTCGATCGTCTTCAACTGACCGGTCGATTCGTAATGAGCCGAGAGCGGAGCAGTCTTGTCACGATATTCGACCAGACGCTTCTTGAAAGCCTCCGGCATATCGTCGGCGCGAACCTTGCCGCCAGCGGCAATGGTTTCGGCCACGCGGTTTTCGATTCGACCCATAAGAGCCCCCTCGTCCACCTTCAGTTCAATGACTGCGTCGAGAGGGCAGCCCTTGTCCTGCAGCATCTTTTCCAGCGCGATGGCCTGGGGCACGGTGCGCGGATAACCATCCAGGATGAAACCATTCGAACAGTCGTCGAGATCGATACGCTCAGCGACGATGGCGTTGACGATATCGTCGGACACCAGCTGGCCGGCATCCATAACCGCCTTCGCCTTCAGACCGATCTCGGTTCCTGCTTCCTTGGCGGCACGAAGCATGTCACCCGTGGAAAGCTGCGGAATACCGTATTTCTCAGTCAGCAGCTTTGCCTGCGTACCCTTACCGGCGCCGGGTGGCCCCAAGAATATAAGTCTCATCGTCCCCTCTTTCCTCCGCGCAGTTTCGACTTCTTGATCAGACCCTCATACTGCTGCGCAATGAGATGTCCTTGGATCTGCGCAACCGTATCGAGGGTTACACTGACAACAATCAAAAGCGAAGTACCACCAAGGGCTAATGGCACGCCCGTACGAGCGATCAGAAACTCTGGCAGAATGCAGACGAAGACGAGGTAGATCGCACCGATAACTGTGATGCGGGTCAGTACATAGTCGATATATTCGGCAGTCCGTTCGCCCGGACGGATGCCCGGGATGAAACCACCGTGTTTCTTCAGGTTGTCGGCCGTGTCCTTCGGATTGAAGACGATGGCCGTGTAGAAGAAGGCAAAGAAGGCGATCAGCAGGCCGTAAAGCAGCATGAACAGCGGCTGGCCATGGCCGAGGGCAGCAATGGCGGCGGTTGCCCATGCAGGCAGGTCGGAATTACCTGCGAAGCCGGCAGCCGTTGCGGGGAGAAGCAGCAGCGACGAGGCAAAGATCGCCGGAATAACACCGGACGTGTTGAGCTTGAGCGGCAGGTGCGAGGTGTCGCCCTGGAACATGCGGTTGCCGACCTGGCGCTTCGGATACTGGATCAGAAGACGACGCTGGGCGCGCTCTACGAAGACGATCAGGCCGATGACGAATATCGCGACGAGGATGACGGCGAGAATCAGACCGGTCGACAGCGCGCCGGTGCGGCCGAGTTCCAGCGTGCCAGCGAGAGCGGACGGAAGACCTGCAGCGATACCTGCGAAGATGATCAGCGAAATGCCGTTACCGATGCCACGCGAGGTGATCTGTTCACCCAGCCACATCAGGAACATGGTGCCGCCGAGAAGCGTGACAACGGTTGACAGGCGGAAGAACATGCCGGGATCGTTGACGATGCCCTGTCCGCTCTCGAGACCGGCGGCAATGCCGTAGGCCTGGAGGGTGCCGAGAATCACCGTGCCGTAGCGGGTGTACTGGTTGATGATCTTGCGGCCGGCTTCACCCTCCTTCTTGAGATTCTCAAGCGAAGGAACGACCGAGGTCATCAGCTGCACGATGATCGACGCGGAGATATACGGCATGATGCCGAGCGCGAAGATCGCCATGCGCTCGACAGCGCCACCGGCAAACATGTTGAAGAGGCCGAGGATACCGCCAGCCTGGCCGCGGAAGGCCTGCGCATAGGCTTCGGGGTTTAGGCCCGGAAGCGGGATATGCGTGCCGAGGCGGTAAACGAGGAGAGCAGCAAGGGTAAACCACAGCCGCTTCTTGAGATCCTCTGCCTTGGCGAAGGTTGAAAAATTGAGATTAGAGGCAAGTTGTTCCGCTGCAGACGCCATGCGTTTCTCCGCCCGATCACTTTCCCCGGGCGCAAAATGCCTGGTCAGGAAAGCAGTCGCAAATTCTGGTTCAAAAAACCGGGCGCGGAGATTGCGGGAGCAATCGGGTGCCTCACCCTGTTTTCATGTGATCGGCGCCCATCGGGGCCGCCAAATCGTGAGGCTCACATATGGACATAAAATCGCCCGGTGTGAAGCTCACACCGGGCGATTTTAAACGTTTTACTCTGCGGCAGTTTCCGCAACGACGAGCAGCTTGATAGAGCCGCCAGCCTTTTCGATCTTTTCGACGGCAGCCTTGGAGGCACCGGCAACTTCGATCGTCAGCTTTGCCTTCAGTTCGCCATCGGAAAGAACGCGAACGCCGTCCTTCTCGCGACGGATAACGCCGGCAGCCTTGAGAGCTGCCGCATCAACCGTTGCCTTGGCGTCGAGTTTGCCAGCATCGATCGCGGTCTGGATACGGCCAACCGAAACGGTGACGTATTCAGAAGCGAAGATGTTGTTGAAGCCGCGCTTCGGCAGGCGACGGTAGATCGGCATCTGACCGCCTTCGAAGCCGTTGATGGCAACGCCAGAACGAGCCTTCTGACCCTTGACGCCGCGACCACCGGTCTTGCCCTTGCCGGAACCGATACCACGACCTACGCGGATACGGTCCTTGGACGAACCTTCGTTGTCCTTGATCTCATTCAGTTTCATGATCAAACCCTCACTTCTCGTCGACGACGCGGACGAGATGCTGGACGGCCCGGATCATGCCACGGACGGAAGGCGTATCTTCCAGCGTGCTTACCCGGTGCATCTTGTTGAGGCCCAGACCAACCAGCGTTGCGCGCTGGATAGCCGGACGGCGAATAGGCGATCCGATCTGTTCGACCGTAACCGTCTTTGCTTCAGTCTTCTTCGTAGCCTTAGCCATGGGTCAGACTCCTCTTATTCTTCAGCAGCATTGCCGGAGGCGGCACGGCGAGCCTGAAGCGTAGCATATTTCATGCCGCGCTGAGCTGCGATGTCCTTCGGATGCACCTGGGCCTTGAGGGCGTCGAACGTTGCACGAATCATGTTGTACGGGTTCGACGAACCGGTCGACTTCGCAACAACATCGTGAACGCCCAGCGTTTCGAAAACAGCACGCATCGGGCCACCAGCGATGATACCGGTACCAGCCTTGGCGGAGCGCAGCAGAACCTTGCCGGCGCCGTGGCGGCCATTGACGTCGTGATGCAGCGTACGGCCGTCACGCAGCGGTACGAAGATCAGATCGCGCTTTGCGGATTCAGTTGCCTTGCGGATAGCTTCCGGCACTTCACGAGCCTTGCCATGACCGAAGCCAACGCGACCCTTCTGGTCGCCAACGACGACGAGAGCAGCAAAACCGAAACGACGGCCGCCCTTGACGACCTTAGCGACGCGGTTGATCGCGACCAGCTTGTCGACGAATTCGCTATCGCGCTCTTCACGGGCCTGACGATCGTCGCGGCCCTTTCTTTCCTGTGCCATTGTCCTTGTCCTTTTTCTTTTGCGGGTAGAACGGCAGGTTAAAGATAACCCGGAAAAATCCGGGTGGTGCGGAGAAACCGCATTTCGCCCGGCCTCCCCTATTCAAAGGAAGACCGGGCGAAAATTTCTTAGAAGCTCAGACCGCCTTCGCGGGCAGCTTCAGCAAGTGCCTTGATACGGCCGTGGTAGATGAAGGCGCCGCGATCGAACACGACTTCCTTCACGCCAGCCTTGGAGGCGCGCTCTGCAACCAGCTTGCCGACGGCAGCAGCTGCTGCAACGTCCGCGCCGGTCTTCAGCGACTTGCGCAGGTCGGCGTCGAGCGTGGAGGCGGCTGCAAGCGTGCGGCCGGCCACATCGTCGATGACCTGTACGTAGATGTTCTTGGACGAGCGGTGAACCGACAGACGCGGACGGCCATTTGCGACCTTCTTGATCTGACGGCGAACACGGCTCGCACGCTTGGTGAGTGCTTCTTTCCGAGTAGCCATTGTTCCGCGTCCTTACTTCTTCTTGCCTTCCTTGCGGACGATCCGTTCCTCGGCGTACTTGACGCCTTTGCCCTTGTAGGGCTCGGGACCACGGTATTCGCGGATTTCCGCGGCAACCTGACCGACCTGCTGCTTGTTGATGCCGGAGACGATGATTTCCGTCGGCTTCGGCACGGCAATGGTGATGCCCTCAGGGGCTTCGTAGACTACGTCGTGGGAGAAACCGAGAGCCAGCTGCAGGTTCTTGCCCTGCATGGCTGCGCGGTAACCAACGCCGTTGATTTCGAGCTTGCGCTCGTAACCGTCCTTAACGCCCTTGAAGATGTTCTCGACCATCGTGCGGGACATGCCCCACTTCGAACGAGCATCCTTGGAATCGTTGACCGGGGTCACCGAAACGGCGTTATCATTCAGCTCAACCTTGACTTCGTCATTAGCGACGAAGTGAAGTTCGCCCTTCGGGCCCTTCGCGGTGATCTTCTGGCCTTCGACCGAAGCCGTAACGCCTGCAGGAACCGGAACGGGCTTTTTACCGATACGAGACATTTTGTTATCCTGTCTGTCCGTTATGGAGATCCTTGCCCAGTCTTAGAAGACCGAGCAAAGAACCTCGCCGCCTACGTTCTGTTCGCGAGCCTGGTGATCGGCCATCACGCCCTTCGGGGTCGAAAGGATGGTGATGCCGAGGCCGTTCGCGACCTGCGGAATGGACTTAACCGAGACATAAACTCGGCGGCCCGGCTTCGAAACGCGGCCGATCTCACGGATCACGGACGCACCTTCGTAGTACTTCAGTTCGATTTCAATCTCGGACTTGCCGTTGCCGAAATCGGTCTGGGTGTAGCCGCGAATGTAGCCTTCAGCCTGCAGGACATCCAGGACACGAGCGCGCAGGCGCGAAGCCGGCGTCGTGACGGAGTTCTTGCGGCGGGAAGCGCCGTTGCGGATACGGGTGAGCATATCGCCCAAGGGATCAGTCATGGTCATCGAACGATCTCCTTACCAGCTCGACTTAACAATACCCGGCACCTTGCCGAGGTTGCCGAGCTCACGAAGCGCGATACGCGACATCTTGAGCTTGCGATAGAAAGCGCGCGGGCGACCGGTGACTTCACAACGGTTGCGGATACGCGTCTTCGAGCCATCGCGCGGCAGGGAAGCGAGCTTGATAGTTGCCTTGAACCGCTCTTCGATCGGAAGCTCCTGGTTCATGATGGTTGCCTTCAATGCTGCGCGCTTGGCAGCATGGTCGGCGACCGTCTTGCGGCGGCGCTTGTTCTTTTCAACTGCGCTGGTCTTCGCCATATCGTAGTTCCTTTTTAACGCTCGTCGTTACGGTTACGCACGGAACGGGAAGTTGAACTCTTTCAGAAGAGCCCGTGCTTCGTCGTCGTTCGTAGCCGTCGTGCAAACGATGATGTCCATGCCCCACATCTGATCAACCTTGTCGTAGTTGATTTCCGGGAACACAATGTGCTCCTTGAGGCCCATGGCGAAGTTGCCACGACCATCAAAGGACTTCGGGTTCAGGCCGCGGAAGTCGCGAACGCGCGGAAGCGCGATGTTGACCAAGCGATCCATGAATTCATACATGCGGGCGCCACGAAGGGTAACCTTCGCGCCGATCGGCATCTGTTCGCGAACCTTGAAGCCTGCAATCGAGTTGCGGGCGCGCGTGATAACCGGCTTCTGGCCAGCGATCGCAGCAAGGTCGGCCGCAGCAACAGTAGGCTTCTTGGAGTCGGCAGTTGCCTCGCCCACGCCCATGTTGATGACAATCTTGTCCATCTTCGGGATCATCATCTCGTTAGCGAACGAGAACTGCTCCTGAAGTGCTGCGCGGATGCGGGTGGTGTATTCGACCTTGAGCCGCGGCTCGTAATTTGCCTCAGCCATCGATGACATCTCCCGTACGCTTGGCTACACGCACCTTCTTACCGTCGACGACAGAGAAGCCAACGCGGGTCGGCTTGCCGTCTTTCGCCACGATCGCGACGTTCGACAGATGGATGGATGCTTCCTTGTTGATGATGCCAGCTTCCTGCGTCTGGGTCTGACGCTGGTGGCGCTTCACCATGTTGATACCGCGGACGACCGCACGGTCTTCCTTCGGCAGAACCTGGAGAACTTCACCGGTACGGCCCTTGTCCTTGCCGGCGAGGATGACGACGTTGTCGCCCTTCTTGATCTTCTGCATGGGTCCCGCTCCTTACAGTACTTCTGGAGCCAGCGAGATGATCTTCATGTGGTTCTTGGCGCGAAGTTCGCGCGGAACCGGTCCGAAGATACGGGTGCCGATCGGCTCTTTCTTGTTGTCGATGAGAACCGCTGCGTTGTTATCGAAGCGGATGACGCTGCCGTCGGCGCGACGGATGTCTTTAGCGGTACGCACAACAACCGCCTTCATCACGTCGCCCTTCTTCACGCGGCCGCGCGGAATAGCTTCCTTGATCGAAACGACGATAATGTCGCCGACCGAAGCGTACTTGCGCTTGGAGCCGCCCAGCACCTTGATGCACATGACACGACGTGCGCCGGAATTATCCGCCACGTCGAGGTTTGTTTGCATCTGAATCATGTCAGGTCGCCTTTTTCTAATGACCGGAACACCACACACCGAAGCGCGTGATGCCGGCTATGAACAGATTTTCAGTGTGCGCGGGATGGGTCTTGCCAAGGTGGTTTCCCTGAAAGGGACCTTCCGTGCGCTCAAAGCAAAAGAACGCCCGTTTCCGAGCGTTCTACGCCAGTGGCGTGCTTCATACAGGATTCTCCGCCAGACGCAAGTGCCTGACGGAAATTCCTGGTCTTCTTAAGCCTGGGCGGCAATTACCGTCCAGCGCTTGTCCTTGGAGATCGGTGCGCATTCCTCGATGGAAACGACATCACCAACTTTGTACTGGTTGTTTTCGTCATGGGCCTTGTACTTCTTGGACCGGCGAACGGTCTTCTGAAGCAGAGGGTGAGCGAAGCGGCGCTCGACGCGG
Source organism: Rhizobium sp. ZW T2_16 (assembly GCF_044987325.1). Taxonomy (NCBI): domain Bacteria; kingdom Pseudomonadati; phylum Pseudomonadota; class Alphaproteobacteria; order Hyphomicrobiales; family Rhizobiaceae; genus Rhizobium; species Rhizobium sp. ZW T2_16. Next base: position 14,722 of record NZ_JBJDRG010000039.1, read on the forward strand.
ACAACAACGGTCTTTTCGTTCTTGTCGGAAACGACAACGCCCTGCAGAATGCGTTTTGGCATATTATTCTTCCTTAGGCCTTGGCTTCTGCCGCCTTCTGGCGGGCAATGGTTTTCACGCGAGCGATGTCCTTGCGAACTTCAGTGATGCGCGAGGACTTCTCGAGCTGGCCGGTGGCTTTCTGGAAGCGCAGGTTGAACTGCTCCTTCTTGAGCTCGGCGAGCTTGTCCTTGAGCTGGTCGGCGCTGAGGCCGCGTACGTCTTCGGCTTTCATCGTGCCTTCTCCTTACTCTGCGATGCGCTGAACGAAGCGCGTCGTGACCGAGAGCTTGGCAGAACCGAGGCGAAGTGCCTCGCGCGCGATTTCTTCCGAAACGCCGTCGATCTCGAACATGATACGACCAGGCTTGACCTTGCAAGCCCAGTATTCAACCGAACCCTTACCCTTACCCATACGAACTTCGGTGGGCTTTGCAGTAACCGGGACGTCAGGGAAGACGCGGATCCATACTCGACCCGCGCGCTTCATGTAACGCGTAATCGCGCGGCGAGCCGCTTCGATTTCGCGGGCGTTCACACGGTTCGGTTCCTGAGCCTTCAGGCCGAATTCGCCGAATGCCAGATCAAAACCGCCCTTGGCCACACCCTTGATGCGACCCTTGAACTGTTTGCGGTACTTGGTACGCTTTGGCTGCAACATTTTATTACTTCTCCGAGCTTATCTTTCGCCAGCGATAATCAAGCGTTTTCGCGTTCGCGGCGACGATCGCCACGATCACGGTCGCGGCTTGCCGGACCCTGCGCATCGCCTTCCAGCGCGCGACGTTCGGAAGCCATCGGATCGTGCTCAAGGATTTCGCCCTTGAAGATCCAGACCTTGATGCCGCAAATACCGAATGCGGTTTCGGCTTCAGCCGTACCGTAGTCGATGTCTGCACGCAGCGTGTGAAGCGGAACGCGGCCTTCGCGGTACCATTCGGTACGAGCGATTTCCGCGCCACCCAGACGGCCGGCGCAGGTGATCTTGATGCCTTCGGCGCCAAGACGCATTGCGGACTGAACAGCGCGCTTCATCGCACGGCGGAAAGCCACGCGGCGTTCGAGCTGCTGAGCGATCGACTGTGCAACCAGCGTCGCATCAACTTCCGGCTTACGAACTTCAACGATGTTGAGGTGCGTTTCGGAGGAAGTCATTTCGGAAAGCTTCTTGCGGAGCTTTTCGATGTCTGCACCCTTCTTGCCAATGATCAGACCCGGGCGAGCCGAGTGGATCGTGACGCGGCACTTCTTGTGCGGACGCTCGATGACGACCTTGGCGATACCGGCCTGCTTCAGTTCCTGCATGAGGTATGCACGGATCTTCAGGTCTTCGTGGAGCAGCTGGCCGTATTCCGAGTTATCGGCGAACCAACGGCTGTCCCAGGTGCGGTTAATGCCGAGGCGGAAACCGATCGGATTAATTTTCTGGCCCATTATGCGGCCTCCCCTTTTTCCTCGACTTCGCGAACGACGATCGTCAGATGCGCGAACGGCTTTTCAATGCGCGATGCGCGGCCGCGACCACGAGCGTGGAAACGCTTCATGGTGATCGACTTGCCGACGTAAGCTTCCGCTACGATCAGGCTGTCGACGTCGAGGTCATGGTTGTTTTCAGCGTTGGCGATAGCAGACTCGAGAGTCTTCTTCACCGTGCCGGAGATGCGCTTACGCGAGAACTCGAGTTCTGCGAGAGCGCGCTCTACCTTCTTGCCGCGGATCATGGCGGCAACCAGGTTCAGCTTCTGCGGGCTGACGCGAAGCGTACGGGCAACTGCCTGTGCTTCGTTGTCCTTCAGCCGGCGTTCGGTCTTTGCCTTGGCCATGATTACTTCCTCTTCGCTTTCTTGTCCGCGCCGTGACCGTAATAGGTCCGGGTGGGAGCGAATTCACCGAACTTGTGACCGACCATGTCTTCGTTGACATTAACCGGGATATGCTTCGAGCCATTGTAGACGCCGAAGGTGAGACCGACGAACTGCGGCAGGATGGTGGAGCGACGGCTCCACATCTTGATCACTTCGTTGCGGCCGCCTTCACGTACCTTCTCAGCCTTGGCGAGAAGATAGCCGTCAACAAACGGACCTTTCCATACTGAACGAGCCATTGAACGACTTCCTCTCTTACTTCTTCACGTGGCGCGAGCGCATGATGAACTTGTCCGTGGACTTGTTCGAACGTGTGCGCTTGCCCTTGGTGGGCTTGCCCCAAGGCGAGACCGGATGACGGCCGCCCGAGGTACGACCTTCACCACCGCCGTGCGGGTGGTCGACCGGGTTCATGACAACGCCGCGGTTATGCGGACGCTTGCCACGCCATACGGTGCGACCGGCCTTGCCGTCATTGATGTTGCCGTGATCCGGGTTGGATACGGCGCCAATCGAGGCGAGGCAGGAACCCGGGACGAGACGCTGCTCACCAGAGTTCAGACGAAGGATCGCCATGCCGCTATCACGACCGACGAGCTGTACGTAAGTGCCAGCCGAACGAGCGATCTGGCCACCCTTGCCCGGCTTCATCTCGACGTTATGAACGATCGAGCCAACCGGAATGTACTGCAGCGGCATGGTGTTGCCAGGCTTGACGTCGACAGCCTTGTCGGAAGCGATGACCTTGTCGCCGGCAGCAAGGCGCTGCGGAGCGATGATGTAGGCCTGTTCGCCGTCCGTATAGGTGACGAGCGCGATGAATGCAGAGCGGTTCGGGTCGTATTCCAGACGCTCGACCGTGCCCTCAACGTCGAACTTGCGACGCTTGAAGTCGACCAGGCGGTAGGTACGCTTGTGACCGCCGCCGATGAAGCGGGCGGTGATGCGGCCGTTGTTGTTACGGCCGCCGCTCTTGGAGAGACCCTCGGTGAGCGCCTTGACCGGCTTGCCCTTCCACAGGCCCGAACGGTCGACGATGACCAGCTGACGCTGGCTCGGGGTCGTCGGATTGTAGCTTTTCAATGCCATTGTTTCTTACCTCAAAGACCGGTGGAGACGTCGATCGTCTGACCTTCGGCCAGGGTGACGATAGCCTTCTTGACGTCCTTCTGCTTACCGATGAAGCCGCGGAAGCGCTTCGTCTTGCCCAAACGGACCAGCGTATTGACGGCAGTGACCTTCACACCGAAGAGAGCTTCTACGGCAGCCTTGATTTCAGGCTTCGAAGCAGTCTTGGCAACGTTGAAGACAACCTGGTTCTGTTCAGACAGAAGGGTCGACTTTTCGGTGATCGAGGGAGATACGATCACATCATAGTGGCGAATGTCGGTCACTTGAAACGCTCCTCGAGGGCTTCAACCGCAGCCTTGGAAAGCACGAGCTTGCCGCGACGCAGGATGTCGTAAACATTGATGCCCTGAACCGGCAGAACATCGATGTTCGGGATGTTCTGGGCTGCGAGCTTGAAGTTGCTGTCCAGCTCGGCGCCACCGATAACCAGAGCATTGGTCAGGCCGAGCGACGCGAACGTGCCGACGAGAGCCTTGGTCTTTGCTTCGGTCGCAACCAGATCGTCGATAACGATCAGATCTTCGGACTTCAGCTTGGCGGAAAGAGCATGACGCAGGGCCAGAGCGCGAACCTTCTTCGGCAGATCGAAGGCGTGGCTACGGGAAACCGGGCCATGAGCCTTACCACCACCGCGGAACTGCGGAGCGCGAGCCGAATGGTGACGAGCGCGGCCCGTACCCTTCTGCTTGTACATCTTGGAACCGGTGCGCGAAACTTCGCCACGGGTCAGCGTCTGATGCGTGCCCTGCTGCTTCTTGGCGAGCTGGTAACGAACCATACGAGCGAGGATGTCCTCGCGGGGGTCGAGGCCGAAGATCGCGTCCGACAGGGAAACCTTGCCAGCGTCTTTGCCTTCGAGGGTCTTGACGTTGAATTCCATAATAATGGCTCCCTTACTTCGCAGCCGACTTGACGGCGTCGCGAACAACGATCCAGGCGCCCTTGGAGCCGGGGACGGCACCCTTGACGAGGATCAGGCCGCGGCCTTCATCGGTGGACACGACTTCGAGGTTCTGGGTGGTGACGCGCGTCTGGCCCATGTGACCAGCCATGCGCTTGCCCTTCCAGACCTTGCCCGGATCCTGGTTGTTACCAGTCGAACCGTGCGAACGGTGCGAAACGGAAACACCGTGGGTCGCACGCAGACCGCCAAAGTTGTGGCGCTTCATGGCGCCGGCGAAGCCCTTACCGATCGAGGTACCGGTCACGTCGACCAGCTGGCCAGCCGTAAAATGGTCAGCCTTCAGCTCGGTGCCAACTTCAATCAAGTTGTCTTCAGATACGCGAAACTCGACGAGCTTCGACTTCGGCTCAACATTTGCGATGGCAAAGTTGCCGCGCATTGCCTTGGAGGTGTTCTTCACCTTGGCAGCGCCTGCACCGAGCTGAAGAGCGACATAGCCGTTCTTCTCTTCAGTGCGATGAGCAACGACCTGGCAGTTGTCGAGACGCAATACGGTTACCGGGATATGCTCACCGGCGTCGTTGTAGACGCGGGTCATCCCAATCTTCTGTGCAATTACACCTGAACGCATCGGTTCAATCCTTCCAACTCAGCTCTGATTTCTCAGAGCTTGATCTCAACATCGACGCCGGCGGCGAGGTCGAGCTTCATCAGCGCGTCCACCGTCTGCGGTGTCGGGTCAACGATATCGAGAAGGCGCTTATGAGTGCGCATCTCGAACTGCTCGCGGCTCTTCTTGTCGATGTGGGGGGACCGGTTAACCGTAAACTTCTCGATGCGGGTCGGAAGCGGAACGGGGCCCCGGACACTTGCTCCGGTGCGCTTCGCCGTCGACACGATCTCGCGCGTGGAAGCGTCGAGAATACGATGATCGAATGCCTTAAGGCGAATGCGGATATTTTGGCCGTTCATTCGACGTTATCCTTGTTTTCTGTTCTCCCGATACCAAACGTGATGGCACGGGTTGTTCGTTTACCTAAGGCGGATCACCGGTTTCAAAGATCGAAGAAAACACCGCTTCCAGCAGGTGCCCACTTCCAGTCTTCAGGCCCGAAGGCCCACCTTAAATTCTTGTGCAACTTCCTGAATCGCCAAAGCGAAGCAGGCGCAAATCGCGCTTGCGCGCCATTTGCAATGTTTTTGTGTCATAAGCAAGTCGCAATAGGCCACTTGCTTAAAAAAAATTGAAGCGGGCGGCATCCGAAGATACCGCCCTGCCCTTTATCGATTACTCGATGATCGAAGCGACGATGCCTGCGCCGACGGTACGGCCGCCTTCGCGGATAGCGAAGCGAAGCTTTTCTTCCATCGCGATCGGAACGATCAGTTCAACAGCAACCGTGACGTTGTCGCCAGGCATAACCATTTCCGTGCCTTCCGGCAGGGAAACGATGCCCGTTACGTCCGTCGTGCGGAAGTAGAACTGCGGACGGTAGTTGGTGAAGAACGGCGTATGACGGCCGCCTTCTTCCTTCGTCAGGATGTAGGCTTCAGCCATGAACTTCTTGTGCGGCTTGACAGAGCCCG
>NZ_JBJDRG010000040.1:0-19998 GCF_044987325.1 Rhizobium sp. ZW T2_16
GGCCGCAGCAGCTCAGAAGAGAGGAGAAAAGGCCAATCCCTTGACCAAAGCCTGATCAAAAAACCATACTCAGAGGTGGCTCACTTCTCGGTGGAAAAACCGGCTCAGTTCCGCGTGGAAACCAACATTGGAGAGCGTGGCATGCTCCGCCCTCGCGCCAAAACATGCTAACCAACTTGCTGCAATTCTTTTGACGACAGCTGGAACCGGCATTACCGCGAACAGTTCTGAGCGTACGATACCGTACAGAGTAACCGATGAGCGTGACAGACATGCCCAAAGCAGAGGCCATTCTTGTTGTCGAAGACGAGCCCGTCTTGAGATTCCTTATCGTGGAGGAGCTGGAAGAGGCCGGATATGAGGTATTCGAGGCCGAGGACGCTTCGCATGCAATCGCCATCCTAGAGACGCAGGCCGATATTCGTCTCGTGCTGACTGACATCGACCTATTCACGGCTGCAGAAGGAATGGAGCTTGCCAAGCTTATCCGGGATCGCTGGCCCCCCATTCGCATCATTCTGACCTCAGGAAACTGGTCGTTCACAGAAGGCGAAATCTCTTTTGCCGAGCGGTTCATCCCAAAACCTCATGCTCCCGGGGTGCTTCTAGAAAGCATTAGGACATGTCTAAGTTGAAGAGTTGGCTTGGTTTCTCTTCATCACTGCTGCGGAAGCGCACGATAGGGCGAACCGTCAACGGCTGCCTCGATATGCTCTAGAGCGTCGGCACCGCGGTCAACGATCGCCTCCAGAGGCGCGATGAAGACGCCAAAGCCAGTCGTCAGCGTTTTATCGTGGCCCAGTCGCTCTACCACTGCGTCGAAGGTCGGAAGGTGTTCGAAGCGAATGGTGATGAGCAGATCTCTGCCGACGATAAAGCCGGCGGGCGACAGTTCTGCATGCTCCAGAAGCCGATCTGGTCCGCGAAACCGTAGTCGGAATTTCGTCGTTTTTGCAACGGGACGGACGAGTTTGCCAAGCCGATGACCGGCTTAAAAGACTTTGCTGCGGTCAGGAGTGCCGACGCCTCACGGTTTCGTGGCGCCGATAAAATTGGCAAGCATCGTCAGCTGTTCTTGCTGCCTGGCGAACAGATCCCTGATCTCGACATTGCGGATCTGGTCAAGCTTGTCGTGAAGCGCCATGATCTCGATCTCCGCTTTCAGGTTGACCTCGTAGTCGTGTGCTGCTGCAAGCCGATCCTTTGCCGCATATCTGTTCTGGCTCATCATGATGACGGGCGCCTGGACCGCAGCCAACATCGACAGGATCAGATTTAGGAAAATAAAGGGATAGGGATCGAAGGCCCAAAGGGATGCTGCAAGGTTGCCTGTCACCCACACCAGAAGGACGAAGGCGAAGATTACGATGAAGGTCCAAGACCCTCCGAATTCCGCCACCTTGTCTGCCATCCGTTCAGCCGTCGTCAGCTTCTCATCGAAAGATTGATTGGTGTCATGCGTAATTGACCGGCGCTCGATCAGACGACGGACGATGGAACGCTCTCGTTCGCTGAGCAAATCGAACGTCTTTCCAAGATAACGGCTAGCGTGATCTGCCAGGATTTTGTGATCAGTCCCGCTGTCGATTGAGTTTCGCATCGTGTTCCTCCGGCCTCGCCGCGTCGAGCGCGCGGGGTTGATAAGTTTGGGCATGGTCGCTGACGATCGAAGGTTTGGGCCACCGCTCCGTGCCGCGCGCATAGAGAGCCCAGTGTCGAGCGCTGGTCCAATGCTTCCTTGGGGTCTCTGACCGCCTTGTAGAAGCGGCTTCGATCAACCAAGCCTTGCAATTCGATATTTTAGCACGACTTATGGTGATAGTGGCAGCTTGTCTTCAGGGCGCTGCCATCAAGGGCGCAAAACCTTGCCCCAAACAAAAGGAGGACGATATGTCTTCCACTCCAGCAGCATCGCATTTTGACAAGGCCGGGTTCAAGCTGGTCAGGGAGGCATTGAGGACCGCGGGTCTTAGAGGCGTCGATTCCGATGCGAGCTCCGACATGAAACGTGACGCCTCGATCTTCCTCACGGCCCAATTCCGCGGCGGAGCAAGAACAAAAACAGCGCTTTTGGAGGCACTCGACCGTCGCAGTCGTCTGGCGACTGCCGGAGCGCCGTTTGATCACATATCGAAAGAAGGTGCCATCGAGAGATGGAAAGACGTGGGAAGACGCTGATGGGCATCTCATTCCCGAATGGGGCTCGCAGCTTCGACGACAAAAACCGCTGTGTCCGGTTTACAGGATACGACGGGATGTTCGAGATAAAATTTTATCTGGCAACCGAAGTCCTTGCCTGCGAGAAATCTCAGCGGAATGCCACGGAAGATGACTATCTGGCATCCTTCGATGCGCTGCGACCAAGAATTCTGAAAGCTGCGGCATCCGCCTACGCGAAAGCGCGAAGCAGCACCATCACATTGGACCTCGGCCATTTCCGTTGAGCATACCGTCTCCGCGAAAGGATACGACCGTGCATAGACACTCGGACAAAACCAAACCACCGTCTCAGTCAGGCGCCACCAAAACCGTGCTGGTCAGCGATTTCGCAAAAAGGTTTCGGCTGGATCGGGTCGAAGAGAACCGATTGAGAAAACTTCTCGGGCCCATTGCCAGGGAAATTGACCTTCTTAGAAACGCGGGTAGGTGAAACGCGCGCGTTGCGACCCGAGGCGTTGCCGATATCCCACGAGCTCATTCAGAAAATCTTCAGCCACAGTTGAGTGGGAGCCAGATTCACGCCGGAAAGAGCAGGAGTGGTCCCTTATGCCTAAATTTGATGTGGCCCTTCGACCCCTGGCACCAAAAGCAGACCTCGGAACTGAATCACCTTCGACGGGTTGTGACGCATGGATAAACAAACATTCGCTGGATTACCTCACCCGATCGCTCTCGTCGTCGATGATGAGCCGCTCATACTGATGAATACGGCGGATATGGTGAGCGAGGCTGGCTATCACGTCATCGAGGCCCGCACCGCCGACGAGGCCCTCGCCTTCCTGAAACAGCACAATACCTTGAAGTTGATTGTTACGGATGTGCAGATGCCCGGCCGCCTCAACGGGATTGAATTGGCCAACTACATCGGGGAGCACTGGCCAGATATCTCCATCATTGTCGCCTCTGGCGCTGTGATCCCCGAAGAAGGTGATCTTCCGACCCACGCTCGTTTCCTCAACAAACCGATTAATCAAGAACTTGTTTTGACGACGATCAGAGAATTATGCGATTGAATTTGGTGATATAAGGTTTCGGACAGCAAGCGTCTCCCTGTCCGTTTCGATAACTGCAACCGTCGAGACCGGACAAGATTATTGCCGCACGAATTTCAAGCTGACATCGATGCCATTGCCGATATTCCCGCGGTATCTTCGATCTTTGACGTCATCCGCCAGACCACTGGCATGGGATTTGCTGCAGTCGCTCGTGTCACCGAGGGACGGTGGATTGCCTGCGAGGTTCTCGACAACATCGATTTCGGCCTAAAGCCAGGTGGCGAACTCCAGGTCGAAACCACCATCTGCCACGAGATCCGCCAAAATCAAGAGGCGGTCGCAATCGACCATGTCGACAAAAGCGATATCTGGATTGGGCACCATACGCCACTGCAATATGGCTTCCAGAGTTATATCTCAGTTCCGATTACCTTGAGTGACGGCACATTCTTCGGGACGTTGTGCGCGATCGATCCACGCCCGGCGCAGGTGAACAATTCCAAGATCCTGACGATGTTCAAGCTGTTTGCAGAACTGATTGCAAATCATCTGGATGCACGCAATCGGCTCGTCGCCTCTGAAGAGCGGCTCCAGGAAGAGATTGAGGTCGCGGAAATCCGCGAACAGTTCATCGCCGTGCTCGGGCATGACCTGCGCAACCCTCTTGCCTCGATCGGAGCTGGCGCACGGCTTCTGACCAAGTCTACTCTGGACGATCGCGCCAGAACAGTGGTCGCGATGATGCTGAAGAGCGTTGATCGCATGGGGAACTTGGTCGACAACGTCATGGACTTTGCCCGCGGCCGCCTCGGCGGCGGCATCTCCCTTCAGCTGTCGAATGAGCCACTCCAGCCGGCCCTTGATCAGGTTGTGGGAGAACTACGGAGCGTCTGGACGGAACGAGAGATCGTTACCCATTTTGCGCTGGAGCGACAGGTGTCGGTTGACCACAAACGGATTGCACAGCTCTTCTCTAACCTGCTTGGTAATGCTCTGACCCACGGGGCTGCCGATCTGCCCGTGCTTGTCATGGCGGCCACATCGGACACCGGGCTGGAGCTTTCGGTATCCAATGGCGGCAAACCAATACCGGACAGCGCGCTGGAGAAGCTGTTCCAGCCGTTCAGCCGGCATCACGGTCAGGAACGTACTGAAGGTCTGGGCCTTGGACTTTACATCGCCTCCAGGATCGCCGAAGCGCATGGCGGCCGGATCGATATTGTCTCCACCTCGCACGAGACGCGGTTCACTCTGCGCATTCCGATGGCGCTCCTATCCGAATGACGATGCCTTCCAACGAGTTGCCGGCACTAAGTCAAAACCGCGATTGACATCTCGGTTGCAGCCTTGAGTGGCTGACGGTCGAGAGCGAGATGGACGCCTCCCCGTCAGTTCTGAGAAATCATCTCTCGCACGCGGGCGGCTAGGAGTTCCACCGGGAACGGCTTGCTCATGACGGACATTCCTTGATCGAGGTGACCATCGCGGACAGTCGAACTCTCCGCGTATCCGGTTATGAAGAGTACTTTGAGATCCGGCCGTGACTGGCGTGCAGCGTCCGCCATCTGCCGGCCATTCATACCTCCCGGAAGGCCGACGTCACTGACGAGGAGGTCAATCCTGACGTCCGATTGCAGGATCTTCATGCCAGCAACGCTATCACCAGCTTCAATGACAGTGTAGTCGAGCTCATGCAGGATATCTGAGATCAGCATTCGCACTGTCGGCTCGTCATCGACCACCAGAACGGTTTCGCCCTGCTCAGAGCGCGTAAGCACTCGCTGCTCGGACTGTTCGTCGTTCACATCACCATCCATCACATGTCGTGGCAGATATAGACAGACGGTCGTGCCCTTTCCTTCTTCCGACGAGATCGTCACCTGTCCGCCGGACTGCTTTGCGAAGCCATATATCATCGATAGGCCGAGCCCAGTTCCTTCGCCAAGTGGCTTGGTCGTGAAGAACGGCTCGAAAACCTTTTCGCGGATGTCTTCGGGGATACCGGTACCGCTATCGCTCACGCAGATCAGGAGATATTCCCCCATGGGCAAATCATGGGCCGAAGCCGCAGCCTGATCCAGGACGATGTTTTCTGTGTTGATGGTAATTCGTCCACCATTCGGCATGGCGTCACGGGCGTTGATGCACAGGTTGAGAAGCGCGTTTTCCAGCTGAGATGAGTCCACCAGTGCCGGCCAAAGGCCGGCCGTCCCGATCACATCGAGCTCGATCGACGGACCAACAGTGCGACGGATCAAATCCTCCAGTTCGTCGATCAGCCGATTGACACTGGTCGGCTTCGGATCGAGCGTCTGGCGGCGCGAGAAGGCCAGCAGTCGGTGCGTCAATGCGGCGGCCCTCTGAACGGCACCCTGGGCTGCCGAGAGATATCTTTCGACATCTGCCGTGCGACCTTGGGTAAGGCGGCGTGTCACGAGTTGTAGGCTTCCGGATATTCCTGCGAGCAGGTTGTTGAAGTCGTGAGCAAGGCCGCCGGTCAACTGGCCCACAGCCTCCATTTTTTGCGCTTGGCGCAACGCCTCCTCCGCCTTGAGGAGTTCTGCTGTACGCTCGGCAACCCGATGCTCCAGGTCGTCGTTCAAAACCTGCAGCATGGCGATCGCCCGGTCGCGCTCCGCCTCGACGGCACGGCGATCGTCAACATCGATGAGCACACCGGGAAAACGAAACGGCTTCCCATCGGCATCGCAATCGACACGACCGTTCGCTTCGATCCAGTAGAAATTGCCGTCTTGACGCCGAACGCGATATTGGTAGGCGTAATGCCCTCGCCGTTCGATTGCATCATTGATGGCGGCGACGAGCCCATCGCGATCTTCCGGGTGAACCGTGGAAATGATCTGGTCCAGGGGAACGCCGCTGCGACCCAATGCCGGATCGAGACCAAAACTATCCGCGAAGGCCGCATCAATGGTGAACTGGTCCGTCGGAATATCCCAGACCCAGGTGCCGATGATCGCCCCGGCGCTCAACGCCAGTTGGACACGCTCGGCGTTAACGCGGTCGCGTGACTGCGCAGCGAGTAACTCTGTCGTCTCGTAGGCGACATCCAGAAATCCCTTGATGGTGTCTCCGTCACGCAGGGGGCTGTAGGAAAATGTCCAGTAGGTATCTTCCGCATAACCTTTGCGGGTCATCACCAGGTGAAGGTTTTGCAGATAAACGGTTTCGCCCGCCATCGCCCGCGCAATCAACGGCTCGATGTCCTGCCACACTTCCGGCCAAACCTGGTCGATAGGTTGCCCCAGTGCCCAGGGATGCCGATCTCCGAGGAAGGGCGCATAGGCTTCGTTATAGAGGAAGGTTTTCTCCGATCCCCAGGTCGCGCACATGCCAAAGCTGGTGGAAGACATGATGTCGTAGGTCGTGCGCAACGCTGACGACCATGTTTCTTTCGGACCTAATGGCGTACTCGCCCAGTCGAAGCCTTCCCAGTAGTGGTCCAATGCCATAGTTCAGCGTAAATGGTGTAGTGGGAAAGCTTTGTAAGTATTTAAGCCGTTGAATGCGAAATCCGAGACCAAGGCGCTTCCATGTCCAGCCATCGGGCTATTCGTTTTTTGCACCATAAGCTCGCTTCTAACCTGGAACACCGCGTCCTGCCGAAGTGTTTACTCCCCGTCACGCAAGAGGAGATACCGATGGCATTTATCGAGGCGAAAGATGGAACGCAACTGCATGTAAAGGATATGGGAAATGGCCGCCCAGTGGTTCTCATCCACGGTTGGCCGCTGACCGGCGACATGTTCGAATATCAGACCCTCGCGCTTCTCGAAGCCGGATACAGGGTCGTGACCTATGACCGCCGCGGATTTGGTCAGTCCGGTCATCCTGCAACCGGTTATGATTACGATACGTTTGCCGATGACCTGGCAAGCGTTCTTGAGGAACTCAACCTACAGGACGTTGCACTTGTCGGCTTTTCGATGGGCGGTGGTGAAATCGCGCGCTACCTGAGCCGTCACGGGGCGTCTCGTGTGTCCAAAGCGATCCTGGTTGCATCGGTTGCGGGCTATCTGCTGAAGGACCAAAGTAATCCCGATGGCGTGGACGTCAGCGTCTTCGAGGATATGAAATCCCAGATCCGCAAGGACCGGTTTGCCTTCCTTCAGGATTTCGCGAAGACGTTCTATGGTGTTGGATGGGTCACAAGCCCGGTCAGCGACGGCATTCTCGACTGGTCTTTTACACTCGGCATCATGGCCAGTCCAAAAGCGACGATTGATTGCGTGGATGCGTTCGGTAAGACTGACTTCCGGGGCGATTTGTCGGCGTTCACCATCCCGACCCTCGTCATCCACGGAACGGCGGACAAGACCGTGCCGATCGATCCATCCAGCCGGACCGCGGCCGCTGCGATCCCGGGCGCACAACTCATTGAATATGAAGGTGAGCCGCACGGTCTGTTTGCCACCGCACCCGATCGGCTGAACAAGGATCTGCTCGATTTCTTGGCATAGCCAAGGCGAGGACTGATATTTAGCCAGTTGATAGGCTTGCTCCGTACGCGACGAGCAAGCCTTTCGGCACGAGAAGGCATCCGATGGGCTTGATGTCTCCAACATCCTCCGAACCTGGGCGATCCGCTGACTGACATAGGGGATGACGATGGACGCCCGAAGTGCCGCTGCTAACCGACGGCAATCAAGAGCTATCCTCGGCCAGCTCAATGATGTCACTGCCCTTTGCTATCCGCCTCGACGGCTGAATACTGACAGGCAGATCGAACCGAGAATTGCAGCGACGACGGAACCCAAGAGGATGCCAATTTTGACATGATCCTGAACGACAGGATCGTTGAAAGCAAGCAGGCCAATGAACAGGCTCATCGTGAAGCCGATCCCGCACAAGAATGCAGTTCCCATCATCTGACCCCAGCTTGCTCTAGCCGGCAGGTCGGCCAGTCCCAGCTTGACGAGAAGCGCGACCGTCCCGAGAACGCCGACCAGTTTGCCGAACAGCAGACCGGCCGCTACGCCCATGGTCAAAGGCTCAGCGAAAACATCTGCCGTCACTCCCGCAAACGAGACACCAGCATTGGCAAAACCGAAGACGGGCACGACGATGAAAGCCACCGGCTTGTGCAGACTATGCTCGAGCTTGTGGAGCGGGGATTCGCCATGAGTGGCTTCCGGCAAGCCAGGCGTCAGCTTCAGCGGGATCGTCAGGGCAAGCATCACGCCAGCCAGCGTCGCGTGAACACCTGACGCAAAAACCAGAACCCACAACGCTGCCCCGAGAACCAGATAGGGCCAAAGCGCCGTCACCTTCATGCGATTGAAGATGATCAGGTTGCCGAGCACGATTGCAGCGCCGGCAAGCGCCATGAGGTTGAGATCTTCGGTGTAAAACAAGGCAATGACGATAACGGCGCCGAGATCGTCGATGATTGCCAGTGCCGCGAGGAAGATCTTGAGCGATGCCGGTACGCGCGATCCGAACAGCGAGATCACACCCAGCGCGAAGGCGATATCGGTGGCGGTCGGTATTGCCCATCCTCTCAGCGCTGAAGGATCATGCCGATTGAAGAAGACATAAAACAGCGCCGGAAACAGCATGCCGCCTGCTGCTGCCGCGCCGGGGAGGATGCGTCGGCTCCAGGAGGAAAGCTGACCGTCCAGCATCTCGCGCTTGATCTCAAGCCCAACGAGCAGAAAGAAGACGGCCATCAACGCGTCATTGATCCAGTGCTGCAGGCTGAGCGGCCCGATATAAACGTGCAGTGCGTGGAAATAATCCTCAGCAAGCGGCGAGTTCGCCGTAATGATCGCCAGGGCGGCGACGATCATGAGTACAATACCGCCAGATGCCTCGTTGTCGAGAAAGTGGCGGAGGGTTGATTGAATGCGGCCCTTTGAAGCTGTTGAAGACATGGGTTCGCGCTCCCTTGGTTGGAAGGTTGATCGAAGTCTCCGTGGATTTCGGGGGAACCCGCAGCACCGCAGCACGCGCTGTCGAGTTATCTTAACCCAATGCGCCGTACTTTGCCACTGCCGCTCATGACGTTTCGACCGGACGAGGACAGATCACGACGAACGAGCGTGAAAGGGTAGCGTCGATGATGCCTCAGTTTGGCAATTCATTATAGCGTGGAAGATTCGGTCCATTCGGTTGGCTGTCCAAACAGCTTGGCGGGAAGGCTGCGGATGGCCAGCTTGCTCGCGATGTTGAGGGCGCCATGCATCAGGTTGATGCCAGCCGACTGTGAGGATCATGATGCGGGGAGCAATCTTCGGCACACCCTGCCCCTTCTCGACCATCGGCCGCATCGCATCTCATAGGCCACTAACGCCTCCCCGATATCGCCTCCAGCATGTCGAGAGGGGCAACCATCGCTGTCTGCTTGATTGGCGAGGAGCGCACATGGTTGCGCTGTAGCATCGGGCCCTTCTAAACAGAAGCATGATTGGACCGACGAGAGAGAGCGAAAGCCCGTGATGCCGCAAAGCCCTATCCACCAAACGGTTGAATACGCGGGCAGCGTGGTTGGCAAGGAAGCCCGGAGCGACTGCCGCCTCTGGATGCATATCTTCGTCCTGTTCTCGGGTGCGTCTTTTCCAGGCGAACTACGCTCAAATTGGCATGCCTTCCAAGGCATAGGACGCCCTGCCAGGACAAATTTCGAGCCTGACTGGAACGCATTGAGAGAAAGACTAGTTTGTACGATATCGGACCGTCGGTTCGAGGGCTTGAAGCAGAGCCGCTGTCCTCGTTTGGAGATCTGGCGTCGTGCAATCATTCCCTGTCACCGTACTGGTTGTCGAAGACGAAGCCCTCATACGCTTGGCTATAGAGGACGAACTCGAGGATCATGGTTTTGTCGTTTTCTCTGCCGGTAATGCGGACGAGGCCATCAAAATGATCGAGCACCATCCGGAAATCGCGGTCGTTTTCACCGACATCGATATGCCGGGAACTATGGACGGTATGAAGCTTGCGGCTTTTGTGCGAGATCGCTGGCCGCCGATCAAGATCATTGTCACTTCAGGTCGAGTAAATCCGTTGGGGAATTTGGCCGAAGACATAGCTTTTCTCGCAAAGCCATACGACCACGCGAAAGTAGTAGGCACGATCCGCAGCCTGATGTCGCTTTGAGCGATACCGGAGAATGCAACGGATTTTTGCTGAAGATAGCATAGCATCGAGCCGAAGAGCGTCCGAGCCACAGCGGCTAAGGATGCCAGCGCCCATGCCGCCAAGATCGTCCGCTCGTTATCAACCGCCAATGCCCGCGCCCGCAATACATCTGCTGAACGCTCTAGTCGACGCCCCGGAAGCAGCGCCATCGCCCCATCGCCGTCGCGTTGCTATGGCAGCGTAACGACGAACGCAGTAGACGTCTCAACACCATTCCCGGCATTGGCCCAATCGGTTCGGCTATAGCGCGGCAATCAGGATTAGAATCTCACCTAGATTGCCGCTATGCAGGTTCGGCTCTCTTGATCATGAAGACACCCGCTCCAGAGCTGTTCCAATCTGGCCGCCAGTTCGCAGCTTGGATAGGGTTGACGCCAAAAGATCACTCGACCGGCGGCAAGCTGCGGCTCGGTGGTATCACGCGAGCCGGCGATGAAGCTCTGCGGGCCGTCTTGGTGGCAGGAGCAACCGCTGTCATCCATCACGCGCGGCGATCTGGTAAGGCTTCTCAATGGTTGGCGGAACTGCTCAGACGTAAGCCACCTAAACTGGCAGCGGTCGCACTTGCCAACAAGATGGCGCGCATAGCCTGGAAACCCATGATCTCTGGGCAAACATACAGCGCACAATCAGGAGCAGCTTTGACGAGATGCGCCACTTGAAGATTGGCGAGCAAGAACCATGGATATCCTGATCTTCACCACGTGTTGGTGACACAACAACTTGCAGGATAATAGCAGATGGTGTGATCGATCGATCCGGGACACAGGATACTCCGGAAATCTCATTGGCCCGTCAAGGCCGCCTTGATGTTTGGGACCTGTGTTGCGGAAACCATCTTGGCCAGCGTTCATGTGCGAGCGCAAAAAAGGCCGGACATATGGATGCAAGCGATCTGGTCAGATTGTCTCGAAATATCTTGCGGGTCGGGAGCCGTCCACATCTGCGATTTGAACTTTCGACCCACAAATCGCAGCTAGCATGGTCACTTGTGATGACTGGTATCATGCTCGCCCAGTCTATCCGCTTTAGCTGACAGAGGCAGTGCTCTGAACCGTCGGCAAAAGACCATGGGATGCTGTGACGAGGTCGGCAGCGCTTCCCAGTGACGGCCCAGGGGGCCATGGTGCTGCGGGTGGCGATCCGCGGCACAATCGATGAGTCAGCGATACGTGTGCGCGTCTATGGTTGCGCAGCGGGAGAGCTGCCGAAGAACTGATACGCATTGCTGTCAGCTTCTTAGAAGATCGATCTTCGATGCGTGAGAACAACGGTGATTGCCGCCGGCTGCCAGGATAACCGGCCACCGGCGTTCCGTAAGCGAGATCATCCGACCTATTATGCCGGTTAGTGTCGGAGTTCTCGGATGTGATTTTCACTCTGAGAATTAGTCTTGTACTTTATCGTATTGCTTCTGAGCGCGTTCGATCTCCGGTCCGTACTTCATTGACCACGCATAAAGAGCCTCGAATGGCTGCTGAAGGGACCGGCCGAGTGAAGTGATAGTATATTCAACGCCCACCGGCGTTGTTTTCGTAAGCACTTCACGGCGAATGAGCCCATTTCGCTCCAGGCGCTTCAGTGCATCCGAAAGCGCTTTGTGCGTGATCCCTTCGAGGCGTCGCATGATCTCGTTGAAGCGAGACGGCCTGCTGCACAGGACGGTCAGGATCAGGATCGACCACTTGTTAGCGATCTGCTCAAGTACCGGCCGCGCCTTCTCTACATCCAGCAGAACCTCCGCCGAGACAGCCTTATGGCTCTGAGACGTGCAGGTTTTGATTTGCAGACCTTCGCTCTCTGTCGGCATAGATATACTCCTTGATATCTGCTTTACACATAGTGCGTAATTGACCCTAGGTATAGACGTTATATCTTCGCTCCGTCACTGTTGAGGGAGTTATTATGAGCAGATTAGGAAGCAAGGTTGCCGTAGTTATCGGCGGCGTGGGTGGGATCGGCGGGGCCATTTCTGAAAAGTTTGTAGCTGAAGGCGCACAGGTCTACGCGACCAGCCGCAGGGGAGCTGGGGACGAGTCACAGATCCAAACCGTAAACCTCCAGACGATCCGGGCAGATGCCAGTAATCGAGCCGATCTACAGCGCGTATTCGAGCAGATCCGAGCAGAGCAAGGCCGCGTCGACGTGCTCGTCGTGAATGCGGGAATATCCGAATACGCACCGCTTGAAGACATTTCCGAGGATCATTTCGATCGGACATTCGGCTTGAATGTGAAATCCCTCGTGTTCGCGGCAAAGGGTGCGATCGACATGATGCAGACGGGCGGAACGATTGTGTTGATCGGCTCGATCGCGGGAGACATCGGCACCAAAGGCTATGGCGTGTACGGTGCGACCAAAGCTGCAGTCCGTTCGTTTACACGAACCTGGGCGAACGAACTTGCTCCCAAAGGCATCCGCGTTAACGTCGTTAGCCCTGGTCCCACCGATACGGCCATGATGGCCGCAGCCTCTCAAGAAGTTCGCGACGCACTGTCGAATATGATCCCTCTCGGGCGCATGGGTCGACCCGAAGAAGTCGCGGCCGCAGCTCTCTTTCTAGCAAGCGAAGAGAGCAGTTTTACGACTGGTTCAGAGATCGCTGTCGACGGTGGTATGGCACAGATCTGATGCCGGACTTCGCCATCGCCGTCGAGAATTGAGTTTGGCGTGCCGCAGGTCAAAAGGCGTGCGCTCATCGAACAGCCCTATGGTCCTCGGTCGCCGACATTTCGTTTCGGGCATCTCTGTTGGTCCATGAAGGAGTTAATCGGGGCGAGAGAGCCGCCCCGACACAAATCACTTTGCCACTTGGGTCGATTTCGCAAATTCTACGAGATCTCTGTTGAAGCGAGGGACTTCCTCCAGAAAAGGCGCGTGACCTGAATCAGGATAGACCTTTGACTGCACGTTGGGATTAAGCTCCTTCGCGCGTGCGATGCTGGCGCCAGTCATGACCAGATTGTCTTTGCCACCGTAAAGCAGCAACACGGGCACCCGAGCTTTCGGAATGCCATCTGCTACATCAACCGTCATTGACGGTACCGTTTTTGTCATCACCCAAGACGCCATTGCGGCATTCGACAGAAGTCGCTCGAAGGTCGCCGCATCGGGTTGCTTCTGAAAGCACAAAGCAAGGAAGGTGCGTACCGCATCGAGGTGCGTTTTCAGATCATCGGATGCCAGTCCGGCATAGACCTCAGGATGGGGTGTGATGAGAGCCGAACTTAGCTCGATGACGCCATCTACATAGACGATGCCCCCAACTTGTTCGTCACCATAGGCAGCTAGATAGTTCGAAATGACAACACCGCCCAGCGACCATCCTACAACGATCGGCTCTTTGGCGTCGCTCGCTTTGAGCACAGCGGCAAGATCATCAGCCCAGCGACGCCCGTCTCGATAGGCTTCTGCGTCATCCGGCTTATCCGATTGCCCGTGGCCACGAAGATCATAGGTAATCATCCGGTATTGCTGCAGTTCTGGGCTGCTTGTCTGCTCTTCCCAATTGAGGCGGCTCCCGAGCAGGCCGTGGATAAAGACAATCGGTTTGCCATCAGGATCTCCAATTTCCTGAACGGCGATCTCGACGCCATCCGTCGACTCTACACTATAATTCTTTCCGGCAGCGTATGCCGCCGACGCCGAAAACATGATCACGACGGCCAAGTTCATCGCCCTAGCCAGTCCGGTTAATCTCTTCAATCTCATCCAATTGGATCCGTAGCTGATAGCCAGGGCCTTTCCACAATTCTGGAATTGAGCCCGTAGCAGCGAACAGGGACGCGATGGCCATCGCCTTATTTGTATCGATCACTAAATTCTAGCAACTTGATTTTCGATGTCAACTAGTCTTTAGTGATCACTATGGATAAGATCATTCGGAAGCGACGCAGCGGTCCTCGGACCTTTGACAGAGACAAAGCCATCGATACCGCGATGCGTCTGTTCTGGCGACACGGCTACGAGGGGGTATCCCTTAACGACCTCACCTTGGCAATTGGCGTTGCTCCGCCAAGCCTCTACGCCGCATTCGGCAGCAAGGCAGGCCTGTACCGAGAGGCGCTGGACCGATATTTCGGGATGCAGGGCGCGTTGACTGATCTCGGCGTCGCTACCAATTTGCCGCAAGCTGTAGAAACGATGTTGCTTAATGCAGTTGCCGCGGTGACCTCACCAGAGGGCGAGCGCGGTTGCATGGTCTCGAGCGGAATGGTGAATAGTGCGAAGGAGCATTCCGACCTCGCGCGGGAACTCGCCACACGGCGAGATGACATGCGTCACTCGATCTCAAAAGCCCTACTTCGCTGGATCGATAGGGCACACGCCGACCCTCTCGCTCGTTATCTCGTGACCGTATTGCAAGGACTGTCTGTGCAGGCCCGAGACGGTGCAACCCATGACGAACTAAAACCAGTTGTTGATCAAGTCTCGGCGGGCATCCGCGCGACATTGGCACTTAAACCAGCAAGCCAAAACGCTGTTGTTAAAGATTGAGGCTGTCCACCCAAGATAAGCCCTGCTCTGGTCCAGCCGATTGGCGTATATACATGCCAATCGTTCATGAAGCTGTCGATGCCTTGAATGCGCGAGGAGATAACTCTCACATTGGAAATCCGTTGAGATGACGGAGCGGACGAGCCCTTCCCGGCTACGTGCCCCAAGCTGATATATGGCGTTCGGTTAAGTAAATTGCCAGGCTTGCCCGACCTGAGAGATAGGTGACAAATCGTACCGAAGACATGGGTTACACTTTTCGACTTTATCGGGAGGTGTCGATGCCGTGTAGAGAGACTTCGGTCATGGATGAGCGTCTTCGATTTGTCGCCCGCCTGCTGGAAGGCGACAGCATGAGCGATGTGTGCCGTTCGTTCGGCATTTCGCGCAAGACTGGCTACAAGATCTTCAATCGCTACAAGGATGAAGGACTGGAGGCGCGTACGGATCGGTCTCGACGGCTTCAGACCGACGAGATTGTTGTACGAGGATGGTCTGCGGATAGAGCCGCCGCCATCAGTGCCGAGCGCCACGGGACCGAGACCGGCTGCGATACCGGCTGAGCCGCCACCGGTCGAGGCGCCGCTGGTCACCGCCGGATCCTACGGATTTCGGTTCGTGCCGAATGCAAGCGTGTTGACATTGCCGCGGCCAGCGTGAACTCCGAGACATTGGCCTTGCCAAGGATTACTGCACCTTGTGCGCGCAAGCGTGCGACCGGCAGTTCGTCGGCAGGCCAAATCCGGTCAAGATAGAGCTTGCTACCCCACGCGCAACGCAGGCCTTCCACGTTAATATTGTCCTTGATGGCCACCAGCCCCCGAAACATGGTATCGATAAACGGTTCTTGAGTTTGCATGCGCGTCTCACCCACGTGCGTACCGGTCTGCCTACCTTAAGCGGCCACCATCGAGACGTATCCTCGCCGGCAACATTATCGACGAAATAAATTAATCGATCCGCGTCGCGCCTATTAGGCACAAATCTCTAGCGCGCTTTTCCGACGGTGGAGAGCCGAGTTTGCCAGACTGGGCTGATCACTAATCCGCTAATGTCGGCGCGCGTCGCTACCCAATCGGTGACTTGAGAAGTCGCCTGAATCGCCGGAACCTTGTCTCGGTACAGCTTCTGAATTTCAGCGTACTCCGCCTTCTGCTGATCAGGCGGTAAGAACAGAGCTTCGTCGATTTCCCGATTAAGTTCGTCATCTTTGTAGGACACGCGCCAACTCAATAGGCCCGACAGCTGCGCCTCATCCCTGTTGTCCGGGTTGTGGACGATGCTGCGCAAATCACCATCGGGATGGGAAACCTGACCTCCGCTTCGTCCGACAACGAGTTGAAACTCGCGCTTGCGCATCGGACCATAGACTGTCTCGCCACCACCGCTGATAATGTTGACGTCGATACCGCCTGCTGTGAGGGCGCCCTGAATAGCTACCGAGAGGTTGTCAAAAGGCGGTTCCGATAGTGCGTGCAGCGAAAGCT
Source organism: Rhizobium sp. ZW T2_16 (assembly GCF_044987325.1). Classification (NCBI taxonomy): domain Bacteria; kingdom Pseudomonadati; phylum Pseudomonadota; class Alphaproteobacteria; order Hyphomicrobiales; family Rhizobiaceae; genus Rhizobium; species Rhizobium sp. ZW T2_16. The sequence goes on from NZ_JBJDRG010000040.1 coordinate 16,358, forward strand.
TCAACCCGTTGGCGTAGCCCGCCTGTGCCAACAGTGATTTCGCTTCCTCAACGTCTGGCGCTGGCGGCTTGACGCCTTTCTCACCGCCCAAGCCGATCTGGATCGGATCGCCGTGAGCGACGCCGTAGTATTTCATGACGGAATTGTTGATCCCTTCAAAATCGATGAGCTTGATAATCGCCTGTCTAACCCTAGGATCCGATAGCGCCTTGTCTTTCATCGACATCGCCAGATAGTACAGGCCGTTCCCGACCTCGTTGATGATCTTGATATCCTCTTCCTTTTCCATCGTACTGAGGTCCGCCGCGCTCAGCGAGTAGGCGATATCAAGATCCCCTTTTGCGAGGAGCAACCGCTGAGACTGTGATTCCGGCAGGTGGCGCATGATAACCCGGTCCATCGTTGCCGGCGTCCCCCAGTAATTTTCGTTTCGCTTCAGGACCACGATCTCATTCGGAGTCATGATTTGTAGGCCGAATGCGCCCGAACCCGCTGCATGCGTGGCAAGCCACCCGCTTCCGAAATCTCCATTCTTTTCATTCTGGAGCACCGTCTTCTTGTCCAGAATAGATCCTGGGCCAGTCATTGCCAACGTCAGGAGAATGATGTTCGGATCGGTTTTCTGCGGAATGCGGATCTCGACAGTTTGTGCGTCAACCGCCACGAAATTTTCGTCGGCGTTCTGGGCCGTATAACCTCTGATCTTAAAGTTCGTGGCCTGCGCCAAGTTGAGTGCCAGCACGCGTTTAAAGGACCAGACGACATCCTCGCTGGTGACCGGATTTCCAGAGGCAAAAACGGCCCCGGTACGCAAGGTGAGGCGGATGGAGTTTCCGTCTTCAGAAATGACCCACCGTTCTGCGAGCTCGGGCATAAGCGACGTACGGTCGGACGGATCTATGCCAACGAGGTTGTCATAGAGGTTGGTGATAATTTGGACGCGCTCCTTACCGCCAGCTCCAGCAGGATCGAGCGTGAGCACGTTTGCCATCGAAAAGCCGACGACCAGCTGGTTCGCGGGTGTTTTTGCTGCTGCAGTCAAAGGCGATAGAGCCAGAAGTCCCATCGCCGTCGTAACCGCGATTAATTTTCGACGCTTTATATTTGCCACTGATATTCCTCCCATAACATTTCCTCCTCCAGCCGGCACCAACAGGAGGCCGTCCTCACACGACCAAATTGTTGTTGATGTAGTCGAGATTGATATCGACCCCGATGCCAGGTTGTTGGGACAACGAGACATAACCTTCAGAATCCATCGGATCATCGATGGCGTTGAGATAATCGGGGCACGCGTCGTAATCCAGCATAGGATGCAGAAGGCCGCGCTCGTACCAGCGGCAATTTTTGCTGACCGCAGATATGAGGAGGTTCTCTGCGCCATGACCGTGAACTTCACAGTTCATGCCAAAGCTTTCCGCCAAATGCATCGTCTTGAGCGCCGGCGTGATGCCGCCAACATCCTCGACACCGGTACGCAAAATATCGCACGCACCCGCCTTAACCCACTCCGCGCGGTGCTTGTACTTGCCGCCCATGGATTCCGGACCAATCACCGGAATCTTCAGTTCTGCAGCAAGCCACGCGTAAGAAGACATCGACTGTTCATCCATGACTTCCTCTATCCAAGTGAAATTCAGCGCTTCTAGTCCCTTACCAAGAGCGTAGGCCTCCTCGCGCGAGTACCAGTGGTAAGCATCCAGCATCAGGGGCACAGATGGGCCGACAGCTTCGCGCACAGCAGCGCAAGCCTTAAGATCCATTTCGATGTTGGGCGACCAACTCACGGGAGGCATCCACGTGTGCAGCTTGATAGCCTGATAGCCGCGTTTGACAAGCCACTCCGCGAAACGTCCGTAATCATCGGGTGTGGCGAGACCACCTTCTATCTCGTCACCGCACATGATCGAACCATAGGTCGGAACCTTATCACGGTAGGATCCCGCTAGCTTGTAGCTTGGTAAGCCAGCCAGTTTGCCGCAAAGGTCCCACAGCGCGACATCCACGACACCGAGGGTGCGGTCACTCAGCTGGCCACCGCTGCCGCGCTGCCAATGCGCCAAGTCTTGCCACAAGCGCTCACGCGCGAAAGAATCTTGTTTGAAAAGAACGGGTCGAACGTAACTATCGACCAAATATGGCCGGACCTGCTCCGGGCTGGCGAATGCGTGCCCTTCTACCCCGTTCGACGCAACCAGCGTCAGCAGGGATTTCTTCACCTGCCGAGCCGGCCCTGGATGATCGTGACCATCCGTATCTTTTTCCAGATGAGTTGTATGCCAAAACGTCCGAACCTGAACATCCACGATCTTCATTCTGTAGCTCTCTTCCATATGCAATCTGGTCGGAGCTTCAGCTGAAGCTCCCTCCGTAACATGTTGCAGAGAGTTCCATAGTGCAGTAGGACATGTAAATACCCTGATCAGTATTTTTCTGATCGGCTGCCGAGAGGAAATCCGTACGCCGATCAAGCAATACCTCCTTACATACTGATTTATATGCGTTAATTTGGTCAAACGTTGACTGCCAGGGCCATTTATGCCTGTCCTACGACATCACATATCGGCCGCTCTCTTGTCATACATCGTCCGCTGCGATATAAACGAATCCTCTATCGGGAGAATTGAAATGAGCAAATTGACCTCGCTCCGAGGCGCTGCCGTATCCACTGTCGACGCGCGTCCGCTTGTTGCACGCATCACGGCGTCCTTGCGCGAAGGCATTGAGCTTGGGGAACTTGGCGCAGGTGCAAGACTGTCGAGTGAGACCGAGCTTGCTCGCCAGCATTCTGTAAGCCGCGCCGTCGTCAGAGAAGCGATTGCAGTCCTGCGGTCAGATGGGCTCGTCGAGGTGAGAAGAGGCGTTGGCGCTTTCGTCGTTGAACGCGTGCAAGAGCCGGTCCCTTTCGCAGACCTCTCTTTGGAGCGAATTTCGTCAGTTATCGAATTGATAGAGCTACGGCTTGGGTTCGAAACTGAGGCGGCATCGCTGGCTGCTGCTCGTCGCTCTGCAACTCAGTTGGAGGCTATTTTGGAGGCACACCGACATGTTGGAGAAAGCATCGAAGGAGAGCAGCCAACACGTTACACTGACTTCAACCTGCATCTTCGAATTGCCGAGGCGACCCAGAATAGCCGATTTCCTGAATTGATGATGCTTGTCAAAGCCGGAATGGTGGCCGCCGGACCCAAAGCGACATCAGAGGATGCTGCCTCGCTGCTTCCCAAGAACCCTCATCTCCAAGAGGAGCACGGCAAGATAGTGAATGCGATCGTGCGCGGATCTGCCGATGACGCGCGCTCGGCTATGAGGGCCCATCTGGAAGGCAGTCTTGAGCGATACAAAAACCTGCTGTTGGCCCGCGTCGCTATGTAGTTTCGCCCATCACAAAGCTCGATAGGCCGTCGGAGGCCTTAACTTGGACCTGCTCGGGAGGCAGGGGGAGGAAATATGTCAACTCGCTGGCTGCGGTCTACCCGTGTCGCCGAACAACTCGGCACGATTGCAATCACCCTGCTCGGGCTGCTCGTACTTACCTTCATCATTGGCCGGATGATGCCTGCGGATCCCGTGCGCGCCATGGTCGGCGAGGACGCGACCCGCGAGACCTATGAGCAAGTTTTCCGCTCGCTCGGTCTCGA
>NZ_JBJDRG010000041.1:0-19278 GCF_044987325.1 Rhizobium sp. ZW T2_16
TCGATCCGCTGCAGATCGCGCTCGCTCATCGCTATCAATCCCATCTGCTTGTCTCCGCGTTATCAAACGCGGGGAGTGTGACAGTCTAACTTTGCTGAATTAGGACATTCTAACTTTGCGGCTACATCGCCATATTTTCAGATAACAGATTACGGAACTGGGCACACAAATAGCCACTCGTGTGGTTCCGAGGGGCAAGCAAAGACTGCAATTCAACAGCGCGCTAATAACGCCTCCTGATCATGAAGCCACGCAAAGTTGCAATAATCTATAAAAGGTACCGTACGAACACGACGCTATCAGACACATGACATGACACCCTGACATCACGGGAATCATGCAAGCGTCTCGCTCGTCGGGTTCTGCTACGCGATCCATCAAAAGGAAGGGGACCAGGGTTACGCGCGTATCGCGATCGGCGTTTGCAGCGCCGTTCAGGCAGATGCCCGCCCAGCTGCTGATACTGGCTTTCGTGGGAACAGACGTACTGGTAGATTGTCTCATGTCTCATGTCTCAGCCGGGCGGCTGCGCCACTGACAGGCCGCAGCCGACCAGAAATCTGTTCCGGCGACCAGCCGTCATTGAGGCAGTCGACAACGACAGCACATTGACTGAATCACGCAACAGCTTGCGACATCCGGGCCGCCGGTCAGATGCCATTCCATGCGCCGTGACGTGCCAGTATCCTTCCGCGATCGGAACCTCGCAGTCGTGCCGGAAATTCTGTCGCAGCTTCCGGCAGATCGTCGACCGGTCGCGAGGAAGGGTACGGTGATCTCAGCCTGACTAATATTCTTCTCATGCATCCGCGAAATGATGCGGCGTTCGTCCAAACTCAACTGCACAAGAGGGGGCGGGCCATTCCATCCTCCTGAGACCATGGCTATATTTCACTTCGTTGCATTTGAAAATGGTATCTGCCCGGCTCTCAATCTTGGGGTCGTGATCAATGATGTCCATCCACCGGAACATAGTTCGAAGTTTACGCTTTTGCTTCCGATACAGGAGGTACCGATGTCTGATAGCAGCAGTAAGACCATCATCGCCACTTTCGAAACGCGTGAAGCAGCGGATCTTGCTGTCGAGCATTTAGTTCAGCAAGTTGGTGTGGATCGAGCGGACATTTTCGTCCAGCCCGTTGGACAGGATAATTCTTCTGGCTCCGACATCAGCGGCGGAGATGCTCCAGCAGTGAACGAAGACGGGCGCGGCGACGCTCAACTTAGCGGCGAGATAGAAGTGTCCGCTGACATATCCGCGAACAAAACTGCCGCACTTCACCGCGCGTTCGGCGATCTTGGGGCTTTACGCGTCACCGCCAAGTGAGGAAGGCTCTACGATTGACTGATTACTCCGCGCTAGTTGCGACCAGGCGCTTCCCTTCGTCGGTAAGGACAAGATAGGGCGAGCCGTTGACAGCGATCTCGCGGATGTAGGCGTTTCTCTCAAGACCAGCAACGGTGGAGGCGGCAATACGCTTGTCGCCGACCAACCAACGCTGCTCAAACGTCGCTGATGGCGGTACCGGTTGATCGCCGACAAGGTATCGATGGAAGTTCTGGAAAGCTGCTTAATCCCCGACGTCGTCATGACGGCTCACTAAGTAGTTCTCTCTATGTTCAGATGATGATTTCCAGTTGAGCTTTCAAGACCGCGAACATCGGCCGCCTAATTTGTTGGCTTCGGAACAGGAAGAAAGCATCTGAGTTTAGTCGGCACAACAAAACGGAGCGACGTGATGACTGAAGATCTGAAAAAGGGCGACCATGTCTCCTGGAAAACCAGTCAGGGTGAGACCAAAGGTAAAGTCGTCAAAAAGCAAACTACCCCGACGAAAATCAAGGGTCATGAGGTAAAGGCTTCGAAAACGGATCCTCAGATGATCGTGGAAAGCTCGAAGACCGGCGCGAAGGCAGCCCACAAGCCGAGCGCTCTCAAGAAGACGTCATAGGCGAGCTAAAGCCCTCAACTTTCGCTAGTTCAAAAAAGTAGTGGCGCGGATCGCCTTCGATAATCATTTTGCCGATCATCTGCCCGTGTTTCGACCGGCGGAACACATCTACAATCGGCTGCCGATCATAGACCATTGCGGCGGTTATAAGTTCGTCGTCCATACGCGATTGGAGAAAGGCTGTGGTCCCCCGGGCACGGAGATGGGGCGTAATATGTGGGAACAAACTACGCGCAAACGCTTTTCGCCCGATACTCGCGAAACCGAAAGTCCACCGTATCGGAAAGTATGCAGGGTCTATAGCGATGAGCTTGCGGGGCGCTTTTTCGAAGAGAAGGGCGTCGGCCCGCAGATTCTGGTGGAAGCATTTTCCAAACCACCCAAGGTTTTCGAGAACACCGTCCAGTGGATGCCCGGATGGGCAGCCCGATCCTCTCCAAAGGCCAATCATTTCGGCCGTGTCGACCGGCTCAAGCGTTCTGAACCAGTCCAAAGCTTTTTCATTGGTTATCGAAAGCTCGAAGGTGCCCATCATTGAACCCTACCTTTGCGGCACGTCTAGCTCGATCATCACGGGCGCATGGTCACTTGTATGCGGCCAGCTCCTTGGTCTCCTGCGCACTGAAGCTGATCTCAACCAAGGCTCAACGGCCGGTGATAACAAAAAATGGTCGATGCGGAGCCCTGCGTCGCGCTTGAAGCTATTCCGCCAGTATTTCCAGAACGTGTAAATCCGCTCCTCAGGATGTAAGTGTCGGACCGCATCGGTCCAGCCCTCCTTGATCAGGTCGGCATAAGCCTTTCGGACCTCCGGGCGGAAGAGAGCGTCATCGGCCCAGCGCTCCGGCTTATACACGTCGAGAGTAGTCGGCATGACGTTGAAGTCCCCGACAAGAAGGGCAGGGACGTCAAGTTCCAAGATATCAGCAGCATATCTTTGAAGCCGCTCAAACCAGCGCAGCTTGTAATCGAACTTCGGCCCAGGGGCCGGATTGCCGTTCGGAAGGTAGAGACATCCTATCAACATGCCGTCAATGGCAGCCTCTATATACCGACTTTGCTGGTCGTCCAGCTCGCCAGGAAGGCCGCGCCGGGTTATGAGTGGCTCCGCTCCTCTGGCCAAAATAGCGACGCCATTCCAGGATTTCTGACCGTGCCAGGCAGCACCGTAACCGGCACGGCCAATTTCCTTTTCTGGGAACGACATGGATTTCAGTTCCTGCAGGCACACGACGTCCGGCTTGTCCTCTTTCAACCAGCGAAGCAAGATTTCCAGACGGCCATTGATGCCGTTGACGTTGTAGGTCGCGATCTTCAGATTGGCGTCCACGAGATCAGTGTGTGATTTTCGGTGGTGTCTCTTGTTTATCGAGATCACCTTTACTCAAAGCGTCGTTTTGGTTTACCGTTGGCTTGCCGCCTCGTGTCTCAAACCCAGTAAGCTCGATCATTATTCGCTTGGCCTGTTCGACCACGTCTTCTTGGTTCGACAATTTGTGCTCGCGGACCTTTACGGAGACGGCCTCGCCGTCATCTCCAAGAAAATCTACAATCCAATTACCAGCGCCTTCATGCTGGACTTGCGTGTGCTTTAGGTTCATCGCCTTTATCCTAACGTGACTAAAGGGCCTAGTATGACGGTTACTTCGGGAGCGATATGCGACCGTTTTCCTCGCCGTCCCAGTATTCGATTTCGATTGCCGAGACTTTGATGAGCAAGATGCCGGGAGTGTCGATCCCTTCCGGGAACCATCTGTCGAGGTCGCTCACCCAATGAGCCTCGAACTGGGACTTGTCGTTTATCAGTATGGCGTTGCCGTCGACCGCTATGAAAATGCCGGGCTTGCCTAGCAAGCCGGGCGGTGCTGTGAAAGTCAGCCCGACGTGAGAGCTGTGCTCGATGTGGCGAATCTTTTGTGTGTCTGCATAAGAGAAAAAATACGAGTCGCCGTCGTATTCGACATCACCATTATTGCTCATCGGACGGCTGCTGAGTGAGTCTCCATTGGGAAAGGTGTTCAACATGCAGAAGTCGATCTTCTGCAATTGCTTCGAAAGCTCTTTCAAGGTCTTCGTTGACATGACTTCCTCCCGGGTTCGTTCAAAAACCCGCCTCCGTGTCAATCGTTCCGCTAGCTATGCAATTCGCCGGTTCGCTCGTAGGCTCTCGCATTTCCTATTCATTCGGGTTTTATTAAATATGTTCGCAAATACTCTTTGGTTGGGGCTGATCGAAACGGGCGTGGACGAGTTGGATGATCGACAACGATGGAGCCTGCCATGTCCTCGCGTACCGTGCTTGTAGCAGAAGACGATATCCTTATCCGGTTGATGTTGGTAGATGCCCTAACTGACGATGGCTATCTTGTCGTTCAAGCAGGCACGGTCTTGGAGGCTATAGCAGCCATTGGCCGGAACCCGACTTTCGATGCGCTGATAACCGATGTCGATATGCCCGGTTCTCGAACGGGGCTCGATCTGGCCGCCATGGTTTCGAGCGTGGCGCCTCGAACGGTAATCATCGTTGCCTCTGGTCGTGATGTCAGTGATGCCGTTGATCCGAGATGGAGTTTGATGCCCAAGCCTTACAGTCTTGATCGGATACTGGCGCTCCTTGAAAGTCACCTTGGCGGCCAGGCTCAGGACGGGGTTGTCGCTCAGGCGATCTAGCGGCGCTGCGTTGCATTGGACGAATATCTCATCGAGCGCAGCTAAATGACAACAGTTCTTGGTATCGATGCCGCATGGACCTTCCATGAGCCTAGCGGCGTAGCTCTGGTTATTAACGATGCCGAGGGGTGGCGACTTCTCAAGCTTGCTTCCTCATACCAGGCATTCCTGTGAGAAAATTCCGCAACGACTGTCAGTTATCGCGGTTCAGTTCCTGACCCCCACGCGCTTCTGGCAAAATCTTTCGCGATAGCTCAGCAGCCGGTCACTATCGTCGCGATTGATATGCCTCTGTCGACGGCGCCAATCATCGGGCGCAGGACATCCGATAATATGGTTTCATCGGTATATGGTTCACGGCACGCTGGCACCCACACGCCGAGCGCGCTGCGTCCTGGCAAATTGAGCGACGACCTGACGGCTGGGTTCGATCGGGAGGGGTACCCGTTGCTTACATCAGAAGGAAGGTTGCCAGGCCTCATCGAGGTGTATCCCCATCCAGCCCTGATCGAATTGTCAGCCGCCACACGCAGGCTTCCCTACAAACACTCGAAATCTCGCAAATACTGGCCCGATGACGCTCCGATGGCCCGCCGTCTGAAGCTGTTCGAAACTTGGGAGCGTATTATCATGCTTCTGGAGACCAGAGTGAAAGGCGTGGCCGCAGCCTTGCCGTTACCAGACATCAGCTCCAGAGCGTACGAATTGAAGGCGTTTGAGGATGCTTTGGACGCGGTTGTGTGCGCCTGGGTAGGTACATGCGTTGTAGGAGGGACGGCGACAGCTTACGGCGATGACAGATCGGCAATCTGGATACCAAGTGTCTGACCGCTTAAGACTATCAGGTGTCAGATTTGAATCTTTAATATCGGTCAAGCATTTGAAAATGGACCTATCGCGCTACGTCAGTTGGAACGGTAATCGGAGCCTTAAATGAAGCAAGCTGACAAAATTGCGAAAAGAGACGAAACGGATCGGGTGGCCTATGAGATCCTCGATAAAGAAGCAGAGGCGCGAGAATTGAAGACGGAGCGGCTTCGATTGCTGAGATTGTCCAGGGATGCAGACCAGCGCCCAGCCGATGGCGAAGATAAATGCTGAACGGAAAAAGGCTCGGAAAAATCCGAGCCTCGCTTCGATGATCAATGGCTGCTTTTGTGGCTCTGCTTGCCAGCATTCACATGCTGTTCGTGAGACCCGCCTTGTTTGCCCATGGATGCTGACGATTTCTTATTCGAGGTTCCTGCATCGGCTTCCGCTGCAGCCTTGGAAGCAGGAGTTCCTTTGGCGGAACTAGAGCCCTTATGGCTCTGCTGACCTGCCTTGACGTGCTGCTCGTGCGAGCCACCTTGATTTGCCATGATGTTCACTCCCTATTTGTTTTGTTCGAGGCACACGCCTCGAAAGATCGAACCGGCATCGCCTGAAAGCGTTCCCGACTTTTCGCTCGCAAGTGTGGAAACTCATCCCGGCATTGTGGCTCCGCGCTACACCAGCGCGGCTTGGTCTAGCGGAACAGCCATTGATCAATGGAGTTATAGCCCCATGGACGCGTGAGTGATTGCTTAAGGGGAGCCGCTCATGCGCTACAAGGCGAAGCTTGGGGACGTCAGTTTGTTTGGGAACGAAAAAGCAGGACACGCCAGTGCCCGTGATCACCGTGGCTATTTCGTAGCGCATCGAGACATTAAAGTGGGATGGAAGATCGAATTCGCACTGTCCAGATAGGAAATTGGCTGCGCCATGACGGCTGAGATCGAAAAAAATCTCTATCCCACTCCGCTCTCCAGCCTCACCGATGCTGTGGCCCCGGATTAGCCGTTTGCCCAGATACATTCGGTTCGGGGCAACTCGAAGTCAGAGTCAGTGACGGTGGCAGACCGATCCCTCTGACCGACATCGACAAACTCTTTATGCCATTCCGGCGCGGTGGTGCGTCAACTGGTAACGGTATGGAAGGGCTAGGCCTTGGACACTTCATCGTTTCCGAGATCGCCAAGGGGCCGGGGGCAATATATCCGTGAGTTCGGATGACACCGCGTTTACGTTCAGAATGCCGATTTGAGGGGGCACTCGGCAAACGCGCAAGGTGACCACGCATTCCTTGTTGGCCACCACCGAACAACATCAACAAGAACCCCTAAAGTTCCCCTCATTCGATTCCCAGGGATCGTAATTTACATCCCAGTCTTTTCCAGCTTTTTTACCAGGTGGATCGCGGTGGACCGTAGCGTCCTCTGATCCAGTAATAACGGTCGGCTTAGCGCTGTGGACGCCTGATGCTTTTTTATCGGCCTGAGAGGGCGCGTACTGGCCCTTTGCGTCATCTTCCGGGTTCGCCATATCAATCATCCTTTGTTTTGAAAGCATCAGACAGATTTGTCTTTCTCGGGTTAGCGTTCGTTTCGCCCACCACGTCTTCTGTCCGGTCAGGATCATCCGTTGCTTTTTGATACCCACGCGGAGTGTTTTCTTGCGGTCCTTCCCAGCGTGGGGACTGATCGGTCGTGCCAGCTGCACCGTCTTTTTTTTGGCTCTGTTGTGACCATGATTTGTTCCTCCGTAATGGCGGTAAAACAATCCCTGGGGAGGATCGTTCCGGTTCGTTGCCAGACGAAGCTCGCAGTGACCCAGACGGCGCCACTCTTCAAGAGGGAACAAGCTTGGGTATTGTCAGTTGCTCGCAGACAAGATGAGCCCGTGCGAGGAAGTGATGGACAGGAAGAAAGTCGTTGAAGTGGCTGTCGAGGCAGATGGTGGCCTTGTCCCAGTCGGGATCATGAACCTCGATCAGGCATTAGCGCTTCCGGACGAAATCGATGCAAAGATCTCGCAACCCGAGCAGGCAGCTGGCGCCGCCGATTTATTCGTCGACCGCCGCGAGGTGATTTCCAAGGCTCGCCACAGCAGTTGAGGGGTTCAGTCCATAGATGATCAGCTTCATCGCGTTTACGCTGATTATCCTTCTCGAACCAAACCAGTGATAGAACTGGCCGCATCCAAGTGCGGCCAACTCTTTTCTAAAGGGCTTGAAGGTCTTCCGCTGCAGTCTTACCCGAGCGACGATCCTGGGTAGGCTCGAAGCTCACCTTCTGGCCGTCGTTTAGACTCTGCAGCCCGGCACGTTGAACGGCCGAGATGTGAACGAAGACATCCGGCGAGCCGTTATCGGGCTGAATGAAGCCATAACCCTTTTCCATGTTGAACCATTTTACCGTACCTGTAGCCATTGGAAGTCCCTGAAGGTTTCGAAAACGAGCGAAATCTAGTCATCCGGCATTCGGAGACAAGGGCAAATTTCGCGACGGTCCCAATACTCTAGGAACAATCGCGCGTTTTCACGCATTCCGTGTCTTGATCGAACACCGAGAACCGCTATGGCTGATACCCTCACAAAATATCGCGCAAAACGCGATTTCAAAAAGACTTCTGAGCCCAGCGGCGAGCTACTGGTGAAGCAGTCAAATCGCCGCCGCTTCGTCATCCAAAAACATGACGCCAGTCGGCTTCACTATGATCTGCGGATCGAGATGGATGGCGTCTTCAAATCCTGGGCAGTCACGAAGGGGCCTTCGCTTGATCCAGGCGATAAGAGGTTAGCGGTCGAAGTGGAGGACCACCCGCTCGACTATGGCGACTTCGAAGGCACGATCCCCAAAGGTGAGTACGGCGGCGGAACGGTCATGCTCTGGGACCGAGGGTATTGGGAGCCCGAAGGAAACAAAAGCCCAGAGCAAGCGCTGGCGAAAGGTGACTTCAAATTCACGCTAGAGGGTCAACGGCTCCACGGCAGCTTCGTGCTGGTCCGAATGCGTGGACGCGAAGGAGAGAAACGAACGAACTGGCTGTTGATCAAGCATCGCGACGACTATTCCGTCGAAGAGGACGGTGCGGCAGTGCCCGACGAGAATGAAACCTCCGTCGCGTCCGGCAGGACCATGGAGGCTATTGCGGCCGGGAAGGGCCGAAAGCCCAAACCCTTCATGACAGAGGGGGCGACTGTCGAGGCTGACGCGGTCTGGGACAGCAGCGAAGGTCTGGCTGCTGAGGAGCGGAAAGCGGGTACGAAGACTATAGTAAAGCCGACAAAGAATGCTACGGCTCCGGCGAAAACGGCGTTGCCTGACTTTATTGCTCCACAGCTCTGCGAGACGCTGGCCCGTCCACCTGCTGCCAAGGGATGGATCCACGAGATCAAGTTTGACGGTTACCGTGTTCAGGCCAGGGTCGAGGAGGGCAAGGCGACGCTCAAAACCCGCAAGGGGCTAGACTGGACCTCAAAATTTTCGGCAATCGCAGGGGCCGCTTCAGCCTTGCCGAATTCGATCATCGATGGCGAGATTTGTGCTCTCGATGAACACGGGGCGCCGGATTTCGCAGCGCTTCAGGCCGCGATTTCAGAAGAGAAGACCGACGATCTGGTCTATTTCGCCTTTGATCTTCTGTACGGTGGCGACGAGGATCTTCGCGATCACCCTCTCGCTGATCGGAAAGAGCGGTTGGCGGCAATGCTGTCGGAGGCGGCTGATGATCCGCTTCTGCGTTTCGTCGAGCATTTCGAGACGGGCGGGGAAGCTGTTTTGAAGTCGGCATGCCGCCTATCTCTTGAAGGTATTGTCTCGAAGAAGGCGGACGCTCCATATCGGTCGGGCCGCACTGATACTTGGGCGAAGTCAAAATGCCGAGCGGGCCACGAGGTGGTTATCGGGGCATATGCCACGACCAACGGCGCTTTCCGGTCTCTGCTGGTTGGTGTCTATCGGGGCAACCATTTCGTCCATGTAGGCCGGGTGGGGACCGGGTTCGGCGCGAAAGTGGTCGATCGGATATTGCCGAAGCTTCAGAAATTGGAAGCAGCGAAATCGCCTTTTACAGGGATCGGCGCCCCGAAAAAGTCAACCAACATCGTGTGGCTGAAGCCCGAGTTGGTCGCAGAAATCGAGTTTGCTGGCTGGACAGCTGACGGGCAAGTACGGCAGGCATCATTCAAAGGTCTGAGGGAAGATAAGCCTGCCAAGGAGGTCGAGGCTGAAAAACCGGCTGAACCAGATGAAGTTGAGACGCCAGAGCCGGAGGCGGCCGCCAAACCATCGCAGGCCAAGAAATCCCCGTCCCGTCTTCGGAAGGGCGCAAAGGTCGACGTTATGGGAGTTCTGATATCCAGTCCCGACAAAGAGCTGTGGCCGGATGCACTCGATAACGAACCCGTCACCAAGGTCAATCTCGCCCAGTATTACGAGGCAGTAGGGTCTTGGCTGATCAACCACATCAAAGGTCGACCTTGTTCAATCATTCGCACTCCCGACGGCCTCGGCGGCGAGCAGTTCTTCCAGCGGCATGCCATGCAAGGCACATCGAATCTTATCGAACAGGTGAAGGTGAGGGGTGACAAGCAGCCTTACCTGCAGATTGACCGCGTCGAGGGATTGGCAGCCGTCGCTCAGATCGGTGGAGCGGAACTTCATCCTTGGAACTGCGAGCCCGATCAGCCGGAAGTCCCTGGTCGGTTGGTGTTCGATCTCGACCCAGGTCCAGATGTTGATTTCGACACTGTGGTGGAGGGTGCACGCGAAATCCGTGACCGGCTCGAAGAATTAGGCCTGGTCAGTTTCTGCAAGACCACCGGCGGCAAAGGTCTCCATGTGGTGACGCCGCTTGCCGTGCCTAAAGGAAAGAAGCTCAGTTGGGACGAGGGAAAGGCTTTCGCGCATGATGTTTGCCTGCAGATGGCGCGTGATAATCCCGATCTCTATTTGATTAAGATGTCGAAGGCGCAGCGCGAGGGGCGCATATTCCTTGATTACCTCAGGAATGACCGCACCTCGACGGCAGTCGCTCCACTTTCGCCTCGCGCTCGGCCGGGAGCGACGGTTTCAATGCCGCTGAACTGGAGCCAGGTGAAGAAGGGACTCGACCCCAAACGCTTCACAGTCCGAACGGTGCCAGGACTCTTGAAAGATAGCACCGCCTGGCAGGATTACTGTGACGGCCAGAGATCATTGGAGCAGGCAATCAAGCGACTGGCCAAGGTGATGAAGCGGGCCGCCTGACCGTGCTGCGGCCTTCGAATCGTAGTAAGGATGGTTCTTGCGAACCAAACGCATGCATATGCGTTTTGCCATCGTGCATCTCACGGGAGGGCGTTCCATGGGAAAGAAGTTGAAATCGGTCTATGGCACGATGATCTCGGGGATTTCGGAAGGGCTGACGGGATCAGCACTCTATGAGTATGTGACGTACAACTGCCAGCACGCTTCAGAAAAACGCATTTGCCGGGCGTCCTTGCTGGCATTGGCTGACGATCGGGTCCAGGACCGCGCTCTCCTGGAGCATATCTATCAGCTTGCTGTCCATAGTCGCATCAGTGCGGTGACGCAGCAAACTTGATCGTCGAACCAATCTCCTGATTTGCTGACGTCACAACGCGCCGACATCGCTATTGTTGCGATGCCCCAGCTCTCTTTCACTCGGTGAGCAAGGACATGTCTTGAACGCTCGCCTTCGAAGCCTCATCTAGGTGACAACAAAGTCCAGCGATCTGTGGATTTCGCTTGTTGAGAGCCGTGACCGTTGCTTTCCATCGTCTTCGGCGCACACTGTCACTGGATAAATGACTCTGGTCGCTGATCTTTGAGTCGATGCCCTAATCGCTAAAGAAAACGAGGTTTTAGGTGACTGATTTCTTCACTACAACGCAAGGCTTCGTGACATTGGGGGCGCTTATCGGCGGCGGTAGTTTTGCCCTTGGAGCTGCAAGTGGCTCCATAGCGAAAATGCCAGCTCTCTTCCGCATCGGACAGAAGAACAGAAATGCTCGCAACCTCGCGATGCTGACTGTCTTGGCGCTCGACGATTATGTTGGCGCCTGTTACGCGGCCGTCCACGACAAACCCGAATTCAACCCGGCGGATCAGGTTGAGTTCGCGTTTCATCTGCCCGAGCCTGTTCTGAACCTTCCTAAGGACGTTGATTGGCAGTCGCTCGGCGATGACCTCGGCGAGGAGATCATGTGGTTCTCAAATCGGGTCACAAATCAGGAGAACGCCCTTGAAAGTCTGGATCTTGGCCGCAAGGACCATGATGGATTCTTTGAGCGCCGCGTGGAAGGCTATGCGCGGCTTGCTGCGCGGGCGATGGATTTGATTGCCAGGGTCTGCAATCAGTTCGATCTGACGCTGCCGGACAAACCCGACTACTATCACCAGGCTGATGGGTTGGCCAAAATTTTGCATGCTTTGGACCGGGGCAATGCAGGAACGGCGCCGCTGACCACTGCCACAGGAACCACAAATGTAACGCCGCTGTTCCCGAAGACGTCGTGAGAAGTACGGCCGGCTGGCGGACTAGCTAACTCGGCATCTCGAAGATCTCGGAATTATCCTGTACTTCGCGCAAACCCTTGAAGGAGGCGTGACGCAGATTGCCGTCATCCGTCCAACCTCGGAAATGGATTTCTGCGATGAGAGTTGGCTGCGCGAACACAAGGTTCTTTCCCTTCATCGGGATAGCGGGCTTGTTCGTCGTTAGCTTGTCGAGTGTTGTCCTCAGGTACAGAGCGTCCTTCTCCTTAAAGCCGGTGCCAACTGAACCGACCGACGCCCAACTGTCGCCCCACCGTGCTGCCAGTAACAAGCTACCGATCCCACCCCGAGCGACGGCGGAGTGCTCATATCCAATTACTACGAAACTCTCGCTCTGGACGCACTTGATCGCGATGATTCCTTCGAGACCCATCGAGCATGCGGCTTCAAGCAGTTCAGCGCCATCCCCGTCAAGTTCCTCCGAAAGATGGATCGCACCGTTCGCGCCGTCAAGGAGGTCGGCAAGGAGATGGCGGCGAACGGATAAGTCGGTATTGGTGAGGAGGTGCCCGTCAAAGTAGGGGAGATCAAAGGCATAGAAAACGGCTTCCTTTGAAATCCGCTTTCCTCCTCGTCCGCCGAGTGAACGCTGCAAGGCGCCGAAATCGGATCGGCCATCTTCATCTACGACAACAGCTTCGCCGTCCAGAATTGCTGAGCCGACACCCAGCTTTTCTGCTGCTTCCGCAATTGCCGGGAAGCGTGCAGCCCAATCATGCCCGCCGCGCGTAAGGATGCGGATACATTTCGGCTCGATATGAATAGCCAACCGATACCCGTCAAATTTCATTTCGAACGCCCAGTCGGGACCTGTCGGAGCTTTTGGTTTCAGGAGTGCCAGGGCGGGTTCAACCCGCTGTGGCATCTTGTCAAACGGTAGGTGAGGTTGGGCTGGGTTGCGTGGCTTTCTCGGCCGCGACTTAGCAACTTGATCGCCGTGCAGCAGAGGTTTGGATCGACTACGCATTATTGACCCCACGGGGAGGACCATTCGTCGGTCCCCTACTTCGGCGACTCAATCAATAACCAGCCTATTCGTTCCGCGAAAGGTGTTTGGGCTTGACGCTGGCCTAAGACGGTGCTCTTCTTCTGAGGAACGCCTGACGAAACACGTAAACGCGGTCAACGAGCCCGTTTCCGCCAGAGGCAAATCGCGTCGCTTAGTCCATCATGATCTTCTTCGTTGTGATGGGCGGAGGCGCATAGGAGGCGGGCCGGCGCGGACCCATCACCGATGATCATCCAGTCCACTTCCGCTTCAAGCGAGAATGCGTTTCGGCCGCTGATCGCGATCAGCGAAACCTCGTCGGTCAGACATTGCTCAACAAGTGCCTTGAGGCGGTTGCTATTAGGAACCGGGCTTTGGAGAACAACAGCGCGAGCAGGGGGCGTCCGTTCAATGTAGATCGCTCAGCGTCCTGGGCAATGATTATCCGGCCTTGCGAGACTTCAGTTCCTTCGTCACTGATTTCTTCAGTGCATCCATGATATTCACCACGTTGCTCGGCTTGCCACTCTTGCCCTTGTTCGATTTTGAAGAAGCCGTTTTTCCCGGCTTTTTAGCCTTTTTCTTACTAGCGATGAGCTTCAGCAACGCATCTTGGATGGGGTCGGACACCATCGCCGGGGACCAGTCCGTCAGCCGCTTTTTTATGACGTTTTCAAGGGCAGTGACGCTGTTTGTGTCCGAATTCTTTTCGATCACCGCGAAATACTCGGACTCGGGCCGCACTTCGTCACCGAACCGCAGTGTCCAGACTACAATACCGTCGCCGCGCGGCTCCAAGATCACGGCTCGTTCGCGGCGCCCCAAGACGACCCGCGACACGCCGACGACATCTTGAGCTTTCATCGCTTCGCGGATCACAGCAAAGGCTTCGTCACCGATCTTGTCGCTAGCAATGAGATAAAATGGCGTTTCAAGGTAGATCCACCCGATACGGTCTCTAGGGACGAACTTTTCAATATCGATGGTGCGGACCGTATCCAGCTCAACTGATTCAAGGTCTTCGTCCGTCAGAATAATGTAATCGTCTTCGCCTCTCTCGTAGCCCTTTGCCTGGTTCTCATCGCTAACGGCCTTACCTGTCACGCTGTCGATGTATTGAGAGACAACCCGATTTCCGGTCTTCTCATTAAGCGTATGAAAGCGGACTTTTTCGGATCCAGACGTTGCCGGTGTCATGGCGACAGGGCAGGTGACAAGCGAGAGCTTGAGATACCCTCTCCAATACGGACGACGAGGTGCCATGGTCAGCTCGCTTTCTTTTGTTCAGCCTTCGAAGTAGTTTTAGACTTCGCTCGTGTTGTCATCTTTTTCCCGGCGTTAGCGTTGGCTGCCTTCGGCTTTTTAGAGCTTCCGCTGCCTGTGCCAGCGCTCTCTCGGAGAGCCTTGAGCAGATCGTTTGGTTTCGACACCTTGATCGGCTTTGGCTTCGGAAGGGACCTGCCCTCTGCTTTTGCTTTCACCAGTGCAGCAAGCGCGGCCTCATATCGATCGTCCGTCTTGGCTGGATCGAACTCGCCCTTTTTCTTGTCGATGATGTGCTTGGCGAGATCAAGCATCTCTCCTTCTACCTTCACCTTCTTCACGTCTTTGAAGGCTTCTTTGGACGACCTGACCTCGTAGTCGAAATTGAGTGTCGTCGCGATTAGACCTTTGCCATGTGGACGGATAAGAACTGTCCGTATCCGTCGGAACAGTACCGTGCGAGCTACGGCGGTAGCATCTGTGTTTGCGAGCGCATCTCTGATTGCGGTAAAGGCACCGTTCGCCTCATCATCAGCTGGCACCAGATAGTAGGGCTTGTCGAAATATGCGTCGTCTATTTTGCTGCAAGGTATGAATGCCTCAGCATTAAGCATCTTGTCAGAATCTGGTACGACCGCCGCGACTTCCTCTGGATCGATCATGATGTAATCGCCGCTCCCAGTCTCGAAGCCCTTGACTTGCTGGTCTCGCTCTACGACCTCTTCGGTCTCGCTATCGATGAACTCGCGCTTCAGGCGGTTGCCGGTTTTTTCGTTGATCATATGGAAACTGATCCTCTCGGATGTCGACGCGGCCGTATAAAGGCCAACGGCACATGAAAGCTCTCCAACTTTCAGATGACCTTTCCATTGAGCCCTGTGCGCAATCATACTGTTTCCCTTCATCTGTTGGTCAAACAACTTAAGTTGAACGCCATGGTTCCTTTGCATAGCCTCGAAGGTCTCCAAACTGGAATCTGATTAGCCGTTCGAAGAACTCGTCATTTGGTTTAGCAGTTGCCTCTCTTTAGCAACTGCGTCGGCATATGACTGGTGGGAATCGAGGTCGAATTCCAACAGGTGTTCGATGGTTTCAAGTCTAGCCAGACGCTTTTTCGCTTTGCGTAACTTAAGTTGCTCGGCTGAATTATGATGCTTATCATACATGCTCGGATAACGCGGTAGGGCGCAGATAAGTTCGGTCGCCGCCGCACAAATCGGCGTCCAGACAAACAACGAACCCAGCTCATCGCGAACGGTCTTTAAGGCCTCCCGGTTGATCCGCACATGGGATGTGGAGACGGCCGACGGCACGGAGAATATTAGAACCATGCAAGCGGGAATAGGGGACAGGAAGATTAGAAAGCCACACCCGAGTCGTTCGTAGGGCGACGAGAGAGGTGGCTCGGTTTGTCTTAGTTCGAGGCAATGGTGCTGTTGGCGGTGGGATATTCTCAACCGATGACCCGGGGCGAACTGTCGAAGATTTTTGGCAAGGAAGTCAGCCGCGACACCATCGGCAATCTGCGTGGCGCGGGTTTATAGACGCGCCAAACGGTAGAGTGCCACGGCGATGCCGTGGCCTTACGTTTCTTCAACCTCATGAAACGCGAGCGTATAAGCTGGAGGATCTACAGCGCCGGGCACAAGCAGGTCGGAAGCGAAATGTTTTCGCCCGTTGAGTTAGACAGGCATCGGCGGGGTCTACGAAACGCTGGGCTATCTAAACTGCCCATACTGTGGGCCACAACGTGCGAAGGGCGCCGTTGTAGCGCCCTTCGTTATGATGTCAAATCCCAGCGCGGCGATAGCGCTGGCGTTCCTGCTCGACTTGATCGGCATCATACGGATCTAACGTATCGTCGAAGCCCGTCCACCCCTGCTGCTCGTAGGCAGCGCGCCGCTCGGTCGGATCGACCCAGTTGGAACGCTTTAGGATAGCCTCTGCTTCCGGGGCCAACGGTTCGTCGACTTTGGCGGTGACGAGCGTGCCGCCACGGCGGACACCTTCGGCGTAAACGTGAGCATCACGTTCTGAGACGCCGGAGCTTGTTAGACCACCGATGATCCCGCCGGCAGCACCGCCGGCCACGGCACCCGCAGCAGCGCCTGCGGCAGCTGCTACGAGCCAGCCGGCCGCGACAACAGGTCCGACGCCTGGGATGGCCATCAGACCAAGTCCGGTCAGGAGTCCGCCTGCACCGCCGACCACCGCACCAATCCCGGCTCCAGTGCCAGCACCAGCAGCGTTGGATTCGCCATGACGCTTGTCAGCGTTGCTTGACACGATGCTGATATCGTCGGAGCGTACGCCGGCGGATTCGAGGGCACGATCGTTCCGGCTTTCATGCCGGTAGCATTCCAGACGCCTTGTCGTCCTTGTTGAGGTCCTCCACGTCGGCGCAGCCGGCCTTTTGGATCCGTTGTTTCGCCTGGCCCTCAGTAAAACTATTGGCGCCCTCGACGGGAGCGGTCGGGTTTGTCGTATCTGACGTCGCAACAGCCGGAGTATCGCCGTCGCTGTTGGCGGCGGGAGCGGCCTGCTGCGCGAGTGCCGAAACACTCGACGCCGCGACGAAGGCGGCGGCGATGATGACGTTTTTCATGATGTTTCCTCTCTAGCTCGGATCTTCTTATTGAGCCCGATCCGATAAGCTCATGGATACGTTTATGGTTCCGGCAGGGGCTCTCATGTCGAAGGGGAACAACTTCAAGACGACAGAGTTTCAGGCACAACGTCTTAGAATGGTGTCAGAATGCCGCAGCCGACAGTACTTGTCGTCGAAGATGAGCCTTTGATCCGGATGACAGTGGCCGATGATCTGCAGGCGGCCGGCTTCTGCGTTCTCGAGGCTGGCAACACTGATGAAGCGTTACGGCTGCTAGAGACGCATTCTTCCATACGCGCAATCTTCACCGACATCGACATGCCGGGAGGTCTGGACGGGTTGAAGCTGGCATGGATCGTCAGAGACCGGTGGCCGCCAATCGAGATTGTCATCACTTCGGGGAACCGGAAGATCGAAGTGGTCGACCTGCCAGAGCGCTCCGTGTTCTTTCCCAAGCCTTATGCCCACCAGCCTGTCATCGATGCCCTCACACGGTTGACGGCTTGATTTGTCGGAAATTTTCTAGCGGATGGTCTGTTTGCCATGGTAAAGACGGCTATCTGCCATAACTGTTGAAGCATATGTCCAATCGTGAAGAGCCCCATCCCACTCCGGCCACTGTATCCGATCTTCCGCAACTGGCGGAGGCGTTGGACGACGATCGATTTCGGCAGTTTCTTGACCACGTGCCGTTCGCGGTCGCGGTCGCCGAGCTCGGCGATGACGAGCATCTTGTATATGGCAACATCGAGTTCGAGCGCTTGACCGGGCTTTCAGGGGAGCACCTGCAAGGCAAGGCATGGTCCGTTTTACCCACCGCGCCTTCTCTCGACGGCGGGCCGAAGCTTTCTGATGCCTTGCTGCAGAGCGAGGAGTATCTCGGACCATTCACAATCACAATCCACGATGACAATTTCGTTGTCGATGCATGGTCGAACACGATCGTCGACGACGACGGTAAGCCATTGTTCCGGCTCCTAGCAATGTCCGCCCGAACCGGCACCAATGATGCCGCCGCTTTGTCTGAGGCACTTGCTGAAAAAGACATTTTGCTGAAAGAGCTTCAGCATCGGGTCAAAAACAATCTGCAGATGATCACGGCGTTGATCCGCATGGAAGCGCGCAACGCCCAGCAACCGGGGGAGAGTGAGCGTTTCAACCGCCTTGCTGGTCGCATCGAAGCCCTGTCCATCCTTTATCGATCGATCTACGCGGGCGAGGATACGGAGACCGTCGATCTCGGCACATATGTCAGCCAGATCGCTTCTTCGGTAATGGCCGCCCATGCGATTGAAGGCATACGTCTCGATATGAAAGTCGACACCTGGCCGGTGTCTATTAACGTCGCAATGCCAGTTGGCCTCGTCATCAATGAGTTGATGACCAATGCTCTCAAGTACGCCTTTGTTGGACGCGACGGCGGTGAGATCAAAGTCCGCTGCACTGTCGATGACGATGGCTGCAAAGTGCTCGTCGCAGACGACGGTGTGGGGCTCTCGGAGAAGGCAGATTGGCCACGGCGCGGCAAGCTCAGCGCCATGATCGTGCAGTCTGTACGTCACAATGCCAAGGCGGAGATCGACGTGCAGTCGGAGCCTGGCAGCGGGATGGCTGTGACGATCATCTTCAAGCGTGCGAATGCCACTGACCACTGACAACGTCGGCGGTGCTACTGCGGCCATCGGTGACATCCCTGTCGGCAGGCAAGGCCACTTGATCACGGCTCCGCGGGGGCAGAACAAGATTAGTGCGAAATCGTACCTTTAGTTGAGAAAACGATGATCGAGATCGATATTCCTACCAAAATGAAGGCTCCTGATGTATTTCTACCTAGAACATCACGTTTGGTGCAGGCTGCAAACTACCGAAAACATGCGCAATTTCGGCTAGCGTACGATCCTGCACTAATCTTGTTCTGAACCTAACAGGTAAGCTTCAAGCCAGGATTGTAAGCACGAATGCGAGTGTCAGAGTGCCGGCAGCGAAGACGACAAGAGCGATAATGAGATGCTCTGCGAACTCTGACTTTTTTGTCTCGCCTGTCCAATCGTATGCCATCTCGCGCTTCTCCCGTTGAAGCTTTAGCATCTCGGAATATGGTTAACGGAACCTTGCAATCGCACAGGCCGGTGTTCAAATTCATTGGAGGCATGATGGGGGAGGTGCCGCGACAGTGGTGCAGGTGGGGGCTCCCACCGAGATCCTGGGAGGCGGGCAACAGATTAATGGGCGCGGATCTCTAAACGTCGGCCGTTGGAGATGTAGCCAGCTGAATTGGGAACGATGTGGCTCCCCGAGTGTTCACTCACCAAGCGGATCGTTAAACGGTCTGGTAATGGACTTCCCCGGCAGATGACCGGATAGCGACTTGGAAGACCGTGCGTCCCCGCTCGATACAGGAGATCCCATTATGGGTTCCACAGCTGATAAAGTTTC
>NZ_JBJDRG010000042.1:0-16800 GCF_044987325.1 Rhizobium sp. ZW T2_16
TGCAATCGAACTCCCCTGGAGCAACGGTCAAGCCGAAGGTCAGATCAACCGCCTCAAGGTACTGAAGCGAGCAATGTACGGTCGCGCCGGCCCGGAACTGATGAGTGCGAGAATGATGCCGCTGAATCACAGAAATTGTGGAAGAACCCAATGGAACGCATTCCCGCATCTGACGGTCCTTGAGAACGTGATGCTGGCGCCCAGGAAAGTGCTCGGCAAATCGAAGGCGGAAGCTGAGGCGATTGCGGTTGAACAGCTCAAGCATGTCGGGCTCGGTGAAAAGCTGAAAGCCTTCCCGTCGCGCCTGTCCGGTGGGCAGCAGCAGAGAATGGCAATCGCCCGCGCGCTCGCGATGTCGCCGGACTATATGCTGTTCGACGAAGTGACCTCCGCGCTCGACCCGCAGCTGGTCGGCGAAGTCTTGGACACCCTGCGCATGCTGTCGCAGGAAGGCATGACCATGATCGTGGTGACGCACGAAATGCGGTTTGCCTGCGAGGTCTCCGATCGGGTCGCATTTTTCCGCGAAGGGCTCATTCATGAGCTTGGGACCCCCGAGCAAATATTCGATAGCCCGCAGCGTTCCGAGACGGCAGACTTCCTACGATCGGTGCTTTGAATCTCTTACCCTATTGATTTTGAATACAACACGTGCCGCTGCACCTCAACCTGATTGCGGGGTCAGCGGTTCGGATCCTTGCAAAAGCTTAATTCGCCCTACCGCTTTCAAGGTATGAAAAACCGGTCTCCTTCCACATAGTCGGTAACACGACGGACTTGATGAGCTATCTTATCAGCCAGATGCCGCCGAAGGCATCCATCTCGCCGGCGATCCGCCGTCGAAGGAGGCCTTCTTCCATCTGGCGGTCTATTAGGAACGGCCCGAGGCAGGCGCAATCGTTCACCTTCACTCCACCCATGCGGTTGCCCTGTCCTGCCTCTGCCATGAGGACACTTCCGATGTGCTTCCGGCTCACCGCCTATCAGATCATGCGGATCGGGCGATTGCCGCTTCTTCCCTATTTCCGGCCGGAGGACCGCAAGCTTGCGGATGCCGTTCGCCAGATTACCGGTGGACACAAGGCAATCCCGCTTGCCAATCACGGCCCGATCGTTTCCGGTAATCCCAGCAGGACGCAGTCCACGCCTATGAGGAACTCGAGGAAACGGCCAAGCTGGTTTTCCTGATCGGTGCCGGCCCGTCTCACGCCTCACCTGCGAGGCGATCGCCGACTTGAATAAAAGCCTTCCCGAACTGACATCGGGCCATGCGCGTGAGGACCGATTTTGGAACAGTGGATCTTGCTGCTTGTCACAGCACTAGGCGCCGGTGCGCTGAGCGGTGTGATCGGAACCGGTGCGAGCCTGCTGCTTCTGCCACTGCTGGTGCCGATGTTCGGCGCCGTGGAGGCCATCCCGATCATGGCCGTCGCCGGCTTCATGGCCAATTTGTCGCGGGCGCTTGCGTGGCGGCGTTCGATCGCTTGGAAGGCGGTGATGGCCTATTCACTGCCGGGCATCCCAGCCGCGGTATTCGGCGCCTACACGCTGGTTCACATGCCGCGCGGATGGCCGGAAGTGCTGCTTGGCCTCTTCATCATGGCTGTGGTGCCGCTGCGCCGGCTGGTGATGAAGGCCATCGTTTCCATCAATCTGGTGCAGATGGCCGTTGTGGGTGCTGTGATCGGCTTCTTGACGGGACTATTCCTCTCCACCGGGCCGCTTAGCGTGCCGGCCTTTCTGGCGCTCGGCCTCGTGCGCGGTGCCTTCATCGCAACCGAGGCGATGGCCTCGCTGATCGTCCAGATGGCGAAGATCGTCAGCTTTCATGAATTCGGCGCGATTTCCATGGTGGATCTGGCAAGGGGGGCTGCGATCGGATTGGCGCTCATGCTCGGAACGTTCGCCATACGCCCGCTCGTGGCCCGGATCCGCGACCACCATTTTCGCGTGATGATGGACGTGGTGACGCTTCTGTCAGGCCTCTGGCTACTGGTCTTCGGTCTCTTCCAGACGGCGTGAAGGATTGTCGTATTTTTGCAACAATGTCGCAAAAGATGCAACACACGCGATTGGTGCTGGAGCGCTCTGCACGGTGAACCGAGGGCCGAAAATGCTGTAAAAACATGACAATCCGAGAAGGTATTGTCGCCTGCGACGCTGCGATGGCCGTCTGCTCTAAGTTATTGAGGTTGAAAGCGTTCTACGACTTTCGTAGCAATGAGGCATATTATCCCGAGCAACACAGCAAGCAAGTAATGATCGCAAAGTCGGAACAGATTGCATCCCTGTATCTCGCCGAGCGGGGCAGGCTCGAGCGGCAGATCTGCCGTCGCGTCGGTTGCAGGGCGACGGCCGGTGATCTGGTGCATGATATCTTCCTCCGCCTCTGGGAGAGAGCGACGGATCGCGACGGCACCGAGGCGGCCTACCTCAACCGCTGCGCGCGCAATGCGGCGATCGATCATGTTCGCGCCAGCCAGCGCCGTATCGATTTCTTCGGCAAGATCCTGCCGGAGCAATATGCGCCGCCGGCAGCATCGCCGCATGATATCCTCGCCGCCAACCAGTCACTCAATTCGATCGACGAGGCGCTTGCGGCCTTGCCGATCCGCACCCGGCATATCTTCCTTCTCAACCGAATTCACGGTAGGAGTTTTTCCGAGATCGCCGGAGCCCTCGGCATTTCGCAAAGGGCAGTTGCCAAGCATATGGCGCGCGCAGTCGCGGCCTGCGTGGCTGTCGTCGAGGATTGAAGAGCGAGCGGCTGCGTTCGGGACTATGATGAGATCAAGAGACCGGCAACCGAGAGGGGGACAAGGCACCGAGCCTGCCGAACAGGCACAGGCCTGGTTCGTGACGCTTCTTGGCGAGACGACGGCCGCGCAAAGGGTCGAATTCACCCAATGGCTTAACGCTGATCCGGCTCATATGGATGCTTACCGAGACGTAGAGGCGAGCTGGCAGGCCATGGAGGGGCCGGGACATCGTCTGGCCGAGCGTGAGGCCGACGAACTTTCCGTCTATCTCAAGGCGATGGACAGGAACAAACGGGGGCGTAAGACTGCCAGCAAGGTCGGCCTGTTGGTGCTTCTGGGGGCCGTCGTTCTGGCGGGCGGCCTATGGCTGGAGCGGCCGGGACTGATCGATGATCTGCGTGCCGACTATGCCACCTCGCGCGGCGAGCGGCGGACGGTGACGCTTGACGACGGATCGACGGTGCTTCTCGATGCCGACAGTGCGCTTTCCCTGGAGCTTTCGCCCAACAGACGGCGCGTGCATCTGTTGCGCGGAGGGGCGTATTTCGATGTCACGCCTTCCAGCGTGCCCTTTGTGGTGGACGCGGCGGATGGCTCGGTCAGCGTTCTCGGCACGGGCTTCGATGTCCGGTTGGTCGATGATGGCGGTTCCGTCACCCTCGCGCATGGGCGGGTGGCGGTCCGTGCCGGAGGGCAGCCCTCAGAGACGATCCTTGAACCGGGCGAGCAGGTACGGTTCGGGCCGAACGGGGTTGCAGACGTCCAGACCGTGGCTATCGAGGATGCGCTTGCATGGCGAGGAGGGCGCTACGCGTTTTATCGGGCGAGGCTTGCCGATGTCGTGGCGGAGATCGAGCGCTATCGCATGGGCCGTATCCTCGTCGTTGGCTCGGACCTTGCCGACGCGAGGGTGACGGGCAGCTTCGCCCTCAACGATACCGATGCCGCACTGCAATCCCTGCAGGCGAGCGTCGGCTTCAATCTGCATAGTCTTGGCGGACGCCTAACGATTGTCAGTCCGTGATTTAAAGCAACATAATCAATGTCTTGCGCGATTTATGCAGGAAAAATCGCCAATCGCGGTTCAGTGATCGCGTCTTCCACACGTGAAGTCTTCAGGAGCGCGGGTACCGGGGTCTGCCGGGTTCGCGTTCTCGGGGCAATGTGTAGAGGGCGTTTAGGCATGGCGGGATGTGGATTGCGCGGGGCGCGCAATATGCTGGCGGTGATTTTGCTGGCAACGGTTAGCAGCGTTTCGATCGCGGTGGCGCAGCAGCCAGCGAGCGGGCAGGGGCAGGCCACTGCCAACCGGTTCGATTTCGATATTCGGGCAAGACCGGTCCCGCAGGCCATCAATGACATCGGCCGGATCACCGGCCTTTCGGTCGTCTTCCGCGAAAATGGCAGCATGTCGGCAACCGGCCGGCCGGTGCGCGGATCGATGACGGCCGAGCAGGCGCTCTCCACAGCACTGGCGGGTACCGGTCTTTCCTATCGCTTCAGCAACGGGCGCACGATCCAGATCTATGATCCAGCCCAGGCATCCACTGCCGGCACTGCGGACGCAAACGCGCTGGCGCCGATCGTTCTCCAGGGCGGTTCGGACACGACGGAAGGCAGCGGATCCTACCGGGCGGAAACGGTGACGATCGGCAAGATGGCGCGCAGCCTGCGTGAAGTCCCCAATTCTGTCGCTGTCGTGACACGCCAGCAGATCGAAGACCAGGATCTCACCAGCGTGCAGGACGTGGTGGGAGCCACCAACGGCGCGACCCTGGTGAAGAACGACGATATCAACGAGCGCACCGAACTGCAGTTCCGCGGTTTTGTCGCCAGCAGCCTGCAGGTCGACGGCAGCTCCATGTCGGCCAACAATGACGTGACGACCTTCGATACGGCGATCTATGATCGGGTCGAGGTGCTGAAGGGACCCGCCGGTATCCTGCAGGGCGCCCGCGAGCCGGGTGGTACGATCAATCTCGTGCGCAAGACACCGACCGAAGAACGGCAGATCAAGGCAGATGCCGAGGTGGGCTCGTGGAACCGGCGGCGAGGCGAGGTCGACGTCAGCGGCCCGCTCAGCGAGGACGGCGGCGTCCGCGGCCGCATGGTCGGCGTCTGGGACAAGGGCGATTCCTTCATCGATCTCGTCAATTATGATCGCAGGCTTCTCTACGGGACACTGGAATTCGACATTACCGATCGCACGACGCTGGCGGTCGGCGGCACCTGGCAGGGAGGCGAGGGGCGCAATTCCCGTGGCCTGCCCGCCTATGCCGACGGTACCCTGCTCGACGTGCCGCGCTCCACCTATGCTGGCTCAGACTGGGATCATAGCCGGACACGCTCCGCCGATGTCTTTGCCAAGCTGCAGCACGAATTCGACGACGGTGCGGTGTGGAACATGAACACGACCTATCTCGACCGCAAGCGTGACGGCAAGATCGCCTTCGCCAATGCGGCGGTCGATCCGGCGACGGGATTGACCGAACTGCTGCCGGAGCATCGCATAGACCGGGAGGACAATTTTAATTTCGATACCTCGGTCACCATTCCTTTCGAAGTTGGCGGGCTGGAGCAGAAGGTGCTTGTCGGCGCGGATTACCAGCGGGCGCGCGAGGAGATGGACCGGGCAAGAGGGCCTGCCGTCGACTTTGATATCTTCGATCCCGACTACGGCATTCCCGAGCCTGATTGGAACTTCAACCGCTTCGATATGGTCAAGAACCGGCAGTACGGGCTCTATGGCCAGGCGCAGATCAAGCCGATCGATTGGGGCACGATCATCGTCGGCGGCCGGCTCTCCTGGTGGGATACGCAATCCGTCGACCGCCAGACCGATGAGGAAACCTCGCGGGCTTCCGTCGACGGCAAGTTCACTCCCTATATCGCCGGTATCATCGACATTACCGACACGACCTCGATCTACGCCTCCTATGCATCGATCTTCGTGCCGCAGGATGCGGTGACGGTTGACAACCAGGTCATAGATCCGCGCGAGGGCAAGCAGTTTGAAACCGGCGTGAAGACGGAACTGTTCGACGGGGCGGCGATTGCGAGTTTCGCAGTGTTCCAGATCGAGGACCGCAATCGCGCCGTCACCGACCCGGTCGATCCGGATTTCTCGATTGCATCCGGCAAGGCGCGTAGCCGTGGTTTCGAGGTGGATATCAGCGGCGAGGTCCTTCCCTCCTGGGAAGTGACCGCCGGCTATACCTTCCTCAGAAGTCAGTATCTGAGCGATCCCGACAATGGCGATGCCGTCTTCGAGCCGAGGGCGCCCAGGCATTCGTTCCGCCTTTGGAACAAATACACGTTCGACACGGGCCAGCTTGAGGGCTTGAGCCTGGGCGGCGGCGTCCGGGTGTTCAGCGATGTCTATCGGATAGATCAAGGCGTCCGCTTCAGCCAGGCCGGTTATGCGATTGTCGATCTGCAGGCCGGCTACAGGTTCAACGAGAACCTCAAGGCGAGCCTGACGGTCGGCAACGTGTTCGACAAGAAATATTACCAGTCGGTTGGCTACGAGGAACGCCAGAACTATTACGGTGCTCCCCGCGCCGTGACCTTCAAGCTCTCCTCCAGCTTCTAAGGCGATGGTATTGCACGGTCCGCAGAGCGGCAGCCAAAGGCAGACGGTCAGTCTCGCGGCGAGGGACGTCACCTTCTCCTATGGCAAGGCGGAGATCCTGAAGCAGGTCAGTGCTGCGATTTCGCCCGGACGGCTGACCGCACTGGTGGGGCCGAACGGATCGGGAAAGTCGACGCTGCTTTCGGCACTCGCCCGGTTTATCACCCCGTCCGGCGGGGTGGTGGAACTGGACGGGCAGCCGATCCTCTCGCAGGCCTCACGGGCGGTGGCCCGCAAACTGGCGATCCTGCCGCAATCCCCTCCCATGCCAGAGGGCATCACCGTTTTCGAATTGGTCTCACGCGGCAGGTTCCCCCATAGCGGATTGCTCGGCCTCTGGAGCGAGGCCGATCTTGTGGCGATAGACGCGGCGATGGCCATGACAGGTGTCAAGGATTTCGCCGACCGGCCGGTCGGTGGCCTTTCCGGCGGGCAGCGGCAACGCGCCTGGATCGCCATGGCGTTGGCGCAGGAAACGCCGGTCCTGCTGCTCGACGAGCCGACATCGGCTCTCGACCTGCGCTATCAGCTGGAAATTCTGGCCCTCCTGCGCGATCTCTGCCGCCAGCATGGCCGCACCGTGGTGATCGCGCTCCATGACCTGAACCTTGCCGCAGCCCATGCCGACGAGATGATCTTCTTCCGGCAGGGAAAGGTGCATGGGGCCGGCGCGACGTCAGACATATGCACGGCAGCCGTCATCGAGGCCGTGTTCGACATCGCCGTCGATGTGCTGAACGATCTGAGAACCGGAAGGCCGGTCTTCGTGCCGAGACTGCCAGGCGAGGGAGGGGTGGATGGCTGACGGCCTCCTTTCCGACATGGCGGCGCGTCGCCGGGTGCCAGCGGGTGCGATCCTGTGGCTGGCGCTTCTCGCTGGCACCGTCATCCTCATCGCCATGATATCGCTGGCAATCGGTTCGCGGCCGATTTCCGCCGGTACAATCCTGGCCGCCTTCGGTTCGTTCGATGCCGATAATTTCGATCATCAGGCGCTCATCCTCTTCCGCCTGCCGCGGCTAGAGGCTGCGCTTCTCGTCGGTGGCGCTCTGGGGCTTACCGGGATGCTGATGCAGGTGGTGATCCGCAATCCGCTGGCCGAACCACAATTGCTCGGCCTCAATTCGGGCGCCGCACTGGCGGTGGTCGCCATGTCCGCCGCCGGTCTCGATGCTGCCGGTGTGTTCCGGCCGTTGGCCGCAGCGATCGGGGCTTTGACCACCTTCGCCGTCGTGCTGGCGCTTTCGGGCATAGGGCAGGGCGGTGCAACCCCCTTGAAGGTGACATTGAGTGGCGTGATCGTTTCTGCCTTCGCCTCCTCCATCACCTCGACACTGCTTCTGATCGATGATCAGGCATTGGCCGATCTGCGCTTCTGGCTCGCGGGCGATCTTGCAGGGCGTGCGGATGCACACATCGCTATCTGCGCAACGGCAATCGGCCTTGCCGTTGTCGCGGCCTTCCTGCTTGCGCCGCGCCTTGCCGTGCTTTCTCTCGGCGACGACGTGGCGCGCGGGCTCGGCATCAATGTGAAGGCAACGCGGATCGGGGCGGTCGCCATTGCGGCCGTGCTTTGCGGAGCGGCGGTGACGCTTTCCGGCCCGATCGGCTTCATCGGCCTGATCGTGCCGCATCTCGTGCGCCGCGTGATCGGCAAGGGACTGCGGCTGCAATTTGCCGCCTGCCTCATCGGCGGCCCGATCCTGCTTCTCATCGCTGATATTCTCGCACGCCTGCTGATCGCGCCGGCCGAAATCGCCACCGGCGTGATCACCGGCGCCGTCGGCGCATTCTTCTTCATCCTCATCGTCGCGCGGTATTTCCGATGAGTGGGCACAAAACCAAGACCGGATATGCGGATGCCGGCTACAGGAGGGCGGGATATCGCCGCGTGGGCGGGCGGTCTACCTTCCTTCTCTACCGGCCACTTGTCCTGGCCTGCATGATTGTTGCATTCGTCGTGCTTGCCGCAGGGGCCTTTGCGGCGATGGTGATCGGCAGCCTTTCGGTGTCGATGGAAAGCCTATTTTCCTGGCTTTCCGGCTCGCTGCGGGACGATGTTGCCTCTTTCGTCATTGGCAATTTGCGTTTGCCGCGCATTCTTCTCGCCGTGATCTGCGGCGCGGCACTTGGTGCTGCCGGCGCGGCTATGCAGTCGGCGACGCGCAACGGTCTGGCCGATCCGGGCCTGATCGGCGTCAAGGAAGGCACGGTCGTCGCCGTGGTTGCGGCTTTGATATTCCTGCCGCAACTGTCGCCGTCATGGCGGCCGGTGCTTGGGCTGGCGGGTGGCGCGACGGTCGCGGCTGTGGTGATCGCCATAGCCCGTTCGCTTTCCGGACTGCATTTCGTCCTGATCGGGATCGGAGTTTCATGGCTGCTCTCCTCCTGCATCGCGCTGTTCATGACCATGGCGCGGATCAGCGACGTGCAGACCGCGATGATCTGGCTGGGCGGCAGCCTTCATGCGGCCTCCTGGCTCGATCTTCAACTGATGCTGCCCTCGACGCTGCTGGGGTTTGCCCTGCTTCTCACCACGACCCGATCTGCCGATGCAGCCATGTTGGGAGACATGGCTGCGACCGGTCTCGGCGTCCGTTCTCGCCTCCTCAATGCCGCAAGGCTTTCGGGTTCGGTGCTTTTGACCTGCGCCTGCGCATCCGTGGTCGGGGCGCTCGGCTTTGTCGGGCTTGTCGCGCCCCATCTTGCCCGGCTTTCCTTCGGCTCGGCGCAGATGCCGCTCCTGTTTGGCAGTGCGGCCTTCGGCAGCCTTCTCGTGCTTCTGGCCGATACGGTCGGCCGCACGATTTTCGCCCCGGTCCAGATCCCGGCCGGCGTATTGCTGGCTGTCCTGGGACTGCCGTTTTTCCTGTTTCTGATGTGGCAGAGAAGGGATGCGCTTTGACGAGACCCGGTTTTGCACTCCTCGCACTGACAGCCTGGCTGACGCTCGGCATGCCATTTGTGATCCCCACCGCCTCTGCCCGCGAAATCATCGATGACGCCGGACGCCGCGTAGAGATCGTTGACCGGCCGCAGCGCATCGTCTCGCTGGACGATGCGGACCTTACCGTGCCACTGCTCGAACTCGGCGTCGTGCCGATTGCAAGCCAGGGCCGACTGGGACGCGGTGGCCATCACTTTCTCCGCTCCGGCATGACGCTGACTGGCCAGGATTTCGACAATACCGGCATGACCTTTCTCGGCATGCAGCCGGTCGATGTCGAGGCCATCGCGGCGCTGAAGCCGGATCTGATCCTGGTCTTTAAGGGCCGCCCCACCCCGCCGGAACAATTGCAGGCGATCGCGCCGACCGTGGTCATCAACGACATCGCGCGTGGACCGGACGACATCTACGACATCCTTGCCGACCTGACCGGACGGCAGGCGGCCCTCGATCTTCTCAAACGCCGCTACAACGCCCAGATCGCCCAGCTGCGGCTGATGGCCGGCGACAAGCCCCCGGTAGTCTCCGTCATTTCCGCGACCGGCGATCGCAAACTCAGCGTCGAGCGGAGCTATGGCAGTATAGGCCTTGTTGCACGGGATGCGGGTTTTGACACTCCCGCGCTGACAAAGACGATTGCGGAAAATTCCGGTGCGCTCTTCAGCCCTGAAGCGCTGCCCGAATTCGATGCGGACATCGTCTTCGACACCTATCGCAACGACCGTAACGAGACCGCGAAGGATGCGAAGACGAGGCTGGAAAACATGCTGCCCGGCTATTGCCGCTACCTGCGGGCGTGCCGGGAAGGGCGCTATTATTTTCTGCCGAGGGACGAGGCCAAGTCGACGGCCTATGCGGCCCGCATGATGGCGCTCGCGTTGCTGACAGGGATTGTTTCGTCTTTGCAGTTGGACGACGAGACAAGCCATTGAGATATTTACGGGTTGACGGTTCATATCCAATCAAGGCGAAGTTGTTCTTCCCCTCGAATCGCCCGTGGCCGCCATGCAGAGCCTGGGCATCAGGATTTCAAACCGCTTGCGATTGGATGGCGCGGGTGTTGACCTCCAAACCGGCGAATGCGTCCATCAGTAGAACATCCTTATCCCTTCAGTCTTGCGGTCAACATATCCACGAATGCTGAGACTTTGGGCGGTCTGAAGCGGGCTGCCGGGTATACCGTGTAGACACCGCCTGAGGGCAGATGCCAGTCCGGCAGGACATGAACCAGGCGTCCGCTCGCTATGTCATTGGCCGCCAGAAAATCCGGCAGGACCGACAGCCCGCCGCCTTGCCTCACTGCCTCCATGACCGCTGGCGTTGTGTTTATCGCGATGTCGGACCTGAAACGCACGGTGCGCGTCTCGCCTCTTTCCTTGCGGGTAAACGTCCATTCCAAGGGTTCTTTGAGCGCATTGTTGGCGACGAAGGGAAGCGATGGCAAATCGCTCGGTCCATTAAGTTCGGCGACCTTGCTCGCGAGATGGGGCGGGCTTACCAAATATTGGCGAAACGTGCCGATCCGACGTGCCTGCAAGCTTGAATCAGCCAGCCAGCCGACGCGAATGGCAAGATCCATATTGTCAGCGACAAGATCGACCATTCTGTCGCTGAGGCTCAACTCGACCTTGCATTCCGCATAGCGGGCAGTGAAGGCGGTCATCAGGGGAACGACCACCGAGGTGCCATAGTCGTAGGGTGCCGTGATCCTCAGCAGACCCTTTGGCTCTGTCCGGGCTTGAGCCAATTCTCTCAAGGCATCCTCGGCCTCGCGCAAGACAAAGACGCAGCGAAGGTGAAACATTCGCCCCGCCTCGGTCGGCTGGAGACGTCGTGTCGTGCGCATCAATAGCGTGGTGCCGACTTCTTCTTCAAGTTTTGCCACCTGCTGGCTGACGACAGCCTTGGTGATGCCGAGATATTCGGCTGCGCGCGTAAACGAACCCGCATCGACGACAGCGACGAAATAGGCCAGCCGATTGAGATTGGTCGATTCCTGCACGCACACGCTCCCTATTGATTGTTTGCTTTTAGCATACATTCATTCGTGTTCGACGGACTTCTCGCTTCAATCCTCTCATGCAATCTATAACTTCATAAGGAGCAAGACATGAGCGACAAGGCCCACATTACCTACTTATTTGATCCCCTCTGCGGTTGGTGCTATGGCGCGTCGCCCTTGCTGGCACAACTCGCTGCGCTTCCAAACCTCATCGTCACACTGGCGCCGACGGGACTGTTCTCGGGGACGGGCACGCGGCCGGTGGATGAACAATTTGCCGCCTTTGCCTGGTCCAACGATGTTCGCATCGCGAGCTTAACGGGGCAGCGGTTCACCGAAGATTATCACGTGCAGGTGCTCGGCGGCGGTGGAATGCTGGACTCTGGCCCAGCGACGCTGGCAGTCACAGCCGTTTCTCTGACAGAGCCTTCTCGCGAAATCGATGCGCTCAAGCTCATTCAAGAAGCGCGTTATGTTTCCGGTCTCAACATTACCGATCTGCCGGAGCTGCGCGCAATTCTGGAGCATGCCGGCCTTAAGGCCGCTTCGGACCGCCTTGCAACACCGGATGCGGAACTGCTCGCGGCAAATCGCAAGCGCATCGAGCGGGCCCGGTTGCTCATGCGGGAGTTCGAGGCCGGTGGCGTGCCAGCGCTGATTGTCGATGACGGACAGCGTCGCGCTCTGGTCAAGGCACATGAAATGTTCGGCAGTGCCGCCGACCTTGTTGCCAGGCTTTCCGCAATCGGCAGCTCCCGGCCCCTCAATATCCGCCAGAACCAAACCTGAGGGAGGAAACGATCAGGACGATGGAACGAATGACCCATGTCCCTCTTGGCGTGTCGATGCTCTGGACGTCTGCCCCGGCCACAGCCTTTGTCCAGAGCATGCCGCCCTATGGCGCGCCGATCACACTTAAGCGTGCCAAACAGGCTACAGCCGCCGCGGTCGTCGATTCCGGCAGCAACCCTTGCCTACCTGGAACGCTCGGATCAGGCCGGCACTGGCACGATCGATGCCGCGATCGGCAAGGCCAGGGCGGCCAACGGCATCAAGACGCCGACCAACACGATCGAGGACATGATCCTCAATCGAAACCAAAACAACCTGCTTGCGGCGCCAGGTGCCTTCCCCGTCGAAGGAGGTGTGCCGATCATTGTCGATAACCAGGTCATCGGCGCCATTGGTGCCAGCGCTGGCATGCCTGCCGACGATGGCGCGGTTGCCAATGCTGGAGCGAAGGGTCTGCAGCCATGAGACGAGGCGGATGATCCAACATCCTTTCCCAAAACCTTAAACCAGGAGGCAATCATGTTCACGAGGAGAACCATCATGAAAACCACAATCGCCGCTGGCGTCACCGCCGTATTCGCCCCCGCTAATCTCGGCCACGCCGCCGGAAGCCTCACCTGGAAACATTTCCCCGCTGGGCAGAATGGCTTCTTCCGCGCACCTGTTCTAATCTCCGGCGCCACGGAAGCCGTGCTGATCGACGGCGGCTTCACGCTTCCCGATGGCAAGGCCGTGGCCGAGGCGATCAAGGCAACGGGCAAGACACTGACCACCATCTATATCAGCCAATCCGACCCGGATTATTACTTCAGCCTCGGTCCGATCAAGGCTGCTTTCCCCGACGCTAAGGTGATCGCTGCCTCGGCCACGGTCGATGCAATCAAGGCCAGCGTTGAGAAGAAGCTCGCCGTTTGGGGACCGCAGCTCAAGGAAAATGGCCCGCAGGCGTTGGCCGACGTTGTGATGCCGGAAGTCTTTGATGAAAAGACACTGACCGTTGACGGCGAAGCGATCGAAATCGTCGAAGCAGAAGGCCTCGCCAACCGGCGTTATCTGTTCGTTCCATCCCTGAATGCCGTGTTCGGCGGCGTGATGATCTTCAACGGCGTGCACGTCTGGACGGCGGACACCAACAGTGCCGAACTGAGGGCCGCTTGGGTCGCAAATCTCGAAAAGATCGCGGCGCGCAAGCCGGCTGTTGTCGTGGCTGGACACATGGTGCCCGACGCCAAGACCGATCTTTCAGGCGTCGAGCATACCATTGCCTACCTGAAGGCATTCGACGAAGAACTGGCCAAGCATAAGGACTCCGCCTCGCTCAAGGTCGCGATGGAAGCGCGCTTCCCGGGCCTTGGCATGGGTGTCGCCCTTGACATCGGCTCCAAGGTCGCCACCGGCGAAATGAAGTGGGGCTGATCGCCATGGGCGCCAATCTCGATCTTGTCAGGGCCACCTATGAAGGCTCATCGGAAGACAACGGCCGCAACTTAGCTGCGGCCCTGGCACCCGATGCGACATGGACGGAAGCCGAAGGCTTTCCATATGCCGGCACCTATGTGGGCCCGGACGCCATTGTCGCTGGGGTCTTCCACAGGCTCGGCACGGAGTGGATCGGCTACAGTGCCAAGGTCCACACGTTCATGGAGGATGGCGATCGCGTCGCGGCTTTCGGCGTTTACTCTGGAACCTACAAAGCGACCGGCAAGTCGATGACGGCGCACTTTGCCCATCTCTACGAGGTCCGAAACGGCAAGATCGCCACCATGGTCCAATATGTCGACAGCCATATGGTGATGCAGGCGCTGAGTGCTGCCGAATAGGATTATGACCGTGAATAACCTGACATGGTTTCCTTACGGGATTCGATGTCAGGTTTCCGATCGTTTTACTCACAAGCAATGCGGAACCCAAGGATTGCGTGCGGGCCTAAAGCCTTACTTCCGAAAGAGCACGTCTTAGGGGAGCATCCGAAATCTGGATCGTGCCGTGGAAAGGGATGCCCATATCCAGATGTAGGGCTCTCCGTCGCCGGAAACTTGGCTCCAGCCTGCGCCGATTTCAACGCCGGGGCCGGCGGTGATGCGGAAGTCGGGAGCGTCGAGCGAGGTACGCTCGATCGAGTTCAGGCGGGCCTTCAGGGAGACGGTGAGGGTGCGGAAGTTCCCAGTGATTGTGTTGCCGTTGGTGGTGCACTCGCCGATGACTGCCATTGTCGTGATCCTTTCGGGTTGATCGGGCCGCGACCATCGCGTCCTCGATGACTGTCGAATTGATCGGGGACGATCGCACCGCGTCCCTAAGGGACCGGAATACAATGGAGGGCGGCGGGAGATGGCTTTCTCGGACCGCAAGGAACGCGAACGCAGTTCGCAGGGGAAGAAAGTTGGCGATGCCGTTGCGGGAGAACGATCGAGGCGCAGCCGCTCTTCGATCAGACATGTCAAAACGAGGCCGCGTTGGCCGCGCCCACTTCCTATGCCCGAATGGATGGCACCAATGGCTACATCAATAGTTTGGGAATTTGCCGATCCAATGCGGCAAGTCCTGGAAATGTCGTCGGACTCTCTGTCTCGATGACGGATTCCGGTTTCCAATCGGGCAGATGTCATCCATGTTTGTTCTTGTTCGCCAAAAATGATCCGTTGTTGGCAGGACGCAGGGGGCCAGTCGCAGCAACATTGTTTCGTACCCGCCCGACGCAAGATCGCGTCCGCTGACACCGGACCGCACAAGCCGCGCTGTCCGGTTCAGAATTTGCGATCAGCAGAATCTGACTTGCGCTCAATCGCAGCTGATTGATCCCGCCCCTTCGGTCGATGGCGGGTGTCCACGGATCCCTGTCGTGGCCATGAGCGCATCGGCCGAACGCCTGTCATGGAGAGCGGGCGCTCCGGACCGAGACACCGATTTCCTTCAACGCGGGAACGAGGTCTGGGTGTCGAAGAAGCTCGATTGCCGGCGTCGCCGCAAGGTTGCGCGTCACCGCACGGTCGTAGACCGCAAGGCAATGGGCGCCTGTCAACCGCGATGCGTATAATAACCCGTCGGCATCGAAGTTACCATAGACAGCCTCGCTCAGCGCCTGCCCATCGCTGTGGGCTTTCGCACGGGCAGCATCGGTACTGACGCCGAGCTTGAGGAGACCGGTGGTTCTCAGATCGAGGACCGTCAAGGGATCGATCGCGGAAACCTCGGCAATCGCCCAGTCTTCGAACTCTGTTTCATCAAGCGCCCGGTCAGCGCTGCCCTCGAAACGGTCACGCACGATCGTTTCCGCAATCGCCGTGGGCAGATCCTGTGCGATGTAGGCCAGGCGAAATCGCCTGCGAGGGCTGGAAAAGCGGCTGTTGCCAAAGCCCATGCCGAGTGGCGTCGCCATGTGGTTACGTGGCAAAACGCGCAGCCAGGCATTCGGCCGAAACGCCAGCGCGAGATCGGCAACTGTTTTGGGATCGAGCTTCACAGTGTCAGCCGAAATCACGCTCGGCCGCAGCAAGGACCTCGTCCAGACGGCCAATTTTCATGAGATCCAGCGGCGAGCCGCCGATATCAGGCTTTGTCCGGATCAACCACTGCCATGCGACACGAGGATTGGCGATGATCCGCGTCACCTGAGCCATGCCCTCTACAGGGCGCCCATCGACGAACTGCGCCAATGGAAAGACATGCTTGCGTTCGCCCTTCAGCAGGCCAATCACCGCGCCACGCCTCTGCCAGTCGTGCAGGGTCGACCGTTTCGTGCCAAATGTCTTTTCGATCTCGGCCGGTCCCGCGACAGGGCCGGCCCAGTCCTCGAGACGCGTCGGCTCTGCAAAAGCTGCAAGTCTGCGCCTGCCTTCATCCAGATCGATGGGCGCGGGAAGACCGGCGCCTTGACTGACCTCGATGGACTTGCCAACTGGAAGCGGCGTGAGGCGGACGTCCGCTTCCGCGACGAGGCCAGCGACCGCGACCTCGACGGCTTGCGCCAGCTCGCGTTCGTCGGCAACGAGCCGGCGTTGCTGGTCGGCGGCAAGACGTGCGGTTGCTGCGGTGACTGCGGCGACGACACGCCCCGTTGCGGCAAGCGCCGTCTTGGAAAGACGTGGATTATGACGGGCGAGGACCTCGACGACATCGGCGATGGCCGCCGGGTTCAACCCCGACAGGGAGGTTGCTGACGATTTTCTGACGGACGTAACCATGTTGCTGCTCCTATCATCTGCGACGATAGATAGTACAGATTGTCCGGAATGTCCAGATTGCAGGGCGCATTTACAATGTAGGGGGCAAAACAAGATTGTTCGCAGTCTCCAGGAACGTCAAGTACTGTGGCCGCATGCTTTCATGCGGATTTCGTCGAAGCTCCCGAAGGTAACCGAGGGAGTTGTCACGTTATCGAGCGGTGATCGTACTACGCCTGCGGCTCTCCGAGATCAGGCAATCGCGCCCGTCACGGCTTTCCAATGCGGTATTGCGCGGGTGCGGTGAATATGCGTGGCCAGGGCGGATCGTTTGTGATGCGGGGTGACGAAGAGATTTCGGAGCGCCGAGAAGATCGAGATGAACCGCTGCAAGCTGCCGGCTGATCGGAAACCCTGCATCGTGCGTTCCCGTTTCCGGAGCGGCAGATGAGAATTTTCCGCTCGATTGTTGAGACCCTTGTGGGACCAGTGCTCGACAGCCGGCA
>NZ_JBJDRG010000043.1:0-14260 GCF_044987325.1 Rhizobium sp. ZW T2_16
TCTGTCTTCTCCGCCGTTCGTAACCACTTCGTCCAAACCCTTTCGCAACGCTCCGCATTCCAAAACCGCGTTCACCGTATCCAGGCGATCGCAGAGTGGAAAGTTGCAGCCGAAGCCATGGCCTGAGATCGATCCTCAAGGCAGAAGTCTCCCACGCATCCGAATTCAAGTTAAGGTGACATCGCCGTTTCCTGAGGTGCCCAATTTCCTTGCACGCTCGCCGGTCTGAAAAGTCTCATGGTACATGCAGACCACTAAATTTAGCCGGGAGACGCCGCCAAATCAATTCGACGAGGCGGAGTATAACTTTTGTATCGGGTCAACGCCGTTATGGCGGCGATGGCCCAAAGAGCGACGAAGCACCCTGCGATTACGTCAACAACATAGTGATTGGCGCCGGGTACTGCTGAAAATGCCATTGCAACATTGAGAAGAAGAGCCGGGTATCTTAGTAATCGTACGTCCCACAATGCCCAAGCGCATAACACTGCAATGGCTGCGTGGACCGACGGAAACGTTATGATACCTGCGCTTCCTTGTAAGCTCCAAACAAAATCTGGGTTGTCGCGGACAGCGTGGAATTGCTCTAAAAAGAAGTATCCATATGTCTGGTCAATATTTTTCAGAGTAGTCGCATCGAAATCGTAATAGGTGTAGGTACCGAGGGCCGGCCACAATATAGATAGCGCGCTGGATAGAAAGCATATCAACGCATAAGCACAGATCATCTGATAAGCTCTTTCCGATCTGTTCAACGCCACCAAGACAACGGGCCAGATCAAGAGCTGGTAGGAAAATGTTCGGTAGGCGTGGTTGAGAAGCGATGCGACCGACTCGCGTTCATCGATCCAGCGCATCAGAGACAACCAATCCACCCCCAGAGCGCTATCCCAGCTAGCGAGTTGAGCATCTGCCAGGGGTAAATCGAAACGCATTGCCACATACGTCGAGACCGTGACTGGGATCGATAATAGCAAGCCACAGCTTACGCACTCAACAGTGGCTCGCAGCGCGAACATTTTGAACTTCGTCGCGGCAAGGCTAACCAGGATCGCCGAGCCGATAGTAAACATCACCGGATTGACAAGATCGACCAGGTTCAGCTTGAGGCCGATGGCGAAAGAAATCACCCAAATTATTAAGTATGCACAAGGTGTTAAAACCAAAAGAAGGTCGCGTGGTCGAGATAAATTGATCATTTTCATCCCCTCGAAACAAAGCGTTTGATAGGGCAGTTTGATTGCAATCGCGTTAACAATTGCAATCGTAAGGCGGTACACAGCAATTTAAACTGTGGCGTATCCACGAGTTGGAGTGAATATAGATCCAAAATCTGTGGCATCTTCATCCATGATTTGGTGTCCACTTATTTTGGTGGACACCTCATGCCTTAGAGTACCGCGCTTCAGAAGGTGCGCAGAAGTTCGCGCTTACTGAAGACGCTCAATGGATCAGAGCGAGGTTCGACGCGTTCCCCAATCACTCCGTTCATTTTAGAGAAAGCGACGGGATGGTGGATGAAGCCTGGCCCGAGAGACTTCAACCGAGGGGAGGGTAGTCCGTATAGCCTCGCTCATCGCCGACGTAGTAGCTGGACGGATCGGACGGCGCCAAGGCGGCGTTTTGACGGAAGCGTTCGGGCAAATCGGGGTTGCTGATGAAGAGCGTTCCGAACGTTATCGCGTCCGCCAGACCAGTCGCTATCGCCCGCTCGCCACTTTCCCGGTCATATCCAACGTTCACGACAAACAAGCCGGAGAACCGCTTTCTTGCCTCGGGGGCCAGCAGCTTGAGCCCCTCGCGAAGCTGCGCGGGCTCCATGAAGTGAAGAATGCCTACCTTCCTCGCTTCGAGAGCCTCGACGGCGAACATATAGGTGCCCTCAAGATCACTGTCGCCCATGTCGTTGTACGGTATCCGGGGCGAGAGCCGGACGGAAACACGGGAAGTCCCAAAGACCCGGATTGCTGCATCTGTTGCCTCTAGCAGGAAGCGGGCGCGGTTTTCCACAGAGCCGCCATAGGCGTCCGTTCTCTTGTTGGAACCGTCCTCGAGGAATTGGGCCGGCAGATAGCCGTTGGCGCCATGCACCTCAACCCCATCAAAACCGGCCGCCTTCGCCGCACGTGCGGCGGCCCCGTAGTCCTGGATTGTACTCTGGATCTCGTCGAGGGTCATAGCTCGGGGGGTGACGGTCGGCTTTGGCCCCTCGGGCGTGAAGGCCTGGCTGTTGAAGGGCACTGCGGAAGGTGCGACAGGCAAGGCTCCGCCGTGGAAGTCCGGATGAGACGCGCGGCCCGTATGCCAAAGCTGGGCAAAAATGAGACCCCCTGCGTCATGCACGGCGCGGGTGACCTTTCGCCATCCCTCGATCTGCTCGGCTGTGTGGATTCCTGCCGTATTTGTCCAGCCGATCGCTTGCTCGCTGATCTGTGTGCCTTCTGAGATTATCAGGCCAGCGGTGGCGCGTTGGGCATAGTAGCGTGCGGTCAGATCGTTCGCCACGTGGTTTGGTGACCGCGCCCTTGTCATCGGGGCCATGAAGACGCGGTTCTTGAATTCGAACGTCTCGGTCTTCAGCGGGGTCAGCAATTTTAACTCAGTCATTTTGACGCTCCAGTTGATCTGGACGTCTAGGTATACGTT
The DNA here is from genome assembly GCF_044987325.1 of Rhizobium sp. ZW T2_16. Taxonomy (NCBI): domain Bacteria; kingdom Pseudomonadati; phylum Pseudomonadota; class Alphaproteobacteria; order Hyphomicrobiales; family Rhizobiaceae; genus Rhizobium; species Rhizobium sp. ZW T2_16. Next base: position 2,647 of record NZ_JBJDRG010000043.1, read on the forward strand.
GTAGACTTGCCGTCAATCAGGCACCTTAAATCGCCTTGGTAGGCCTGAAGATACCTGGTCGCAGTCTCGGTTGGGCTCAATCAGCGCGTTTTCCCGGCTGAACACCGCTGAAACCGTCATCTGATCGTCGAGCGTCGAAGGCTTCTCGCGCTGCATTGACCTCTGGCAGCTTGTCCAGCGTCCACCGGTGAAGCTCACCGAACGGCTTCTGCAGTGTTTGGCCCAGCTTGGTGATCTCATACTCCACAGCCACCGGTGAAAGGGACACGACGCGGCGAGTGATGAGGCCATTGCGCTCCAGTCTGCGTAGACACTGTGTGAGGGCCTTTTGGCTAACTCCCTCCAGCCGCTTACGGATAAGGTTGAACCGATGAGGGCCGTCGGACAGAACCGCCAGAACCATCATAGACCATTTGTCAGCAATCTGATCGAATAGCGTCCGGCTTGGGCAGTCAGACGAGAAGCAAATCGGATCCAGCTCCATCACGTGCGCACCTTAAAAATCCATCCAATGTTGATACCTTTATGCATACAGGTAATGAACTGATACTTGTATCTCTACCCGGCGCCCCTGATCCTAGCGCATTCGATGGGCTCGAGCGCCGGACTTAAGCCTGCCTGAATAAGCGCAATCAATCTCTGCTTCGCCAATCTTTCAGGCACAATCCACATTACGTGTCTTTTTCGGGAAGCCTGTGGGTAGAGACTCTCATTTCTTCTTCTGGATAGGCGAACCAGTAGAAGCCCATGTCGGCAAAGCGCTGTGCAGCCACCGCCGCGTTGCGACGCCGGCGGCGAGTGCCTCAGGCGATCGTGGCCCCTTGATGCCTGGAACGAGCTGTCTGTGCTACAGCACGCCCCATGGCTTGGCCGGCTGTTGTCCGCGTCAATCCTTCGGGAAGCCGGCATTACCACCGGCGCGCATCTCGCCGCCATCGTCTCGGCCTCAAAACCATACCCGTCGACCGGCGGCGCCATCGCCATCGCGAAACCCGGCTGCTGGCGATTGCCCCCGTTTTGTGGCAGCCGCCGAGATCGGCATGAAAGAGCATGACCGGCTGACACTGGCGAAAACCATGATGGACCGAAAGCTGGATGGGAGGCGGACGTCTTCGAAATTGCCGGAGCTCGTCGAGTTGGTGATGGCGAAGCCGTTTGTGTCCGCAAAAATGGTGGCGGAGACACTGGAAATGACGCCACAGGCGGCGCGGCGGATTGTTTTGGAGCTGGGGCTGAGGGAGATGACTGGGAGGGGGAGGTTTCGGGCGTGGGGTGTCCTCTGAATTCACACTTTCATGAGCGGCCGCATTCTCACCGGTAAGTATCGACGACCCGCGAAGTTAGAACCAGCTGTTGCACAACCGCAAGGCCGCATACGGGGCGTACCATGTTACGATCGATGACGACTCGTAGAAATGTCGAGCAGAGAACCCCCAGCCTCTCGCGGCCGAAAAGGATCTAAGCTGCCGGAAACTCTGCATCGCAATTACGAGATAAGGAGCTTGGGACAGTTCAAAATGAAAGCCCACCTCTTCGGTGGGCCTTCAGTGCTAATCGGCTTTTTCGGGTTCGCCTCTATTGAGCCACTGCTCGTCGTTCAATTCACGCCGCTTTTTCGCCATTGCCAGCACCTGTGACAAGTACAGTCAGCGATGGATCAGCGAATAAGCGATGTGGAAACCCGAATGCCGACTGGTCCTAATTCAACGCGGAGTGGTCAATGAGGAATAGCTGGAACGGGTTGGATGGGCTGTCTGGAATTCGGATCAAGCCTGGCCAGTCCTTCCCTGAAGCAAGGGCATCGTAAAGCGGCGCGGTTCCAAAATCTGTCTCCGGCAGAAAGCGGCAGGCAGCCAGATAATCAAACGGCGCGAGCGCTGCACGGCGAAGGACTGGATCGGTGGTTAGGAAGGCTTCAAACATGCGGCGCATTCCCGGTGACGCCCGATGAAAAGGCACAGCGGCAACGGAAAAGCCGTGCGGAAGAGCCTCCAGCAATGAGAGTCCCAATCCATTCGAGGCTGCAATTCGCCCGGGCGGTATCCGGGTTAGGACAGAGAATTCGCCATTCTTGCAGCTATCGTAAGCCATGAAGTCTGCAGCGTCATAAAATAGCGCGTTCACGGGCGTCGCCGCGACCAGCCAAGCCGTGGCACCGACATAACCCAGGATACAGGCCCAGACAGTTTTCCAGAGAAAGGGTCGCAGCAATGTGGAGCTACCCAGCGCGAGATACTGCATCGCCATCGGCATGAACAGGGGAGAGAACGCAAAAGCAAAACGAACGTAGCGGCTCAGTAGCAGCGTTAGGAATACGCTCGTCCAGGCGAGGGTCAGCATGATTGCCGGGCCTACGATCTCTTTTCGGCTGGATTGAAGAATTGATGCTGTCGCGATCGTCAAGATCGACCCGTGCAGGACCAGCAGAATGAAAATTTCCCACTGGCCTTGCTTGATGAAATATAAGGAGCTTTGCTCCTGTGCAACCCGATCAAACCAGTAGGTTCTCGACACCGTGTCGATCATCCAGTACGGGCCGGCCATACATTGGGGAAAAGCTGTAACGAAACACACGATTACAGCGAAACCGGACAATGACATCGCGAGGAGTTGCTCTGACGGCCGGGTCTCAGACAGAAATCTAGCGGTCAGCCATAAAATAGCGCCTAGAGCCGTCATCAGAAAAACGTAGGGGGCTGAATAGGCATCACATTGCGTCATTGCGAGGCCGACAGGGCCCACCGTCGCAACGCCGACCGGCAACGAGAGCAGTGCCATGGTTGCGGCAGCTTGCTTGACCACGACATCCGCATTTCGCACGCGAAGGATCAGTGCACCGACCAGGCCTGCAAAGCCGATCACGACAAATGGAAGACCCTCCAGCGCAATGGTCACGGAAAGGAGCGTGCCAAGCCCAATCAGTCGCCCTCCGACAGCGTCCCAGCGGGTAAGGCCGTTGAACACCAGCATCAGCGAAATCAGCTGCGCGTTGTGATGATCGATCCGGCCCGGGGAAAATTCCCACAATGCTAGCGACGTGACGAGAGTCGCGCTAACCACCGTGAGAATACCCAGAAGAGATACGGTTATGCCAAGCCGCCGGTAGATAAGTGCCGACTGGAGGCAAAATGCTACCAGCATGACCTGCGGCCACACATTAAATGACCAAATCATCCCTCGTTGCCACCCGACGAATGGACTGAAAGCTGTGGCCATTGCCACGTAAGGCATATCAACTAGGCGCGACCACGGGGAGATATACGGCTCGGGCATCATTACGCGTGGCTCGCTGAGATCCCACCAACTGCCGCCGCCTAAAAGCAGACCATGGATCTGCATCTGGCGCATCTGGTCATCGACGTCCCCTAGAAAATTCCTGCCGTCAACCAAATCGAACAAGCTCATCGCAAGAGCGGCAAAATAAACTAAAAAAAAGATCGGTATTGTGCCGAGTTCAGGAGGATGCGCGACATTCTTTACATACGTGTCAGATGGCTCGGACATTTCCCCTCTTGGAATTATCTTTTCATCATTCCGGTTGATAACGTGCACGGTTTTAAGATGGCCCTAAAATGTGAAGGAAGGACCAGCGAGAGCCGACGTCGGCTACAACTCAGACGTATTTTTCATCGGCGTGATTTCGCTCCCATGCCATTTTATCAATGGCGCTCAGGGCCTGCCGATGTCGCCTGCCAGGCCGGTCTCATCGATAAGGAAACGGCCAATGGGCTCGACCGGGCGCACGCTGCTATGGGCCGCCCTATTGAAACGCAGGTTGCTCCAGCTGTGGCTGACGCCATCTACCCCGGCGCCGGTCAGATCGTTCGCTATGATCAGTTTAATCGCACCGGCGGCTTCAACGGTATGGGCGGTCAAGGTAATCCGGGCCGCCCCGGCGCCCTATGTGACCGTCGACGACACCGGTGCCCGCCTGACAACCGCAATTTTTATACGACGCACATAGGCGGCGAGCATTTTTGCGCCTTTCGCACAGCTCCATCGAAGTCGCGGCTGAACTTTCTGGCCCTGCTGCGCGGCAATTATCAGGACTATGTCCTCAACGATGCCGCCTTCACCTTTCCGGAAGACCGGCTCGGTTTCCGAAGGGAGGTCGGTAACTCTCCGGATCAATTTGTCCAGCCGATCCGTCGTGAATGCCTTGCCGGCAAACCAGATCTCGATTTCGGCCGGATCAAGCGTGTCAACCATAGAGAATGTCGGGACAGCGCAGCCCGACGCGCGTATAGTGCGAATATTGTGCTGGTATCGACGGATGCGTTCCGCCATCGGCAGATCGGTCCCGCTTCTCAAAAGCTTGTCCTTTGGCCATTCAGGCATGGGCATCTCCCTCGGATTCAACGGATAGTAGCAGCATCGCCCGGCCACGCCATTGGCAAAAGACAGGTTCCTACCCCATTCACCAGCCGCCGAAAGGCGTTTGTGTCCCGATGAAACGAGGTCTGCCTGATACTAGCGCATAGCCGGTCTACCTACCCGTCCATCGCCAGAAAAGGCATTTTCCATGGAAGAACGCATCCGCTTCGCCCTCGAAAAGCTGCTCAACATTGCGCATCAGGATTCCGGCCAGGGCCGGCGTGTGGCAAATTTTCTGCTCGCCTGGTGGAATGCCGAAGAGCATGGCGGCTTCGACCTGACCGATCTGGCCAATGTCGATCGGGAGGTTGCCGAGGACATGGCGACGATCTTTACCTGGCTCCCGCGTGAGGAAGATGTGGTTTACCCTTACGAATATCGCAGCGAAATAGAGCAGATCATTGCGCGGTGGCGGCCCCAGGCGGCTGTGGAATGATGGCAAAGTCCCGCAAGTCCGCTCAGGATCTTTCTACCGTTGAGGGACGGATCGCAGAGCTCGACACGATCGCTGCCGTCCTGCCGATGGAGCGTCGCGACGAGCTCGCCGAGCTATTGACCGATCAGGATGTCGAAACCCTGCGCCATCTCGTCAACGAAGGCATGGGCGAAAACACGATTCGCGCCCTGACCTCTGATCTCGCCTATCTGCAGGCCTGGTCGCTGGCAGCCACCAGCCGTTCACTGCCGTGGCCGGCGCCAGAAGCGTTGCTGCTGAAATTCGTCGCGCATCATTTGTGGGATCCGCAGAAGCGCGAAACCGATCCGGATCACGGCATGCCGGCAACCATGGAGCAAAGCCTCCGCAGCCAGGGGTTTCTGAAGGTGACCGGTCCGCATACACCCGATACCATGCGCCGGCGGCTGGCGACCTGGTCGACGCTGACGAAATGGCGCGGACTAACAGGCGCGTTCGCCTCCCCTGCTCTCAAATCTGCGATACGCCTCGCTGTCCGGGCAACCCCGCGCCCACGAAAAAGGAAGAGCGCCAAGGCGGTCACCGGCGATGTGCTGGCCAAAATGCTGGCGACCTGTGCGACCGGCAGCCTGCGCGATCTCCGTGACCGGGCAATCCTGATGGTGGCGTTCGCCTCGGGTGGCCGCCGGCGCAGCGAGATTGCCGGACTGCGTCGCGAGCAGTTGACGGTCGAGCCGCCGATTGTTGTCGAAGGCGGCCCTCACCTCGCTCGCCATTCGTCTCGGACGGACGAAAACATCCGGTGCCGATCACGACGAGGTTGTCTATCTTACCGGCCGGCCGGTCGAGGCGCTGGATGCATGGATGACGGCGGCAAAGATCGAGGCTATGTCTGTGTTCCGAAAGGTCGATCGCTGGGGCAATGTGTCCAAGCGGGTGCTGGACCGAAATCGGTCAACGATATCGTCAAGCAGCGGGCGGCGATGGCTGGTTTAGACAGCGGGGAGTTTTCGGCGCACGGCTTGCGGTCGGGATATCTAACCGAGGCTGCCAACCGCGGCATACCTTTCCCCGAGGCGATGGAGCAGTCACGGCATCGATCGGTGCAGCAGGCATCGAGCTATTACAATAACGCGACGCGGCGAAGTGGCCGTGCGGCGCGCCTTCTCTGATGACTGCAGTTTGCCCAAAGCAGGCTTTCGCGATCTGCTCATTCGCCCGCCAATAGCTCGGTAATCCGAGACCGCCAACCGCCTAGTGTCTTGGCCTCAAGCTGTCTTAATATGTCGTTGCTTCGCGTGGTTTGCCCTAGTTCGCGGAGGATCAAAGCCAAATAGATTGCTGGGAGAGGATATGGGTCGTCGATAACTTTGGACTTTTCAAGCGAGGCGGCGACGTGACCAAGAGACTGATGTTGATCGAAAAAGTCAGTCGCTGTATCCGGACCAATTTCCACCATCTCGTCGACTTCGAGCGGGTCGGAATTTCCCACCACTTGTCGACATTGCCGATGAGGAAGCCGATACGGCTCCTAACGATGCACTCCGCCTCATCAACGAACACACGACCTTCGTTCCCGGTGGCCTCTTGGAATATTCTCCTCTCGTGGACCCCTAGATTCACCGTTGCGTGTGTGCGGTACGAAGCGATCTGAATATTGATAACTTGGGTGAATGGCGTGACTGTTCGATACCAACTGTATCCTTTTCGTTTGAACCCCTTAGGCCCAAGGACAGCATGCATCTTCCGTAGCAGGACTAATACGCTTACAGATACCACCCGATGCCCCAAAACAGTCAGCCTAGGTTACCATATAGCCATCACAGCACTTCGGACTCGTTAAAGACCGCTAACGGGGCTTTCGGGCCATGGCGACTGTCGGCCCGAACCGGACTCTGATTAAGTGTTGCCGCCATGCTGTTAGACTTCGGAAGCTTGGCTTGGGGGCGGATATAAAATGTCGAACGCAACGATAATCGAAAGAATTAAGGCGACTTGGCACGATTTTTCGTTAGGAAAACTGACGCTGCTCGCCTTCATTGATGATTACCGACGGAATGTTGTGGCGCTTGAAGGTTTACCGTACCCGTTGATTGTCGAGGCCCGACGAATAGCGGATGTGCTGGAAGTCTCGGCATGGGCCGTCGAGGAAGACTGCGTTGTAGATACTCTGCCAGCGCTTGCGTCGTTGACCGCGTGGGTTTCGAGCGTGCAAAAGCTGGAAGTGCTGAACTCACGATCGTGACAGCCCTCCCGGTGTAGATGGCTTAAAGTATCGCGGCTGTCATATGACTGGTCGCGGCGCACAGCGGAAAACGGCAGTCGGCCCGAAGCCGTCATTTTACTGGCCAGTATTGCGGGTGTTGCTGGAAACAGTTGTGCCTTCGGAGTTCCGTCGCGCTCTCTCCAGCAGCCTCCGGCCCTTTGCGGTCATTGGGCTTTCATAAAACCGTATTGCGGCGTAAGTCCTAGAGAGTTGAAACTCGACCGGTTGGAGACTGTCGAATGCTTCGCGCTTTGATCCTACTATGCACGGCTGTAGCCGTTAACGGAGGCAGCGCAGTCGCGGAAGAGAATGCCCCAGCGAAGACTTTTCGATATGCCATCCTCATCGACGAACATGAGCCAATTTACGGCGAAGTGAAATGGTTGAAATATCCGTGCCAACTGGTCGACCAAAAGACTCCGGATATCGACCTGTCGCTTATCCGCTACAATGACACCACCGTCCGCCCGGTTGTCTACTGCAGGACAGAGCACTGTTTTATCCCTTATCGGTCGCAGAACATTGATTTAAACCATACCGGGAAGCTGCTGAAATTCGGTCTGGTTTACGGTCGCGAGCCAGGGGATCACGCCGTCCTTCTGAAAAGCCGAGAGCAGGGCGAAATCATCATCGCATTCTGATTTCCGAATGACCGCTAATGGCGCGAAGTGGAAGACCGCAGTCGGCCCTAACTTAACATTGACCTAACGTAATTGGGAGCGCATTGCGGGGATGGACAGCTCGATGTGTTTTCCATTCGCTGCTCGATTCCGGACTGTTCAAGACGAATAAAGATGCGCTATAAGAGTTTCTCCGATTACAGGCCTCGGCATGTTCTCTGCTTCCTCGGACCCAAAGGCGGCTTCCAGCGGTTGTTGCGGTCCATCCAAGCCTCAATCGAAGACCTTGCTATAGACTTCGAAATCGACATGGTCTTCTCTCAAGACGCGTCCGACGATCGGATGAGCGAGAGCTTCTCGGTTTGTTGGGACCAAGTGCACGAAGACGCGTGGCATCAGCATGATGTCGAGGCGGTTATGAGCCATGGATGCGTCGTCTATGTCGTCGGTCCGCTCATGGAGGCTGCGGAAGCCCTTGCTGTCTCGCTCACAGCCCTAATGCTGGTTGAGCGCGTGCTTGAAGCAGGCGCGAAAGCGGCAAAGGGGGAGAGCGCCGGGACTGAGGCCGTGACGGATCGGCTCGAGGGGTCTCCCCGGCAGTTGCGTCGTTTCTGGTCCGACGAATTTAAGCTCGAGGCCGTTGGCGAGGCTTGCCGACCTAGAGTGAATATCTCGGCGATCGCACGACGGATCGGCATAACTCCCTCGCAACTCTATAGGTGGCGGCGAGATCTTCTAAACGATAGCGCCCCGGAGCCGTTGGTGCGGGGCGAAAGTCAGCCGGGATCTGTGATCGCGAGCAGCTCGGTCATCGAGATCGTTATCGGCGACATGATTGTCCGGGCGGGGGTGGATATCGATGAAGCACACCTGCGTCTAGTAATCAGAACGGTGCGGTCGGCATGATCCCAAGCGGCGAGCGCATTCTTCGTCTGCTCGGTGACCTCAAATTGCACGGGCCGCTTGGTTTTCTTCTGGACGATGGTGGCGCGGTCCCGGATCGAACTACCCGACCACAAGTCCTCGACGCGGAGCCTGACGAGATCACAGGCACGGAGCTTGCTGTCGATGGCGAGATTGAAGAGCGCCAGCTCTCGGTGCGCCCCGCTCATTTCGAGTCGAACGCGAATCGACCACACGTTCTTAGGCTGAAGCGGTTGCTTCTGACCCACCAAAATTCCCTTATTCCAAGGACGTCGGGTACGCACAATTTCCATGACAAAGCCCCTGCCGCTCCCCCCACCTCGTCGCCCGTATTGGGAGGCTCGATGATATCACGGTTTGTCCCTGCTCGGCCCCAACCAGGACATTGACGCTGCATTGTGCTCATTCATAAGCTTCGGAAACATGTCACAAGGATGAGAGCGGTGTCCGAGTTCCTGCAATTTGCGATTAACAAGAGCCCGATTCGGCTGACGTGCGACGACATCCTTCTATACGCGGGAGCCCTCAACCACTGGGATTTCTACAACAGCGCGGCACTGGAGATCGCGAAGGGGTACCACCGCGGAGAGCTCAGCTACTCCTTCTGTGATGGCGTGATGAATGATCTGTGGTCTGCAGTTCAGGAAGGGTTCGGCCGTGGCAATAACGAGGTGCCGGAGCCGTTCTTCGAAATCTACGAGGCTTTCGACGTGGGAGAGTACCATCGCAAACACGACAAGTCCGATGACCCCATTGCAGAGTTCACCGACCCGGCGATTGCCGAGCTATCTATCCGTTATAACCTCTAATGCTTCGAGCGATGGCTGCCGTCGGCCCTAACCGGACGTTGTGGTGTCGGGGAGCCAGCATAAGGGCCGCACGGGTATTGTAGACCGAAATGACCAAAGCTATTGTGGGCAGGATTTGTCGGCAGAGCGGATCGTTCGATGGTTATGCATAAATTCGGGCTAAAGAACTCCGTGGCCTTTCTATTCCTGATGCATCTTATCATTGGTTCGATGGTGCTAGTGGACTACTATTTTGTCCGACACACCGCGGTCGCGCCGTACCTACTGTATGGGCTATTCCTCATGAGTAGCATCTACTCTGGGACGCATCTTCTCAAAAAACGCGCCACCTACGCGAACATGATAGACGAAAAATTCTTCGGCCTTAGAGGCAGTGGCTACGAGAAATTCGCTTACGCTTTTGTCATCATGACAACGGTGTGGGTTCCAGTGCATTTTCTGTTTTGGCCTACAGAGCGTTTCGATGTTTTCATGGGTTTTGTTGCGTTCTGCGTGTCCTACGCCATGATCATCGACCTGATGGCGATCCGATGGCTGCGATGACCGCTTCTGGCGCGATCCTGCCATGATGACTGCGGCCTACAGCACTCGGTTGCTTGACATGTTTTTTTGAACAAGCTGGCATGTTTGTAGCCATTATTGAGATTAAGATGCCGAACGATTGCTGGCTCAGGGCTCGGATTAGGAGGAAGGTTGTCGAAGATCGGCACGATCATTGTTGCCCTCGTCGGGATCGGGGCAGGCTTCACCGGGCTCGACTTGCTGAGCGATGGCCGAAGTGGGGCTTGGAGGCTGCTGATCTTAGCGACTGCGGTTGCCGTTTTCCTAACGTCAGGTTGGTTGCAGTACTCCAAACCTAGCCAGCTCTCAACCTCTGCGGTGCAAGGTTTCCCGCAGCCCATCGTCCTTGTCGCAGGCCGCAGCCGTTACATTGCACTGGGTCTGGCTAGCCTATGCATGTTCGCAGCGTTTACTGATGCCACACGATTTGGGAACGGCGAAATCGGATACATCATCCTTTTCATCCTGCTCTTCGGGCTTTTTGGGTTGCCAGGAATTCTGCTTATTGCAGCTTCCTTGAAACCAGACCGTCTAGTCCTTGGGCGGCAAAGCCTCGTGTCGAGGTCGCTGTTTGGTCCGAAAGAGTGGAGATGGGAGGATGTGGCTGACTTCCAAGCAACTACTACCATCCTCCGTGGGAAGCGAAAGGTTCACGTGAAAGGGTATATCCAGTTCCAAGACCGCTCCTCCGATGGAACGCGAAAGGGCGCTAGGCTGACCCGGTTAACTGGTTCAAATGCCAGCCTGAACAATCGATTTCGGATATCTGACGAAGAACTGGCGTCGCTTCTCAACCACTGGCGACAACGAGCTATAGCTTAGAAACGCTGTGGCGCTGACCGGTTGTGGCGCAAAGCCGAAGATCGCCGTCGGGCCTCTGAGATCATTGCACAGCACCACGAAAGATCGCGGAACTTGCTTCACCTTCCGTCAATCAACGCCAGATAGGGTGGTGATGGTCTAGGGGGAAGGCATGAGAGCTTGGCTTCAAAAATGGGCAGCCGTTCTGGGGATTTCCCTTTGTCGGACCTGTTTTCCTAGTCTTCTTCGTTACTTGTCTCGTGCAAGGGGAACTGCCTAGCCGACGAGGAGCCGTTATCCGTGCGAGTGGTGAGCCCTTCCTGTTCTATCCGCTTGTGCTGTTCCTGATTTGCAGTTCAGCAGGTCTGACCTACCTGAGTGTTATGTTCGCCATCGGATATATTCGCGGACGATCCGGGCGATAGGTAACAATTCCGCTTGTGGCGCGAAGCGGAAGAAGGACATCGGTCCAAAGCCGCCATTGAATACACGCGTCGCTACACCGGGGTGATACTTATGGTCAGGGTACAACAGGTGACAACGATCTTGCTCAGCATACTAGGGCTGATTTTTGGCGGTGTGCTTGGCTTTGGAAGCGCGGGAATATTTGGAGCGCTGATGTTCGCCCTCGTAGGGGCAATTGTTGGATTGTGTCTGGGCCTGTTGGGCTGGCGGATAATTTATCTGTTGGCTCTGTTTCCTTAGCCATGTCCGCTTTTGATGCTGTGGACGGCTCCTCCGCCGGCATCGCGATGTGCCATATTCGCGGTGCTGTTAGGAACCGCATGGGAGGAGCCATCCATGGAAGAGATTACCACGATTGGAGTCGACATTGCTAAGTCGG
>NZ_JBJDRG010000044.1:0-13775 GCF_044987325.1 Rhizobium sp. ZW T2_16
CAACCGTATCAAACAGATGCGGGGCCTCGCCACGCGATACGACCGACGTGCCGATAACTATCTCGCCGCTCTCAAGCTTGCCGCAACGAGGATATGGATTGCCTCAGCTAATGAGTCCGCGTCCTAGTGAACATTCGGTGTTTGCCCCGCAGACGTGCGATGTCTGTGGCGACCTTTCCGATTGCCAGTCGATCGCAACGTTCGATGGCACAGGTTTTCACAAGAAAGATCCAAGCCCGTGCGTGAGAGCGCATCGGCAATTGGATTCCGCTCAATTTCAATGGAAACAGAACAATGCAGCATCTCAAGAACAAAATTGCCGTCATAACCGGCGGCAATAGCGGGATCGGCAAAGCCACTGCTCAACTCTTTGCCGATGAAGGCGCGCAAGTCATCATCACTGGCCGGCGGGCGGATATAGTCGCCCGGGCAGTCGACGAAATTGGTCGCGGAGCTGTGGGTTTCGTCGGTGATACCGCCGATCTGGAGCATCACCAGAAACTGGCCGAAATGATTGCCGAGAAATTCGGTAAGTTTGATGTTTACATGGCCAATGCCGGCGTCATCACTCTCACGGCCTCCAGCACGGTGACGCCGGAAGAATATGACAAGCACTTCGCCATCAACACGCGGGGTGTCTTCTTCGGAGTGCAGGCGATGGCGCCGTTGATCCGGGATGGCGGCAATATCATCGTCACAAGTTCGCTCGCCGCAACAAAGGTACTGCCTGATCACAGTGTCTATGCGGGATCCAAGGCGGCGGTTTCTGCCTTCGCTCGAAATTGGGCAATCGAGCTGAAACCACGGAAAATCAGGGTCAACATATTGAGCCCCGGACCTGTTGAGACCGCAATTTTGGGCAAGCTCGGCGTTTCTGAAGACCAGCTCCCGGACTTTGAGCAGCATATGGCGTCGCTTATCCCGGCCGGGCGCATGGGTCGGCCAGAGGAGCTTGCGCGCGCGGCGCTGTTTCTTGCATCTGATGCTGGAAGTTTCGTCAATGGGATCGAGCTTCACGTTGACGGCGGCATGACGCTGGTCTGAGATCTATCAGAAGGCGTCACAGGGCAGCCCTTCGCCATTCGCTGGGTGTCATGCCTGTATGACGTTTGAATGCGAGGCTGAAAGCCGTCAGCGTCGCGTAACCCTGTCGTTCTGCAATCTCGGTTACCTGTAAACGCGGATCGCGAAGCATCGCCATCGCTTGCTCCATCCGCCGTTGACGTAGCCATTCATGTGGGCTGACACCTGTACTTTTCTTGAAGGCCCGGCAGAAATGAAAACGCGAGAGGTTCGCTCCGCCTGCGAGCGCCCCAAGCGAGACGTCTTTATCATCGTCCGAGGAGAGCCGTTCGAGGCTCATTCGCAAGACGTATGGAGAAAGCCCCCCCGAGATGTTCCTGAAGGAATCAGCGATATCTCGGTGGGCTTTGACGACGTGAATTGCAATCAACGTCGTTAGCTGCTGACGATATAGATTTTCCAGATATGCCGGTTCAACTGAAGGCTCAATCGACCTCTCGAGAAGCGTTGCCAGTAAGCTGTCGGGTCGCGCCGTACTTTCCATCAGGGAGGTCGTGGGGCCAGGACATTCCTTGGCGATCTGCTCGAGCAGTTCGGGCGCCATGTAAGCCTGCACAATATCCATCGGGCCATGTATGTCCCAGCGTGAGCTGGATCCGGCTGGTATGAAAGTTATTGTGCCCCGCCGCCCCACGGATGAGTGGTGGTCCCGCCCAGATTTGCGCTCAAGACGCTGCATCGCGCCGAGATATGTCATCACGACATGGTCGGACATCGGTTTCACGACATCATGGAACGGTTGATGTTTCCAGCGGGCAAGCCGGGTTTCGAAGGGATCGTGCACGCTAAAGGATGTCAACGGCGCGGTTCGCAGGACGCGTTCCATTTCGACGTCTGCCTGAACTGGCGGCGCAGGTTGATCGGGAGCGTCCATTGCGTCCTCTTCAAGGACGCTCTTTTCAATATCGGACGTGTATTTCTTGGTCGTCGTGTGAGCCACGAGTGTATCCTTCCTTCGGCTCTTTGTTGGAGACGTAGAAGGATGATATGCAACAGGAGGCGCAGAAGGTATCAGTCGTTGGATTATATCATCTAAGCTGTTGTTCGTAGCGACTTAACGACTTCGTATAGCATCCCCGTCAATAGTGAAGGCGCTCAAACCGAATGGTAGGTCGATTAGCTTTCATCGCTATGATACCAGACTTTTTCATAGGATTAAGTCAATGAGAGTAGAGAAGGCGGCACGGGTCATGCGCCGCCTCCCGGCGCTGCTCAGCCTCTAACGAAAGCAAGCAGGTCTTCGTTGATTACATCGGCGTGCGTCGTGCACATTCCGTGCGGCAGGCCTGCGTATGTCTTGAGTGTGGAGTGCTTGAGTAGCTTGGCGGAGAGGGGTGCAGAGTCGGCGATCGGAACGATCTGGTCGTCATCACCGTGTAAGACAAGTGTCGGCACAGTGATAATTTTCAGATCTTCCGTGAAATCGGTTTCCGAAAACGCCTTGATGCCGAGATAGTGTGCATTGGCAGCGCCCATCATTGCCTGCCGCCACCAGTTATGAATGATCGCATCGACCGGTTTAACGCCATCCCGATTGAATCCATAGAATGGGCCGCTCGGCAGATCGAAATAGAACTGGGATCGGTTGGCGGCAAGCTGGGTACGAAGATCATCGAAAGCCTCAATCGGGAGCCCGCCAGGGTTATTCACCGTCTTGACCATGATCGGAGGTACAGCACCGATAAGAGCCAGCTTCGCGACTCGCCCATGGGGTTCACCATGTCTGGCGACGTAGTGGGTGGCCTCGCCTCCGCCCGTGGAGTGACCGATGTGGATCGCGTCTCGAAGATCCAGATGTTTTGCGACGGCGGCGAAGTCTGCTGCGTAGTGCTCCATGTCATGACCGTCGCTGGGTTGGCCTGAACGCCCGTGACCGCGGCGGTCATGCGCAATCACGCGATAACCTTTGCCGAGGAAGAACAACATCTGAGCGTCCCAGTCGTCCGATGATAGTGGCCACCCATGGTGAAAGACGATCGCCTGAGCATCTCTCGGCCCCCAGTCTTTGTAGAAAATCTCAATGCCATCGGTGGTGGTCACGTAATTGATATTCTCGCTCGCACTACTGGTGCTCATACCCCTTTTCTCGTTTGTTTTTGCAGAAGCGCTCAATGGCGCTGCTGCAAGAATTGGCGCAGAGAGGCCGGCAACCAAGAAGCCACGGCGGAACGGCATCGCCGGCGCGGGGAGGCGGTTATTGATAAAGGGGCGAGTCGAGGAAAAGCTCTCAATCATATTTATCTCCGTTGTGAGCCATTAACGGAAGTAGTTTTACTGAAATCGATCAGCGCGAGACCTTGCGGAGTTGCTATAAGTATCGCGTGATTGCCAATTTCGAACACGTGCAAAGAGTGAGCGGCAGCTCATGAGGCTATCTCTCGGCACTTCGGGAGCAATCTATAATGGGAGGACCTTGCTCTATCCGCACCAGGTAGAATTGCTCGTGCGGGAAGGGCCACAACACCCGAAACAGGTTGAGCAAGAAGGATCTTGAATACGTGTAGCGCCCTTGTGGCTCGCCTCTAAAAAAGAAACGCCGCCCTGGATACCCCCAGGGCGGCAAAGAGAGGTCAGTGTCTATTTACCTTAGTAGTCCCAGGGCGCCGGCACCCAGCGGTAGAGCTTTTCAGATGGCGCCACTCGTCCCAGCGACGGGAACGGTAGGTGTGTAGAGACAAGCCAAGAACCCGTCCCTGCCAGTTCTTCCATGAGCCGAAGTCGAACGTTCGTAGCCTCTTCGGGGTCGTGTTCGAAACCATTGTGCCACTCCGGATGATCGAAAGACACGGGAAATAATGCATCCCCGCCAAACATCAGTCTTTCGCCTTTGGAAGAGATGCGAACCACACTGTGACCGGGCGTGTGGCCTCCCGTCTTTGAAACGGTCACGCCTGGTGCAATCTCAACCTCTTGCTCGAATGTCATAAGGTTATCTGCATAGACGGAAAGGAATTCTTTTGAGGCACCACGAGCGAGTTCTGCAAGATCCGGAGGCATCGCTGTGCGCGAAAAATCCGGGGCATTCCAAAAAGCAGCCTCGGCTGCAGAGAGATGAACACGAACGCCACTTGGTAGACGGTCCTTGACGCCCCGTACGAGAAGCCCTCCCACATGATCAAAATGCATGTGGGTCAGCACAACGTCTGTTATCGACTCAAGGCTGACACCCGCTGCTTCAAGTCGCGTTGTGAAATGGCCGGCACGAGGAAAGTTCGGGTACTCCTCTCCCAGTCCACTATCGATGAGAATCGTTTGGTCGCCACTGCGGACTACGACAGCGTTCAACGCCCAGTCGAAAGCGTCGTGATCAAGGAAGCGCTCATCAAGCCAGGCGTTGCGTGATCCTGCATCAGCATTAGTTGCCATTGACTCAGCGGGGGGCGTCAAAATGCCATCACTTATGATGATCACTTCAATGTCACCGATGTTGATGACATAGCGAGACGGGACCAATTCGTCCCGCAATGATTTGATACTTCCGGTCAATTCCAGATTCATTGTTTGCTCCGTTAACGAGTGATGGATTCGGCGGCAAGGAGACAGTCAATGTCGCCAGCCGCAATCTTTCTAAACTCGGCGGGGCAGCGTTTGAGCTCTACGTGAGTATCAGCGCCTACGACGAAAGCTGTATACAGCTCGAACATAGGCGACATATGGGACGCTTTAGATATGCGGCGAACACTGGTCGAACTGGAGCGCATCGAACGGGGCGCTCGATGTGGAAGACGGGGTACAGCCGCACAGGATCATCTTCAGCGGACAAAGACGTCAGCCGGTGGGGGAGGATTGACGGAACCTCCAGCTGACTACGGTCGCGAACGAATATGGCGAACTTGCTATCTCTGGCGACGCTCCATCGTAGCCCTAACGATCTTACGTTTCGATAACGCCTTATCGTCGAAGGACTCGAGCGGACCTGTATTGGTCTGGACTTCCCAAAAGCGGAACCTGCTTGGAAGGCGGCGATAGGCAAACCTTGCAGAGCTTTTGGCCCACTCCTGCGGCCAAAAATCTTGCAGCCTAGCAGTTCGCCCGGGGCCAGTTTTATAGGCTTTGGCTGCAAGTCTGGGCGGTGGATATCAATGCAGAAACAAGGGACGCGGAAACACAGCTAACGCGCGCCTGGCGCGGCATGAGCCAGGTTCGCGTCAGCGGCGATGTTATTGGTTTAGGCCTTCTGCCTTCATTGCCACGCTAATATTCAAGCGCGATTTCAACCTTTCGCGATAGTCGACGAGATGGGGTTCCAAGCTTAGCGAATAGCGCTCTGCCCACAATAGCATCACGAAAAGGTAGAAGTCCGCAACGGTGGGCTTCTCGCCGAACAGAAACGCTCCCTTGAAGCTTTCCGACAAAAAGCCAAATCGGGGGACTAGGGCAGCTTTTGCACGAGCGATCTCGTCTGCGCTTCGATGTGACCAGAGAGACTCAAACCCCTGATGCAACTCCGAAGAGATGAAAGCCAGCACTTCGAGCAAGCGTGTGCGACCGAGATTGCCCTCGACGCCGAGCTCGGGGTAGCTCGACGCTATCCAGTCCAGTATCGCGACGTTTTCGCTGATAATATCTCCGTTGTCCAAGACGAGTGCTGGCACATATCCTTTCGGGTTGATCTTCGTGAAATCGTCACCAGAGGAAGTGATTTTTGTCTGCAAGTCGACACTTTCGATCTCGAACACGGCACCTGCTTCTCTGAGAGCGATATGATCCGAAAGGCTGCATGCGCCTGGATAGTAGTAAAGTCTCAAGGGACCCTCCTATTTGTTATGTGCAAAAGCGACCACTAAGACTGCTGGTCGATTTCACGCAGCAAATTAAGGTGCCCGCCGGATCCGGAAAATCAGACTAGGATAGCCTGGTCCAGCGGGTTCCCGCCCTGAGTACACCAATCGGAGATGGTCTATAGCGCGGTGGAGTAGGCTTTCCTCTGATTGAAAGCTTGAAGCGCTGTTAATCGCGGGTCGTAGGTTCTGTACCTATCAAGGCGAAGAAACGCACGGCGTTCTCGTCGCCAGCTAGCGGATGTAATGGATGACGATTACAAAATGCACCACGGCCAACGGGAAACAGCTTTGCCTATTTTCTCTTGGGTGGAACCCAACGTGATCTCCAATATGGAGAAGACGCCTGACATCGTGTAGATATTGCAAATCATCGCAGGCCGACGGTCGTTGGTGTCGCGTTCCGCAAGCTTTTTGAACTGACTCATGAAACAACCAAAGCGCAATTTTGTCATCGAATACAAGTCTGGCCGGCGTAGGTCGGTGACTACGCAAGCCAATTCCATCTGGGGTAATCTCGATCTCAAGTCCGTTGCTAGAGCGGTTGAGACGGATCTGCCAGGACAATCGCTCGGAATTGACGGTCCAGCCAAAGATGCAGTTTTTTCAATGCACTCGGAACAGCACATCGTCGCTGAGACCAATGCTGCGAAGGAGATCATCTCGCCACGAGATGGTGAACTAGCCGTCGAGAGTATCGATCTCGGAGCGCCCGTTGACAATGATGCGCAGATCGATGCCGAAGCAGCGGTCGGCGCTACCGACGTAAGAAGTTTAGCCGAGGGTGATGCAACGGGAGAGCCTGCTAGAGCAAAACCAAGTGGTGCCAAGCATAAACTCCGCCGCGTTCGACAAGCGGGCGCTGGCGCAGGCCGTAAACCGGTTAAGCCGATGTTGGCGAAGCCGAAGCCAGCTTCATTTTCTGAAGTCGATGAGGAGTTGGCAGATCTCTTTCAGCTTGAGGAAGAGAACCGCCAGTTGAGACGCTTACTGGTTACGAAATTACGCGAAGAAAATGCCTGGCTAAGCGAACGGCTTCAACGCCGTTGATCCGCAGTCGCACCGTGTCCGGTTATCTTGCATCAAACCTGGCGAGCATCTCGCGCAGTTGCGCGTTCTGCGCGGAAAGCTTTTCGGCAAGCTGGCGCCGCAAAGCATAGACCTCCGCATCGAGATCGGCCATCTCATTGATAAGCGATTTCGGGACGGCGGACGCGTTGTCCTCCACTTGGCTCAATGGTGCCGATTGCTTCAAAACCGGTCGGGCCGTTTTCCGGCGCTTGAGTTCCGGTATGGCTACTGGCTTGGGCAAAGCATCTGCGGTCGGCGTCTGTTCTTGTGCAGCGACATTTTCCTTGATCTCAGTCGGTGCATCTATGAGTGCTGCATCTTTGGCATCCGCAGAATTGGCAGAGCCTTCATCCCCGGCCGGTGCAGATGCGTCTTCGGAAATCTGAATGGGCTCGAAGCTGGCGTCCGAACTGGGGCGAGCGGCATCGACTTGTTCTTTCGCAGCGATCTCAATGGATTGCTCCGCGGGCTTCACTTCGATCTCTGGATGTGCTTCTGCGGTCGCCGGTTGATGTTCGAGAGCGATGGGTTCAGGGGAAGCTGCAGGATTATCTTCCCGATTATCCACCTTCGGGTTGCGCGACACCAGGTCAGCAACAAATCTCCATGGTGTTCTCATCGCATTCGCCCTCGGCATGGCGACAGGATACTGCCGCAGTCATTCAGATTGTCCAGGCCATTCGGGCCTGGCGATTTCGCGTATGTGTTGACGGTGTCAAGCGTCAAGCCTTGCCGAGGCGGTTGCGCAGATCGGCATTCTCAGAACGCAGCTTGTCGGAAAGCTCCTTACGCAGCTGTTTGTTCTCTTCCTCAAGCTTGATGAGGTCGGCGATGTCGTCGACGGGAGCAACGGGGGCCGTAGCTGCCTTCGCTCGCGGCATGCGGGTGGCGACCTTCTTCGGCTCGGTAACAGTCTTGTCGGCCTTGACTGGAGCAGTCTTCGAACCGCGTTTTGCACGCGTCTTCTTGACTGGTTGTTCGGCAGGTGACGCGGCGATTTCCGAGGTGGCGATTTCGGCGACAGCCTTTGTAGCGCGAGGTTTGCGTGTCTTCTTTTCAGCGGCTGCGACGGCCGGCGCTTCGGTCGTGGCAGTGGTCTCAGTCATCGTCTCGTCGGCCATCGGGTTCTCCTCTGTCAGGCGCAAAAGCATGTGTTCCGCCATTACGTGAAGTCAATCCGCAGGTATAGCCATTGGTGGGAAATAAGCGCGTAAACCGGCGCAAAGTACCGATTAGTCATTCATTCGATGACGCGGAGCCGATCCTTGCAGCGATTTAACTGCGGGTCGTAAGTTCGCGCCCACTCAAGACCGCCATCATGGACTCGGTCTTTCCGCCGGGAAAAGGATCCGAAGTACATGGCAGAGACGCCTCTCCAATGAAGTATCGCCCTATTTCCCGCAGCCTGCAGCTTGCCTACAGCCATCCTGCTTTCTTGAAACGTGCATAGAGGATAGCACATATGGCCGCGATCACGGCGAGGACCACATAGTAGCCGTACTGTGTTGCGAGTTCAGGCATGTGCTCGAAATTCATGCCGTAGATGCCGGCAATTGCGGTCGGCACGGCGAGAATAGCGGCCCACGCGGCAAGCTGGCGAGTAATTGTCCCCTGCCGCTGCTGTTCAAGAAGATTGGACGCTTCGAACACCGAGGTTATGACGTCACGAAGCCCGCCGACAACGTTTTCGACCCGTCTGACATGATCGTGGACGTCGCGAAAAAAGGGCTTGGCGTTCTCGTCCACGCACGGAAGATCGAGATGGGTGACCTTCCCGCGTTTTTCGAACCGGTCGTTCACTCCTGTTTCCGAGATATCAATGACAGTCGTTGCATCCTACATCTACCGGAACGGCAAGCGGACCGAGGAAGTGCTGCTCGCCCAGCAAAGCTTTGAAGCTCGCGACGGCGAGTTCGTCTGGATCGGCATTGCCGAGCCGACAGCCGATGAGATGGAAAGTCTCCGGGCCATGTTCGGCCTTCATCCGCTTGCCGTAGAAGACGCTTTAAATGGCAGGCAGGTCCCGAAGATCGACATCTATGGCGACCAGCTGTTTGTCGTCATCAAGACGGCACATCTGGAGGGCGACAAGATCGCCTAGGGGGAGACTTGCATCTTTGTCGGAAAGCATCACCTGATTTCCGTTAGACATGGCTCGGCTAAAAGCACGTGCTGATCTCGTTTCTGGAGCGCGAGCAGATCCGGCGGATCTTCCGGATGAGGCGCCAAGTGATCAAGTTGCAGCGGGTGCTCGGGCCACTGTCCGAAGTGGTCGGAAAACCTCTTATCGTACGATAGTCTGCGTCGAGGCCGCCATATAGATGCTGAACTGCCCGCTAATATCGACTAACTTGAGGCGTTGCGAAATCGGATTGCCGATCAGCGTAAGCAGCCGAGAAGAAAAATACTGCACGCATGATCTTGCATGCCTCATCCCTTCGAACCCAACCACTCCTCAATCTAAGACCTCATTCCATCGGGTTCCTGCCGATTTTCCCGGTTGTTGCGAAGGACCTTGCCGTGAGCTGGACTGCTCTCTCCTTAAATTCTCGTTCAAGCATCCCGTGGTATCATTAGCGAATGAGAATAAGCACCATCACCAACTGGGCCTACGGCGTAACGGTCGTATTGACGGCTTTATCCGGCGCCGCCTTCATCATGTCAGTCCGTAGCGCCGTCGATGAGCGGATCGCAGTCGAAGAACACCTGAAGCTTGATTCCCTTGCGGAGGAGCTTGCGCTCGGAGCGGAGGTCAGAAGCGATGACGCGAGGCTCTACGTGATGCGTGGAGAGGAGCGCCACCTCCTGGCCTTCCAGCGAGATGAGGAAGCCGAGCGTCGCCTTGAAGCGGCCGCCGAGCAGCTTCTGTCGGTTGGCCTGCCGTCTGCAGAGGCGGATGCGCTGAGAAAGATCGAGGCTGGTGCCGAGGAACTCGATAAGATCGAGATCGAGGCAGTGGAGGCGTATCAGCGCGGCGAAAGAGGTTCCGCTCAAGCGATGATATTCGGGCCTGAACATGAAAGACTCCAATCGGAATTGCTCAGCACGGTCTCTCACCTGCGAGACCTGACCGCGGCCCGCACTGGTGCTCAACTGGATGCTGTGCGGGAGCGTAGCGACTGGTGGAGTTTGGTCGCCAAGACCATGCTCGGTCTGACCGGCGCTCTTTTCCTCGCGGTGCTATATTTCGTATTGAGACGACGCGTCGCCATGCCGCTCATAAGGATGACGGGCATCGTCGGACGACTAGCGAAACAGGATTACACGGTCGAGGTCCCAGCCGACAGCCGTCGTGACGAAATCGGCGAAATGAACACCGCCATCGAAATCTTTCGCGCCAATGGCATCGAAAGGAACCGGCTTGATGCGGAACGGCAAGCTGATCAGCGTACAAAAGATCTGATCCTGCAGATGATGCACCGCCTTCAGGCGTGCCAGAACCAAAGCGAACTCGCCGATATCGTTGCGCGCTTCGCACCCCAGATCTTTCCGAGCATCGCCGGCGGCCTTTACGTCTTGAACAACAGCAAGACCGTGCTTGATCGGGCCGCAGAATGGCTGGCACCGCATTATTCGCCAGATAGTTTTCCGGCGTCAGAGTGCTGGGGCCTGCGGCGCGGGCGACCCCATGCAAGCGGCCTGTCCGACGGCGACGTTCCCTGCCAGCACATGGAAGGTGAACGCACGGCTGCTTTGTGCGTTCCGCTCACTGCTCAGGGCGACATGATCGGCCTGATCTACCTGGAGGAGGGTAAAGGAGCAGCCATCCACCTCGAACAATCTAGGCTCTATCTCGAGCTGATTGCCGAGAATGTCGGGCTTGCCATTGCCAACCTCCAGCTGCGGGAGAACCTCCGATCTCTGGCTATCCGCGACCCATTGACCGGCCTGTTCAATCGCCGCCATCTGGACGAGACGCTACAGCGGTGGGCAGATGAACATGGGTTGGATTCGCTGACTTGTCTGATGATCGACATCGACTATTTCAAGCGCTTCAACGACGAATATGGTCACGACGCGGGCGACATGGTCATGCAGTATGTCGGTCAAACCATCCGCGACATCATTGGCGATAACGGCATCTCATGCCGCTACGGCGGCGAAGAATTCACGGTGCTACTCCCGCGCCAAAGCGAAGACGAAGGAGAGGCACTCGCTGGAACCCTGAGACGGGCAATCAGCAGCGTCACACTCGCCCACGCGGGCCGCACGTTAGGAACCGTAACCGTGTCACTGGGCATCGCGTCATCGCCACACGGCGGTTCGATTGAAACGCTCGTGTCTCGCGCAGATGCGGCCTTGCTGTACGCCAAAGCGGATGGACGTGACAGGGCTGTGGCCGCGGGCAAGATGGATATGAGAATAGCACCCTCGGATGAATGATCGGTTCGATAACGCATCGCAGCCCATGGAGCCCGGGCCTTCATGGTGATAGCAAAGACCGATGATCGTAACGAACGAACTTCGAGAACTAGACGTCTCTCCGGAGAGATCGGACCTGCAGCCGCCTTACATCAGCGCTGCGAGCGGTCTGGTCTGCGTTGGCTCGCATATCTACGTCGTTGCTGATGACGAGCTATGTCTTGGTGTGTTTTCCGCGGGTGACAATGAGCCAGGTCATCGGATCCGCTTGTTTGCGGGCGACTTGCCCATAGCCAAACCCGAGCGAAAGCGCCAAAAACCGGACCTGGAAGCAATCGTCTTCGTCCCACCCTTCGAGGGCTTTTCGTACGGTGCTCTGCTG
The DNA here is from genome assembly GCF_044987325.1 of Rhizobium sp. ZW T2_16. Taxonomy (NCBI): domain Bacteria; kingdom Pseudomonadati; phylum Pseudomonadota; class Alphaproteobacteria; order Hyphomicrobiales; family Rhizobiaceae; genus Rhizobium; species Rhizobium sp. ZW T2_16. Next base: position 11,680 of record NZ_JBJDRG010000044.1, read on the forward strand.
GCTCTAGGTTCGGCATCGCGGCCAAACCGCGGACGCGGTATTCTCCTTGGCCTTGATCCTCTGGGTGGGATCAGCGGTTCACCTGAGCAGATAGATATGGCTCCGATGCTTGGCCCGCTTCATCAAGCGTTCGCCGATCTCAACATCGAGGGAGCAGCCGTGGTTGGCGATGAGCTTCTTCTGTTTCAGCGCGGCAACAAGAAACATAATGAAAACGCGATCATCCGTTACCCGCTGCTGCCGGCTCTCAAAGCTTTGCGAGGTCTGGATGCAGATACATTTGCGCCATCCGCCATCACGCCAGTGAATCTTGGTATGATCGAGGGCGTTCCACTCTGCTTCACCGATGCGGCGGCTCTACCCAATGGCGACGTGGTGTTCTGCGCCGTGGCGGAAGATACCGGCGATGCATATCTTGATGGCAACTGCGTAGGGGCTGCAATTGGGATCGCTGACAAACACGGGCGGTTGCTCTCGTCGTACCAACTCGAACAGCCATACAAGGTGGAAGGCATCAGCGCTCAAATGAAAAATGACACGCTGAACCTCCTTCTCGTTACCGATGCGGACAACCCCGCGATACCGGCAAAGCTCCTGTCAGGATTAATTCCGCTCGAGGCCGAGGCCTCTCGGTATTGATGCCGGGCGCGCGAGACTTATCCGCAGCAGTTGTTTTCGGCGGCGCTCGGTCCGCAGCATGCCTGTGATGCCTTCCGTCTTTCCTGCTCCAGCCAACAATCGCGCGGCTTACAGCTCGCCGGACGCGGCGCAGTGATAAGTGCTGATGAAATCGGTTGGCTTTAGTCCGAGACAGCCGATCCCTACCATGTTAGCCGGAGGTATCCCACGCATGTGAGAAGAAGGACCCATATGCAGTCGCAAACCCGCAACCTAAGGACATTTTCGATTGATTACCTGCTACATCAGATACGTTATTGACCCCCATAAGCTCCCCGAGTTCGAGGAATACGCGCGGCTCTGGATCCCGCTCGTCAATCGCATGGGAGGGACGCATCATGGCTACTTCCTGCCGAGCGAGGGCGCCAGCAATATCGCGCTGGCTCTGTTCAGCTTCCCAAGTCTGGCGGCCTATGAGGACTACCGGATCAGGATGGCTAGTGACGCCGAGTGCATTGCAGCATACGAACTGGACAAGCGCAATCGTAGCATCGTCAGCTACGAGAGGTCCTTCATGCGTCCACTGTTGGATTAGTTGGCACTGTCAGCTCTGACTTCGTCCACCGGCCAGGCGGCGTGGACAGAGGTGCCCGGCTTCCGGGAGTTGCCGTATGAGCGAGACATCGTCTCCGGCCCTTTTTACATACTTCGGCGCCCAGGCTTTCCGAGGTGGTCGAGTTGAACAGCCTACTGCCGCCGGAACGGAGATACGTCGAATCTGACGGAGCGGTCCGCAGCTGGATCAGGTGACCGATAATGAAAAACAGAACGATAGCGGTATGGTTGTCGGCGCTCGCCATACCGGTGATTACCCTGATCGGCGCTCAGATCGACACGACCTCCGGACCGTCAATCGGCGGTGGAGGCTACGATCTTGGTCCGTTTTTGTATTCCTGGCTGCTGGTAATCGTCACAGGTCTCTGGTCGCTCTGCGTCTGCGCGGCCGCGTTGGTGTACCGAGACCGCGCATCGTCAAGGCAAGCTCTGATCCTGATAGCGATTGGGATCATCACTCTCGCCATGATATTGGTTTTCTACCGAGACAACCTCTCGTAAATTTCGCTTATGGTCGCTCGTTGAGGACCCAGAAACGCCATGAAGGCGCGGACCTTCGGTGCGAGATGGTCGGCTCACGGACACAGCACGAGATCGGCCGGGGAAGGCTTGTCGAGTAGATACCCAGCTGAGATAAGTCATCCGTCATCGAGTTCAATCCAGACCGGCGCATGGTCGCTGGTGTGCTCCCAGCCACGCGCAAACTTGTCGACACCGGACGCGATTAGTCGTTCGCTGTTGGTTTCCACGCGGAACTGAGCCGGTTTTTCCACCGAGAAGTGAGCCACCTCTGAGTATGGTTTTTTGATCAGGCTTTGGTCAAGGGATTGGCCTTTTCTCCTCTCTTCTGAGCTGCTGCGGCC
>NZ_JBJDRG010000045.1:0-13432 GCF_044987325.1 Rhizobium sp. ZW T2_16
TACAATGCTAACTTCATTCATGGATGCTCTCTCCTCTGAGTGACGTTGTTGCAAACATCACTTTGGCACATCGCGATGCCGTCGGGAGGGGGCATCCACTCCATCAGTTCTGCGTGGAAACCAACAATCCATGACCTCCGAATCATGGAGACCTATAGATTCAGAATTAACCAAAAAATCGCAACTGTAATGTTAGGCAATGTCTTCGGGGAAGGCGTCCGCGATTACCCCATGTTCAAGGCGCCAGACATTCATCGCAAATGCCGCAGCCATCTTCGTCCATCATGGAGCGCGGGCGCTGACGACAACAACAAGCGCAGATAGCCGTTTCGCATTCAGTGATATGCTCCGGCGGTAAAAGTTCCACATCAGCGTCCAAAAATCCGTCACTGGCTAAGTCGTCCATCTCGATGCTCCCAAGTCGAGGATTGGGCATCGAAATAGGATGGAATTTGCGACGAACAAGACGCCACCAGATCCGCTCGAAAAATTTCTCCAAGAGGTCTTGAACGGAGAAATCCTAGAAACCAAATCGATCGGCGCCGACGGCCCAATGAGGGCGTCGGTTGACCGAGGAAGCGGGTACACCGCCCCCTTCCATGTTGCTTTACGGAGGATATGGTTATGAGAACTGAACTTGATTTTGCCCCGCTGTACCGCTCGAGCATTGGCTTTGACCGTGTGTTCAACCTGCTGAGTAATACGCAGCGCCTGAATGCAATCGACACCTGGCCCGCCTATGACATCGTAAAGACCGGTGAAGACGACTATCGCATCACGATGGCTGTGGCCGGCTTCGGCGACGGCGATCTGGATATCACCCAGGAGCGCAATGTCCTTTTCGTCAAAGGCGGCAAAGCCGAAGAGCCCCAGGGCGAATATCTCCACCGCGGCATTGCTGGTCGTTCGTTCGAGCGGAAGTTTGAGCTTGCTGATCACGTCAGGGTGGAAGGTGCCGATCTGCGCCACGGTCTGCTGACGATCGCTCTCAAGCGCGAGGTGCCGGAAGTGATGAAGCCACGCAAGATCGAGATCGGCGTTGCATCGTCTAACGAGCCGCTTCGGTTGGAAACCGACCGTCAGGTTGCCTGAGCAAAGACCTGGCAGTCGGCGAGGGCATTCGCTTGATAGCCCTCAGGTCGTGACCGGGTCACGTTCGACCAAAAGGTCTTGGATGTGGGGTGCCACGCCGTTCGACCAGCTGTATTGCCGGATCCAGTTTAAAAGCGCTCGCTACGAGGGAGAGTTCACACCCCCGCGTACGACGCTTAGCCTGGACTATCCCAGCTCTTATGGTGGTATGAACTGGGGCAGTGTCTCCGTCGATGAATCCCGAGGATATATGATCGTCAACGACATCCGCCTGCCGCAATATGTAAGGCTGATTCCCCGGAGCGAAGTCAAGAATCCAGGACCGGACGGCAAGACCGAAACGGGATTTGCCCCCCAAGCCGGAACCCCATACGCCCTTAGCCTCACGGACTTCCTGTCACCATTGGGCATTCCATGCCAGCAGCCGCCCTATGGCACCTTCTCGGCTATAGACCTGGTGACACGCAAGATCGTCTGGCAAGTGCCGGCCGGAACCGTTGAGGATATGGGCCCCCTTGGTATCAAGACCGGCTTGCAGATCCCGATTGGAATGCCGACCCTTGGAGGACCAATCACTACCGCCTCAGGGCTGACATTCTTCGCAGGCACGATGGTTTACTACCTGCGTGCACTCGACACGGAGACTGGTCAGGAAGTGTGGAAGGCTCGCATGCCCGCCGGGTCGCAGGCAACGCCTATGTCTTACCTTTCACCTGCTACAGGACGTCAATACGTCGTCATCTCCGTTGGTGGGACGCGTGGATCTGCGGATCGGGGCGACTACCTTATCGCTTATGCTTTGCCTAAGTAGCGAATAGCTGAAACCCGGCCGATAAATCATCGGCCGGGGCCTCTACTATCCCACCGCGAAGCTTCGCCTTGCCATGGCTGCGAAATGGGCGCGTTAGTCACGCCTGAAGTCGTTATCCATAGCTACGCCAAGCACACCACCCTGAAACAACCTCATCATTACAGGCGACCGAACATAATCGCGCATGCTGGTGCTGCCGGGATACTTACTCTTGTTCTGCTGCGGCTGCGAGCCCATTCGGCCAATCCATTCCCCCATAAAGCGCCTTGCCCAGATCGCCGGTCCGAAGGCATCTTCGACGACACATGAGCTAACTTCATGGCAGTAAGTGATGTATTCAGTCCTGCAGAATGCGCGGTTGAAATATGCATGTCGCCAATGCGGCCGCTCCGGGATCAATACGCCGGTCGTGATCGCGCCTATGCCGACCCAGCCTATGCCGAGAAGCATCGCAACCACCTCAACGCTGGCCTTCTTGCTGGTCCAATAATACGACGATGGCACACCGCTCTACCGTGTGGCTCAGACATTCGAGCGGGCCGGCGTTCCGATCAGCCGTGGCGCTCATGCCAACTGGGTGATCGGTTCCAGCGAAAGGCATCGCACCGCATCTATGATACGCTGATAATCCGGCTGGGTCGCAGTCCTCATTCATGGCAACGAGACTTGTGTTCTGATCCTGAAGGAAAAGGACAAGGAAGCCACCAGCACATCATATGTGGGCGTAACGAAGCGGCGAGGACAGTAGCGAGCCAATCGTGCTCCTCGATAGGGAGGTCGTGGCCAGATACATCCGCAGCACTGCCTCGCTTACTACGCCAAAGGCCTTGTCGAAAAAGGCGCAATCGAGCTCCGGATCGCAGGCGAGTATCGACCCGATGCGGTGGATAACGCTCAAGCGGATTGCTGGCAGACGGCATGCGTGGGCGGCCTGGCGTGGTATTCTGAGATCCCCATTCGATTGGAATTCGCTGCGAGTGTTGCCGCTACAGGTGCCGGACAAGATTTGACGTTCGGCTTTCCCGTTCTCGAAATGGGAAGTTGGGGTCTGATAAGGTCGGCACGGACGACAACATTCAGAAACTAAGCTCATGACCGCAATCGATCAGCGGCTATTATCATGGCGAGCGATTAGAGTGATTGTAAACGATCAACTCGCGCGCGGAACAGCGAAGAACTAGTGGCCTAGAAATCACGAGGCTATCCGCGAGGCCATATCTTACCCGGGAAACATGGAGGCCAGCTAGGTTATGAAGCTCCAGGTCAACAATCAAATCTACGACGTAAATTCTGAACCGGACACGCCGCTGCTCTGGGTCATCCGCGACGAACTGGGTCTCACTGGCACGAAATATGGGTGTGGCCTTGCCCAATGCGGCGCCTGTTCCGTTCTCGTGGACGGTCAGATCACCCGCTCATGTGTAACGCCTTTAGACAGTGTTGCGGGCCAGAAGATCACCACGATCGAAGCGATAGAAAATGACGAGGTCGGCCAACGTGTCGTCACCGCGTGGGTTGCGCATCAGGTTCCGCAATGCGGATACTGCCAGTCCGGCCAGGTGATGGCTGCGACCGCGCTTTTGAAAGAAACGGCGAACCCGAGCGACGACGATATTGCTGCGGCGATGATCAATCTCTGTCGCTGCGGGACTTACAACGCCATCAAGGCGGCGGTAAATGACGTCGCAGGCCGCAAGGAGGCATCTCTATGAATGAGATATTCCGCGAGGCTTTAGATACGGAGATTGTCTCCGGCCCGCCAGTCAATCTTTCCCGTCGCGGTTTTATGCTGGCCTCCGCCGGCGCGACTGCCGGAGCGCTCATCATCGGCTTCGGCATCCCTGTTCGTTCCGCGCGTGCCCAGGAAGCTGCCGCCAAAGTCGTGCCTGGAACACGCGTTCCGGCATTTCTCGAAATCCGCCCGGATAGCACGGCCCGCCTGATGAGCCCCTTCGTCGAAGGCGGCCAGGGCATCTTCACGGCGATGGCCCAGATCGTTGGCGAAGAGCTGGACCTCGATCCCACGTCGTTCACGGTCGAGAATGCACCGGCAGGCCCGGATTATCAGATTATCCTCAACGGCATGCGGATCACCGGTGGCAGCATGTCGACCCGTCTAAGCTACGATACGATGCGCCATCTCGGCGCGTCCGCCCGTCTGATGATTGTTCAGGCGTCGGCGACGCGGCTTGGGGTTCCAGTCGGTGAACTGACGACCGAACCGGGACGCGTCATCCACGCCGCTTCCGGCCGATCGCTGTCTTACGGCGAAGTCGCCCCGGACGCGATGGATCTTCCTATCCCGGGCGCCGATTTGGTGAAGCTGAAGGATCGCAGCCAGTTTCGCTGGATTGGCAAGCCCATTCAGCGTCTCGACGTGCTTGATAAATCGACCGGCCGCGCTGTTTACGCCATCGACTGCAAGGTGGACGGAATGTTGCACGCGGCTGTGCAGCACGCGCCGCGCCTGGGTATGTCTGTTGGTACCATCCGCAACGAGGATTCGGTCAAGGCGATGAACGGCGTCCAATCCGTCCACCGGCTGCCGGGAGCGGTCGCAGTCGTCGCAGAACGTTGGTGGACCGCAAAGCGTGCCGCCGAAGCGCTCCAGGTCGATTGGCAGGAAGCCAATGGGACCTCGGCCGTGGAAGGTGGACGTATCATGCCGAGCGACTTCTCGACGGTGGCATTTGCCGACCGTCTTGCGAAGGAGCCCGGTGACGGCAAGGAAGCGGAGACGGATGGCGACGCGCCAGGCGTTCTTGCCTCCGCGAAGGAAGTGATCTCCGCCACCTACCATAGCCAGTATCTCAATCATGCTCAGCTTGAGCCGCCCTCGGCTCTTGCGAGATTCAATGAGGATGGCACCCTTGATGTCTGGATGCCGAATCAGGCGCCCGAGATGTTCCAGGCCGATATTGCCAAGAGCACGGGTCTAGACGCTTCGAAGATAAACATTCATAGCCCGCTGCTCGGTGGCTTTTTCGGCAGACACTTCCTTTATGTTGCCGCCAGCCCTTATAGACAGGCGATCCAGCTTGCGAAGGAAACCGGCCGGCCGATCAAACTGATCTGGAGCCGCGAGGAAGAATTCCTGCGCGACACATTGCGACCAATGGCAGCGGTGCGTTTCCGTGGTGCGCTGAATGATACCGGCATGCCGGTGGCGTTGGAGGCAGTGAGTATTTGTGAGGGACCAACCGAGGGCATTAGCGGTCATAACCCTGATAAAATCGATGAGTCCGCTGTCGAAGGATTAACCGGGAAATCTTATTCCATTGCCAACAAACGCATCGCCCAGGTCTACGTCGAAAACCCGACGATGCTTTCGTACTGGCGGTCTGTCGGCAACTCGATGAATGACTTTTTCTACGAGTGCTTTCTTGATGAACTGGCAGACAAAGGTGGTAAGGACCCCTATGAGTTGCGCTTGCAGCTGCTTAAAGACAATGCCCGCCTGACCAATCTTTTGAAGGCTGCCGCCGATATGTCGGGCGGGTGGAAGCGCGGTCCATTCACCGCGCAAGATGGCACACGACGCGCGCGTGGAATTGGCATGGCATCTCCTTTCGGCAGCCACACCGCGGCGATAGCCGAGGTGTCTATTCGATCTGGAGAAGTCGTGGTTCACGACCTTTGGGAGGCGATCGATCCGGGCAGTATCGTCAACCCTGCGATTATCGATGCGCAGATCAACTCGGCCGTCGCCCTGGGCTTGTCTCAAGTCCTTCTGGAGGAAGTTGTCTACGAAAACGGCAAGCCGTTCGCTCGCAATTACGATCTCTACCCGATCCTGTCGCCGGACCGTATGCCACGCGTGCACACGAGGATCATCGAGAGCGGTGAAAAGATGGGCGGAGTAGGTGAGCCAGGCCTGCCGGCCGTTCCTCCAGCGGTGGCAAATGCCGTTTCAACCCTGACCGGTCAGCGCGTTCGCAGCATGCCGTTATCCCACTACACTTTCACGAGCTGACGAAGATCTTCGTTTGGCGTTCCAGCCGATATTGATGCGCATCATCAGTGACACAGCCAGCGGTGAGCTGGCGGTGTCACTCGCACAAAGGCTCCTTACAGGGGATGATTGTCCTTGAGAAAAATACTCGTCGCTTTCCTTGGCATTGCCATCGTCGTGGTCGGCGGTGTGACTTGGTTCGTGAACCGCACACCCTCGTCCCCCTTCGACAGCGCAGCGGCACATTCCAACGCCGCACCGGAGCTCCTGGCACGCGGTGAAATGATCGCCCGGCAGGCCGACTGTGTCGCCTGTCACAGCACGCCGGACAGCAAACCATTTGTCGGCGGCCTAGAAATGGGAACGCCGCTCGGCTCGATTTTCGCGACGAACATCACACCGGACAAGGCAACCGGTATTGGCAACTATTCGCTTGCGGATTTCGATCGGGCCGTTCGCCATGGGGTCACCCCTGATGGGCGCCGGCTCTACCCGGCAATGCCCTATCCTTCCTACGTCAAGATGACGGACGATGACATCGGAGCGCTCTACGCATTCTTCATGAACAGGGTCGAACCCGCCAACCAACCGAACAGGCCCTCGGGTATCGAGTGGCCGCTGAACATGCGCTGGCCGTTGGCGCTGTGGAATGCCGTATTCGTCGATGGAGGCGTCTATGCGCAAAAACCTGAAAGGAACGAGCAGTGGAACCGGGGGGCCTATCTTGTGCAGGCTGCCGGACATTGCGGCGCCTGCCATACGCCTCGCAGCGTGACGATGAATGAGAAGGCTTTCGATGAATCAAGCCCCGCCTTCCTGTCGGGTGCACTGCTCGACGGCTGGTACGCACCAAGCCTGCGTCAGGACCACAATACGGGTCTTGGCCGCTGGAGTGAGGAGGATATCTACCAGTTCCTGAAGAATGGCCGCAATCAGCACGCTGTCGTATTCGGCTCGATGACCGAGGCTTACAACAATTCGCTGCAGTTCATGACCGATACGGATCTGCGGGCCATCGGTCACTATCTGAAGTCACTTCCAGGCGACCCGTCAGCCGACGGAAAGCCGTGGGCCTATGTCGCGGCATCGGCACCAGTGGCTGGCGGCAACCGCACCCCAGGAGCTCAGACCTATGTCGCGCGCTGCGGCTTCTGTCATGGCCCGGACGGTCGCGGGCAGAACCAGTGGATCTCGCCGCTTGCAGGTGCTGCCTCTTCGCTCATCGAGCACACCGACTCGCAAGTCAACGTCGTGTTGAATGGGTCGGGAAGGGTCGTTACCAATGGAGTTCCGGACGCCTACCGGATGCCGCCCTTCCGCGAACAACTGACGGACAAGGAGATTGCCGATGTCCTCACCTACGTACGCTCATCCTGGGGCAATCACGGCGGTGCGGTGAAGGAGGAGGACGTCAAGGCACTCCGACAGCACACCGATCCGGCGAGCAGCAATCCAATCGTCCTACAGATGCGCTAATCGTCCCTGCCTCCCAAGCACGATAATGGTCATTGAGCCTATCGTACTCACCCAGGGACCAGGGCGCCAGGATTTATCCTGGCGCCCTTCGACCCCACCGCGATATCGACCTGTTTGTACAAACGATCAGGATGGTCGCACGAATGGCTGAGGTTGCGGACCAAACAGCGAACTGCCGATCGAAACGCGGTTGTCCAAATGTCGCTTCGCGTCTTTTGATCGCGACCGAATTCTCGGCGGTCGACGTTCAACCCCTACACAATTGATCAGCACGCATTCACCCATTTCTACGCCCGGTAGAGATGTTCCTTCGCGGCTGATCCAAATGGAGTGGCTGGGCGTGGAGGAAATAGTCGCCGATCTTACAAGGATCTGACCACGCGGTTCAACAGCCCGAAGTCTTCGTCGGGGCACAGGACGTCGATCGAGCAGGTCGGAGTTCCGGTCAGCGAGGTCAAAATCTGCGATGATGCTCGTCTCGATGTTGGTACGCCAGACCAGGTTTTGGCTACGGGCGGCATTTTGCGCCGAACTGTGTTGCTTGTCCGGATGTTCGGCAGCTGCGGATATTGATGAGTAGACTTCATAATCGCATGCACCATGGGCAGGGTAGTCCTCACCCCTTCTGGCGGGTAGGTTGCCGAATGACGTCAGCGTGCTGCGCAGGTATCGGCGCGTTACCGCTGGAGTGCTCGGCCCCGCAGATCGGAAAAACGCTTTGCAGCTGTTGTTCCAGGGCCCCTCTACGACTTAAATCAAGGAATATTCAATGCGAAATTTCGCCATCCTGATCGGCTGTGTCTCTCAATTGTTTCTCGCCGTGCCGTCTTATGCACAGTCTGTCACGCCGCGGGTTCCGGCACTTGTGTCGATCGATGAGGATATTGTCGCACCCCCCGGGAGCGCGGTTCCGCGCTTTTCCGTCGATGCAGCGTGGCCGAGGATGCCTGACACCATGCTCTGGGGCGAGGTCAGTGGCGTGGCGGTGGACAGTGACGATAGTGTTTGGCTTGTGCACAGGCCCGACTCGCTAACCAATACCGACAACGGCCTTGCTCAATCACCACCGATCGCCCTGTGCTGCCGTGCGGCTCCGCCAGTTGCGCATTTTAGTTCAGACGGCAGATTTCTAGGTGGATTTGGCGGCCCGGAGTCTGCGCCGACCATCGACGGCGTTAACCAGTGGCCGATCAGCCTCCACGGTATCTCCGTCGACAGCGATGGAACTCTCTGGTTCGCCGGCATAGGCCGAGGCGACCATGTTGTGGTAAACTACACGCGCGAGGGCAAGTTCATCCGGCAGATTGGGCGTCGGGATCAGACCGGTGGAAACGCAGATGGCGAGCACCTCGGCAATCCATCCGATGTCAGTCACATCGGCGATCAGGTAATTGTAGCCGATGGCTACATCAACCGCCGCTTTCTCGGATTTGACGCGTCCAGCGGAAAAGCTTTCGGAATCTGGGGTGCGTACGGCTCGGCACCTGCGTCTCAGACGCGCCAGGGCAACTTCGATCAGAGCCAGGCCACATCGGGCAGCGGGCCCGACCCGGAAGCGCGTGAATTCGGCACGATCATCCACTGCGCCGTGCCGACCGGTGACGGACAGATCTATGTATGCGACCGACAGAACAACCGCGCCCAGCTGTTCGACCTGAGCGCGGACGGTAAGCTGACCTTCGTGCGCAATATCGCCATTGAAGGCAAGACCGGCGGGCTTGGTACCGTCACTGACATCGCGCTTTCGCCGGACAAAAAGTATCTCTACGTCGGCGACATGATGAACGGACGCATCTGGATCCTGCTGCGCTCGAGCCACGAGGTACTTGGCTCTTTCGGCCGCATCGGTCGGCAGGCGGGCCAGTTCACCTGGATGCACTCGATCGACACCGACAGTCAAGGCAACCTGTATGTCACTGAAGTCGGGACCGGGCGCCGTGTGCAGAAATTCGTGCTCACCGGCCTGCGTTGATCGCTGAAGTATTGACCCGCTAGGGGCGTACGTCGTGTGGGCGGGAGGGCGCGTGACGGCGACAGCGGTAAAGAGGCGGCAAGGCCTCCCACACCATTTTAATCTCGAAGGCATTGCGTGCCGCGATCGCTTTAGGTCGTCCGCATGCAACAAAACATAAGGTAATTTAAATGCTGGCCACTACTTCTATTGACAATGACGCTGTCGAAAGCCCGACCGCTGCCTGGGGCGGTGTGTTCGCACTTTCGCTTGGCGCCTTTGCGCTCATCGCATCGGAATTTATGCCGGTCAGCTTGTTGACACCAATTGCCGCCGATCTCCACGTCACAGAAGGACAAGCCGGACAGGCAATTTCCGTATCCGGCGCCTTTGCAGTACTGACCAGCCTCTTCATTTCGGCAATCGCCGGAAATATTGATCGCAAACGCCTCCTGCTTGCGCTTACCGGCGTCATGATCGTCTCTGGAACAGTTGTGGCCGTCGCGCCGAACTATGAGATATTCATGCTTGGTCGCGCCTTCATCGGCATCGTGATCGGCGGGTTCTGGTCGATGTCTGCCGCAACCGCCATGCGGCTTGTGCCTTCGGACAAAGTTCCGCGCGCACTTGCCATCCTCAACGGTGGCAACGCACTAGCAACCGTGATTGCCGCGCCGCTCGGCAGCTTCTTGGGGGGTCTGATCGGCTGGCGCGGAGCGTTCTTCTTCGTCGTTCCGATCGCCGTCATCGTGTTCGTGTGGCAGATGATAAGCCTGCCATCCATGAAGACGGCATCCCGGACAAGCCCCGTCGCAGTGTTCAACCTTCTTAAGCAGCCGATCGTGGCCTTGGGCATGGCCGCCGTCAGTATCTTCTTCATGGGCCAATTTGCACTGTTCACCTATCTGCGGCCGTTCCTCGAGATCGTTGAGCACGTCGATGTTTCCACTCTTTCGTTGCTGCTGCTTGGGATGGGAGTCACAGGGTTTATAGGGACTGTCCTCATTGGACGGTTCCTGACGGATGGTCTCTATCGCACCTTGATCGTCATTCCGATCTTGATGGCGTTCATCGCCGCGGCACTCATTTTTTCTGCCGGCGGCGTCGCTGTGACAGCTGTCCTGCTCGCCCTGTGGGGGCTGTTCGCAACCTCGGCGCCCGTAGGCTGGTGGACCTGGATAGCAAGGACACTTCCGCAGGACGCGGAAGCCGGCGGCGGCCTGATGGTAGCGGTGGTCCAATTGGCAATCACCTTCGGAGCGGTCGTTGGTGGCGTGCTCTTTGACAGCAGCGGATATGTCGCAACCTTCGGCGTCAGCGCGCTACTGCTCCTGGTCGCAGGGTTGCTTGCGATGCAAACGGCGCGCAAGGCTGAGCCAGCTTTCCAAGCGCCCTGAACCCGGTAGAGAAGTCGGAAACGAATCCGGCACGATATTACCAGCACATTGGCGACGGCATGCGCCTCGCCATTGTCGCAAACCTTGTATCCACCCGTTTGCTGGAACTGCGAGGCCTAGGTTGGCACGCCCATGTGTTGAGGGCGACGTGTACAAAGACTTCTCACATATTCCGATTGACGGTCGTCCAGCGGGACAGGTCTCTTCGTCAGCCCCGCGAGCTCGTTAATCAGAGGGCCAGGGAAGCGCAACCGGGTTGGTTCTATTCGTGAGCTTGCCTCATAGCAACATGCTGCTTTGGGCGATTAATGCGGAAAGAGTTCAGGTCTATTGTTTGAGCATTATCTGAAAAAGGAAAGTGGTCGTGACCAATATGAGCAGACGCAACCTCATTCTTTCCGCCACTGCGTTTGGAATCTGTGGACTGGACGGATACACCGCTCCCCGGTTCGCGCTCGCTGCAGCCTCGCAGCCAGGCTCAGGGCCCACGGTCAGAGGGGATCGGTTCGGTGTGGGCGTCTATAATACACAGCAAGTCGCCGATGAGTTGCGATACATAGAGGCAAACGTCCGTCCGTCGAACGAGACACGCAGGAAACGCATCTTGATTACCGGTTCGACTGCTGGGCTGGGACAGCTTGCCGCCGCGCATCTGCTGCGCCGAGGTCATCATATTGTTGCCCACGCGCGTAACGAGCAGCGCGCTGCCGAAGCGAGGCGCGACCTGGACGCCGTCGTCATCGGGAACCTGCTGGACCTTGACGAAACACGCTCACTGGCTGGGCAAATCAACGCGCTGGGCACATTCGATGTCATCATTCACAATTCGGGCGAGTATGGCCTTCCTGATGCGGAGATACTTAACGCAAACTCCCTGTCTCCCTACCTTTTGACCAGTCTTGTCGATACCCCTCGGGAAGCGATGATCTATCTCACATCCTCCCTCCACCTGGGCGGAGACCTCAAGCTCCACGAGGTTCGCAGTGGCGGCACGAACGTCAATTATAACGACAGCAAGCTCCACATGGCGACATTGGCCACGGCGGTCGCACGCCGTCGTCCAGACCTGCGTGTCAACGCAGTGGCGCCGGGCTGGGTAGCAACGGTGATGGGCTTTCACAACGGTCCGTATGCGCCGGACAATCTCCGTGCCGGCTACATGACGCAGGTCCAGTTGAGCGAGGGAACAGGTCCTGCCGGCCAGATGACCGGCAAATTTCTCTTTCATCAGAAGGAGGAAACCAGCGTTAACTCCAGCGTTTATGACGAAAAGGCGCAAGACGCATTGATCGCAGCCTTTGAAAAGCGTACCGGGGCCTCGCTAGGCTGAGGAGGGGCGTATCGCCCAGGCACGCGATCGAACGCCCTAAAAGGGTCGCCGGATAAGTCAGCAGACGTCGAGCAGAAGCTCTCGGACTCGACACCGCGCGCACCGCTATACGCTGCGGGCAACACATGCCCGTCTTGAACTGCAGGCATCTGCTTCAATTCCGATGGACGCCCCATTCTCTGGAGCTATGCCGCGACATCGCGATGTCGAGCCAGCGCTGCTATGGCTTCGTTTGCGGCGCGCGCCCCGCTAGCATGTGCGCCATGCGCGGTTGCATAGTCATCCGGGTTGGTGGCTTCCCCTGCAAAGAAGAGCCTTTCTTTCCACGACTTTGCGAGAAGGCTTCTTGCGCCTGACCTGCCCGGTAAGGCGCTACTGTAGGCTCCGCCGATCCGGTCGAGGCGTGACCAGTTCGAATTAGCGAGTGGCTTGAGCTTCGATCGAACGCCGTTCCCGAAAAGATCGGCAAGCTGATCCATCGCAAGCGTAAAGGCAGCGACCAAGCCATCCTCTGACATGACCCGTGCGCTATCACCCCCAAGATAACATTCGATCACCGGCCGGCCGAAGGGACGAATGTAGAAATCGCAGGCGAGTGGGTTTGCCGGATCGGCGAACAAATGGGTTTCACTTACGAACAGAGGGTCGTTGGCCAGCAGGAATAGCTTTTCGTTCTGACCGAGTGGTAGGTGGCTGGCGGCGTCCAGCCACGGGTCGAGATCGTTCGGCAGCCTGATCGCGTCTCCCGCCAGGACCTTGGTCGATACGGTCAAGATAGCCGTACGCGCGCGAATGTCACCTTTCGCCGTCGCAATACGCAGACCTTGCGGATCCTCGGCTATGGCCGTCACCGGCGTGGAAAGGCTTACAGCCGAATGGGACGGCAAACTGCGGGAAATCAGGGTGCCCATGCCTGAGGGGACACGCCAGTTTCGATAGCTGCACGCAGCGTCATACGCCAGATAGTCCTTTGCTGACATCCGGTCTGGAGAGACGCCGTTTGAAAAACCACAGATTGACCGGATATAGGTGTTCCACGGAGCGTCCTCACTCATCGCGTCGCTTGCCCGGTCGCTTTGTGGCACCACCGCTGGAAGACGTTTTTCCCAGTCGTTCAGCGCAGCCCGTGCCTCACGTTGAGATCGTGTCCCATGGAGTGGTGTAGCTGGATTTCATAGCCATCGGTGATTTCCGGTAGGGTCGGGTTGCTTAGAGCCAACCTGAGGGACACCACCGATGACCGACGACATGATGAACCTGCGTTCACTCGTTGAGAAGAGCGCCGACGCCGATTTACTGCGCGAGATGATCGGCTTTGCTGCCGAGAAGCTGATGGCGCTGGAGGTCGGCACGAAGACCGGTGCGGGCTATGGCGAGAAGAATGGCTTCCGACTGGCCCAGCGTAACGGCTATCGCGACCGGG
>NZ_JBJDRG010000046.1:0-9638 GCF_044987325.1 Rhizobium sp. ZW T2_16
GCGACAAACCGACAAAAGAAGCATTTCTGCACCAGTGCGTTTACTGCAACCGCAGGGCTGCCAACGCCGTCGTTCATCTTCATTCAACTCACGCGGTTGCACTCAGCATCCTGCCGGAAATCAATCGCGCCGACGCTCTTCCGCCGCTTACCGCCTATTATGTCATGCGTGTCGGAAGGCTTCCGATCGTCGATTATTTCCCGCCGGGTGATGTGAGGCTGGCAGCGGCTGTCCAGCGCAAAATCAGTCATGCGCATGCGGTCCTTCTAGCAAACCACGGGCCGGTTGTTTCGGGAAAATCGTTGCTGGAGGCGCAATACGCAGCTGAAGAGTTGGAAGAGACTGCAAAGCTCTACCTGTTGGTCAGAGGCCTCAAGGTGTCGTCGCTGACGCAGGCGCAAGTTGATGAACTCTCGCGCGGATAGCTGCAGGGCGGGGGATTGCGAGTTTCAACGCATGCCTCATGGCTGAAACAGCCGCCGAACGTCGTGCGCCTTTCTGTTATTTGCCGAGTCTGGGACGTATCGCTCGTAACTAAAGTGCCATAAAAACGATGTGCGTCATGGCTAACTGCCGCAAAAACACGTCAAGTCAGCGGCGGTGCCCTCGGTTCGATTTCCCATCAAGGCGTAGAAGCGTTACATCCGCTCTGACCTCTATGCCAAACGTTTTGGCCGTAGTCGCCGCTCACGAGTCCATTCAGCGGACGAAACTGATAGGCTGATGGGTGTCGGGATGGGACATTATTCCCATTTCAATCCCGTACACCAATCGTAGGCAGTCAGGGGTCATGATGTCCGCCGGGGTGCCACGCGCAATCATCCTGCCGGTATGCAGGGCGACAATTTTGTCGCAGAAACGTGCGGCCATGTTGACGTCGTGCAGGACTGCGATGACGCCCATGCCTCGATCATTCGAAAGGCGATGAATCAAGGCAAGCATTTCTACCTGGTGAGCCACATCGAGTGCTGATATTGGTTCGTCGAGTAACAGGCACTCAGCGTCCTGGGCAACAAGCATCGCCAACCATGCGCGCTGACGCTCTCCGCCGGAAAGGGTATCGACCAGGCGGTCCGCCAAATTAATGACGTCCGTCAGATGCATTGCGTCCTCAACCTTCTGGCCATCAGCCTGACTGAAACGGCCGAGCGCACCATGCCAGGGGTAACGACCCAGCCTTACAAGTTCACGGACACGCATGCCGGCTGTGACAGGTATCTGTTGCGGAAGATAGGCAACTTTGCGGGCGTAGGGCCTGTCTGCCCATTCGCCGAGTGTTTTACCCTCAAACCGGATGCTTCCTCCTGAGGCCGCCTGGTGCCGCGCCAAAAGCTTGAGAAGTGTCGATTTCCCGGAGCCGTTATGTCCGATCAGTCCGACAAAACTGCCGGCGGGAACCTTCATAGTCAGCGGCTGCAGAAGGACGCGATCGGAGACGGCGAAAGTCACATTTTCGAGCTCGAACAGAGCGTCCGTCGCGTCAGAAATAGCAGGTTTTAAGACTTGTTGCGGCATGAGCTGGCCTCGTTCATACATGTTGTTTTTGCGATGTGTCCCGCATCGGTTTTCGCGGAGGGACTTCTTCCAAAGGGCAGGTTCCGCAGAGTTTCAGGGACGCGCTGAGATATCTCAGGCAGCAGACTTTTCGTTTTCGGATTTGTTGCCCGTTGGCGCGCTCGTAGCGTATCGGCTCAAAGAGTAGGTTCCGCCTCCCATCGTTCCAGAGCCTGCTTGCGAGCATCTCCCGCCCGTGCCGCACACTGGGCGTCTCTCCTGCCAACCGAGCACAGTGGCCGACGACATTTTCGACAATGTTTCCGACGTTTGCCCACAGAACCTTTTGCGGCAGCGTACTCGCTTTGGAGATACTCGCGACCAGAGGCGCGACATGGCCATCGATCAAATTACCGAAACGGTCTGAGAAATCTGCCGCGTCTATCGGGCTGCCGGCGTGATCGAAAAAGAAGCTCTTCGGTCGTGCATCGTCCATGAGAGCAACACCAACCTCATCCAGTCGAACGGGCAGTGCCCGATCTAGCACGAGGTTGATAGCAAGCGTCGGCATGAGGAGATGTGAAAAATACTGTTTTGACCACTGCGAAGCCACCGCTCGTGGATCTGGTTCCACATAGTTTCCCGAGAACGTCTCGAGGATTTCCGCCATCCGCCGGTCATCGAGCAAAAGCTTGCAGGCAATGATACCGTCCCTGCCATCATGCAGACAGAGACGGTCGCCCGTTTCCGTCAGGGCTCCGGAGAACAATTGGCTATATTCGGCGATCATGCCTCAAGCCCAACATGAGAAAATATAAGCTGCCCAGTAGAGTCGCCACCGTCCCGGCGGGGATCTGCCAAGGGAAAGCGATGGTGCGGCCAATCCAATCGGCGAAGATCATACAAGTCGCGCCAATGATCGCCGCACCATATGCTTGGGACATAGGGCGATAGAGGCCGATGCTTCGGGCGATGTGCGGTGCGATCAGTCCGGCGAAGCTCAAAGGACCAACGAGCAATGTGGCGGCGCCAGTTATTGCAGCGATCACAATCATGAGGATGAGGCGGCTTTTTGCGATCCCAAGCCCGAGCGAGCGGGAGGGATCCGTGCCAAGAGGAAGGATGCTCAGCCAGCGGGCCAGCAACGGCACTGTCGCGAGCGACACAGCAGCGATGATAAGGGCGATCCAGGCATCGCGCTCGCTGACCGAGTAAGTTGATCCAGCCATCCAGCCAAGCAGGCGCTGAATGCGCATGTCGCCGAAAACTGCCATCAGAGAGGTGAGTGCGCCGGTAAGCGCTGCAAGCGCTATACCTGCAAGCAGCATTCGCTCGGAACTGAATGCAGAACGGCGGCCGGACCAGATCAGGAGCGCGAGCACTATAAGCGAGCCAAGGCCAGACAAAACCATCATTCCGCTGCGGTCGAGACCAGGTACGAAAAAGATCGCAAGCATCAAAAACAGGGCACCACCCGAGGACAGACCTAGAATTTCCGGGCTGGCCAAAGGATTTCCGGTCATTCTTTGGAGCAGACAACCGGCAATCGCCAGCATCGCGCCCCCAGCTCCCGCGGCAATCACCCGTGGGAAGCGCCACTGCCACACGGATATGAGCTGCTCGGGTGACGCCAAATGCCATCCGTCAGCGAGCCGCCCCAGCGTCAGCGCCAACACGCAAGCGATGCTGAGCGCCAAGGCCGCTCCGAAAACCCATACTCTAGTTTCGATCATGCGGACCGGCCCCGCGGCGAACATGTCCTGAGGCGGCTGGACGCGGTCCTGCAGGCTGGCCCGCCGGACGAGCCATATCAGGATCGGTGCACCGAGGAGTGCCATTGCGGACCCGGCCGGTATGTCGAGACCGCCAGCCATGGACAATATAGCCTGATCGACGAGCGATAGCAGGGCGGCAGACAGCAGCGCCCCAAACACGATACGCTGCTGATAACCTCGCGCGCCAAGACGGCTCGCGATAGCAGGGCCAACAAGACCGACGAAACCGATCGGTCCGACCGCCGCGGCAACTGCCGCACTCAAACACGCAGCAACAAGCAGGCCAATGAGGCGAATAGTGTAGACCGGAACGCCGGCGCTTTTTGCACTGTCGTCGCCGAGATCCAGGCTTGTGATCGGCCGCGTCATTAGCAAGGCGATGATTGTCGCCACTAGCAGGATCGGCAACAGGATCGTCACGTTGCTCCAGTTCGTCTGAACGAGGGACCCCGTTTGCCAGGATAGAAGGTCGCCGAGTTCCTCGAAATGGACAAGGAAAGCCGCGCCGCTGAATGCCTCGAGACCCAGGGATAGCATGAGACCTATCAGGATCACGCGCAGCGGCTGGAACTTCGATTTCGCGGCAAGGATAAAGACGGTGGGCAGTGCGAGAAGGCCCCCGATCCCGATAATTGGCTCATGTCCCCAGACAAGCGCCTGAGGCATCCAAAGAACTGTCACGAATAGGGCGGCTTTGGCGCCCGAAAATACCGCGAGTGTGCCCGGCTCCGCCAGGGGATTGCGTAGCATCTGTTGGAATAGCGCTCCGCTCAGTCCAAGTGACAGGCCCGCAATCACGCCAATGGCAAAGCGAGGAAGCAGTCCGTATGAGACCAGTACGGCTTGTAGATCGCCGGATGAACCTTGTCCGAGCGCACGATGTAGAAAGGCGATACCCCCGGCATTGGCCACGAGCAGGCCGCAGGCCGCTGCAATCGCAGCAAGTGTAACGACTGGCAGGGTAATCTGCGAGGGGGAATGTTGATATTGATCCGACGCGATAGCCATGGTTCAGCCATTCCCCGCGAGAGACGTGGTCAACTGGCGCACGAGCCGGATGGCGCTGACGACCCCGCCGCTGGGATAGACCACCGGCATGCGGGTGACCCTGCCGGCCCGCACAGCGGGTAAAACCTGCCAGAGCGGGTTGTCAGCAAGGCGAGCAACGGCAAGATCTGTTTCGCGACCGCGGTCGAAATGAATAATCCGGGCGTCAGGGCTTCCGGCAAGCTGTTCGATGCCGATTGAAGCGACACCGGATGCATTTACGCGGCCTGTCCAGGCATTCTTCAGCCCAAGCTGGGTGGTGACGTCTCCGACAAGACCGTTTCCGCCGAAGATTGCGACATGGCGAGCGTCCTGATTGAGTCGGCATAGATAGAGTGGTGGAAGCAGTCGTGCCGACAGGACTGCTTTGGCCTCTGCAAGCTCCGCATCGCAGCGTGCGATCCACTCTTCAGCCCTGGCTACGTTGCCTGTCACTCCACCAAGAATGCGCAACTGCGCCTGCATATGTTGGAGGGCGGGCGTCTTGCCGGCAAACGTGGCGATCGCTTCTGTTGCCGCGATCTGACGAAGCCTCTCCAAACCGCTCGCTTGCCAATCGGCCATTACGATGAGGTCGGGACGCAAAAGCTGGAGGTACTCGACATTCGGCTCCTGCAAAGGACCGAGGTCGACGGTATCGGTCGAGAGCGGCGGCTCTGCAACCAGCCGACGGTAAAGCGGCACGTTGGCGATTGCCATCGGGGAAATGCCGAGCGTCAGCAGCAGTTCCGTTACCAGAAGGTCCATCGAAACGATACGCTGGGGGCGATCAGCCGGGGCTTGTGCCTTTGCCGCGGAGGCGAGGCTAAAAGCCAAGCCACCGCTCACGAATTGCCGTCGGGTTGGCGCGGGTTTCACCATTTGTAGCTGAGCGTCGCCGTCACAGTCGCTGGCTCGCCATAACGGCAGCCATCGGTGTAGTTGCAGGTGTAGAACTTCTTGTCGAACAGGTTACGGGCGTTGATCTTGAGTTCCGCGCCCTCCAACTGGTCGGTGAGTTTGCCGAGATCAACGCTCGCCATCGCATCGACGAGAAGATAGGCGGGCGCATCCTGCGTGGTATTCAGAATATTGGTTGTGCCCGTGTAGCGCATGCCAGCGCCAATCTTCACGCCCTCCAGGCCGAGATCATCGAGTTTGTAATCGGCCCAAAGGGAGAAGGCGTTTCTCGGGACAAGCTGGATCTGTTGATCGAGTTCGCTTGCCAAAGCGGTCTCGGTGATGCGAGCATCGGTGTAAGAATAGGCAGCGATTAATCCGAGATTATCAATCTCGGCACGAGCTTCAAGCTCGACACCGCGCGACCTTACCTTGCCGTATTGATAAACGTTGAATGACGCATCACTGGTCGTCAGGTTGGATTGCGTGAGGTCGTAGACAGCTGCGCTTAGAAGAATATTGCTGCCAGCCGGCTGATAGCGGATACCGGCCTCGTATTGGATTGCTTCATTCGGTTTGAGTGCTTCACCTGTGGCGGTCACCGATCCAGCCTGAGGCTGAAATGATTGTGCGATGCTCACGTACGGGGCAAGCCCGTTGTCGAACAGATAAACAAGCCCAACCCGACCGGTCAGTGCATTATCGGACTGATCGGTCACACCGCCGGTCTGATACGACTTCACAGAACTGTCGGTCCAGTCCTGCCGGCCGCCGAGCAGCAGGATCCAGTGATCGTCGAACTTGATCTGGTCCTGAAGGTAAAGCCCATAACTATTGGCAGACGTGTCGGATCCGCGATCAACGGCGTAGTTGATCGGCGGATTGGTGAGCGTCACGCCGCTGTCAATATCGAGAAAGCTGTATCCCGAACCACGATAGCGGTGGCTGTCGTAGCTCCTGCGATAATAATCGAAGCCGCCGAGAACGGTGTGTTCCGCTCCGAGTGCATCGAAGGAATACTCCAGCGATGTGTCAGTTGTGGCGCCGTAGGAGTTTTCACTGCGGACACTGGCGAGGCGTGCCAGGCTGCCGCCGGTACTTGCCAAGGGAGCAAGATTGCCGATCATATAGTCCCAATTCACGTCGGAGTAAAAATAGCGCGCCTTGTTGCGCAACTTGAGGCCGTTGTCGAACTCGTGCTCGAAATCGTAACCGATCGTGTAGCTGTCACCCTTGTACTGATCGAAACCATCGATACCAAGGAACATGTTGCGGGGGATAGCGCCCGATCGGACATCTTCAAGCTGAAGTGGTGTGGCGAAACCGGCATCAAAATGCTGATAGCTCGACAAGATCGTCAAGGACGTGGCGGCGTCGGGTGCGATTGTGAGGGCAGGGGCAACATAGAGCTTGTCATCGGGCGTGTTGTGCACCCAATTGTCGGCATTGCGAACGAGGCCGGTCAAACGATAGCTGAAGACGCCGTCATCATCCAGGGGGCCGCCGAAATCGGCAGAAACCTGCTTGCGACCGTAAGTGCCGAGTTCGACGTTGACTTCATGGATTGGCGTCGTGGTCGGTCGTTTCGAAATGGAATTGATGACCCCACCCGGCGATAACTGGCCATAAAGCATGGAGGCCGCACCGCGAAGTACATCGACGCGTTCCAGACCGTAGGGTTCCTGACCGCCATCGTAGACGTTCGACTGATACTTCATGCCATCACGAAGGCTGCCAAGATTGCCGTTTGCAATGTTGAAACCGCGGATGGTCAAGTCGTCGACCGATCTGCTAAACGTGCCGGACTGCATCGCAACACCCGGCGTATACGCAAGCGACTCTGACAAGGACGTTGCGCCCTGGCTGCGGATCTGGTCCGACGTGACGACTGTCACCGATTGTGGCGTTTCGATCAGCGGGGTGTCGGTTTTGGTGCCGGCCGCAGTGACCCGCGCCACATATCCGTCGACCGGACCATTTCCAGTCTGCTCCGTGCCGATCACAATGGGTGCGAGCGTCGTTGCATCCGTAGGCGACGAGGTCGCGTCAGCCTGGCCCTCAACCGCCGAAATCGTCACGGTCGTTGCCGTTGTAAAGCGGAACGTCAGACCGGTCCCGGCAAGCAATTGAGACAAGGCTTCTTGAGGAGCCATCGTTCCGGATACGCCGGCTGTCTTTTTATTTCGAGTGATCGCGGCCGGATAAAGGAGCTGCAGATTGCTGCGGCTACCAAAGGTAGCCAGAGCAGAGCCGAGAGAACCCGACGGGATGGTATAGGAGAGGGCAACTTGCTGTAGTCTGGGGCCCATGGAACCGGCTGTCTGCGCGGAGGTCGCGATCGGCATCAGGCTTATTCCAGCCATCAACGTTGCCATTCGTCCCAAATGAGTTGCGTTGTGCCCGACGAATGCGCCCGGTTTCCCTGTTGTGTTCATTACCCTGTCCCATATGCCCTGCCGGCATTCCTTGCCGTTCAGGAGCTAAGACGAGTGGCAACCTGATCACCTCACCCCAATCATGATGTTTTTCGAAAAATATCTTGGGGGATCAGAACCACAAGCAACGGCGTCACCTCCACGGCTCGCACGGGGAGGGTGCGGACGATGGCTTCGAGAATGCCGCCCGGATTTTTGATGTCGAAAACGCCGCTGACACGCAGATTTTCCAGACCTGAACCGACGATCTGCAATCTTCCGTGCCGGTAGCGGTTGACGTCTGCCACCACGCTCCTCAGTGGTTTGTCACTGAAAATCAATCGCCCATGACGCCAGGCGGTCTCAACCTCTCCGTCGGCTATTTCGACCCTGCCCATTTCGACGCCACTGTACGAGACCATCTGACCCAGCATCAGCCGAACGTCTTGGCCACTCGGGGCTGTCACCGACACTGCGCTTTCCTGGACACTCGTCATCACCTCATCGCCCGAAACGTTGACGACGAACTGCGTGCCGAGCGCCTCGACGCTCCCTCCCTTTGCCATGACCCTGAATGGTCTGCGGCTATCTGTTGCGACGTCAAAGAAGGCGCGACCTCGTTGAAGCAGGACGTCTCGCCGTTTATCCGAGAAGTCGATCGCAATCGCCGAATTTGCATCCAGGGTCACGCCACTCCCATCCGGCAGGCGTGTCTCCCGAACTTCGGCAATTGAGGTGAACTCGTCGCTGATCACGTAGTCCTGAAAGTTTCCGACCCATCCGGCGGCGACTGCGGCGGCAGCGGTGGCGCTTCCGCCGATCAACAAGGTGCGCCTGGAGACTGTCCTTGTGCTACGGGCTGCACTCGGGCTTGGTATCCGCGATACCTGCGGTAGATTGTCAAATTGCGCCCACATCCGCTCGAGACGCTGATACTCCGCAGCATTTTCAGCAGAACGGCTGAACCATGTTCTGAATTCGTCAAACTCAGCAGGGGTGATGTCGCCGGAGTTCATGCGCGTAAACCATGCAGCAGCCTCCTGCCGCTCTTTTCCGCTGATCTCCCCGCCTTCCGTGCCCATCCGAATTCGCTCATCCAATTGATTTGTCGTGTGCTCCATCCAATAGACGGATGAGCGGGCCAAAACCACACGGGGTGCCGTGAAATTTAACCTCCGCGAGGCTCAATCGAGCATATCGCCCAATTCTGTTCTGAGGTTGAGGAGCGCCCTCATCATATGCTTCTCGACCATGCTTCTTGAAATACCGAGGCGCACGGAGATCTCTGAATGAGAGAGTTCTTCGAACTTATGAAGGAGAAACACTTCTCGCTGTCTGTCCGACAACCCTGCAAGCGCTCCCTCAAGCTTTTGGACCATTCGGCGATAGTCTATTGCCGCTTCAGGAGGTGGCGCGGGTGCAACCACGTCTGTTGGCGCATCAGCCTGGGAATAGCGTTGCCGAACGGCGCGGGCGCGCGCATGATCTGTTACCAGATTACGCGACACCTTGAAGAGATAAGCGCGAGGGTTGGCAATTGACGCTTGACCGTCGTGCGTTGTTGCGAGACGTAAAAAAGCATCCTGCAGGAGATCGGGTGCATCATCCTCTGGCACGCCTGCTCGCCGGATGAACCGCATAAGTTCACTTGAGTGGCTTTTGAAGAGCTTATGCAGGTCCCAACCCACGACACGGGTCTCACGTTGATAAAAGATGATGAACTAAGTCATCTTTTACGGCCCATACGGGGCATTTCAAGAGCAGGACTGCATCAAAGGCGGAAATTAATTCAGGACAAGACGGAGTACGTTCAATAACGCATTGAAAATGTTAGATGCCTATTGGGGCCGGCACTAGGCAGTGTCCCCATAAACAGGGTTCATCTTATTGACGGTGTGTGATTCAATCTCCTTGAAAGGAGTTTGCCATGCGCCGTCACGAATTGAGCGACGAAGAATGGGCTATCATCGCACCTCTCTTGCCGACCAATAGCCGTGGAATTGAACGTGTCGATGACCGCCGGGTGATC
>NZ_JBJDRG010000047.1:0-8145 GCF_044987325.1 Rhizobium sp. ZW T2_16
GATCCGCTGCAGATCGCGCTCGCTCATCGCTATCAATCCCATCTGCTTGTCTCCGCGTTATCAAACGCGGGGAGTGTGACAGTCTAACTTTGCTGAATTAGGACATTCTAACTTTGCGGCTACATACAAAGATCGCATAATCTGTCTTATGGAACTAAATACTATGCCGCGTGCCGACGACATCGAGATTTAAAAACGGAACCAAGTTTGGCCCAAACTGCGATCTTTTGGCCCAAACCGGAAAGTAACGTGGCCCAACTACAAAGAGCGTGCGGACTCGGTCGTTAGGTATGAAGCATCTGACACAGTGCCGGGACGACCGCTGGAGACGTTACGGGGATTGTCAGCTTCCCGCAAACGGGAAATGGCTTAGTCCGCAACCTGTCAAACCAAGGTTCATCCCACGCTTCAAGCAACGGGAATTTCCCGACTTTTCTCCCAACAAATGGCGAAAGCGACGCAATCAATTCCTTAGACCTGCCTGTTATTTGCGAACTTTGAGTGCAGACGCTCTCGTTCGTTAAGCGGACATTCTTGTCGCTGATATCGACGATGACTTCGCCTTGATCGAGAGGGCCTACCCCGACCATAACGTCGGGCGCGATAGCAAGGAATAATTTAACCCTTGGATCGCTTAAATCGTTGGTTTCCGGCGGCGTGAGCTTCAAAACCGGTCGGCTGCCAAGGACAAACGACTTCTTGGGATTTGGTATTCGAACAACGGCTAGTCCCCTACCCGCAATCACGCTGAGGATGTCGTCGCTTCCAGTTTTCAACGATGAGACTCCGTTCTTCTGGCATGGTTCAGCGCGTCGGCAATGCCTTCGACGATATTGATAAAGTGGCTCCTGGACCGGGCTTGGATCGAACGGTTGGAGCTAGTTATGGGTGCGGAAACAACGAGCGTATCATGCTTCAAGCCCATGACATTTGGGAGAATAAGGGACGACCTGAAGGCCATCATAGCGACACGGGAATGGGCGTAACCACAGAGCACGCCAGCGCTCTCTACAGCGCCGTTTCCGCATGAAAACGAACTCGCACGAAGATGTCATTGTGCCACGATTCCCTAGCAGTAGCCAACGACACGACGACTTTTCAAAAAAGCCCGCTCATTAAGCGTTCATACGCCTTTTCTGGCTTCCCATACGCATCGGCAGCGAACTGTTCCATTCCTTCACGATCTCTGATCGTGACGAGTCCCCGGTCTGCTCGAATGAAACCGTTTCCCTCTAGCACGTGAAGCGCGGTAGTCACGCTTGGGCGACGGACAGCGAGCATCATGGAAATGAAATCATGGGTGAGCGGCAGCTCGTTTCCATCAATTCTGTCGTCACACATAAGCAGCCATCTCGCGAGGCGCTCGTTGACATCATGAATAGCGTTGGAGACAGCCGTATATGCAAGCTGAACAGCAAATGCCTCAATCGCTCGGATTATAACTTTGAGAAAATTTCGCCGATTTTCCATCAGATGGCGAAAGTCATCGTACCGGATACGATAGCCCGCAGCATCCAGCTGCACGTAAACATCGTATGTGTACACATCAACATCAGCAATGGCAGAAGTTGGAATATATCCATCGTAGCCAAAGATGCCCGCCTCCGCCCGCGCGCCCTCAGGTGTTTTTGCAATCACAGAGCAAATGCCTTTGGTGAGAAAGTAGACGTGCTCAATCGGCTGGCCTTCCTCACCAAGCATCACCCCATGGGTGAGACTAACTGGCTCCAACCCGTTTGCGACATCATTGAGGTCTTCACTTGGCAGACGCGCCAGTAACTTATTGCCACGCGCCAAATTGAAATCAATGCGCATCTCTCTGTTCCCCCTCACAAAAGCAGCATGCAATATGGGCGGCTTGCTCACCCGAACAGCCGGAACAAGTGGAGGCCAGCCGGGTTACGCTTTGGCAACATGCTAAACTTCATGGGTGGCAGATGCCAAGATACTATTTCCATCTTCGTGACGGCGACCGCCTAGATCGAGATCCGGAAGGAACTGAGTTGGCGACATTGGACCTGGCCGTCGAGGAAGTTCGACACGCTGCAAGAGAGTTACTGGCGCACAAAATACTTCAAGGGGAAGTTGTTGATGGCCAGATTTTCGAGATCACAAGCGAGCAGGGCGAGGTCTTCGACAAAATCCCGCTCAAGTCGGTCGTCCGTTTCGAGTAACTGGGGCTGCGATAGTTCCACGCCCAAAGCGAGTGATGATGAGTTTCAAGGTGAAGGACGGAAGCCAAAAAGCCACGGGAGCGACAGCGTCCGATGCGGTTAAGCAGCTTGAAAAATCACACGGCAAAAAAGTGGTCGTCATGGAACTCATTCCCGGGACTAACAACTCCGAAGAAGTAACGCTGTCACAGCAAGAGATCGAAAGTCGATAACTAGCGGAAAAAGCTCCACCACGGGAGCTTCTCTGGTAGGCTGTCCAGCGCCGAATTTTCTAAATCTACACCGGTATAAGTCCGTAGGGTGTCAGGCAGCCGCTTCCAACGGTAAGATTTGGACCTTCTTAACACTCCGTCGCCTGCTCCGCTGAGGCCTTGTGACGTCCGCAATGATCGAGTGGGCGACAACTTTACCCAATTCGGCCGCACTCGTAATACCTTGGATGAAGGGACGTTTGTGAAGCAGGTATGCTACTGCGGGGAAGAAGAGCCGTCGGATCGGCTGTGTGCCAGAGATCAGCGGGCGACATTGTGCGTCGAGATCTATGCCGCCAGTTCTTCGTTGGTTGCCTGTCGTAGTGACCGTCCATCCCTCAGAAATGAGGCCACGCTCTACCAGCCCTCGAAACGGTAGGTCGGCAGCTGAGCGATTTTTCTGCCCTGTCGCATCTATGAAAGTGTCAAATACCCTTCGTCCGCAAGCCGAATTTACCGTCACGCCACGTGCGAGCCCTTCGCTGGAAATCTCAGAATCGTTTCCGAGAGCGAGGATTTCGAGACGGCCACACTCGTGGAGAGCGAGAAGACGCTCAATCGAAAGATGCGGCACCGTCGCATAGTCATCTGCGAAGATACTTTTGAATGAACGGTTGAAGCGCTCTAGATCGTCGGCATTTAGACAATCGACCGCAGCTTCGATAATCTCATGTGTAATTAAGATGGCGTACCGCCACTGTACCGTACGCTCAGCGCTATAGTTTCGGCCTGCCTCAACAAGATTTTGCCTAGCCCACTCAAAAGGCTCAATTTTATCCCGAACGCCGTAGTAAGCTTCAGCAAAGTCGTCGACTGTTAGTTCGTCCAGGCCGATGGCTGCAGCGTATTCAGGATCGGCGACAGCAATCTCTTGTTTGAAAAGATCGAAGAGATCGTCCAATAGCCCACTAGAGCCTAGCCTGGTACGATCATCCACGGCCTGCTTTGTACAAATCCGGGGCTCGAGATAGGGAATGGGAAAATAGAAGTCGGCCTCCGGTAACAAGCCTTTTCGAGACATCATTGTCATATGAAGGCAGCTGCCGGATTTGCTCGGTCGGTATTCCAGAATTCCCTTTTTCGTCCGCCGAAATTTGCCATACGTAGTCGCAACAGTCATGATCGCATCGATCGCACTCAGTGAGGTACCAAGAACTGCCACCTCTCCACTCGGGATGGTTTTCAGGGCAGTCGCAGGCCATGGAGCCTCGAAAAAGCCAGGTGATTTTTCAGGGTTGGTCGGAAAGCTGTGGCCCGTCGCTGCAACGACGTAGTCGAAGACACAATTGTCTTCGCGATTACGCCCTGCGATCGTCAGCTTGAACATATCCTCGACAGGCGTGATGTCCTCTACCTCACAGCTTTCCGACACCTGGACTTCATGACGAGTTGCGCAGGCACTATCAATCAGCGTGGAAAACTGCGATTTAAAATAGTCGCCGACAACTATACGTGGATAGAAGGCACGATCTGAAATCTGATCTCGAGTGACGTCATATTCAGCAAGATACTTATCTGACTGCAGAAGAAGCCATCTGTATAAAGTCTGCGGTAGTGGTGGGATTTCTACGCTGGGAATATTCGATAACATCGACGGGTCATTGATGCCGCGTTGGTAAGGAGTTCCCTTTCCGGCGATTTCGCTCCGCTCGAAGATCGTGATATGAAGTTTAGCGCTACAGGTAAGTAATTCTTGAAGTGCATAAATGCCTGTCGGGCCGGACCCAACGATTGCGATGCGTTTACTCATTTGGGCTCCTCGCACCGCCATGCGCTGTGCTGCTCCTGAACGGGCCAGCCCGGTGTGCGTTCCCTCGCCGTACGCTAGCGGACCAAGCGCTGAACGCAATTTTCTACTGCGGCTCGGGATTCCGTTTTCAACTTTTAGTTTTGGATACCCATTGAAGGTTCAAAGATTAGAGCCATATCATTTTCATGGAAAAATCTCAGATTGACGACATCGATGCGCAGATTCTGAAGCTTCGTACGGCGCTGCCAATCTGGGGTGTCGAAGCGAACGATCTCGTGGAATTGGCCCGCAACGCGGAGCGAGCTGCGATACAGGTAGACGAGCGCACGATGCAGCGTGTACGCGGATTGATCGAAACCACCACTGGTTGGCACAACACCCTTCTCTACTGGGAGGAGCAAGACGCGGCTCCCGGGCTCAGTGCAGAGATCCGTGTCCTTCGCGGGTCACTCGATGCGATGCGCAAGGAAGTTGCCGCGTCGGCAAGGATGTTTCCATCGTGATGACTGATGCTCAACCGGCCGAGCGTCTCCCGTTTTAGTCGGACATTCTTCCGCGTTCTGACAAATTCTTCGCGTTCTTGTCGATAGGCTTCAGGTGTCATCGACATCATCGTTGTATCAGAGCCAAACAAATCAACTATCGATAGCCTTCTGAGTCAGCGTATCAAAGGGATGGTTTACGCCTTCATATCCCCTATTGCGTGCATCCCCATGGAGAGCAAGATGATGGAAAACAAGCCCAAGCCTGAAAGCGATGATGCTCGCAGCGGCGACGATGAGGACAAGAACCGCGAGGAACTTTCGAAGGCTGCTGAAAAGGGCCTCAAGGACGCTCGGAGAAACAATCCAAAAGGCGACGCGCTATGACCGATCCTAAGGTCACTGAAACCGGGACTAAAGCACGACAGGGGCGCACCGGCCGACCGGTGCTTATCTCGCAGGCTTGACGCTAGCGTTGCTTGCCTGGACAGAAAGCATCCTCAGAACCGACAGACCGAAGCGTAGTCAAAAGTCGCGATAGCAAAGGTGACTTCGGGCTGGCTAGGGTGGTGCTACGTTAGTGCTATCTCGCAAGTCGGGAATTCATACCAATATTGGGAGGCGACTGTGACTGAGGCTTTAGACAAAGAGAATTTTGAAACTCGCCTAAGCACAAAAGAAAAACGGATGTTTTTCGAGGCCTTGCGTATGGAAGTCGTTAAGACCTTTAAAGGCTTCGACCCTACGACAAAACGCCGCCTGGCGGGATCCGCCCGCAAACTTATAGAAATCTTGCAATTATTCGAGCGAGATCCGTACGATTCTCCGCATTGCTCGATTGCCCAAGTGGTCGACCTTGCGTGTCAGTTTACCGCGCAAGGAAACCGTACCATTCAGACGTCGAACACAAGCGCCACGCTTCATTAAAGGTGAGCGCTCCTACAATTCGTGGGAACGCTCTTTGATGTTACTCTTTGCGTTCACGCCCTCAAATTTAGGAGCCTCTTCGAGCTGCTGCTCTGTGACGTCAAGAACGGTGCGCTCAGGAAGGCCGTCGGAGCCAACAGCCCTATCGGCGTATCCATCCGGCGTAGGCCGCACCGCGTATGATTTTGGCTGGTCTGCCATGATGCGCTCGATCTTTTCCTGGTCGCATTGCTCGTCGGCGAGGAACTGGCGAACGCCTCCCTCCCAGGTGCGGATATCGGCGAGGAATTCTTTTAGACTCTCGACGCCCCGGTCGGTGAATGTCGTGATGCCCTCTTCGCTGCCGTCATGGGCATGGATCATCTCGCCATAGTCGATATTGTCGGAGTTGCTGGCGATTTCCTGGATGAGTTCGAGGTTTTCGCCGATCAGCACAGCGACGTAGCCGATCGTGTAGACATGCGTCGGGCGGCCCATTAGGCGGCCATCTGTCGTCCGCTGCCAGCGGCTGCTCCTAAATCTTGAAACTGTGTTGTGAACTCTCTCCCGCCTGACGGAAATGTCCGCTGACCGTTTCGGTACGAGCAGATCTAATGTGCTTTAAGAGCTCGAGCAATCTTGCGAGAGCTTCACTTGAAGCCATAGCGAACCTCTATCCTGAAGGGGAGCGCCGGTGGTCGACCCGTAGGCCGACCACCGCCTGATCTGGCGTCTGGTGCACACCATCTCCGGCTACATGGAACTTAACGTTATCTTGGTCGCTGCAATTTCAGACGAGAAACACCAGCCGCGATATTGAGACCTGTGCCAGCCTCTCCGCTCAACGGCTGCAAGGCGAAATTCTTGGCGTTACCGCCAACCAGAGCGTTGGCGCCGAGACCCAACCCAACAGAAGCGCTGGCGGACGCACCGACATAGGTTCCAGCCAACACACCCTCGCCCACTCGGGTCGGCGCCGTATTGACAACGATCCAACTCATGTAGCGCTTGCCTGTGACACCAACATCCAGACCGAGCTTTCCGATCGTGCCCGTATACCGTTCTGATTTTCCCGTTCTCTGCTTGAAGGTACAGGTGACAGCTCGGTTTGAGCCTATGAGAAGGCCAACGCCACCAGCGACCTCACATGACAGGGTCCCCAGGCGCTCCTTCGGTTGCTCTGCCACCTGGTTTTTCACCGGATGATGCCGCGGTGCCGCGTAAGCGATACCAACCGAGGCGAGAGAGGCAATAAGCCCAAGTGTTATGATCTTGATCATTTCTTTTCCTTCCAAATGTTCCGGGGTTCTCAGTTCACGGGACCGCCAGCGCACTCTGAACAGGGCGAGACAGATTTGACGCTCACCAGGCAGGAGATCGGAATGGCGGTGAATTCGTGGACGACGTCGAGCAGCTTCTGGCGATCCCGCTCTGTCGGCACTGTGCCGTTGATCGAGATCGTGTGGCTTTCTAGGGATACGGCAAGGTCAGCGATATTCAATCCAGGTTGATAGGCCAGGATAGCCCTAAGTGCGGCTACCATCGACTGATCAGCGACAAGCATCGTGGCTCTCTGCTCAGGTGCGGAAATAAACATCGGCATGTCCTCCGCTCGAAGTTAGCGAAGCGTGCAGGCTCGACTGTCGCAACAGCTGCGACGACCGCCGCACCGACTTTGTCGACCGCGACAGATCCGATTGGAACGATCGAGCAGAACATTCGTCAGGCGAGCGGCGGCAACGACCCGGCGGCTCTGCGGGATACGGCCATCGCAGCAGTCCGCGCCGCTCTGACCGGTGATCAGGCAAAGGCGGATGAAGCACGTAATCGCGCAGCGGATGCGTTGGCGCGCGCCCAAAACATTTCTGTCGACCAGGCCCGTCAGCAGGTTGCCCAGTATGAAGAGCAATACAAGCAGGCTGCCGAGGAGGCAAAGCGCCAGGCGACCGAAGCGGCCCAGACCGCGGCAAAGGCACTTTCGGTAGGTGCGATCACAGCGACTATCGCATTGGTCGCCGGCGCCATAGCAGCATGGCTTGGTGGTGCTGCCGGTACAGTGAGTCACCCGCGTCGTGAGGATGCCTAAGTTACTGTGCGTCGGCCTTGGGGATCGCTCATTCCTGCGATCCCTACGACCATCCGCTCAGTGGTGGCGCCG
The DNA here is from genome assembly GCF_044987325.1 of Rhizobium sp. ZW T2_16. Taxonomy (NCBI): domain Bacteria; kingdom Pseudomonadati; phylum Pseudomonadota; class Alphaproteobacteria; order Hyphomicrobiales; family Rhizobiaceae; genus Rhizobium; species Rhizobium sp. ZW T2_16. The sequence goes on from NZ_JBJDRG010000047.1 coordinate 7,722, forward strand.
CTAACGCCGCCCTCATCCCCCTACAGCGAAGTGCTTGCCGCCAGAGTATACATGGTCGAAATCGTGTTACCAAAAGAAGCCGAAATGGCCGGTGACTTGACGCCTGAGCAAGCTGAACAACAAAACGCGTCTATCTGCTGAAACGCTTTCGGACAAGTGCTCAAAGGTACTGGGGCCGCGATGACGACGAGCTGGCGTGGTCTCGCGTCTCTGAAAAGGCCTCTCGGACCCAGGCTGTAACAGTCCCTCGTCCGGGTTAACCAAGTGCCGCATCGTCGCTGAGATGCGCCTAACCGGTGTTGGTTTCCACGCAGAACTGAGCCGGTTAGGCGCATAATTTCCATTGAGAATTGAGCCATGTGAACCTTCCCCCAACGCGGTGAGCGACGGGGGCAACGGAGTGATCCACATGGGACTTTTAAAC
>NZ_JBJDRG010000048.1:0-7925 GCF_044987325.1 Rhizobium sp. ZW T2_16
CCCTTGAGACAATCGCTACGATGAGCGATGATCCACTCATCAGCCTGCCAGCAGCAAGCTGACACTCATCCGGCCCTCTGGGATGAGCCGTGGCCGTCTAAGCTACACCACTCCCTGGGACACGATCGAAATGGGCAGAGCTGACGCCTTGGAGCAATCCGACGCAACGCTGCGCAAAGTCACACGGCTGCAGGAAAAGCTCGCTCGTGTTCGCCAGGAAGTCCAACGCCTGGAAGGTATCGCGGAAACGCTGAATGATAAGCCTGACAGCCAGATTTCGCTGACTGATCCAGACGCCCGATCCATGGCGACATATGGCAAAGGCACGGGCCTGGTGGGCTACAACGTGCAGACAGCGGTTGATGTCGAGACGCATCTTATCGTCACGCACGAGGTCACCAATATCGGCAATGATCGATCGCAACTGGCTCCCATGGCCAAGGCGGCAATGGAAGCACTGAAGGTCGATAAGCTCGATGCCATCGCCGACCGTGGTTATTTCAACGGAGCTGAACTGCTCAGCTGTCATGAGGCCGGGATTACGGCAACGGTGCCGAGGCCGGAGACGTCGAACAACCGCAAGAAGGGCATGTTCGTGAAGGCTGACTTCGTCTACGACGGCGGCACAGACACGTATGTTTGCCCTGCCGGAAAGGCGCTGGCATACAGATATACCACGGAGGAAAAAGGACTGATGCTTCGGCGATACTGGCGCACGGATTGTCCGTCATGCCCCCTCAAGGCACAATGCACATCGGGCAAGGAACGGCGGATCACACGCTGGGAGCACGAGCATCTGATCGAAGCTATGTATTCCCGAATGGACGACAATCCGAGCCTCATGCGAACCCGGCGATGCACGGTCGAGCATCCGTTCGGAACCATCAAGGCGTGGATGGGCGCAACTCATTTCCAGATGCGCAGACTGAAAAACGTGAGAACGGAAATGGCGCTGCACGTGCTGGCCTACAACATCAAACGGATGATCAATATGATTGGCGCAAGAGCGCTCATCAGAGCCATAGCCGCTTGAAATGGAGGCTAAACGCCCTTTTGGCCCCAAAAGCCGCCAAACTAAACCACCGGGACTATCTGCGACGCCTTCCAGCATCCGATAGGCGCAAAATAGAGCCAATTCCGCCAGACCAAGCTCGATTACGAATTTACGGGATGCGCTGGTGTTTTCACACAGCCTCGGCCGATAGCCGTCATGACGCGAAAGCGCCAGACGCGGACGTTGCGCAGTGGATGCTCCGGCTATAGGCTTAATTTCGGTTCAGTTTGTAATGAGCGGATAATGACTTTAATCGATTTTGAGGCAATCCACTTCCCGGTCCTTCGCAGTTGGCTGGGCAGCGAGCGCGATGTCGTGCAGTGGGGCGGACCTGATCTTACTTATCCGATCACCGACGATCAGCTTGAACAGATTATTATCGAAGGGCAAACGTTACCGCCCAAGCGGCTATCCTGGATGGCTGTTAACGCCTCCCAGGCTATAGCAGGGCATATCCAATTAGCTGTGGACTGGAAAAATGGCGTCGCAAGGATTGGCCGCGTCATGGTCGCGCCAACAATGCGGGGACAAGGACTAGCTAAACCGTTGCTGGAAGCGGGATTGGAGCGGGCGTTCTCTCATCCGGAAATCGAGAGGACTGAGCTAAATGTCTATAGCTGGAACAGTGCCGCTATCCGAACCTACAACAAGGTCGGTTTTGTCCACGAGGGAGTGAGGCGGTCGTCTGCCAAAGTTGGTGACGAGAGATGGGACACCGCGATCATGAGCATGCTTCGTTTGGAATGGGAAATGGGACTGCCCAAATGACCGCTTCGGGCAAGGAGCGGCCCACCGCCCTGACATCGGTAAAACGGTACGCAAGCGGACGGAACCGATCGTAGAGTTGCGTTGAGTGGGCGATAGTTTATGAATTGCTGTAATTCCAACTGGCATTCAAGTTCATGCAGTATTCTCGCCTGCTTCTGTTGCTCAAGGAACTCGATACTGTGTCGTCTAACCAACTACCCAGAGGTGTTGGAATGAAGACGCTCATCGAGGCGCGCGATCACGGCATCATCGAACTCATAGGCGACATTCGGGCTGCCTCGTGCATCCTGACACCTAAGGGGAAGGAACTGAAAGAGAAGGTGCTGTGTCGACAGTCTATCAGGAATGGATTATATACCGACCTATCGTTACCAACCGAGACCGTTGGCGGTGGCGACTGAGGGTTAATTAGTGCGCTCGCCTTCGAAGAAGAGAGGGGAGCGTCATGCCTTCTTCCTTAAACGACAATAGCCATTCCAGTAGTCCAGACTTGCGCCCAATGTTGCGCGAATGGGCGTCAAGGTTCACACAGGACGCACATCTCCGAGAGCGCATTGTAGACGCAACCATCTTCAGGGTTGCAGACGCCCCCGAGCGCCTAAGTGGCACTTCCATCAAGAGATCACTCTACAAGATCGTCGTTCGGACAGCGCAGGAAACAGTTGCGTCGATAGACTGGCGCAAAGGACCGCTCGACATAGAGATGTATCCGGAAGACGAGTTCTACATTGTGCGCATGGCAAACGGGTCGAAGTCAGACGAGATGAAATTCATCAGCGAACGATCGGCGCGTAAGTACCTGAGAACACTCAAGCGGCGGTCTGTGATTACTCGGAAGGCGAAGCCAGACTAGGTTGCTTGCCGCTCTTGCAGCTCTTTGTCCGTTAGACGTCCGAGCACTTCGTTTGCCTGATCAATCGCCTCATGTAATCGCGTCAGGCGCTTAGAGAGTTCAATAAGGGCTTCTGCAATTGACCTTCGGATCAAGTAGAGCGTTGTTGTCGTTATCGGGCAACTGAGTCTCCATATCGCACTGAAATATGGAGCAAGCCTACGGGGCGTCTTCTTGCCTGAACCTTAATGAACGAGACAGTCCATCAGAATTCATGGAAGCATCACATTCCCTGATTAATCGCGCCCGATTGCCGACTTAAGCTACAGACGGCTATTGTCGTCACTGACGGGCGCTACAAGGCAGGCAACAGTAGCCGGCCCGCCTCACCGTCGGGCAAACTTAGACTTTCAGCGCTTATGATCGGTGTGACGACACGTAGTCAACAACCCCGCGCGAAAAGGGCCTTGACGGGGAGGAGGTCGCGGCAAGCTACTGGCAAGAGTATTTAACTGACGGTAGGACGCCAGAAGAATTCGCTGACGAAGACGCGTTGTTCTGGATCTGACTGACCTCACCGCCCTGACATCCAATGCAAGCTACAGCCAAGTAAGCAAAGACAGCATCGAGATCAGGATAAGCGGACTACACTGCGTCCTTGTCCAAAAACTCAGCCCGGATTCTGAGGCTTTCTTCGACCAAACGCTTAGATTTGACAGTGAGCAACGATATTGCTCGACCTTCCGCCCGGTCGCGTTTGAGCTTTGCGCACAAATACAAGAACACGGCTTCGAGTTGTTCTGTGGTGACGTCATGGCAGTCCGCGAGGCGCTGCGCAAAGTCAGTAACCATCTTCCCCTCCCATTTTCCCCGCATCTATTGAAACACAGAAGTTTAAATCGAGAGAGTTGTTTCGAATGAAAAGAAAATCAGGGTTTATTAAAAATTACCTTCCCGCCGATTCTTCCAGAATCGAAGCATTGTTATGGATATTATTAGAGTTGTGCTGCCCAAGTCCACAGGGGTTCGACCTGTTCTGCCGGGATATCCATCAGGCCCATCACTTTAGCTCGAACACAAACTGCGGCGCACCCGGTGGCACTCAGGGTGCAGCCCAGTCTGCGCAGAATAACGGCGGCAGCACCAATCCCGGCGCCGGTACGGCAGGAACTTCCTGGTAAGCCAGCGCTTAACAGTGCCAGGGAAAGGCCTCGCTTCGACGGGGCTTTTTTTATGGGGGATGCTCGAGGTAACTGCGTTTTGCGGTCGCGCACGCGAATACGTTGAATAGACGGACCCTGACATTCGGAGGTAAGGTCATCCCATTAAGGCGGCGGCACGCCGGCGAAGTCCCCTGAAACGGTAGCCCGACTCTCGGGCCAATCGTCCCCACACCCGTGAACTTTCCCGACATTCAAATGTTTGGGAATATGACCCGTCGCTTTCGCAACTAGCTTCTAGTGCTGTTGATCTCACTAACGATATGGGCAGGAGCACTTGCGGCGTTCGTCTGGCTTTTGTGACCCACCGCCCTGACATCCTCGGCTGCTTCGCGCCAACAGCGGACGTTCGCTATCTACTTCCATCTGCAAAGAAATGAGCCTTGGTGATTTTGAAGCCGATCGGCTTGTCTTGGTACGGCCTTTGCTTGCCGGGGGGATCACGTTCGAACACTTCTTGCCTGACAGGAGAGTTCAGCCAAGGAAGTCTGTCGCGTAGCGCTTCTGAGACCGGAGCGTCAGTAATTTGGATATCGAGACCAACGAAGCGCACTCCGGGAAAGACCTTGCCGATTTGCCCGGGTTTGATCTCGAATATCGTCTTTGGCTGGCTCTCGTCCAAGAAGGCAACAAAGGCCGGATATTCGTCGCTCCGGAAGGCCTTTACCTTCATCTGACCCGAAGCGTTTTTCAACAGTTCGAAGTCTTCGGCCTTGAGCGTTCCGATGCTACTCTTCGTGCCGAGGGTTAGAAGAATTGCTGTTTCCCAGAACCGCGCTAACGTGCCGCCCTTCTCATGCTCTACAGGTAGAAGGTAGACAGTGCCTTTTCCGGGTATATCCGCAATGAGTGCTTCGCCGTATAGGCGTGTGGCACCGCCGCTGCCGGTCAGACTATTGGTCACTCGCGCATAGTGGATTTCCATCACGGTAGATGCGTGCAACGATCTGCCATCAACGTCAAACCAAGCAATCACACGATATCGAACTTTGGCCTTTTCACCAGATTGACATCCCACCAAGGGCAGCGCCAATAGCGATGAGATCAGGCATCTACGTGAAACTCCGACCATTGGCCATCCTAATCCAAGCGAAGGTCCTTTTGATAAGCGATACGCCTTTAAGAAATCCTGACGTCACTGTCAGAATTTGAAAAATTGAAAGGTCCGCTTCGGGCCGAAAGCGGCCCCCACCGCCCTGACATCTGACCCCATTTACGCTGTTTCGTAGACGGAATGATCTCTTCCACATTTGGTGACCTGAGACCCTGAACTTCGTCCAGAATTTGGTAGAGTCCGTCACAACCAGGAGACGGACGAATGAAGCGTTCACGGTTCACGGAAGAACAGATCATCGGGATATTGAAGGAGCAGGAGGCGGGCGCGAAGACAGTTGATGTCTGCCGCAAGCACGGCATCTCGGATGCAACCTTCTACAAATATAAGGCGAAGTATGGCGGCATGGACGTGTCGGATGCCCGCAAGCTGAAGGCGCTCGAGGACGAGAACGCCAAGCTGAAGAAGCTGCTCGCCGAGGCCATGCTGGACAATGCGATCCTGAAGGATGTAGCTGCAAAAAATGTATGGTCCGCCTCGTCCGTGCAAGGGTACGCGACATCGTAAATGACGATTCCAGTTGCATAAATGTATCCGGCCTCTCGCGAGTGGGCTGCGGTTGCAGCCAGGCCATGATGAGATCCGCACACGCCGTTCCCAATAAATGGTTCGGGCACGAAGCCCGCTTTTTTGCACAGGACTTACGGCATGTTGATCCACTGTTTCGTCATCACTATTCCCGAGCCTTGCAATCGAGCCACGAGCTCAGGTGAAGGCAGGGTCCCTGCGTTCGTAGAGCGCTCCAGGCTTGGTCAGGACGACCCAGACAATCCGGGCCATTTTGGCGGCAAGTGCAACGACAGCTTTGTTCGGGTGCATTCGGGCTTGGAGGCCATCCAGCCAGTTCCCCAGACGGTCCTTTGTTCGGTCGAGATGCCGAAAGCATGATCGCGCGCCATGTACGAGCAGTTTGCGCACGTAGCGGTTTCCTCGCTTGCTGATGCCGAGAAGCTTTTGCTTTCCGCCGGTCGAGTATTCCCGCGGCACGAGGCCGAGCCACGCCGCCAGATCCCGGGCTTTGTGGAACTGCTTTCCACTGCCAACCGCGGCCAGAAGTGCGGTGGCCCCCAAGGCTCCGATACCGGGAATCGTCATGAGCCGTCGCGCCACGTCCTCTCGGCTGGCTACCGCTTCGATCTCGCGTGTGACGTCGCCTATGCGTTGCTCCAATTGGCGCAGATCGGAAAACAGATCTGCGAGCAGCTTGCGCATCGCCGACGAAAGGTCGTTTGATTGGTCTTCGAGAACCTGGGGTAGGTCGAACTTGAACAGACCCGCGCCTTGGCGCAGTGCGATCCCGTATTCGAGGCAGAAAGCCCGCATCTGATTGATCAGGCGCGTTCTCGTTCCGATCATCTGGTCTCGCACCCGGTGCAAAGCCTGAAGATCGGCTTGCTCTTCGCTCTTGAGTGCAGCAAACCGCATCGTAGGCCGCGTAGCTGCCTCAGCGATCGCCTCCGCATCGATGATGTCGGTTTTGTTCGACTTAACGTAGGGCTTCACGAACTGCGCGGGGATCAAGCGCTCCTTATGTCCAAGCGCCTGTATCTTCCTGGCAATCCACTGAGATCCTGCACACGATTCCATCCCTACGATTGCCGGCGCCGCGCGCTCGAAGAACTGTAGCAGCGTGTCGCGTCGGAAACGAACCTTCTGGACTGGGACGCCATCGCTTCCGAGACCGACAACGTGAAAGATGTTCTTGCCAATATCAATTCCGTAGACAGCCGCTGGGCGCGGCATATTGCGCTGTGGCATTGCAACCTCCTTCGGTTTGGCCGCCTCATGATGCGGCAGGAGGACGAGGCGGACCATCCCATTAATGGTGACGCCCGATGTGAAGCGGGATGCGGTGGCTCACGTCTGTGCGCAGCATGGAGTGAGCCAGCGTCGGGCGTGCGAGGTTCTATCGGTGGATCGGTCGAGCATGCGATATCGCAGCGTGCGGCCTGACGATGCGTCCATCCGCGAGGCCATGAAGAAGGTGGCGTCCCAGCGGCGGCGCTTCGGTTATCGCCGTATCCACGTCATGCTCGACCGGCAGGGGATCGTCATGAACCTGAAGAAGCTTCGGCGTCTCTACCGGGAGGAGAAGTTGACGGTGCGCAAGCGTGGCGGCCGAAAGCGGGCCTTGGGCACGAGACGTCCTCTGGCTCTGCCGTCGCGTCCCAACGAGCGCTGGAGCCTGGACTTCGTCAGCGATGCCTTCACCGACGGTCGCCGCTTTCGGGTTCTGGCCGTCGTCGACGACTTCACCCGCGAATGCCTATGCTTGGTCGCCGATACATCCCTGTCAGGCGCAAGGCTTGCCCGCGAACTGGATAGTCTCATCGCCAGACGCGGAAAGCCGAGGACGATTGTCTCGGACAACGAGACGGAGATGACCAGCATGGCCATCCTCAAATGGTGCCAGGAAACAAAGGTCGAATGGCACTACATCGCCCCCGGCAAGCCGATGCAAAACGGCTTCGTCGAAAGCTTCAACGGCAGCTTCCGTGACGAGTGCCTCAACGAGACCCTGTTCTCGTCGCTTGCTCAAGCCCGCGCCGCCATCACCGCATGGAAGGAGGATTACAACAGGAACAGACCCCACTCGTCGCTGGGCAACATCACCCCAAGCGAGTTCGCAATGAAAATGGCTATAGAAAAACGGGCCGCATGAGGCCAGATTGAAAACCCAATGACTCTCTCGAAAACTGGAGGGAAATTGGGTCTCAGGTCATGACGCCGGTCGTATGTGGCTGCGGCCTATACGGTGGTCATGTGTTAAGCGCCGAATACGTTCACCGAGTAACAGCAACCTCATTCGCTCTTGAACATGGGGTAATCGCGGGACGGTTTGCCCAAAGGCATTGCCTCAGCAATATCTGACATGGGTGGTTGCCCCCGGTAAGATGGAAATACGGGCTCACGTTTGGAACCGGGCCCAGCATCAAA
>NZ_JBJDRG010000049.1:0-5826 GCF_044987325.1 Rhizobium sp. ZW T2_16
GTCGATCCGCCGCATGGTCTGCGCCCCTTTGTTGTTGCCGAAAACACCATGCCAAGGGCAGCACACGGACGCAATCTCGCCATCCGCACTGCCCGTTATCGGGCACTGCCACCAAATCAGCCCCGCTTACGCTCCATGAGCGCTGTCATGCTGGTTTTCGCGAGATCGTAAGCCATTGAAATCATGGTAAATGATTTCTTACAGGAACTCTATATGAATATTAGGGTTCCTCACATGGTATGACTGACGGTTGAGGGTATAACCATCGATAATATTCAAGTATCGATAGTGATGGATTCTGACTCCTTGGCGGGGTAAAGTCGTGGCAAATCACGGCCCCAGCGACCAATGACAGGATGGAAAATGACGGGCGAGAGACAGAACCGGGACGATGTGCGCCTCTCCGGACGGCAGCTACTCGCTTCGGGCCGTCGCACGGTGGCGCTGCGCCCGCGCCAGTTCGACGAACCGGCGTTTGATCTCTTCAAACAGCGCCGGTGGCAACGCCCCGTAATAGCCGCTCTCGCTGTCGATCGGCCTGACGTCCGGTCCAGGCCAGACAAAGCGGTTGCTTTCGGTCAGAACAATCCAGGAGCGCTCCTCGTCGAGCCCAAGGCGACGCTTGGTGGCGGCCGGGATTTCGACAGCATCTTGCGGGTCGGATGGCGGCGAATGCGTGACTGGCAAAACCCGCACCGCCGGCGTTCCGTCTTCCAGCATGGCGACGATTGCCAGAACCAGGACAGGCCGATCCTTGTCACCTTCCTCACGGCACTCGAGATGCTGCCAATGCCAGAGATACGAATATCGAAACAGCCAGCCAACCTTCGGTTCAGTCGGCAGCATGCTTGTCCGTCAGCAGTTCGGCATTGAGATGATCCAGACCCGGCTCCATCTTCGATGCTTCAATGGCGGCCAGGTCATCGTCACTGAGGTCCGACGAGAGCTCTACCCGACGATCACGCTTCGCCAGCCGGACATAGTCTTCATAGGCAATCAGCACGGTACGAGGACGACCGTTTTTGGTGATAATGACAGGCTCGCGGACTGCAGCGTCCTGGTAGGCGCCAAAATTTTTCGAAACCGCCGCAGCGGTAACAGTGGATGTCATGACCGAACTCCTTTGTTCCGTAATATACGGGATTTCCGGAACTTTCGCAACTCGTGATCGATGGAGCATTTAAGTGAAACATAATTCGATCCAGCCGGCCGAGGATACCGCGGTCCTGAACGCGCCGAGGAACTGGATGCGCTCGATTCGATCCTGCCGTTCGATCGTCGCGATCAACTTGCAGAGCTGCTCACCGACGACGACGTCGCGACGCTCAAGCACCTGGCCAGCGAAGGCATGGGCGACAACACCATGCGGGCGCTGGCATCCGATCTCGCCTACCTGGAGGCGTGGTGCGTGCTGGCGACAGGCACTCCCCTCCCCTGGCCTGCCCCCGAAAGTCTGCTTCTGAAAGTCGTCGCCCACCATCTGTGGGATCCCGTCGGAGCGGGGAACCAATCCCGACCACGGCATGCCCGAGGACGTCGCCTATCTGGCGCTCGCACTCAATCGCAGCGTTCCGCTTGCCACGCTCGATAGAAAACTGGCCGCGGCTGCCCGCAAGGAAGAGGTTTCGGTGCCGGGGCCTTTTGCCCATGGCGACTGACCTCGTCACGTTGTCACGGATGTGTTGATGGGAGCGGAGGTCAATCTCACTCGAGCGAACAGGCCCGACCACATAGCGTGTGCGGGTGACTTCACTCTCTACTGATCGCCGTCTTTTTCAAGAGGGATGAGCAGGCTGGGAAATTCGGTTTCGGCAGGAAGGTCGGCAATTCTCCGCATCAATCTGTCCAGTCGATCCGTCGTAAAAGCCTTGTCGGCGAACCAGATCTCGATTTCGGCCGGATCAAGCGTATCGACCATAGAGAATGTCGGTACAACGCAGCCCGAGGCCCGGATGATGCGAATATTGTGCTGGTATCGCCGGATGCGCTCAGCCATCGGCAGATCGGGACCTGTTCTCAAAAGCTTTTCCTTGGGCCATTCGGGCATTGGCATCTCCTCGGGTTCAACGAATAGTAGCAGCATCGCCCGGCCACGCCATTGGCAAAAGACAAGCTCCGGCCGCATTCATCCGCCGGCGAAAAGCGTCGGCGTCTCGTTGAAACGAAGTCTGGCTGATATTGCGCTATAACCGATCTACGCAAGCCGTCCATCCATCGCCAGAAAAGGCACTTTCCATGGAAGATCGCATCCGCTTCGCCCTCGAAAAACTGCTCAACATCGCCCATCAGGATTCCGGCCAAGGCCGGCGGGTGGCGAACTTTCTGCTCGCCTGGTGGAATGCCGAAGAGCACGGCGGCTTCGACCTGACCGATCTGGCCAATGTCGATCGCGAAGTTTCCGAGGACATGGCGACGATCTTTACCTGGCTCGCGCGTGAGGAAGACGTGGTTTACCCTTACGAATATCGCAGCGAAATCGAGCAGGTTATTGCGCGTTGGCGGCCCCAGGCGGCTGTGGAATGATGGCAAAGTCCCGCAAGTCCGCCCAGGATCTCTCTACCGTCGAGGGACGGATCGCAGAGCTCGATACGATCGCCTCCGTCCTGCCACTGGAGCGGCGTGACGAGCTGGCGGAGCTGCTGACTGATCAGGATGTCGAAACATTGCGTCACCTGGTCAACGAAGGCATGGGCGAGAACACTTTGCGCGCCCTCACCTCCGATCTTGCTTATCTGCAGGCTTGGTCTCTTGCGGCCACAGGGAAATCGCTGCCATGGCCGGCGCCTGAGGCGCTGCTGCTGAAATTCGTCGCACATCATTTGTGGGATCCACAAAAGCGCGAAACAGTTCCGGATCACGGAATGCCGGCCCAGGTCGAGCTCAGTCTTCGCGGCCAAGGGTTTCTTAAGGTGACCGGCCCACATGCACCCGACACCGTGCGCCGGCGGCTGGCGACCTGGTCGACGCTAACGAAATGGCGCGGGCTGACCGGCGTGTTCGCCTCCCCTGCCCTGAGCTCGCCGGCCCTCAATAGCCGGGCGAGCGCGAGTGCGTCTCGACGGTTCGTCTTCACCCTGTCGCCAGGCTTCCTTGGAATCAATGACGGGGCGACAACCATGCATTCATGGCCAAGCGATTGGATCAGCCGATGCAGGCCATATCCGGTCGGGCCCCCCTCGTAGCAGAAATGAACGCGGTCAAACTTTACGGCTCCGTTGGACAATGCGGCGCATGCTGGTATCGGACGCATCAACCTCACCCCCAAAAGCGAACCTCACCATCCCGGCCAGCTTCGGCAACAGCAATCGCGTTCTTCAGCTTGGCAACATCGATTCCGACAAAAGCCTCTTTATAGTCTGCCACGGCTCGTCCTCCTGTGATGAGGATCGCTCGGCCCGTCCGAGCAACCCTCGGAAGACCAGTGTAGGGCGAACCACCTCAGGCGCGAAGACGGACATACGGTCTTACGGCATACGTCTGGCCCGAGGCGGTGGCGGTGATCTTGATGTCGGGATGCGGATAGAGCGTGTAGCTCTCCGACACCGGCGGTGGTCGCATCGATCTCGACATCGGCGCCGGCATAAAGCGTGGTGCCGAAGGCCCAGGCCTTCTTTATAAGCGTCTATCGCCGCAGAGCGTGGTCAGGAAATTCGGAGCGTTAGAACTGTGAGAGAGGAGGGATCATTCCTCTGGTTGTCATCAGCCCCAAGACGGCAAGCGTCGTAGCATCTTTGATCTGGCCAGTCTCAATCATTCCTTTAACTTCCAATAACGAGAAAGCTTGGCAGACTAAGCCTTGCTCTTCCGGATCGAGATCTTGCTCACCTTCGGTGAGCCCACTTGCAACGAAGACGTTGAAGCCCTGGTTGCTGTATCCGTATGCCTGAAATAAATGGCCAATGTGTTCGAGCTTTTCAGCCGATAACCCGGTCTCTTCGCGCAGCTCAGCCCTCGCTAGTTCCTCTGGAACTTTATCAGGCTCATCCTCCCAACTTCCTTGCGGGAACTCCCAATAGCGTCCCGAAACCGGATACCTGAATTGCTCGACCAAGTAGATGTGTCCTATAGCAAGCGGGGCAATGACGGCGTAGTCTGGTTTGCAGACGACCGCATAGACGCCCTCAGATCCGTTTTCGTGAACGAATTCGTCTTCCCGGACTTCCATCCATCGATTTTTGTAAGCTGTTCGCGATGTTCTAACATCCCATGCCATGAGATTTCTCCAATGATGTGATCCCCTATGACTTCACGGTAGCCAGAATTATCAACCCGAAAATCAATAGCGAGATCGCCAAAGATTTCGCAGCAATTTTGTCCTCCTTGAGCGCAAAGACAGCAAAAAGGAACGCAGTGACGACGCTCACGCGTCTAAGAGCGGACAGAATGCCGATAAGGGCCTCTGGGTCTAAGAGGCTGTCCGAGAATTGAGTTGAGTGATCGGGTCGATGATGATTCCAAGACGGTGTTCAAAGCCAGAATGGAAGCGCCATGTGGAACCCGACCACCCGGCGGCAGTATAGTCGCAACCAACTTCGATATGAAACCGATCTGACGGACAGCGAATGGGAGGTGCTCTCGCCGCTGTTTCCTCCACCCGCGCGCAGAGGTCGCAAGCCAGTTTGGCCTTTGCGTGAGATCGTCAATGCCATCTTCTATGTTCTGCGCGGCGGCATCCCGTGGCGGCTTATCCCGAAAGACCTGCCGCCCAAGAGCACTGTGTTCGGTTACTTCTGCCGATGGCGCGACACCGGGCTATTCACAAGGATCAACCGCTACCTCGTTACGATAGACCGCGAGCGGGTTGGGCGAGAGGCCTCACCGAGCGCCGCAGTCCTGGATAGCCAGAGTGTCAAGACCACCGAAAGCGGTGGCCCGCGCGGCTATGATGCGGGCAAGAAGATCAAGGGTCGCAAACGGCAGGCAATGGTGGACATGGATGGCCGAGCACTCGTCCTCGATCCTCAGCCTGCCGACATTCAGGATCGAGATGGAGCGATCCCTGTCCTGCAGGTATCCCGCAGGTCCTTTCCATTCGTGGAGAAGGCGTTCGCAGACATGGGATACTCAGGTCACAGGCCGCAGAATGCGACGCTTGTCGATGTCGAGATCGTCCGCAAGCCCAAGGATCAGATCGGCTTTGCCGTTCATCCAAAGCGATGGGTTGTGGAGCGATTCTTCGCATGGATCAGTCGAAATCGGCGACTATGGAAAGACCCGGAGGCAACGATAAAGTCGGCCGAAGCATTTCTCTATGCCGCATCCATCATGACGCTGACCAGACGCATCGCACGGTCATCATGAATTATCGGACAGATGGGGTGATTGGGATCTACGCCGAGGGGGTGGCTGCTCCCTTCAGGATGTAGCAACGTGGTCCCTATCGAAACGGCCACACACATCGAGAGGAAGCAGCCATGATGTATTATGCCGGAATGGATGTATCTTTGGAAGAAACATCGATTTGCATCGTCGACGAGACGGGCCGTATCGTGAAGGAGATGCGGGCGATCAGTGAGCCTCCGGCGCTGGTCACAGCACTTGAGGAGTTTGGTCTGCCGATGGAGCGCATCGGCCTTGAAGCTTGCTCTCTGGCGGCTTGGCTGCATGACGGGTTGCGGAGCGCCGGGCTGACAGCCGTCTGCATCGAGACGCGCCAGGCCAATGCTGCGATGAAGATGATGCCAAACAAGACCGATCGTAATGATGCGCGTGCCTTAGCGCAGATCATGCGCACGGGCTGGTTCCGGCAGGTGCATGTCAAAAGCCGCCAATGCCGGCTATGGCGATCGCTTTTGGTGGCGCGGCGAACAGTGATGAACGAGATGC
>NZ_JBJDRG010000050.1:0-3404 GCF_044987325.1 Rhizobium sp. ZW T2_16
CCGAAAGTAGAGCCAGACCGCGTGGGCGATGACCTGGGGTGGGAAGCGATGGCGCTTGTAACTGACTGGCGAGATGGTCATGCACGTGCGTCTATCGCAACCGCTCCTCACAAGGCGTTACCGTGACATCGCCCGTTTGGCAGCAAGTGCACCGAAAACGCGGATGCCTTCTTCCGCGATGGAAATGATATCCTCTTCCGCTTGGACCGATAGGCTGAACGGCATCAGTCGCGTCCGCGACTGATCTCTGCTCGCGCTGTGGCTACAGCAAACAGCTCGTCCGCCGAATGGCTTCCAACGCCGCTTTCAATACCGTCGTCGACAAAGCGCTGCATCTCGGCAACCTTGTCCGTACGAGCTTGGTCTCTGCGTATCAAATCTCTGACGTAATCACTCGCATTGGAGTACCTACCGGTCTTGGCTTGAGCTTCAACCCGATCTTTCATGGGGTCCGGCAGGGATACATTCATCGTCGCCATTCGGGTCTCCTAGATAGGCTAAAGATACCTGTCGATGGCAAAATTTTTCAAATCGACTATGAGTCTCGATCAAGCTCTTGAACCGATACGAACCGCCAACCCCGTAATTCTCCTGCTGCGTCAGCTGAAATCGTAAGCCTTTGGGTCCGTCGGAAACGAGCACGCAGGTTCCTTTACAACGGCCCGCGCCAGAATGTCAGCTCTCACATTGCCGGGAGTGGCAGCATGTCCCTTGCACCATTTGATGTGGACAATGGAATTGCGCTCGAGTAACGCATCGAGCTGCCGCCAAAGATCGGCGTCCGGAATGCGTCTGCGACGAGCATGAACGTTGGCATTTATTCGCTTCCAACCGTTCGTCCGCCAGATCTTTCGCCAACGATGACAACCCTCCATGACGTGAAAAGAGTCTGTCCACAGCACAACGTCTCTGGCTGCCGCAGTAGTTTCGATCCATGTAAGGGCCTTGATCATCGCAAGCACCTCGAACCCGTTGTTGCCTGTCCCGGTTTGGCGACCGCGTTCATCGTGAATTTCCGTGCCATCCTCCATGACCACAAAAGCCCAGCCTCCCCGACCGGCTAGAGGGTCGAATGAACCGTCGGTGTAAACGTGAATACCATTGATCGGATCCGCGAAGAATACATTAATGAGCAAGGATTGCACCCCCGAGTCTGAACGGCGCCGAGATCGCGCCGCCCACTCCATTCAATACGACCGCACCGGTTCCCGCTACAGGATTTGAGAAGCCTTGCCGTAACTGCGGATAGACAGCTGCCAGTGATGCAAACCGATCATGGTTGGTGCCGTTCAGCGAGGGGATCTTTGATATGTCGACGATATCGAGATTTTCCGCTATGGCGAGTTCTCGCGTTCTTGGATCATCGATATCCAGCGAGCCCGCTGTCGCGGCGGATCCTGCGAGCCGTTTGGAGAGTGCCAGTGCAATGTCGTCCTTCGACGCCAGTACGACAATTGGCTTAGTAAGCCTGTCAGTGACCGACAATTGTTTGCGTAATAGGTCGATGTCGATGTCAGGCGCCGCAAGAACCAGCTGATCGATCGCGTGAATAACCTCCGTCTTCCCCATGAGCGACAATTGCCGGATCGACTCGACTGCCAGCCACGCACCCATGCTGTGCGCCATAATCGTGGGACGCACGCCGGCGGCCGAGAGATTTGACAGGACCTGCGCGAAGTCGTCCCGCGCGAAAGCGGCCGAATCCTTGTCAGCGACATAGCCCGTTACCTCTGCCTGCGATGGCCAATCGAAAAGAATGGCCCTTTCCTTGACCTTCGAATCTGCCGCCATCTGCGCCAGTCGGAACAGCGCTTCCTGATGGCTGTAATTGTAGCCATGTACAAAGATACCCGCACGGCCGTAGGTAGGCGATACGGACACCCCACGCGCAAGCCTCGCGAATTCATTAGCTGTCAGTTCACGTCTGCCGATGACCGCGAATGATGTATGAGGATCGGGCTTGGAGACAGGCCACTCGATCTTCGATAGCTGATGTGTAGGCGGAATGGAGATGGTCACTTCGGAGTACCGCAAGCGATCACCTCGCCCCGCAGTATAGGCCCCGCTCTTGTCACTGTCCGGAACGCGGTCAGTCGCGACGAGGATTGCAACACGCGTCGCGTGATTTACAGGTGCGACCACCTTCAGGGTTTCGGGTCCCGGACGGGCGCAGGAGGAAAGCGCCGAAATGGTAACAAGGAGCAGGAATATGATACGCAAAGGGCGGAACTCGTGAATCAGATAGCGAGATCTAATCCCAATCGCGTTTCTAAGACGAGGCGGAAAAAAGGGAAAAGAGTATTTTTCCACTGTGGGGCCCTTGCGGGGCGCATTTCGCTATCCGGTCCGCCGCACGTCGTGATCGGCTGCATTCAATGCATTGGGGTTAAGCGAGGTTACCAGTAAGCCAACGCGGGACCGCCAGGACATGGCAGTGGGCCAGTATTCGCCGAAACCTCCTGATTCGTCGTTCTCCACGATCCAAATCTCAAGACCCCGCGAACGAAACTGCTCTTTCCTCTCTGTCGGGGGACAGATCTTAGTCCGCCACGAGTATGCTTCATAAGCCCAGGGGTTGGACGTCATTGGACGTCCAGATTCTATACGGCGTTATCATTGCGAGCTCGAGAACAGTCCAATGCCGCTCACCATTCATCTTGAGCAAGCTTTGACGCTCAGCGGCTGCTCGTCGAACACGGAATGTTCGGCCATCTTCGGGCTATGCGCGAGGTCTTTGAGGCCCTTGTGCCGCTCCGCTGCGCAAAGCAAATCTGTGACGGACGAGTGGCCTTCCCGAAACAGCGTGATCAACACTGCAGCAGCGATCTCCCGATCAGGGTCGAGTCGTGAGATGTAATTGATCTCGCACCATTCTTCCAACGCGGTATGGAGGATATTGAGTTCTGCCGGTCCAAACTTGGTTTCGAGAAAATTGCGCATGTCATTGTTCGTATCAGTTTTGAGCGCGATATGGGACCGCCGGATAGAGTTTCAAGGAAGAGATGCCTGTCGGTGAAAGGCAAATTTTGAATTCGCATAATCTTATAGAAGCCTTGGCTTCCATCCCTCTTCCCCGCGAACTTTTACCCTTGAGCACCTGCATAACATAGAAGGCTTCGGTGACAAACGCTCCGTCTTCCGTGTTTGGGACAGACATCGCACACGGACGCCGGAGACCGGCGAGGCTTCGTCTATTGCCAAGGCCGAAGGGGAAGCTTTCCTCAACATGCACAGATTAGGCGATGTCACCTTAACTTGAATTCGGATGCGTGGGATGCTTCTGCCTTGAGGATCGATCTCAGGCCATGGCTTCGGCTGCAACTTTCCACTCTGCGATCGCCTGGATACGGTGAACGCGGTTTTGGAATGCGGAGCGTTGCGAAAGGGTTTGGACGAAGTGGTTA
>NZ_JBJDRG010000051.1:0-2809 GCF_044987325.1 Rhizobium sp. ZW T2_16
GTAACCGCCCGATTGCTACCGCGTAGATTTCGCTTTGATGCGAGCGACGAGGAGCTCTTCGCCCACAAAGCTGTCGAGGAAGTTGTACCATTCTGGGGGTGAGCGGCGGGCGTCTTTGAGCATCTGCTCCAATTCGTCCATGCCGTCATCTGTCAGTGCGGTGACGGATTCGTCGTCCCCGGTGTAGACGGAGATGATGCTGCCATAGCTCAGATTATCATCGTTGGAGACGATTGCCTGAAGAAGCTCTGGGTCCTCTTTGAGAATTTCGGCAACAAAATTGATCGTACGGACGTAGGTAACTGTTGCCATCAGGCTGCCTCTGCAGAGATTGCGACGAGCGGCGACCAGTTCCACGGCAGCAGCTCGTCTAACCGATTGATCTTGTGATCGTGGATGCGATTAAGCACGTCAGCCAAGTATGCCTGTGGATCAAGACCATTCATCTTGGCGGTCTCGATGATAGTCATGGCCCGCGCCAAAGTCTCCGCCCCGGTGTCGGCTCCCGCGAATAGCCAGTTGCGTCTTCCAACGCCTATCGGACGCAGAGCACGCTCGGCAGCATTGTTGTCGATCGCTACACGACCGTCTTCCATGAACAGGCAGAGCGAGGACCATCGGCTCAACCCGTAGCGGAAAGCTGCCGCCAGATCGCCTTTGCCCGGGATGCGCGTCAGTTGAGCTTCAGCCCAGTGGCGGAATGCTTCAGCCTTGGGCTTGCTCTGCATCTGACGCGCGGCAAGCCGGATCTCAGGAGGCTGGCCGTTGATGCCTCGCTCGATGTCGTAAAGCGCTCCGATACGATCCAGCGCCTCTCGCGCGATCTCGGACTTGTTCGATGTCCAGATATCGTGGAAGTCACGTCGCCAGTGGGCCCAGCAGGCAGCCTCTTTGAAGCGAGGAAGCCCATCCGCTCCAGGCGAGTACAGCTTGCCGTATCCTTTGTAGCCGTCAGCCTGAAGGATGCCGCTTGATTGCTTGAGGTGGCGGTGGACGTGCTCTTCTTTCCAGTCCGGAGCAAAATAGTAGACTGCACCAGGCGCAGAACTGCCTGCCCAAGGACGTTGATCGCGCACATATGTCCAAATCCTACCTTTCTTCACTCCCTTGCCCAGCCCCTTGTCTCGCAGCGAGCGATCTAGCACCCGGATCGGGGTGTCGTCGGCATGAAGGAGGTCACTTGCCATGACCGCCGTTTCGATCCTCTCGATAAGAGGCTGCAGCACCTGCATGGCACGACCACACCAATCGACCATCGTGCTGTCGGGAATGTCGGCGCCCATGCGGGCGAAGATCTCGT
Organism: Rhizobium sp. ZW T2_16; assembly: GCF_044987325.1. NCBI lineage: Bacteria > Pseudomonadati > Pseudomonadota > Alphaproteobacteria > Hyphomicrobiales > Rhizobiaceae > Rhizobium > Rhizobium sp. ZW T2_16. The sequence continues at coordinate 1,301 of NZ_JBJDRG010000051.1, forward strand.
TCAGACGGTACAGTGGCAAATGGTCGTCGAACTTCGAGACCAAAATGTAGGCCAAGAGGCCAGCGCCGGCCATGCTGCCAGGGATCGGGCGGCTGGGTGCTGCCATCTGGACCATCTTCTCGCAGCAGCGGCAGGACTTCTTCAATCGAGCAATCTCGATCACTTTCATCTGCGCTGCAATCATGTCGAGGATTTCGCTTGTGTCCTCATCGACAAGACGCAGCTCACCTCCGCATTCCGGGCAGCAGGAGCCAGGATCGAGTTCTCGGCGTTCGCGAACTGCCTTGTCCGAGACGCGTGGGCGCCGGCGCATGATCTTCTCAGACGTATCCGCCATGGCAACAACAGACGCCTCCTCATCAGGCTCATCTATCGGCGCCGTATTGCTCTCAGCGGCGGCGATCAACAGATCCTCAAGCGCCAGTTCCAACTGCTCGATTTCACGCTCGATCTTTTCGGACGACTTGCCGAAGACCTGCTTCTTCAGCTTGGCGATGCGCAGCCGCAGGGTTTGAATCAATTGGTCGTGCGCTTGCAACGTCGCCGACATCTTCGCGTTTTCCGCCTGCAACGCTATTATCATCGCCTTGAGAAAGGCTGGATCATCAGGAAGATTTGTCGTTGCGATTGACATGATCCTGACTACCATAAGTCAGGAGAAATTGCCATAAAAACGAATGGTTTCAGAGGGATAAAATCACCCGACACGGGCCGGTGGCGCGCCCCAATCAGGACGACGCCAATCGATCCCCTCCCACAACATCGCCAGTTGAGCTGACGTCAGTCGCGCTGTCCCGTCGGACGCAGCAGGCCACGGGAACCGACCCTTCTGTAAAATCTTGTAATACAGGCAGAAGCCTTGGCCATCAAAATACAGTAGCTTCAAGCGATCGCCTCGTTTACCCCGAAAGGCAAAGACCGCGCCGCCCGTCGGCTTCTGGCGCAAGACATCCTGCGCAAGCGCAGCCAAGCCTTCTATTCCTTTGCGCATGTCCGTGACCCCGCACGCAAGATAGACACGAACGCCGGTCCCAGGCCCGATCATGCCGCTTCCACCGCCCGGATGAGCTGCGTCAGGGCGGTCGTATCGACCGAACTGCCGAAGCGAAGCGTGCGGCCGCAACTCAATCGCAGTTCGACCACGCCGGAGGACATTTCCCGGTCATCAGCGGCATTCATCTGCACCGCTTTCACGTCTACGGGGATGAATAATGCATTCGACGACGCCGAGAGAAGCCCCTTCTTCTTCAGCTCGCTACGCCAGGCGTAAATCTGCTGGCGCGTAATATCGTGCCGATGGGCAACCTCTGTGATGGTTGCGCCAACATCCCCAACCGACATGACAATCGCGAGCTTCTCATCGTCGCGCCATCGGCGCCGCCGCTCTTGCCCAAGAATTTCAACGCGCATCGCAATCCCCGCATAAGACACGTCGCTAACGACGTCGTTAAACACGTGTCTTAGGCCATCAAGGCCTTAGGCGGCAGGCGGCGCCAATCGGGCGGTTAC
>NZ_JBJDRG010000052.1:0-2799 GCF_044987325.1 Rhizobium sp. ZW T2_16
TGCTCGGGCTGCTCGTACTTACCTTCATCATTGGCCGGATGATGCCTGCGGATCCCGTGCGCGCCATGGTCGGCGAGGACGCGACCCGCGAGACCTATGAGCAAGTTTTCCGCTCGCTCGGTCTCGATCGGCCGCTGTGGGAACAGTTCTTCTACTATCTCGGCGACGTGCTGACAGGCAATTTCGGCACGTCGATCCGCACCGGCCAGCCGGTCATCCAGGACATCCTGCATGTCATGCCAGCAACGATGGAGCTGGCGACCTTCGCCATTCTGATCGGTGCTGGCCTTGGCGTGCCGATGGGGGTCATCGCTGCGGTCAACAAGGACCGCTGGCCTGACCACCTTGTGCGCGTGCTCAGCCTCTTCGGCCATTCGATGCCGATCTTCTGGACCGGCATGATCGCGCTCATCGTACTTTATGCGAAGCTCGACCTTGTCGGGGGCAGTGGCCGCATGGACCAGTTCTATATCGGCCTTGTTCCTGAAACGACCGGCTTCCTGTTGATCGACAGCCTGCTTGCGGGCGAGATGGACGTCTTCTGGTCGGCGGTGAACCACCTGATCCTGCCGGCGTCGCTGCTCGGTTACTCTTCGTCCGCCTATATCACGCGCATGACGCGCAGTTTCATGCTCGACCAACTCGGGCAGGAATACATCACGACCGCCCGCGTGAAAGGACTGTCGAAACACCAGACCATATGGCGTCATGCGTTCGTCAATATCCGCGTGCAGCTCGTCACCATCGTGGCGCTTGCCTATGGTTCGCTTCTGGAAGGCGCGGTGCTGATCGAAACGGTATTCGCCTGGCCGGGCTTCGGGCAATACCTGACCAGCAACCTGATCATCGGCGACATGAATGCCGTGATGACCTGCGTGCTGATCGTCGGCGTCATCTTCATCGCGCTCAACCTGCTTTCCGACATGCTTTACCGTCTGTTCGATCCGAGGACCCGCTGATGTCAGTCACAACCGCTTCCAAGCTGCGCGTGCCGGCCTCGGTCAATGCCCTGCGCAACATCGTTCTCTTCCTGATGAAGAGCCCGACCTCGCTTTTCGGCCTTGCCGTGCTCGCGCTGCTGATCCTGGTCGCCATCTTCGCGCCGCTCATCGCAACGCATGATCCCTATGCGCAGGATCTCGCCAACACGCTTCAGGCGCCCGGCAACGGGCATCTGTTCGGGACCGACGAACTCGGCCGCGACATCTTCAGCCGTCTGGTCTGGGGATCCCGCATCACGCTGACGATCATCTTCCTGGTGTCGATCGTCGTCGGGCCTATCGGGCTCGCCGTCGGTGCGGCCTCGGGTTATCTGGGTGGTCGCTTCGACACGGTGATGATGCGCATCACCGACATTTTCCTGTCCTTCCCGAGCCTGATCCTGTCGCTGGCCTTCGTCGCTGCACTCGGCCCGAGCCTCAACAACGCGATCATCGCCATCGCGCTGACATCCTGGCCGCCGATCGCCCGGCTTGCGCGCGCCGAGGCGATGACTTTTCGCAATGCGGACTACATTGCCGCTGCACGCCTTCAGGGGGCTTCACCGACCCGCATCATCGTCAAGTCGATCGTGCCCATGTGTCTGCCTTCGGTGCTGATCCGCCTGACGCTCAACATGGCGACCGTCATCCTGACGGCGGCCGGTCTCGGCTTTCTCGGCCTCGGCGCACAGCCGCCGCTGCCGGAATGGGGGGCGATGATTGCCACGGGGCGTCGTTACATGCTCGACAGCTGGTGGCTGGTTACCTTTCCGGGCGTCGCCATCCTGTGCGTCAGCCTCGCCTTCAACCTACTTGGCGACGGACTGCGCGATGCGCTTGATCCCAAGCAGATGAACCGGAGGTAGGCCATGACCCGTCCAATCCTCGACGTTGAAAATCTTCACATCCGTTACGGCGGTGCTCCGACCGATGCCGTGCGCGGCGTGTCCTTCACGCTCGGGCGCGAGCGGCTGGGCATTGTTGGCGAAAGCGGTTCGGGCAAGTCCACCGTTGGCCGAGGGCTGCTGAGACTGCTCCCGTCGGCCAAGATTACCGCCGACAAGATGCGGTTCGAAGATGTCGAACTGCTATCGCTGACGGAAGAACAGATGCTCGGCGTGCGCGGGCGGCGCATGTCGATGATCCTGCAGGATCCGAAGTTTTCGCTCAATCCGATCCGCAAGGTCGGCGACCAGGTGGCCGAGACCTATCTGCGCCACTTCAAATGCAGCCGGAAGGATGCCCTTCAAAAGGCGATCGCCATGCTGGAAGCGGTCAAGATCCGCGATCCTGAGCGTGTCTGCGAGCAATATCCGCACGAGATTTCCGGCGGCATGGGCCAGCGCGTAATGATCGCGATGATGCTGCTTGCCGATCCGGATGTGGTCATCGCCGACGAGCCGACCTCGGCGCTGGACGTTACGGTGCGGCTGCAGGTGCTGAACATTCTCGACGGCCTGGTGCGGGATCGCGGGATCGGTCTGATCATGATCAGCCACGATCTCAACCTGGTGCGCAATTTCTGCGACCGGGTGCTGATCATGTATGCGGGTCGCGTGGTGGAAACGCTTGCCGCCCGCGACCTCGACAAGGCGCAACACCCCTATACGCGGGGTCTTATTGCGGCCCAGCCGCGCATCGGCGGCGCGCGTGCGCCGCTGGCGGTGCTGGACCGCCGCCCCGAATGGCTGGAGGAGGTTTCCCGATGACGGTATCAGTCGAGACACGCAATCTCTCCATTACTTTCGGCCACGGGCCAACAGCGCTCAAGGTCCTTCCCGACATATCCTTCCTGGTGGAGCCGGGAGAATGTTTCGGC
>NZ_JBJDRG010000053.1:0-2469 GCF_044987325.1 Rhizobium sp. ZW T2_16
TGAGCCGGTTAGGCGCATAATTTCCATTGAGAATTGAGCCATGTGAACCTTCCCCCAACGCGGTGAGCGACGGGGGCAACGGAGTGATCCACATGGGACTTTTAAACATCATCCGTCGGATGAAGCTGCGCGAGAAGCAGTCGATCCGCGAGATCAGTCGGCATACCGGTTTGTCGCGCAACACGATTGCGAAGTATTTGAACGCTGGTACGATCGAGCCGACGTTCACGGTACCGGAGCGGCCGAGCAAGCTTGATCCTTTTTCCGACAAGCTGGCGGCCTGGCTGAAGACCGAGGCTGGGAGGTCGCGCAAGCAGCGCCGAACGCTGAAGCAGCTTCATGCCGATCTGGTGGTTCTCGGCTTTACCGGCTCCTACGGTCGGGTTGCCGCCTTTGCCCGTGAGTGGCGGGTTGAGCAGCAGACGACTGGCCGCGGCATATTCGTTCCGCTGTCTTTCCGTGCAGGCGAAGCATTCCAATTCGATTGGAGTGAAGATTATGCCGTGATCGGCGGCGAGCGCACCAAGCTTCAGGTCGCACACATCAAGCTATCGCACAGTCGGGCGTTTCTGGTCAGAGCCTACCTGCTGCAGACGCACGAGATGCTGTTCGATGCCCACTGGCACGGGTTCCGGGTGTTCGGCGGCGTACCTGGTCGCGGCATCTACGACAACATGAAGACGGCGGTCGACCGCGTCGGTCGCGGCAAGGAGCGGCAGGTTAACGTCCGCTTCCAGGCGATGACGAACCACTACGTTTTTGCGCCAGAGTTCTGCAATCCTGCCGCAGGCTGGGAGAAGGGACAGGTCGAGAAGAACGTTCAGGATGCCCGACCACGTTTGTGGCAACAGATGCCGGACTTTCAAGATCTGGCGGCGTTGAATGACTGGCTGGAACAGCATTGCCAGGACCTGTGGCGAGAGACGGCGCATGGCACCTTGTCCGGTACGATTGCAGATGTCTGGGCTGATGAGCGGGCAGCATTGATGGCATTGCCTAACGCATTTGACGGCTTTGTCGAGCAGAGCAAGCGCGTCTCGCCGACATGCCTGATCACCTTCGAGCGGAACCGCTACAGCGTGCCGGCATCTTTTGCGAATAGGCCTGTCAGCCTGCGGATTTATCCCGAACGGCTGGTTGTTGCAGCCGAGGGCAATATCCTCTGCGAACATCCGCGGATCATAGAACGCAGCCACGACAAACCACCGAGGACGATTTATGACTGGCGGCATTACCTTGCGGTTATCCAGCGCAAACCCGGAGCCCTGCGCAATGGTGCGCCTTTCCTGGAATTGCCGCTGGCGTTTCGACAGTTGCAGGACCAGATGCTGCGTCGCCTGGGCGGCGATCGTGAGATGGCCGATATCCTGGCTCTGGTGCTTCATCACGACGAACAGGTTGTCGTCAGGGCTGTGGAGCTGGCTCTGGATCAAGGCGTCGCGACCAAGACGCATGTGCTGAACCTGCTGCATCGTCTGATCGACGGGAAGACGACTGACGGCCCTGACATCGACACGCCACAGGCGCTGACCTTGTTGCGTGAACCCAAGGCCGACGTCGAACGCTACGATGGCTTGCGTGTCCGGATCGTGGGAGGTCGCCATGCGTCATGATCCCGCAAGTGCCGCCGTCGTCATCATGCTGCGGAGCCTGAAGATGTATGGCATGGCCCAAGCCGTCACAGATCTGATCGAGCAAGGGGCTCCAGCTTTTGATGCGGCCGTGCCGATCCTGTCCCAGTTGCTGAAAGCCGAGATGGCCGAACGTGAGGTTCGCTCGATCGCCTATCACATGAAGGCTGCTCGCTTCCCGGCCTATAAGGACATCTCCGGGTTCGACTTCGCCGCCAGCGAAATCAACGAAGCGACGGTGCGCCAACTGCACCGATGCGAGTTCATGGACGGGGCGCAGAATATCGTTCTCGTCGGTGGGCCGGGCACAGGAAAAACACATGTCGCGACTGCCCTTGGGGTCCAGGCGATCGAGCATCACCGCCGGAAGGTCCGCTTCTTCTCGACCATCGAATTGGTCAATGCGCTCGAACAGGAGAAGGCCAAAGGCAAGGCAGGACAGATCGCTGAGACCCTGGTTCGCCTCGATCTCCTGATCCTCGATGAGTTGGGATACCTTCCGTTCAGTGCCTCAGGCGGAGCGCTGCTCTTCCACCTGCTAAGCAAGCTCTACGAGCGCACCAGCGTCATTATCACGACCAACCTCAGCTTCAGCGAATGGGCAACCGTCTTCGGTGATGCCAAGATGACCACGGCTTTGCTCGACCGCCTGACCCACCGTTGCCATATCCTGGAAACAGGAAACGACAGCTTCCGCTTCAAGGCCAGCTCGGCCGCAGCAGCTCAGAAGAGAGGAGAAAAGGCCAATCCCTTGACCAAAGCCTGATCAAAAAACCATACTCAGAGGTGGCTCACTTCTCGGTGGAAAAACCGGCTCAGTTCCGCGTGGAAACCAACA
>NZ_JBJDRG010000054.1:0-2316 GCF_044987325.1 Rhizobium sp. ZW T2_16
CCACGGCCCTGATAGGGAATACTCGTTTTCAGGTGGGTTTCCCGCTTAGATGCCTTCAGCGGTTATCCCTTCCATATATAGCTACCCTGCTATGCCGTTGGCACGACAACAGGTCCACCAGAGATATGTCCATCCCGGTCCTCTCGTACTAGGGACAGATCCTGTCAATATTCCTACACCCACGGCAGATAGGGACCGAACTGTCTCACGACGTTCTGAACCCAGCTCACGTACCGCTTTAATTGGCGAACAGCCAAACCCTTGGGACCTGCTCCAGCCCCAGGATGCGATGAGCCGACATCGAGGTGCCAAACAACCCCGTCGATATGGACTCTTGGGGGTCATCAGCCTGTTATCCCCGGCGTACCTTTTATCCGTTGAGCGATGGCCCTTCCACGCGGGACCACCGGATCACTATGACCGACTTTCGTCTCTGCTCGACTTGTCAGTCTCGCAGTCAGGCGGGCTTATGCCATTGCACTCGACGACCGATTTCCGACCGGTCTGAGCCCACCATCGCGCGCCTCCGTTACTCTTTCGGAGGCGACCGCCCCAGTCAAACTACCCACCATACACTGTCCCGGATCCGGATAACGGACCGCGGTTAGACATCCATGACGATAAGGGTGGTATTTCAAGGATGGCTCCACGAAGACTGGCGTCCCCGCTTCAAAGCCTACCACCTATCCTACACATGCCGACACGAATGCCAGTGTAAAGCTATAGTAAAGGTGCACGGGGTCTTTCCGTCTAACCGCAGGAACCCCGCATCTTCACGGGGAATTCAATTTCACTGAGTCTATGCTGGAGACAGCGGGGAAGTCGTTACGCCATTCGTGCAGGTCGGAACTTACCCGACAAGGAATTTCGCTACCTTAGGACCGTTATAGTTACGGCCGCCGTTTACTGGGGCTTCGATTCAGAGCTTGCACCCCTCCTCTTAACCTTCCAGCACCGGGCAGGCGTCAGACCCTATACGTCGTCTTTCGACTTCGCAGAGCCCTGTGTTTTTGATAAACAGTCGCTACCCCCTGGTCTGTGCCACCCCAATCCACTTGCGTAAAAAGGGGTCACGCTTCTTCCGAAGTTACGCGTGCAATTTGCCGAGTTCCTTCAGCATAGTTCTCTCAAGCGCCTTGGTATACTCTACCTGACCACCTGTGTCGGTTTCGGGTACGGTCTATACGGTGGAGCTATTTCCTGGAACCGCTTCCCCGCCCAGACAATCCAATAAGTCTGAACAAGTTACGCAATCCGTCACTACCACCAGGCCCACGAATATTAACGTGGTTCCCATCACCTACGCATTTCTGCCTCGGCTTAGGGGCCGGCTAACCCTGCTCAGATTAACTTTAAGCAGGAACCCTTGGTCTTTCGGCGAGGGGGTCTCTCACCCCCTTTGTCGTTACTCATGTCAACATTCGCACTTCCGATATCTCCAGGGGTCCTCACGGATCCCCCTTCACAGACTTACGGAACGCTCCGCTACCACATACACGTTAAGTGCATATCCTCAGCTTCGGTGCATGGCTTTAGCCCCGTTACATTTTCGGCGCAAAGACCCTTATTTAGACCAGTGAGCTGTTACGCTTTCTTTAAATGATGGCTGCTTCTAAGCCAACATCCTGGTTGTTTTGGGATCCTCACATCCTTTCCCACTTAGCCATGACTTGGGGACCTTAGCTGGAGGTCAGGGTTGTTGCCCTCTTCACGACGGACGTTAGCACCCGCCGTGTGTCTGCCGAGTAGTACTCCCAGGTATTCGGAGTTTGGTTAGGATCAGTAAGACGGTGAGTCCCCATAGCCCATCCAGTGCTCTACCCCCTGGGGTATTCGCTCGACGCTCTACCTAAATAGATTTCGCGGAGAACCAGCTATCTCCGAGTTTGATTGGCCTTTCACCCCTAGCCACAAGTCATCCCAATCTATTGCAACAGATGCGGGTTCGGCCCTCCAGTTGGTGTTACCCAACCTTCAGCCTGCTCATGGCTAGATCACTCGGTTTCGGGTCTAATGCAACTAACTGAACGCCCTGTTCAGACTCGCTTTCGCTGCGCCTACACCTACCGGCTTAAGCTTGCTAGTTACACTAAGTCGTTGACCCATTATACAAAAGGTACGCCGTCAGGCTTGCGCCCTCCGACTGCTTGTAGGCATCCGGTTTCAGGTTCTATTTCACTCCCCTTGTCGGGGTGCTTTTCACCTTTCCCTCACGGTACTTGTTCGCTATCGGTCATGCACGAGTACTTAGGCTTGGAGAGTGGTCTCCCCATGTTCAGACAGGATTTCACGTGTCCCGCCCTACTCAAGGACAAT
>NZ_JBJDRG010000055.1:0-2268 GCF_044987325.1 Rhizobium sp. ZW T2_16
AGCGGGGCTGATTTGGTGGCAGTGCCCGATAACGGGCAGTGCGGATGGCGAGATTGCGTCCGTGTGCTGCCCTTGGCATGGTGTTTTCGGCAACAACAAAGGGGCGCAGACCATGCGGCGGATCGACATTGATAACCTGGACGAGGCGGCGCTGGTCGAACTCAATGCGCGCATCGTCGAACGGCTGCAGTTCCTGCATCATCAGCGGACTGCAGCTGCGTTGCAGGACATTCGGGTCGGAAGCGGCGTGACGTTCGAAGGTCCTGGTGGAGCAACGATCCGGGGCATCGTTATTCGCCGCAACAAGAAAACGGTGACGGTGCATACCGACGATGAGCGACAGTGGAACGTGTCGCCGACGCTGCTGAAGCTCACCGGCTCCCATGTGCTCGATACGCTGGATGAGGTCATGGCGGGCAAGGCCAGGTCAGATGGGCCCAAGTCAGAAGGGGGCACATCAGGTTGGACCGGTACGAGGGCTTCGGATAAGATCGTTGCTTTCCCCAAGCCTGATCGCCGTTGATGTGCTCAGGCTCTGGCGGCGATCATCGAGGCCAGTGGAGGAATGGACCGTTCCAGTCCGCCCATGCCCAACCGATCGCCAAGATAGTGCCAGAACGACAGGCCGAGCTTCTGGCAGGTCTTCATCAGACCAAGCATGCTGTCGCGCGCCTGCCGACCATTGCGACTGACCGTGCCGCCCGAAATCTTTCGCTTGGTGACGAAGCTGCGCAGATCTCTTTCCGACGCGTTCGTATTAAGCGGCGTTTCAGGTCGCTCGAGAACCCGCAGCAGCTCGGCCTTGCGGCGCTTCAGCCGAGACAGCAGTTTGTCGAGATCGCCATATCCGGTGCGGATGGAGAATATTCGATCGAACCGGATCTGGAGTCCGCGGGCCGCACGTCGGCTGGGACTTCGCGAAAAATCCTTCAGAAGCTTATAAAAGAGCCAGATCAGCTCGCGCTGGGTCTCGACATGTTTTATCTGGCGCGGCGTCGCCGGCATCAGTTTTTGCAGCAATCGCTCCGCGTGAACCCAACACAGGGCATGGGTGCCGACGCGAAACTGTCCGGCATCGTCGGAGACGATCACCGTATTGCCGACAAGACCATGATGGCGGATGGAACCCCAAATGCCCGCCTCGGCAAACGGGCGGATGATGTCCCTGTCAAAGATGTCGATACCCTTCTCCGCCAGATGGCCAAGAAATGGAACCTGGTTGGCAAACCGCCGAGGCTCGCCCGTGTTCAAGCGCGCTAGAAGGGCGGGGTCCACCTGTCGGTCTTCCAGAAGGGCGAAGGCGTCGTCGTTGAGGACATAGTCCTGATAGTTGCCACGCAGCAGAGCCAGGAAGTTCAGCCGCGACTTGGATGGCGCCGTGCGAAAGGCGCTGAAATGCTCGCTTCCGATATGCGTCGTATGAAAATTGCGGTTGGCATGGCGGGCACCGGTGTCGTCAACGGTCACGTAAGGGGCCGAGACCAGACCGGCATGCAGCACGGCAGCATCCTCGGCATGAAAGCCATCCATCCGTTGCGTCAAAAACCGGATGACCTGGCGTTTGGAAATCTCGACACCGATATCGTTGAGCAGGGTCGTCAGTCGCTGCGTCGTGACCTGTCCATGGCTATGAAGCATCAGGCAGAAGCGCCGCAGGTTGGGCCCAAAGCCACCCTGGACGCCTGCTGGCAGCGGCGCGGTGATCGTGTGCCCATCCGGTGTCAGCCAGCATTCGCGGCGATAGCGCACGACGTCGGCGCGCACAACCAGATCCCGCACCAGGCAATCCTTGTAGCCTTTGAAGCGCGATCCAGGTGGAACGCTGGCGGCCAGTACCTCTTCGCGCGTGACGCGCTTCGTATCGTTCTTCGGCCCCCGCGGCCGAGTAGCCGTCTCCTTGCCGATGATCGTCTTGTCGCTGGTCGCCTGTTCCATGCCCGATGGTCTGAACGGTGGGCGTGGCGGCAGGTTCTTCAGCCGCGCGATCTCGTCGCGCAGGAGCTGGTTGTCGACTTTCAACCGCGTGTTCTCGATCTTGAGCTGGTCGTTCTCGTCGCGAAGCCTTTGGTTTTCGGCCTCGAGCTTTCCGATCCGGGTGTCTGCCCGCTCCGCCCGCTCCACCAGACCCGTCACAAGCTCCCGCAGCGCCTTCAGCGACAACGTATCGGCATGCTCGACCATGGGCAGGCGGCGCTTCGTCATGAAAGAAGAATCTCATGATTTGCAGAAAACGGGAATCCCTCCTGCCACCGGATTTGCTCCAGTTAC
>NZ_JBJDRG010000056.1:0-1764 GCF_044987325.1 Rhizobium sp. ZW T2_16
TCGCGCTGCCTGAGCATACAAACCACAGCGATCTCGGCTCACGACCTTGATTGTCGGACGCTCTTGCAACCAAGATCTTGCGCTCTCGACGCTGCGGTCTTCCAAAACATCGACAACCGAATGACGCTGAACAGCGACATCTTTGAGAAACGAATTCACAGAGCCATCACTAAGGACTATATTATCTTCGCGAAAATAGTATAGCTTGCGCCCAGATATGGGCTTCCCGCGGCCGGGTGCGCGCAAGCCTCACTATACTAGAATTGCATAAATGATATAAAGGCAGCACCGTGAAACAAATCGACATGGTCTTCCGCACTATGATCGCGGAGCTTCAACAAAGAGCGTTCGACGACGCCTGGTCCGAGGATTTCCCACCAGTTGGTCGTTTCGTCTCCGTCAAAGTCGACGATCGCAAATACTGGTATTTCGATCAACCAAATGGTGAGGGCGGGCAAAAAAGAAAGTACGTAGGTCCCGCCGATGATCCCGACATCTCGGCGCGGGTTGAAGACTTTAAAAGAGAGAAAGCCGACTACAAGGGCCGCCGAAAGATCGTGTCCGTTTTGACACGAGATGCGGGTTTGATCGCTCCGGATCCCTTCACTGGTGATGTCGTTGAGGTGCTCGCTAAAGCCGGCCTATTCCGACTGCGAGGTATCCTCGTTGGAACAGTCGCGTTCCAGTGCTATTCATCCTATCTGGGTGTCCGTCTACCAATGGCCTCAGTCCTTACCGGCGATGCTGACATTGCCCAGGATTATGCGATCTCCGCGGAAGTCTCGGACACGCTCCCCCCAATCCTTAGCCTCCTGCAAGATCTCGATCCCTCATTTCGAGCCGTCCCCCACATCTCTGGTTCGCCGCGATCAAATGCTTTCCGAAACCTGGCCGGCTATCGCGTCGAGTTTCTAACGACAAACAGAGGGAGCGAGGAATATGCCGACGAGCCGGCAAAAATGCCCGCCCTCGGGGGCGCCGCGGCGGAACCTTTGAGATTCATGGATTTCCTGATCCGTGATCCGGTACGCTCAGTCCTTTTATACGGTCCCGGCATCACGGTCGTTGTCCCATCGCCCGAGCGATATGCCGTGCATAAAATGATTATTGCAGGTCGGCGCCAAAATGATGCTGGTGGCGAAGCAAAGCGCCAGAAAGACATCAAGCAGGCTGAGCTTTTGCTGCTTGGTATGCGACAATTCTACAGGCGGGACCTCATCGCGACGGCATTCGGTGAAGCCTGGGGGCGGGGTCCGTCATGGCAGGCGGCAATCATCGAAGGCATGGGCATGATGACGGAAGAAGCACAGCTTGTAACCCAGTTCAATCTGAAGCACGGGCGGGAAATGTTAGCTTCGCCAGAAGCCAGGGAACGCTATGGCCTCGGGCATGATGAGGATTGACCTTAAACCAAGCCAGCAAGACCGCTGGCTTCTTCGTTTCAAGTGAAGCCGGACATCGGCTGCTGGGGGTCGGGGACCGCGCAGGTACCCGTCGCATGGCCAACCGACACTACCAAGCTTTCCGCTATTAGAAATCCTCCCTTCAGCCCGCATGTCTCATAAGCGGGCGATGTCACTTTAACTTGAATTCGGATGCGTGGGAGACTTCTGCCTTGAGGATCGATCTCAGGCCACGGCTTCGGCTGCAACTTTCCACTCTGCGATCGCCTGGATACGGTGAACGCGGTTTTGGAATGCGGAGCGTTGCGAAAGGGTTTGGACGAAGTGGTTACGAACGGCGGAGAAGACAGACACGAAGCGC
>NZ_JBJDRG010000057.1:0-1749 GCF_044987325.1 Rhizobium sp. ZW T2_16
AGGTAGTGCGCTAACCGCAAGGAGGCAGCTAACCACGGTAGGGTCAGCGACTGGGGTGAAGTCGTAACAAGGTAGCCGTAGGGGAACCTGCGGCTGGATCACCTCCTTTCTAAGGAAGCTGTGGAACTGGTAAGACGCTGAGACATGTCTCAGATGAACCTTCCCGTGCTTTTTAGAACATAGATGGCGCCAGTCAGGCGACCATCGCAACGTAATACGCCACGGAATATCCTCGGATATCGGATGGTATGGCGAAAACCGCCGACTACGTTTCTCTTTCTTCAAGAAGACAATTGCCGCAAAGCTCGGTGTCCAGGATGTAAGGTGCAAGCCTTGCAGGTGAGTGGGCCTGTAGCTCAGTTGGTTAGAGCACACGCTTGATAAGCGTGGGGTCGGAAGTTCAAGTCTTCCCAGGCCCACCATTCGCTTTTTAGTGGATGCTGGACGCGGTGACGGATTTGACCTGCTGGATGGGTTTTGCGGAAAGATGGTGTTGATGAACGGGCTTTGACTGATCTTGTCAGTTCGGGCTGTTCCCAAGAGATTGGGGCTGTAGCTCAGCTGGGAGAGCACCTGCTTTGCAAGCAGGGGGTCAGCGGTTCGATCCCGCTCAGCTCCACCATTTTGTGTCCTGACGCTGTCGCGGCTTTACCGCTGCGCTCCGGACGGGCCGGCCAACGATGGCCGACGGCCCTTGGCCTTGCGAAGCTTTGCTTCGAGGGTGCCAAACGCATCGTTGTCTTCTGAAGAAAATAAAGTTTGCATCGCTTCGATGAAGCGCATGCCTGTTCTGCAAAAATCGTGAAGAGAAGATTGATCTGGAGGCTTCCAGGTCTGGGTTTTACCGCAAGGTAAGCCTGGGTTTGAAGCTGATCCTTATGATGTCGTTGATGGCCTAGCCGGCCGGACACGAAAGAGGGATCGGTGGAGATAGGAAGCTTGTCACTCTGGTCGGTCATTGTTGGTGTTTTGACCTTCGGGTTTTGGCGCCTCTGATGACTTATTGATGTCCGTTTGCTAACCGCACGGACCCGGATTTAATCTCGAGAAGCTGGTCTTAAGATCAGACGCAAGTGGGCCGCTCGGCGTGGCCCTTTAGAAAAGCGATCTGATCGACAAAGAACACGTCGATGTCATCATGAGAAGGATGGGTTGTAAAAGGTAGCCCTTCCGCTTCACCGGTCACGGTGAAGCTATATTGATGAGCATTGGCAATGAGAACGATTAAGTGTCGTAAGGGCATTTGGTGGATGCCTTGGCATGCACAGGCGAAGAAGGACGTGATACGCTGCGATAAGCTGTGGGGAGCTGCGAATAAGCTTTGATCCATGGATCTCCGAATGGGGCAACCCACCTTAAATACCTAGAAAGTTTAAGCCGTGTTTCGGCACGGTTTAGGTTTCTAGGTATTGTAATAAGGTATCTAACTTTCGAATACATAGGGGTTAGAAGCGAACTCAGGGAACTGAAACATCTAAGTACCTGAAGGAAAGGACATCAACCGAGACTCCGCAAGTAGTGGCGAGCGAACGCGGACCAGGCCAGTGGCAATCAGGAATAAAGCCGAACAAGTTGGAAAGCTTGGCTAAAGTGGGTGACAGCCCCGTAGGCGTAGAACACTGATTGTCCTTGAGTAGGGCGGGACACGTGAAATCCTGTCTGAACATGGGGAGACCACTCTCCAAGCCTAAGTACTCGTGCATGACCGATAGCGAACAAGTACCGTGAGGGAAAGGTGAAAAGCACCCC
>NZ_JBJDRG010000058.1:0-1634 GCF_044987325.1 Rhizobium sp. ZW T2_16
ATGTAGCCGCAAAGTTAGAATGTCCTAATTCAGCAAAGTTAGACTGTCACACTCCCCGCGTTTGATAACGCGGAGACAAGCAGATGGGATTGATAGCGATGAGCGAGCGCGATCTGCAGCGGATCGAAGTTTTGTCGAAGGTAGCGGCTGGCCGTATGACGATGGTGACGGCGGCGCATGTGCTTGACGTGAGCACGCGCCAGGTGCGTCGGCTGTTGAAGCGGATGGGCACTGGTGGTGCGGCATCGATCCGGCACAAGGCGATCGGCCGGCCGTCAAACAACCGCATCTGCGAGGGCGTTCGAGATTACGCGGTGACGCTGGTCCGGGAATCTTATGCGGACTTCGGTCCGACCCTGGCCTCCGAGATGCTGGCTGAGCGGGATGGATTGTGTGTGTCGCGCGAGACGCTGCGACGCTGGATGATCGATGCCGGCATCTGGTTGTCGCGCAAGCAACGTCGGACGTTTCATCAGCCAAGATTGCGTCGCGAGGCTTATGGCGAACTGGTGCAGATTGATGGCTCTGACCATCGCTGGTTCGAAGCCCGTGGCGATCCCTGTTCGTTATTGGTTTTCATTGACGATGCGACCGGCAAGTTGATGCAATTGCGGTTTGTGCGATCGGAAAGTGCGTTTTCGTACTTTGAAGCACTGGCGCTGTATCTTCGCGAACATGGCGCCCCGATTGCGTTCTATTCAGACAAACATTCGGTGTTCCGAGTGGCAAAGAAGGATGCCAAAGGCGGTCAGGCCATGACCCAGTTCGGGCGTGCGCTTTGCGAGCTAAACATCGAGATTCTCTGCGCAAATTCGAGCCAAGCCAAGGGTCGTGTCGAACGGATGAACCGGACATTGCAGGATCGCCTGGTCAAGGCACTGCGACTGGCCAGGATCGATAACATGGAGGCTGGCAACGCGTTTCTGGCGAGTTTCATGAGCCGGTATAATGCTCGATTTTCCATCGTCCCTGCCCGTTCCGATGATTTGCACCGGCCGCTGAATCTGGCGCCGGATCGATTGACCGAGATCCTATGTAAACGCGAGCAGCGTTACGTCGGAACACAGCTGACATTTTCATTTGAACGCAAGCGGATCATGCTGGCGGAGACCGACGTGACGCGTGGTCTGGTTGGCCGCTATGTCGAGACCTACGCCTATGCGGATGGTCGCCTCGATGTGCGCTGGAAAGGATATTCCCTACCCTATACGGTGTTCGACAAGGACCAGCGGGTGACGCATGCGGCCATTACCGAGAACAAGCGGCTCGGTGATATTCTGGCTTACGTCAAGGAGCGTCAGGACCAGCATGTGCCGCCGGTCGTCAAGACCAACAGCGAGAAGATCGGTTACCAGCCACGGGGTCGAAAGCCGGGACGGAGCACGGATTTCATGAATGATCCCGCGGTGATTGCGCGGCGCAAAAAGGCACTGTTGAAGCAGCAAGCTGCGGAGTGAACTGAACGTCGAATAGCCTCAAAGCTAAAGCCGAAGAGGTGTGTATACCACCCGCCCCGATCTGATCTTGCAAGCGGGATCAGCCGCTCAGATCGGGGCTGGTCGGTGTGCCGTATGGCGATCAGTTGGACATTTCTATTTTGCAAATCGTCGGACATTTCAACCTTGCCGCCACAT
>NZ_JBJDRG010000060.1:0-1494 GCF_044987325.1 Rhizobium sp. ZW T2_16
TCCGTTGTCTAATCGCCTGCATCCGGTCAAGCGGATTTTAAACGAGTTTCTTCGTTGCCGTGTTGCTAACGCGACATCTTTTTAGATTTCCTTTCGACATCTTTCATTCCTGCAATTCGTCCGGTGCTGGGAGCACGGTTGTCTCCGCGGTCGACATGCAGTCGCCGCATGATGGGTTTTCGCAGGGGAGGTCTTCCTATGTTCAAGACGCAGTCTCAATGAGCTGCGACGGAATCGACGGAATGACCTAACCCACGTCCACAGCAGGGACGCTCAGCATCTCAGTCGTATTGAGGTGCTGAGGCAGGTAGGCCTGCGCTTCGGCTAGGCCGCTGCGCCGGCCAATGGATTGAACGCTTCCCCGGCCTTGAGCATGCTATGCATTATGACGGCAAGTTTTCGCGCGACAGCAACCGCGGCACGTTTGAAGCCCAGCCGCTCACGCAGCTTCAGTCCCCAGGTTTTGAGACTGCATTCTGTCCTGGCAGTGGTTCTTGTTAAAAGGACAGTTGCTGCCTCGTAGAGTAATCCCCGCAGCCGACCGTCACCGCGTCGCGAGATATGGCCATCATAATCTATTTCGCCAGACTGATAGCGCCGCGTCGTCAGCCCTAGCCAAGCGCCGACTGAGCGCGAGGTGGGGAAGTTTTCAGGATCTTCGATCGCGGCAATGTACGATACGGCCGTAACGGCACCAACGCCTGGAATCGTCATCAGGAGCTTCGTAGCCCGGCTCTGTCTGGAAGCTACGAGTAACTGATGATCAAGTTTGGATGCGCGCTTACGTATGTCGCGCCATGCCTCGAGCAGGGGCAGTATCACAGCTGCCAGACCGCTATTTCCATCCAGCAGCGCTTTCACATTTGCATCAAATACCCCGCCGTCCCCTTTGGGCACGATGAGACCAAACGTTTTAAGGAGGCCACGTATTTGGTTGCTGAGCTGCTTGGAAATGCTTACGAGCTGGCTACGTGCTGCCACCAGTGTGCGCGTCACCATGTTGTCGAAGGTCTTTACTCGCACGACTTTGTAAAATCCGGCTTCGGCCAACTGCGCTAGGCCATCCGCATCATTGGCATCAGTCTTGTTAAGAGTTTCATTCAGAACTTTTTGCGCATGACGTGCTTCAATGCAAATCGCGGGAATTCCTTCCGCTGTAAGCGCGTGATAGAACCAAGTCGACAGCGGGCCTGTCTCAAAGACAACCAGCTTTGCGAGCGGAGCATGTTTGCGGATGATCTGCGACAGTGCTTTCGGATCAGAAGGGCATTTCCCCCGCCAGATACGCTTCCTATTCTCTCGGATCGAAACCGCAGTATCTTTCAGCGAAACATCAAGCCCGATATATTGGTCCATGGTTGCCTCCCATTTGATGCTGGGCCCGGTTCCAAACGTGAGCCCGTATTTCCATCTTACCGGGGGCAACCACCCATGTCAGATATTGCTGAGGCAATGCCTTTGGGCAAACCGTCCCGCGATTACCCCATGTTCAAG
>NZ_JBJDRG010000061.1:0-1435 GCF_044987325.1 Rhizobium sp. ZW T2_16
ATTCTCAATGGAAATTATGCGCCTAACCGGCTCATGTATGGATGCCCCCGTTCATGCAAGTTTTTCTTTGAGCGGTTTGAACGTGTGATTGGATGCGGTCATGTATCAGGCCTTTGATGCAGTCTGGATATTACTGCTGGCCGGTATGGAGCTAAGCGGGGCTGGCGCAAATCAGTTCTACGAGCTCGAGGCTCACTGAGCCGGCGGCATTTCCCACCCCTCTTTCCAATCTCTTGTCCTTACCGTTCGCTGATCTCCTCACACGCCGACGATCCGGTCTCGCTATATCGCTAGCTTTGCTTACGCGGTTACGAGACCGGAATCTTTGTAATTCTCCTTCTTCGTCATCATCGCCCAGACGGATCGTGCCATCTTGTTGGCTAACGCAATAGCAACGAGCATACGCGGCTTGCGCGTCAACATACGCCCCAGCCACGAGCTCTCGGAGGGGGGCTTTCGGCATGCCCATCGGATCACCGTCATTGCGCCGATAATCAAAAGCCGTCGGATATCGCGCTGTCCCATCTTCGACGTCCGGCCAAGCACCTGCTTTCCACCGCTCGAATGTTGTTTAGGTACAAGCCCGAGCCATGCTGCAAAATCGCGTCCCTTCTGAAACGTCGTCATGGTTGGAGCAAAAGCCTCGATCGCCATGGCCGTGATCGGTCCTATGCCGGGCATTGACATCAGCCGAGCGGTATTATCCGATTGCTGAGCTTCAGATTTGAGTACCTTCTCCAGATTGGAGATACGGGCAGTTAGAAGATCAATCTGCTCCAAATAAATCCGGGCAGTTTCCACGACCAGGAGATCAAGGCCGCTATCATCGTCTTCCACGATCACCCTCAACGCGGCCAGGCTTGCAAGCCCCTGCGGTGCAATCACCCCATGTTCTGCCAAGTGAGCACGAAGGGCGTTAATCAGCTGCGTCCGCTGACGCACGAATAGATCGCGCGTCCGAAAGATCATGGAAGAAGCTTGCTGCTTCTCCGTTTTCGGCACGACAAACCTCATCGAGGGGCGGAAGGCGGCCTCCACAATGGCTTCAGCATCTGCCGCGTCATTCTTCTGCCGTTTGACGAAAGGCTTCACATAAGCGGGTGGCAGCAAGCGAACTTCATGGCCAAGCTTCCCGATCTCGCGAGCCCAGTAATGCGCGGTAGCACATGCTTCCATCGCAACGACACACCTCGGCAATTCCGAGAAGAAAGCCAAGACGTGAACGCGAGATAGCTTCCTACGAAATACCAAACCGCCATCGGCGCTGGCAGCATGGAGCTGAAATACCCGCTTTGCAAGGTCAAGGCCTACAATGCTAACTTCATTCATGGATGCTCTCTCCTCTGAGTGACGTTGTTGCAAACATCACTTTGGCACATCGCGATGCCGTCGGGAGGGGGCATCCACTCCATCAGTTCTGCGTGGAAACCAACAA
>NZ_JBJDRG010000062.1:0-1387 GCF_044987325.1 Rhizobium sp. ZW T2_16
TTGATGCTGTGGACGGCTCCTCCGCCGGCATCGCGATGTGCCATATTCGCGGTGCTGTTAGGAACCGCATGGGAGGAGCCATCCATGGAAGAGATTACCACGATTGGAGTCGACATTGCTAAGTCGGTGTTCCAGGTTCACGCCATTTCCGCAACCGGCGCGGTCCTCGTCCGCCGACAATTGAAGCGCCGCTACGTCGTTCAGTTTTTTGCGAACCTCACCCCCTGTCTTGTTGGTATAGAAGCTTGCGCAACCGCGCATCACTGGGGTCGTGAGCTGGAGAAACTCGGGCACCGAGTGCGGCTTATGCCGCCGCGCTATGTGAAGCCTTACGTCAAACGCAACAAAAACGATGCGGCGGATGCTGAGGCGATATGCGAAGCCGTGACACGGCCGAACATGCGCTTTGTTCCGATCAAGACAGCCGATCAGCAATCGATCCTGATGCTTCATCGGACCCGCATGCTGTTTATTCGCCAGCGCACGATGACCATCAACGCTGTCCGTGCCCACCTCGCCGAGTTCGGTATTGTTGCGGGGATCGGTCGTAACGGGCTGATTGAGCTTCTCAATCTCATTCGCAAGGGTGAGAAACCTGAGATACCAGCCGAAGCATGTTCATGTCTTGCCGCCTTGGCCGACCAGGTCGATCTCTTGAAGCAGCGAATACTGGAACTGGATCGGCAGATCATGAAGTGGCACCGCGCCCATGATCTCAGCCGTAAGCTCGAAGGCATTCCAGGTGTTGGTCCATTGGTAGCAACCGCACTGGCTGCCAGCGTTCCCGACCCCGGCGTCTTCCGTTCCGGTCGCGATCTGAGTGCCTGGATTGGCCTAGTCCCGAAACAGAACTCCAGTGGCGGCAAGGAGAAACTCGGCGGGATCAGCAAGGCTGGGAACCGATATCTACGGCAATTATTGGTGGTTGGCGCGATGGCGGTGATCAAGCGAGCCAAGCTATTGGGCTATACCCGCCATCCTTGGCTGGTCTCATTGATGGAACGCCGATCAACGAAGGTCGCCGCAGTAGCGCTCGCCAACAAAATGGCACGGGTTGCATGGGCAATCATGAGCCGGAATGAACCCTATAGAATAGTGCCGGTCACCGCCGGAAATTGATACACGGCGCATGTGCCGTGAACGTCGTTGGTAAGAGCAGGAGACTTATAACGCACCTACGCCAGTCGGCCCAAGGAAAGGGACAACCCATTTTGCGCCAGGCGCTTCGAGCGCGGGCTTTTGACCGGGACCCAATCCGCGGAGAGCATTATGGCCAGCGGCCTCGTTCTGTGCCGCATCCAAAGGCCGGACACATGGCAGCTCCGACCAGCAACGTGCAAAAAGTCGACAAAACTCTTGCCAAACCGGAGCCGTCCACACATGGCGC
>NZ_JBJDRG010000063.1:0-1365 GCF_044987325.1 Rhizobium sp. ZW T2_16
CGGGTTTGCGCTGGATAACCGCAAGGTAATGCCGCCAGTCATAAATCGTCCTCGGTGGTTTGTCGTGGCTGCGTTCTATGATCCGCGGATGTTCGCAGAGGATATTGCCCTCGGCTGCAACAACCAGTCTCTCGGGATAAATCCGCAGGCTGACGGGCCGGTTCGCAAATGATGCAGGCACACTGTAACGATTACGCTCGAAGGTGATCAGGCATGTTGGCGAGACGCGTTTGCTCTGCTCGACGAAGCCGTCAAACATGGCGGGCAATGCCATTAAAGCAGGCTGCTCATCACCCAAAACATCCGCGATCGTGCCGGGCAGGCTCCCGTGCGTCGTGTCCCGCCATAGGTCATGGCAATGCTGTTCCAGCCAGACGTTCAAAGACTGCAAATCCGGGAAGTCCGGCATTGGCTGCCATAGACGAGGACGAGCATCCTGGACGTTCTTCTCGACCTGTCCTTTCTCCCAACCCGCGGCGGGATTGCAGAACTCAGGCGCGAACACGTAGTGGTTCGTCATCGCAAGAAACCGGATGTTGACCTGTCGCTCCTTGCCGCGGCCAACGCGATCCACCGCTGTCTTCATGTTATCGTAGATGCCGCGAGCAGGCACGCCGCCGAACACACGGAAACCATGCCAATGGGCATCGAAGAGCATCTCGTGCGTTTGCAGCAGGTAGGCCCTGACTAGAAAAGCCCGACTGTGCGATAGCTTGATATGTGCGACCTGCAACTTCGTGCGCTCGCCGCCGATCACGGCATAGTCCTCACTCCAATCGAACTGGAATGCTTCACCTGGGCGGAAAGATAGCGGAACGTATATGCCGCGGCCCGTCGTCTGCTGCTCACGTTGCCGGTCAGCCCGCCAATCACGGGCGAAGGCGGCAACCCGACCATAGGAGCCGGTAAAGCCGAGAACCACCAGATCGGCATGAAGCTGCTTTAGAGTTCGGCGCTGTTTGCGTGACCTCCCGGCCTCAGTCTTCAGCCAGGCCGCCAGCTTATCGGCAAAAGGATCAAGCTTGCTCGGTCGTTCCGGTATCGTGAAGGTTGGCTCGATCGTACCTGCGTTCAGATACTTCGCGATCGTGTTGCGCGACAGCCCGGTGCGCCGGCTGATCTCCCGGATCGACTGCTTCTCACGCAGCGCCATCCGACGGATGATGTTTAAAAGTCCCATGTGGATCACTCCGTTGCCCCCGTCGCTCTCCGCGTTGGGGGAAGGTTCACATGGCTCCATTCTCAATGGAAATTATGCGCCTAACCGGCTCATGTATGGATGCCCCCGTTCATGCAAGTTTTTCTTTGAGCGGTTTGAACGTGTGATTGGATGCGGTCATGTATCAGGCCTTTGATGCAGTCTGG
>NZ_JBJDRG010000064.1:0-1202 GCF_044987325.1 Rhizobium sp. ZW T2_16
GATCGTGTCCCAGGGAGTGGTGTAGCTTAGACGGCCACGGCTCATCCCAGAGGGCCGGATGAGTGTCAGCTTGCTGCTGGCAGGCTGATGAGTGGATCATCGCTCATCGTAGCGATTGTCTCAAGGGT
This sequence comes from Rhizobium sp. ZW T2_16, assembly GCF_044987325.1. Lineage (NCBI taxonomy): Bacteria > Pseudomonadati > Pseudomonadota > Alphaproteobacteria > Hyphomicrobiales > Rhizobiaceae > Rhizobium > Rhizobium sp. ZW T2_16. Next base: position 129 of record NZ_JBJDRG010000064.1, read on the forward strand.
CATGTAGCGAGATCGCTGGACGGCCCATTCATCGTTCTGTTCCAGCAGCAGCGCACCGACCAGGCGCACGATAGCGTCGTCGTTGGGGAAGATGCCGACGACCTCGGTCCGCCGCTTGATCTCGCCGTTCAATCGCTCGATGGGGTTGGTCGAGTGAAGTTTGGCCCAATGCTGTTTGGGAAAGGTCATGTAGGCGAGTACGTCTTGCTCAGCGTTGTCCATGAGACTGGCGAGCTTCGGGACCTTTGGCCTGATCTGGTCGGCGACGTTGCGCCACTGAGTGCTTGCCGCCTCCGGCGTGTCTTGAGCAAAGGCCGTGGCAATGAAGGCGGAGACGACCCGCCGTCCGCTCTTTCCAGCATGGGCCAAGGCATTGCGCATGAAATGGACCCTGCAGCGCTGCCAGGTGGCGCAGAGCACCTTCGATACTGCGGCTTTGATGCCCTCATGCGCATCTGAGACGGCGAGCTTGACGCCACGCAGACCCCGCCTGGTCAGCTTTCGAAGAAACTCGGTCCAGATCGCCTCGGCCTCGGACGTGCCGATCTCCATGCCGAGCACTTCGCGTCGGCCGTCGGTGTTGACGCCGACGGCAATGATGACTGCAACAGAGACGATGCGCCCGCCACGCCGGACCTTCAAATACGTCGCGTCAATCCAGAGGTAGGGCCATTCGCCTTCGATGGGCCGGTCGAGAAAGGCCTTCACCTTCTCGTCGATCTCCTCGCACAGCCGGGAGACCTGGCTCTTGGAAATGCCCGACATGCCCATGGCCTTAACGAGGTCGTCAACCGAGCGGGTCGAAACACCCTGGATGTAAGCCTCCTGAATGACAGCCGTCAGAGCCTTCTCCGCCATCCGGCGCGGCTCCAGGAAGCTCGGGAAATAGCTGCCAGTACGAAGCTTGGGAATACGCAGCTCGACGGTGCCCGCCCGTGTCTCCCAATCCCGGTCGCGATAGCCGTTACGCTGGGCCAGTCGGAAGCCATTCTTCTCGCCATAGCCCGCACCGGTCTTCGTGCCGACCTCCAGCGCCATCAGCTTCTCGGCAGCAAAGCCGATCATCTCGCGCAG
>NZ_JBJDRG010000065.1:0-1104 GCF_044987325.1 Rhizobium sp. ZW T2_16
CTCAACGAAATGGCTATCGAGATCGCGACTGGGAGACGCGCGCCGGAACTGTCGAACTTCGTATTCCCAAGCTGCGGACCGGCAGCTATTTCCCGAGCTTTCTGGAGCCGCGCCGCATGGCCGAGAAAGCTTTGACCGCGGTGATCCAGGAAGCTTATATCCAAGGCGTTTCGACCCGCTCGGTAGACGACCTGGTCAAGGCAATGGGGATGAGCGGCATCTCCAAAAGCCAGGTTTCCAGGCTTTGCGAAGAGATTGACGACAAGGTGAAGGCTTTTCTGTCCCGACCTATAGAAGGCGACTGGCCATACCTGTGGATCGACGCCACCTACCTCAAGGTCCGGCGCGGTGGCCGCATCGTCTCCGTCGCTGTCATTATCGCAATCGGCGTCAACACTGATGGACGGCGCGAGGTTCTCGGCATGGAAATCGGCACTTCCGAGGCCGAACCGATCTGGACGGAGTTCCTGCGTAAGCTGACGCGCCGCGGCCTGCGCGGTGTTAAGCTCGTCGTATCCGACGCCCACGAAGGCATCAAAGCCGCTGTTTCCAAGGTCCTGTCCGCGACCTGGCAAAGATGCCGAGTTCACTTCATGCGCAATGCATTGGCGCATGCTGGAAAGAGCGGCCGGCGCGTCGTCTCAGCCTTCATTGCAACGGCCTTTGCCCAGGACACACCCGAAGCTGCCAGCCATCAATGGCGCAGCGTTGCCGATCAGATAAGGCCAAAGGTGCCAAAACTCGCCGGCCTCATGGATAGCGCCGAAGAGGACGTGCTGGCCTACATGACCTTCCCAAAGCAGCACTGGACCAAGCTCCACAGCACGAACCCAATCGAGCGGCTGAACGGTGAGATCAAACGAAGGACAGAGGTCGTGGGCATCTTTCCCAATGACGACGCCATCGTCAGACTCGTCGGCGCGCTGCTTCTCGAGCAAAATGACGAGTGGGCTGTTCAGCGCTCGCGCTACATGACGCTGGAAACCATCGCCACAATGAGCGATGATCAGCTTATCAGCTTGCCAGCCGCAAGTTGACCCATTCCCGGCCTTGGCCGGAAAGCTCGATGATCAACCGAGCTACACCATTCCATGGGACACGATC
>NZ_JBJDRG010000066.1:0-1044 GCF_044987325.1 Rhizobium sp. ZW T2_16
CCGTGCGGACTTCGTGGGCAAGGTGCGAGACATCATGGCCGGGGAGCAGTTGTTGATCGCTCTGGTGGAACCGCTGTTGGCGGTGCTTGCCACGATGCTCGAGGAGTTCGGTCGCCTCACGAAACAGATGCGCTCAATCGAGAATGTCGTGCGGGCTATTTTGCGGGAAGGCGGCATCAAGCTTGGGACACCGAGCCGTGCGGACTTCGTGGGCAAGGTGCGAGACATCATGGCCGGGGAGCAGTTGTTGATCGCTCTGGTGGAACCGCTGTTGGCGGTGCTTGCCACGATGCTCGAGGAGTTCGGTCGCCTCACGAAACAGGTGCTCGACGTTGCCAAGAATGAGACGACATGCCGCCAACTGATGAGCGTACCGGGCGTCGGGCCGATCACAGCGCTGGCGTTCCGTGCCACCATCGACTGCCCCGATCGCTTTCGTCGATCGCGCGATGTCGGTGCCCATCTTGGTCTGACGCCGTCCCGCTATCAATCCGGCGAGACCGACATCCAGGGTAAGATCAGCCGATGTGGTGACGAGATCGCACGAACCGCGCTTTACGAAGCGGCCCATTCGCTGCTCGTCCGGTCGAAGAAATGGTCGAGCCTAAGAGCTTGGGGCATGGGCATCGCCAAACGTCGCGGTATGGCGCGGGCGCGCGTCGCAGTAGCCCGTAAACTGGCAGTGATCCTGCATCGGATGTGGTGCGACGGTTCCGAATTCCGTTTCGGAAAGCAGGCCGACCTCGAAGCAGCGTGATGATGAACAATCGGAGAGATAAAACACAAACAGCAGGTTCTGCCTGAAAAGGCTAATCGGATCGTTCCCGTGGGGACGATGGGCAAGGTGATCTCGTTTAGAGTCCCGAACCTGAGGCAATTGCTCAAGGTCGTGAAACAGATTGAGACACCTTGCCTACCTGACCCCATCATGCGGCGGGCATGCGCCGACCGCGAAGAGAAGCGAGTGACCCGCGGGGCGGTATGATCCGAAATGAAGATTGGAGCAGCTTGACTTCAACGACCCCAATCAGAGAGGACTCTAAG
>NZ_JBJDRG010000067.1:0-822 GCF_044987325.1 Rhizobium sp. ZW T2_16
CATAAGGATCAGCTTCAAACCCAGGCTTACCTTGCGGTAAAACCCAGACCTGGAAGCCTCCAGATCAATCTTCTCTTCACGATTTTTGCAGAACAGGCATGCGCTTCATCGAAGCGATGCAAACTTTTACTTCTTCAAAGGATATGTACCCGTCATCTCGACACCAAAAGCGAATTGGTGGAGCTGAGCGGGATCGAACCGCTGACCCCCTGCTTGCAAAGCAGGTGCTCTCCCAGCTGAGCTACAGCCCCAACCATCGCAACACCCGATGACAATGCCATCAGGAGGGTCAAGATCGAACAAACCAAACACCTTAAAAAGGAGAATGGTGGGCCTGGGAAGACTTGAACTTCCGACCCCACGCTTATCAAGCGTGTGCTCTAACCAACTGAGCTACAGGCCCGATCTCGACAAACTCTACGTTAAGTAACGCTCGCCAATACAGGCCAGAGGCCGTCGCCGCCATCAACCCTAAAAGTTGGCCGGCGCCCTCGCGGAGGGCAGCACCGAAGGTGCGAACAGCCCGTGAGCGCACTCAATGGTTCATATCCTAATGAAGAAAGAGAAACGTAGTCGGCGGTTTTCGCCATACCATCCGATATCGCAAGGATATTCCGTGGCGTATTACGTTTTCGATGGTCGCCTGACTGGCGCCATCTATGTTCTAAAAAGCACGGGAAGGTTCATCCGAGACTTGTCTCAGCGTCTTACCAGTTCCACAGCTTCCTTAGAAAGGAGGTGATCCAGCCGCAGGTTCCCCTACGGCTACCTTGTTACGACTTCACCCCAGTCGCTGACCCTACCGTGGTTAGCTGCCTCCTT
>NZ_JBJDRG010000068.1:0-813 GCF_044987325.1 Rhizobium sp. ZW T2_16
GGTAGCGTCGGCTTAACGACTTTGTTGTGACCGTGCTGGTATTCAGTGACCATGACCGAGATTTCGCCTGCTCACTTTAGACGCCACCGTTTCCCCGCCGAGATCATTGCCCATGCGGTCTGGCTCTATTACCGGTTTCCGCTCAGCTTTCGTGACGTCGAAGATCTGCTTGCCGAGCGCGGCATTGACGTCTCGTTCCAGACCGTGTCGGAATGGGCTGCGAAGTTCGGTCTCAAATTCGCCAACCAACTTCGCCGGCGCTCGCGAGGCCATTTTGCCGATAAGTGGCAGCTTGATGAGATGTTGGTGACGATCAAGAGAAAGAAATATTGGCTGTGGCGCGCCGTCGATGCCAACGGCTATGTCCTCGATGCGCTACTGCAAAGCCGAAGGAACAAGCGCGCAGCGGTACGGCTGATGCGAAAGCTGCTCAAAGGCCAGGGCGCCACCCCGCGGGTGATGGTCACGGACAGATTGCGGTCCTACTCTGCCGCGAAGGCGGAGCTGATGCCTGGCATCGAGCATCGCTCACACAAGGGTCTCAACAACCGAGCCGAGAATTCACACCTGCCTTTGCGACGACGCGAACGGCGCATGATGCGCTTCAAGTCGGCACGGCAATGCCAGCGTTTCATTTCCACCCATGGCCAGATCGCCAACCTCTTTCTTCTTCACCGCAAACATCTGACCGCAGCAGATCATCGAAAGCTTCGCTCTCACGCTATCGCGGCATGGCGAGATATCACCATGTCGATCAGCGCCTGAAACCTGGCCGATGTCGATCACCGTGCCATAGCCAAACTTAAGGCGACG
>NZ_JBJDRG010000069.1:0-798 GCF_044987325.1 Rhizobium sp. ZW T2_16
CTAGGACGCGGACTCATTAGCTGAGGCAATCCATATCCTCGTTGCGGCAAGCTTGAGAGCGGCGAGATAGTTATCGGCACGTCGGTCGTATCGCGTGGCGAGGCCCCGCATCTGTTTGATACGGTTGAAGAACCGTTCCACAAGATTGCGCTGACGGTAGACCCAGCGGCTGAAGCTGAATGTCTGCTTTCGATTGGCCTTTGCAGGGATATTCGCCCAGCATTTGCGTTGCTTGGCAAAGTTACGAATTGCATCGGTGTCGTATGCCTTGTCGGCAAGGATTGTCGCGCCGGGCTGCAAGTCGCTCAACAGCGTTTCAGCCATGGGTGCATCGGCGGCCTGGCCTGCGGTGAGTTCCAGCCGAACCGGTCTGCCATCTGCATCGACAAGAGCATGGATTTTTGTCGTCAGGCCGCCGCGAGAACGTCCCATGCAAGGATCGGCAGAGCCCCCTTTTTAGCGTTGGCACCATGCTGGTGAACGCGAACACAAGAACTGTCGATCATCACGATGTCTCCATCGTAACGCCTTGAAACGGCGTCCAGAAGACGATCCCAGACGCCCGCATTGCGCCAGCGGGAGAACCGATTGTAAAGCGTCGTGCGTGGACCATAACGCTCCGGCACATCCCGCCAGGACGAACCAGTCCTGAAACGCCACAGAATGCCGTTGATCACCCGGCGGTCATCGACACGTTCAATTCCACGGCTATTGGTCGGCAAGAGAGGTGCGATGATAGCCCATTCTTCGTCGCTCAATTCGTGACGGCGCATGGCAAACTCCTTTCAAGGAGATTGA
>NZ_JBJDRG010000070.1:0-723 GCF_044987325.1 Rhizobium sp. ZW T2_16
TCTCGTGGGCTCGTGACTCCGTCGGCCGTGGTCGCGTCGAGCGCGCTCTTGAGGGCGCTCTGCGTCGTGGCGTCGAGCTGCGGCTCGTAGTCGGTGACCGGGGGCTGGCCGTTGTCGACCATCAGCTGCTGCGCCTCGTCGCTGTAGTAGAAGGCGAGGAGCTTCTCGACGGCCGCGAGCTTCGCGGGGTCGTCGGCCACCTTGTGATCGACGACGAGCGGTGCGGAGGCGACGTTCATCACGATGTTCTGCTCGCCGACCCCGTCGCTGAACTGCGGACCGGCCCAGAAGCCCGTGTCTGCGGCGACCTCGGACTCCTGGATGGCGCTGGAGGCCCAGACTCCGGCGTCGAGCATGGCGGCCTTCCCCTGGAGGAACTGGTCGACGGCCTGCTGGTAGGTCTGGGTCGACACGTTCGTGGCGAAGGCGCCGGCGTCGCGCAGCTCGGCGATGTGCTCGTACATGCGCAGGAAGTCGGGGTTCGAGTAGCTGTCGGAGCCGTCGAGGATGCCGTCGATCCGGTCCTCGTAGCCGAAGCGGTCCAGCCACACGAGGAAGGACCAGACACTGAAGGACGACTGGTTCGCGCCGTTGGAGATCGTGACGATGCCCTTGTCGCTCAGCCTGTCCGCGACCTCGACGAGATCCTCGAACGTCGTGGGGACCTCGAGGCCGTTGTCGGCGAGGATCTTCTCGTTGTACCAGAGGCCGGTCAGCAGGCCC
>NZ_JBJDRG010000071.1:0-720 GCF_044987325.1 Rhizobium sp. ZW T2_16
CTGACCCCATCATGCGGCGGGCATGCGCCGACCGCGAAGAGAAGCGAGTGACCCGCGGGGCGGTATGATCCGAAATGAAGATTGGAGCAGCTTGACTTCAACGACCCCAATCAGAGAGGACTCTAAGCTGCTCGGCTTCGCTGTGTCTGTCGTTGGGAATGTCCTGAAAGCTGCGGTCGATTTCTTTTTTTGTCAGCTCTATTGTCACACTTAATTCTCCGACGACCGAGAACATACCGACAACAATCTGATTTATGATGCGATCTAACAAGCATCGGTATCGCTTGTCCGATACACTGGCATAAAGGACTTCATGAGCCGAAAGCGCCCTCCTTCCCAACGAATCGAGCGATCAAGCAACAATCCTAAACGAAGCCTTCGAGCCCTGCCGGCGCCTGAAGAGCGTGACAAGCTGTGAAAACGCGCAACCTATGGCGCCTACGCCTCTGCGCCGCGCCGAAGCCGCTTGTACAAAACGTGGCGTGACATGAAGCACACCGGTGATCGTTTGATCGAGCTTGATTGACCTGACGACAATTAAGTCACTGTTCTACCAGAATACTGGCGGCGAAATTGACTGGTCGTAAGTTCGTATCCGTTGTCTAATCGCCTGCATCCGGTCAAGCGGATTTTAAACGAGTTTCTTCGTTGCCGTGTTGCTAACGCGACATCTTTTTAGATTTCCTTTCGACATCTTTCATTCCTGCAATTCGTCCGGTG
>NZ_JBJDRG010000072.1:0-701 GCF_044987325.1 Rhizobium sp. ZW T2_16
GCATCTCGTTCATCACTGTTCGCCGCGCCACCAAAAGCGATCGCCATAGCCGGCATTGGCGGCTTTTGACATGCACCTGCCGGAACCAGCCCGTGCGCATGATCTGCGCTAAGGCACGCGCATCATTGCGATCGGTCTTGTTCGGCATCGTCTTCATCGCCGCATTGGCCTGGCGCGTCTCGATGCAGACGGCTGCCAGTCCTGCGCTCCGCAACCCGTCATGCAGCCAAGCCGCCAGAGAGCACGCTTCAAGGCCGATGCGCTCCATCGGCAAACCGAACTCCTCGAGCGCTGTGACCAGCGCCGGAGGCTCACTGATCGCCCGCATCTCCTTCACGATCCGGCCCGTCTCGTCGACGATACAAATCGATGTTTCTTCCAAAGATACATCCATTCCGGCATAATACATCATGGCTGCTTCCTCTCGATGCGTGTGGCCGTTTCGTCAGGGACCACGTTGCTACATCCTGAAGGGAGCAGCCACCCCCTCGGCGTAGACCCCAATCACCCCATCTGTCCGATAATTCATGATGACCGTGCGATGCGTCTGGTCAGCGTCATGATGGATGCGGTTTAGAGAAATGCTTCGGCCGACTTTATCGTTGCCTCCGGGTCTTTCCATAGTCGCCGATTTCGACTGATCCATGCGAAGAATCGCTCCACAACCCATCGCTTTGGATGAACGGCAAAGCCGATCTGAT
>NZ_JBJDRG010000073.1:0-682 GCF_044987325.1 Rhizobium sp. ZW T2_16
GCTCTTGCCCAAGAATTTCAACGCGCATCGCAATCCCCGCATAAGACACGTCGCTAACGACGTCGTTAAACACGTGTCTTAGGCCATCAAGGCCTTAGGCGGCAGGCGGCGCCAATCGGGCGGTTACGATAAGCTGATCCCCGCGGTGATTGAGTTCGCCGCCGGGATTAACGCTTAAAAGGTCATGTTGTTATGCTCACTAATACGTACCTTGTAGGGTCAGGGCGAGTTCAAGATTTCTTTGACAAATTAAAAGGTGGTCAGGCACCTGAACAGTTTACGACGCAACTTCTTAAAGACTGGGGGTTCAGCTCATCGAATGACCGAGCATACATACCGTTGTTAAAAGCTCTCGGCTTCCTCTCCCCTGATGGAAAACCAACTTCTCGTTATCACAGTTATCGGGATCATTCTCGATCCAAGAAGGTGATGGCAGAAGCTCTTAGAGAGGCATACGCGGATATCTTCCTTATAAAAGAAATTCCGTCCGCTGCAGACAGGGGCGCTATTCTCGGAAAATTTAAAGATCGTGTCCCGGGAGATGGTGTAGCTGAGTAAGGGTGGTCATCGGGATTTTCCGGTAGGGTTGGGTTGTTCAAGCACAACCTGATGGAAAGACCACCGATGACCAAAGACATGATGGACCTTCGCTCACTCGTTGAGAAGAGCGCCGACGCGGATT
>NZ_JBJDRG010000074.1:0-653 GCF_044987325.1 Rhizobium sp. ZW T2_16
GGCTTCGGCTGCAACTTTCCACTCTGCGATCGCCTGGATACGGTGAACGCGGTTTTGGAATGCGGAGCGTTGCGAAAGGGTTTGGACGAAGTGGTTACGAACGGCGGAGAAGACAGACACGAAGCGCTGAAGGCCTCCTGGTGATCGGAAACCCTGCATCATCCGCTCCCGCTTTCGCAGCGGCACATGAGAATTCTCGGCCCGGTTGTTCAAACCTTTGTGGGATCGGTGTTCGACCTGCGGCATGACCTGTCGCCGGGCTGCTCCATAGGAGCGCAATTTGTCCGTTATCATACGCTTCGGTGCGATACCCTGCTTCTTCAGAAGGCGGGTCAGCAATCGCCTGGCGGCCTTGGTGTCACGTCGGGGCTGGACGATTTCGTCAAGCACATACCCATCCTGATCGACGGCCCGCCAGAGCCAGTGTTTCCTGTCAGCAATGGTGATGACGACCTCGTCCAGATGCCACACATCGCTCCCGTTGGGCTTCTTGCGGTGAAGGCGACGCGCATAATCCGGGCCGAACTTCTTTCCCCAGCGGCGGATCGTTTCATAGGAGACGGCGATGCCGCGCTCCAGCAGCAATTCCTCGACAAGGCGCAGGCTTAGCGGAAACCGAAAGTAGAGCCAGACCGCGTGGGCGATGACCTGGG
>NZ_JBJDRG010000075.1:0-646 GCF_044987325.1 Rhizobium sp. ZW T2_16
CTACTTCGTATGCAGAAGACTGCTCGGCCTGGCACCCCGCGACAACATCGAGTTCCGCGAAGGGCGAGTGCGCAATTGGAACCCCTGCGGCATCGTCGCCATGGCAGCGGGCGTCGCGGTGGGCGGGCTCGGCGTGTTCGGACTCTACCCGTCGTATTACGCGTCGTTCATCGCCATGCTTCTCGGTCCTCTTCTCTACGTTCCGCTCACGATGGCAACCCGCGGACAGTTCTACGAACCACCGAAATCGAACGATACCCTCATCGCCGAAAGGATTGTGGCGTCATGATATTCACTGCAGCAGCCGTACAATTCGAGCCCACGCTGTTCGCGAAGGAATCGAACGTCGCCGCTCTGAGCGATCTCGTGGAGAAGGCGGCGTCGGACGGAGCGCGCCTGATCACGACACCCGAGATGGCAACCACCGGCTACTGCTTCCACGACACCGAGGAAGCGGCAACCGTCGTCGAGCAGATCCCCGGCCCCACCACCGAGACGTTCGCCGAGATCGCGTCCCGTCGTAACTGCTACATCGTCGTGGGTATGCCCGAAGTCGATGCGACCAGCGGATTGTTCTACAACAGCGCAGTTCTCATCGGTCCCGAGGGAATCGTCGGCACACACCGCAAGACGCATCCGTACATCG
>NZ_JBJDRG010000076.1:0-640 GCF_044987325.1 Rhizobium sp. ZW T2_16
CGATTGATTTCCGGCAGGATGCTGAGTGCAACCGCGTGAGTTGAATGAAGATGAACGACGGCGTTGGCAGCCCTGCGGTTGCAGTAAACGCACTGGTGCAGAAATGCTTCTTTTGTCGGTTTGTCGCCTTCGAGATGAACGCCTTCCGCAGAAAATCTAGAGATGCGGTTGGCATCAAGCGTTCCCAACGATGCGTTCGTCGGGGTCATGAGAACCTCCCCGGACGATAGCCGGACGCTGATGTTTCCGGTCGAGCCCGGAGAAAGACCACGATCGAAAAGCGATCTGCCAACCGATGCAATCTCGTCCCGGACTTTCGTCTCTTCAGATATGATGGCGATCACGGGCACATTCTCCTGGCTTTTTCAAAGAAGTCCGGCGCGCCGAAATTTCCCGACTTCAAGGCAAGCGCCGGTCCTCCAGCGTCTGTCGCTCTCGTCCACGGCACACCCGGATCAATCTCGGGCCCGATCTCCAGGGCATTGATAGACAGAGCTGCGGAAACCGCGCCTGACGTTTCTCCACCGGCCACGATAAATCTGCTGAAACCAATAGTGCGCAAGGTGGCTGCCAGTTCACCGAGGAAGTCTTCGACCAATGCCCCGGCCTCGTCACGGCCCAACACCTCCTGGGCCTTGAG
>NZ_JBJDRG010000077.1:0-614 GCF_044987325.1 Rhizobium sp. ZW T2_16
CATGCGTCACCATGATGTAGGTGAATCCGTGTTCTTCGCGCAGGCGCTGCAAAAGGTTGAGGATTTCCGCCTGCACGGAAACATCGAGAGCCGATGTCGGCTCGTCCAGAAGCAGCAGCGAAGGCTCAAGGATCAGCGCCCGCGCAATTGCGACACGCTGGCGCTGCCCGCCGGAAAGCTGATGCGGAAAACGATCGAGAAAGGAGACGGGCAGTCCGACATCGGACAGCACTTTCTGCATCCGCTCCTCGTGATTTGTGAGCTTGTGGATTCTCAGCGGCTCCGAAAGCACGGTTCTTACCGACTGGCGCGGATGCAGCGAACCGTAAGGATCCTGGAAAACCATCTGCAGCGTGCGGCAGCGTTCGATCAGCGGCATGTCGCGCACGGACTTTCCGTTGATCAGGATCTCTCCCTTCCAGAAGTCGGTTAGCATCGAGATGCAGCGCAGCACGGTGGATTTGCCCGATCCGCTTTCGCCCACCAAGCCGAAACATTCTCCCGGCTCCACCAGGAAGGATATGTCGGGAAGGACCTTGAGCGCTGTTGGCCCGTGGCCGAAAGTAATGGAGAGATTGCGTGTCTCGACTGATACCGTCATCGGGAAACCTCCT
>NZ_JBJDRG010000078.1:0-555 GCF_044987325.1 Rhizobium sp. ZW T2_16
GCGTCATTCGGTTGTCGATGTTTTGGAAGACCGCAGCGTCGAGAGCGCAAGATCTTGGTTGCAAGAGCGTCCGACAATCAAGGTCGTGAGCCGAGATCGCTGTGGTTTGTATGCTCAGGCAGCGCGAGAGGGCGCGCCTCAGGCCCGCCAGGTGGCTGACCGTTTTCATCTGGTTCAAAATCTGAAGGAGGCAATCAAGGAGCAGATCAGCGTTTATGGTCACGCCCATGTTAGGCCGATACTCTCCGAAGATGCTATCGCCAGCGCGAGGTCACAACAACGCCGTGCCCGCTTGGCGCACAGGCAATCTCGTCAGGAGATATTCGAGATGCTTCAAGCTTTGCGGCAGCAGGGCCTCACCTACAGCGAGATCGCAAGGCGGACCGGATATGAGCGTCGCAGCATCGCGAATTGGCTTACTTCCAGCGCACCTCGAGACAGAAACCGGGCAGCGCTGAATAAGACATCGCCACTCTATTTTGAAGCTTTCCTGGCTGAATGCTGGAAAGATGGAAATCGGGTTGGGCGCCATCTGTTTTACGACATCAAGAACCG
>NZ_JBJDRG010000079.1:0-543 GCF_044987325.1 Rhizobium sp. ZW T2_16
CGAAAGAGGAACCCTTGCCCGACAGGAAGACGGCCGCGCCGACCAGTTCATCGACATTGCCCCAGCGGGCAGCCGGCGTGCGCTTTTCCAGCCATGCGGAAAATTCCGGATTGTCGACCAGTGCCTGATTGAGCGGTGTCTTGAAATAGCCGGGCGCAATGGCATTGACCTGCAGGCCGTGCTTGGCCCAGTCGGTGGACATGCCTTTGGTGAGGTTTTTGACCGCGCCCTTGGTGGCCGTGTAAGGCGCGATGCCGGGACGGGCAAGTTCGCTCTGCACCGAGGCGATGTTGATGATCTTGCCGTGACCGCGGGCGATCATGTGGCGGGCGACAGCCTGACCGACATAAAACACGCTGGAAATATTGGTTGTCAGAAGCTGCTGCCACTTGTCGGCCGGAAAGTCTTCCAGCGGCGAACGATACTGCATGCCGGCATTGTTGATGAGAATGTCTATCGCGCAGATCTCCGCTTCGATGCGAGCGACCCCTGCCGCAACCGAGGCCTGGTCGGTCGCATCGAATGCGACGGCGTGAACGGTAA